>PUXW01000003.1 GCA_009659925.1 Nitratiruptor sp. | reverse complement strand
TGAAGGGGTCAAGAGTGGTGACCCGTGCTGGATTCGAACCAGCGACCACCTGCTTAAAAGGCAGATGCTCTACCAGCTGAGCTAACGGGTCCTAAACCCCTCGTCGGTTTGTGAGTGAAATTATATGCAAAAAATTGGACTTTGTCAATAGAGCTCCTCCTTGGCCACCTCGAAGAGGAGCTTGATTCCATACATCGCCGCTTGGTATTGGATGTAGTTGCGATCCCCTTCGAAGTGGAGGCGCCGGATGAGCTCCTGCTCTTTCGCCACTCCCCTAGCCCCGACAACTACAGTCCCAACGGGCTTGACCGGACTCCCCCCACCGGGCCCGGCCACCCCGCTGATGGCGATGGCATAATCGGCCTGGGCGATCTTGAGGGCCCCCGAGAGCATCTCTTCCACCACCTCTTCACTCACCGCCCCGAAAGCCTGCAAGGTCTCCTCCCGCACCCCAAGCCAGGCGCTCTTCATCTCATTGGCGTAGGTGACAAGGGAGCCTTTGAAGATGTTGGAAGAGCCGGGGACGCTGGTGAGCATCGAAGCGAGGAGTCCTCCCGTACAGCTCTCGGCGAAGGTGAGGCTCTTGCCCACCGCCGAAAAGTGGTCGATGAGGTATTCAAAGAGGTTGGAAGCCACAATGGCCCGATCCTCCAAACGCTCCTTGACCTCCTGCAAGAAGGGGAGCAGACTCCCCTCTGGCCGGTTGACCAGATGGACCTGGTAGAGCTGGTGGGTGAGGGGGGTGAGGATATACTCCACCCCGCTCTCAGCAGCGATTGGTCCGATGACTCCCTCAATCTCCTCAGGCTCCATGTTCCAGATGAAAAGGTTGGTACTCTCCAGTTCGCTCTCCAAGAGGATGGGGGGAAGCTTTTGCAGGGTGGAGGCCTTGAGGAGGTTCACATTCCCGATGCGAAAACTATCGGGGACGAAGCGCTCCGCCCTAGAGGGCAAAAGCATTCCTTCCCGGAGCTCCAGATTGTCCTCGAAGATGGTAGCCACCACCTTGGCCGCAGTCGCATAGGCCATGGGGGAGGCGACGATGAGGATGGCGTCGTACTCTTTTTGAGCCCTGGCGATCTCGACGAAAATATCCTTATTGCGCTCGTTGAAAAAGAGGCTCGTGTGGAGATGGATCAGCCGCTTCCGGGCCTCCCGACGGACATAGGCCACGAAGGCCTCGTTGACGAGGAACTCCTTCCCGATGAAGATGACGATATGACGCATGCTGCCCCCTGTACTCTTCCCCGATTATAGCAAACTTCAGCAATTCCTAACCACTTTTTGACTACAATTGCGAAACGAGAAAAAGATGCCAGCGAGGGGACAATGGACTACAAAGCGACCTTACTCCTGCCCAAGACATCCTTCCCGATGCGGGGAAACCTCCCCCAGAACGAACCCAAACGCTACGCCCGATGGTTTGCCGAGGGGGTCTACCAACGGATGAAGGAGCTGCGCCAGGGCCGCCCACTCTTCACCCTCCACGACGGCCCCCCCTACGCCAACGGCCACATCCACATCGGCCACGCCCTCAACAAGATCCTCAAAGACATTATCGTCAAATTCCACTACTTTCGGGGGGAAGCGGTCCGCTTCACCCCCGGGTGGGACTGCCACGGCCTGCCTATCGAACAGCAGGTGGAAAGGGAGCTTGGTGAGAGAGAGGCAGACCCCATCGAAGTGCGCCGTTTGTGTCGGGAACACGCCCAGAAGTTCATGGCCATCCAGCGGGAGGAGTTCAAGGGGCTTGGAGTCGTCGCCGACTGGGACCATCCCTACTTGACGATGGAGTACACTTTCGAAGCCGACATCTACCGACTCCTCGCCCAAATCGCCAAGGCCGGCCTCCTGGTGGAGCGCTCCAAACCGGTCTATTGGAGCTGGGCCGCCAAGACAGCCCTGGCCGAAGCGGAAGTGGAGTACAAGGAGAAGGTCTCCCCCTCCATCTATGTCGCCTTCAAGCTGGACGAGGATGCCCAAAGGGCCATTGGCCGGCCGGGGGCCATCGTTATTTGGACCACGACTCCCTGGACCCTGCCAGCCAATACCGGCATCGCCCTCAACCCAGATGTGGAGTATGTGATCACGAGGGATGGCTACATCGTCGCCGCCGATCTGTATGATGTACTCACCGAGCTTGGAGTGATCCGGGGAGAAGTGGTTGGCCGCATCGATCCCAAATCCCTGGAAGGCAAACACGCCATCAACCCCCTCAACGGCCGGCGCAGCACCATCGTCCTGGGCTCCCATGTCTCCACCGAGAGCGGGACGGGAGCAGTCCACACGGCCCCGGGCCATGGGGAAGAGGACTACCAGATCGGACGCCAGTACGGCCTTGAACTGCTGATGCCCGTCGACGAGGAGGGGCGCTACGACGAGACCATCGTCCGCCAAGGGCTCCTCCCCGAGGAGTTCGTGGGAAAGAATGTCTTCGAAGCCAACGACGCCATCTGCGACCTCTTGGGAGAGGCCCTTTTACACAAAACGACCATCACCCACTCCTATCCCCACTGCTGGCGCACCCACAAGCCCATTATCTTCCGGGCCACCCGCCAATGGTTCATCACCATCGACCAGCCCCCCAAAGGGCAGGAACGCACCCTCCGTCAGATCGCTCTGGAAGAGGTAGCCAAGACCACCTTCTACCCCGCGTGGGGGCGCAACCGCTTGGAGAGCATGATCGCCAACCGCCCCGATTGGTGTATCTCCCGCCAGCGGGTCTGGGGGGTTCCGATCGCCTTCTTCCGCCACAAAGAGAGGGGTCAACTCATCCTCGACGACCGGGTGATCAACTTCGTCGCCGCCATCTTCGAGCGCTTCGGCAGCGACGCGTGGTATAGCATGTCCATCGAGGAGCTTCTTTATCCTGGAAGCGGCTACTCACCGGAGGAGTTGGAGAAAGTGGAGGATATCCTCGATGTCTGGTTCGACAGCGGATCGACCTGGTTCGCCGTCTTGCAAAGCCGCAACTACGATGCCGGCCACTTCCCCGCCGATCTCTACCTAGAAGGGAGCGACCAGCACCGGGGCTGGTTCCAAAGCTCCCTCCTGCTCAGCAGTGCCACCCAGGGACAGGCTCCCTTCCGGGCCATCTTGACCCATGGCTTTACCGTAGACGAGCAGGGGGAGAAGATGAGCAAGTCCAAGGGCAACGTGATCACTCCCCAAGAGATAGCCAAGCGCTACGGGGTCGAGGTCCTACGGCTCTGGGTCGCCTTGAGCGACTATCAGAGCGACCTGCGCATCAGCGACAAGATCTTGCGCCAGAATGCTGAACAGTACCGGAAGCTGCGCAATACCTTCCGCTTCATGCTGGCCAATATCGCCGATTTAGAGGAGATCGTTCCCCAATTTGGCGTCCTGGACCGCTGGATCCTGGCCAAGGCAAAGGGGATCTTCGATGAGGTGGAGCGCCTCTTTAGCCACTACGAGTTCGCCAAGGGCTTTAGCCTCCTCAACAACTTCATCGTCAACGACTTTAGCGGTATCTACCTGGACCTGTGCAAGGATCGGCTCTACTGCGATCCCAAGGAGAGCCCTTCCCGACGGGGAAGCCAGAGCGCCATGGCCCTCATTGCCCGCTCGATGCTGGGACTCATCGCTCCGATCCTCACCTACACCGCCGACGAGATCGTCGAACATGCCCCCAAAGTCCTCAAAGGTCGGCGCACCTCCATCTTCGAATTTGAGATCGAGCACCTTCCCCAGATGGAGAGCGATTTCGACGAATCCTTCATGGTGGAGGCTCGCAACCGCTTCAACGAGATCGTAGACGAGCTGAAGAAACAGAAAGTGGTCAGATCTTCCCTGGAACTGGTCCTGGAAACCAAGGCTTCCCAGGTCCTCGATCTCCCTCCCCAGGATCGGGAAGACTGGTTCATCGTCAGCGGCGTCGAATCCCACTTCGACACCGAAGAGTTGGGAGCCTTCCAAGTCGAGGGGGAATCCTTCTCCATCAAGCGCAGCCCCCACCACAAGTGTCCCCGCTGCTGGAAGTACAAGGCTCAAGGAGCAGAAGAGCTCTGCCAACGGTGTGCCAAGGTGATCCATGGATCTTAGCCAGCCAGTTCCCAACGAGGCGATTCTGCTCGCCATCCTCTTCTTCCTCGCCATCACGGCGATGGGGATAGTCTATGTGAAAAGGAGAAAAGGGTGATAGGACTCAAAGAGGCACTTGCACTACCACCAGAGGAGGTTGCAGCCCTCCGATCCGATCTGATCGCCAGGGCCAAGGAGCGAAGCGATCTGAACGCCTATATCGACCTTGCCACCAGTGGGACGGGGGTTCCTATCGCCATCAAGGACAACATCAACGTCAAGGGATGGGAGATCACCTGCGCTTCCGCCATCCTCCAGGGCTATATCGCTCCCTATGACGCCACCGCCATCGAGAAGCTCCGCCAGGCGGGGCTAGCCCCCCTTGGGCGGACCAATATGGATGAGTTTGCTATGGGAAGCTCTACTGAGACCAGCCATTATGGCAAAACCCTCAATCCTCATGACCCCACGAGGGTTCCTGGAGGCAGTAGCGGGGGGAGTGCCGCGGCGGTAGCAGCTGGAATCGCCATTGCTGCCCTTGGAAGCGATACGGGGGGCTCCATCCGCCAACCAGCCGCCTTTTGCGGAATTGTCGGGATGAAACCGACCTATGGCCGGGTGAGCCGCTATGGACTCATAGCCTATGGGAGCAGTTTGGACCAGATCGGCCCCATGACCCGCTCCGTCGAGGATGCGGCCATCCTCTACAACATCATCGCCGGTCACGATCCCAAAGATAGCACTTCAGCACCCATCCCCCACCAGCCCATCAGCCCCGAACCAGATCGCACCCTGCGCATCGGCGTCGTTCCCAACTACGTCGCTCAGACCTCCCAGGCCATCCAAAAGGCTTACCAAGAGGCCATTCAGGCCCTGGAAGGAGCGGGCCATACCATCGTCGAAGTGGAGATGATGGACGCCAAGTACAAGATCGCCGCCTACTACATCACCGCCATGGCGGAGGCCTCCACCAACCTGAGCCGCTACGATGGAGTCCGCTACGGCAAGCGGGTGGAGGCTTCGAGCCTCAAGGAGATGTACAAGGCGACCCGCAGCCAGTTTGGCAAGGAGGTCCAACGGCGCATTCTGTTAGGCACCTTCGTCCTCTCCAGCGGCTATTACGATGCCTACTACATCAAGGCCCAAAAGGCCAGGAACCTCATCCAGCAAGAGTATGCCAAACTCTTCCAGCAGGTCGATTTGATCCTCACCCCCGTGGCCCCCGATGTGGCCTTCCCCTTCGGGAGCAAGAAGGAGCCCCTGGAGATGTATTTGAGCGATCTCTTCACCATCGGCGTCAATCTCGCCGGCCTGCCAGCCATCTCCTTGCCCATCCAAGAGTATGAGGGGCTCCCTGTGGGACTCCAGCTCATCGCCAAAGCCTTCGACGAAAAGACCCTCTTCGATGGAGCCGCCTCTCTAGAGCGCGAAGTGGCATACAAAGGAGTAGGACAATGAGAATACGCAAACGGGCCTTGACCTTCGAGGATGTTCTCCTCGTCCCCAAACACTCCAGCGTCCTCCCCAAAGAGGTGGATGTGACCACGAAACTCACCCGTCGGGTCCCCCTCAATATTCCCCTCGTCTCGGCGGCCATGGATACGGTCACCGAACACCGGGCAGCCATCGCCATGGCCCGGATGGGAGGAATCGGCATCATCCACAAGAATATGGACATTCCTTCCCAAGTCCAAGAGATCAAACGGGTGAAAAAGAGCGAGAGCGGCGTTATCATCGACCCGATCTACATCCACCCCGAGGCAACCATCGCCGAGGCGGAGCGGATTATGAGTGAGTATAGGATCAGCGGGGTTCCTGTGGTAGACGACCAGATGCATCTCTTGGGTATCTTGACCAATCGGGATTTGCGCTTTGAAAAGGACTTTACCAAACGGGTCGCCGATGTGATGACCAAAATGCCCCTCATTACCGCAGCTCCAGGCATCACCCTCGAAGAGGCGGCGGAGAAGATGAACGAACACAAGATCGAGAAGCTTCCAATCATCGACGAAGAGGGGCGCCTCAAGGGGCTTGTCACCATCAAGGACATCAAGAAGCGCATCGAATACCCCAACGCCAACAAGGACCAGTTCGGCCGCCTGCGGGTAGGAGCGGCCATTGGGGTAGGCCAGCTCGATCGGGCTCGGGCCCTGGTGGAGGCTGGGGTCGACGTTCTCGTCCTCGATTCGGCCCACGGCCACTCCCAGGGGATCATCGATACCCTCAAAGCCATCAAAGAGGAGCTCGATATCGATGTGATCGCCGGTAATGTGGCCACCGCCGAGGCGACGAGGGATCTTATCGAAGCTGGAGCCGATGCGGTCAAGGTTGGTATCGGACCTGGGAGCATTTGTACCACCAGAATCGTTGCAGGGGTCGGAGTCCCTCAAATCAGTGCCATCGACGAGTGTGCCCAGGTCGCCAAGGAGTATGGGGTTCCCATCATCGCCGACGGAGGGATCAAATATTCAGGAGACCTGGCCAAGGCTTTGGCCGTGGGAGCAAGCAGTGTCATGATCGGCAGCCTCCTGGCCGGAACCGAGGAGAGCCCAGGGGAGATGGTAATCTACCAGGGGCGCCAGTACAAAACCTACCGGGGTATGGGGAGTATCGGCGCTATGACCAAGGGGAGCACCGATCGCTACTTCCAGGAGGGAACCGCCGCCGACAAGCTGGTTCCCGAAGGAATCGAAGGGATGGTCCCCTATCGGGGCAAGATCGCCGATGTGATCCACCAGCTGGTTGGAGGATTGCGCAGCTCCATGGGCTACCTGGGAGCCAAGGATATCCCCACCTTCCAAGAGCGGGCCGAATTTGTGGAGATCACCAGCGCCGGGCTCAAAGAGTCCCATGTCCACGATGTAACCATTACCAAAGAGGCCCCCAACTACCACATCTAAGGAGCCCCGATGCACAAGGAGACCCTGGCGATTCACGCCGGCTACGAGCGGGATGGCCAAAAAAGCATGGCCGTCCCTATCTACATGACCACCGCCTTCGCCTTTGAGAGCGCTGAACATGCAGCCAGCCTCTTCGCCTTAGAAAGAGAGGGCAACATCTACACGCGCATTGGCAATCCGACTACTGAGGTCCTCGAAGCCCGTTTCGCAGCCCTGGAAGGAGGGGTAGGGGCTCTAGCCACCGCCAGCGGGATGGCAGCCATCACCTATGCCCTCCTCAACCTCTGCCAGGCGGGAGACAACATCGTCGTAGCCAACCAATTGTACGGCGGGAGCGTCACCCTCGTCACCCATACCCTCAAACGCCTTGGCATCGAAGGGCGCACCTTCGACCTGCACAACCCCGAAGAACTCGAGTCCAAAATCGACGAGAAGACCCGGGCGATCTTTTTCGAAAGCATCACCAACCCCAGCATCGACGTCCCCGATTTTCAAAGCCTTGTGGCCATCGCCAACCGCCACGGGATCATCACGATTACCGACAATACCGTCGCCACGCCGATTTTGTGCAATCCCCTCGAACTCGGGGTCGATGTGGTGGTCCATAGCACGAGCAAATACACCACGGGGCAGGGTTTGGCCCTCGGGGGGATCATCGTCGAGGGGGCCAGCGCCAAGGAGAAACTCCAAAGTCAGCGCTACCCCCACTTCAACGAACCCGATCCCAGCTACCACGGCCTCATCTATACCCAAACCCCCTATCCCCCCTTCACCCTGCGGGCACGCCTCTCCCTTCTTCGGGACATGGGGGCGGCCCCAAGCCCCTTTAACTCCTGGCTCTTCATCCAGGGACTCGAACACTTACCCCTGCGGATCCGTCAGCACAGCCAAAGTGCCCTGACCATCGCCAAGTGGCTCGCCCAACACCCCAAGGTCCAAAGGGTCCACTACCCCCTCCTGCCCGATGATCCCAACTACCCCAATGCCACCAAATACCTCAAAGGGGGAGCCAGCGGTCTCTTGAGCTTCGAGGTAGCCAGTTTCGAGGAGGCCAAGCGGATCGCCAACAGCGTTACCCTCTTTGCCCGGGTCGTCAATATCGGAGATAGCAAGTCGATCATCACCCATCCAGCCTCCACTACCCACCAGCAACTTAGTCCCGAAGAGCTCCTAGCCGCAGGGGTCAAACCGGGCCTCATTCGCCTCTCCATCGGCCTTGAACATCCCCAGGACCTCATCGCCGATCTGGAGCAAGCCCTATCGGCTTAGCTCCACTCCAAAGAGGCGCAGCTCCTTGTGGCCTTCGTAGTAGGGCTTGTACCATTTGATCAGCAAGGGGACGCTGATATTGAGCAAGAAAGTGGCGAAGATGAGGGTCTGGAACTGGGCTTCGTCGAAAATATGGTTTTCGGTGTAGGCGATATTGATAACGATGAAGGCCAGTTCCGCCCGCCCCAACATCCCAATGCCAATCATGAAAGCCTCATGCCAGGCATACCCCCCGGTGAAACGGGCGGCCAAGGCGGCTGAGAGGATCTGGAAAATGAGGACGAGAAGGTAGAGGATGAGGACTTGGTGGAGGATTTGGCCCAAGATCTCGAAGTCGAAGATAATCTTGGCTCCAAGGTTAACGAAGAAGATGGGCCCAAAGATCGTGAAAGCCAGGTGGTCGATAACCAGTTTGGATTCCCGATAGACCCGATCTTCCCGCTCCTCGAAGAGGAAGTAGTCCTTTTTGAGAAAGAGTCCCGCTAAATAGGCTCCAATGGCCGGATGGAAACCGAAAAGATCGGCCAAAGCCCCCATACTCATGGCGATGAAGATCATGATGAGGGGGGTGAACTGGCCGCTATGGACCGAAAGGAAGCGGCGCACACTCACGGGAACGAAGAGTTTGGTCAAGTAGTAGTCGATGCGCTGCAAGAGGGAGGCGTCGGGGGGGAGGTTGGAGGGAACCTTCTCTGGAAAGGCGAAGAGGCCGACTACCAGAACGATCAGGAAGAAGAGGGTCACCTTGAAGAGGATCCAAGTCAGATTGGCCAGATCGATCTCTAACTCCCCTCCACTAGTGGTTGCGGTAAGAGCCAGCGGAAGGATGATGGCCACTCCGATGAGGCTCAAGACATCGTCCACCACCGCGGCGGTCATGATACCTGTGGCCGCCGTACTCTTGTGGAGATTCTCATTTTTCAGGCTCACCATGGTCAAGCTCACGGCAGTCGCCGTCATCGTCAATCCCCACAAGAGGGCCACCGAGTCGCTATATCCAAAGAGTTTGGCACTGATGTAGCCAGCCATAAAGGGAAAAATCGCACCGATAATGGCGATCCCGATACTACGCTTCAACCCTTGCTTGAAATGGTCGAGATCCTCCTCGAAACCGAGGGCAAACATGACGAAGACAATCCCCCACTCACCAATATATTCCAGAACCTCGTGGTGTTCGGGGATGAGGTGGAGGTTGGCAAAGAGGGATCCGAAGATGATGAGCCAGAGGACATCGACCGTCGAGGTCTTGGCGGCCAGGTACTTGGAGAGTACCACCACGAAAAGGATCATCGCACTTATGAGCCAGACATTCTGGTGTAACAGCTCCTGGAAGATCTCCATCGCTTCATCGCTCCTTGGGGTTGATGATGTGATACAATATTATCGACAACTTTGGACAAATCTGAAGGATCGGGATGGAAATAACCCTTACAGCTCCCCTGGACATGCACCTCCATCTGCGGGAGGGGGCGATGCTCGCCCAGGTTGCCCCCTTGAGTGCCCGGGACTTTGCCGGAGGGCTCATCATGCCAAACCTCGTCCCCCCCGTTACCACCCCCGAGCGGCTACGCACCTACAAGGAGGAGATCCGCCAAGCTATTGCCCCCCACACCTTCACTCCCTACATGACCCTCTTTTTCACCCCCCACTACACCTACGACTTCCTCGCCCAGATCCGGGACGAAATCCTCGCCATCAAACTCTACCCAGCCGGCGTGACTACCAACAGCCAGGAGGGAGTCGCCAGCTTCGACCTCGATCTCCTCGCCCCGACCCTAGAAGCGATGAGCCAGCTCCAAATCCCCCTGTGCGTCCATGGGGAGACCAACGGCTTCGTCCTCGACCGGGAGGCCCAATTCCTTCCGATCTACAAGGAGCTTGCCCAGGCCTTTCCAGACCTGACCATCGTCATGGAGCATATCACCACCCACGAGGCGGTCCAGACCCTCTTGGAACATGAGAACCTCCATGCTACCATCACCCTCCACCACCTCTTCACCACCCTCGACGATCTGGCCGGAGGGCTCCTGCGCCCCCACCTCTTTTGCAAGCCCATTCCCAAACGGCCCGAAGATCGTCAAGCCCTGCGAGAACTGGCTTTCAGTGCCCACGAGCGGGTGATGTTTGGAAGCGACTCGGCTCCCCACCCCCGAAGCAAGAAGGAGGCCCCCGGGTGTGCGGCTGGAGTCTTCACCGCCCCCCTAGCCCTCCCAGCCCTCGTCCAACTCTTCGAGGAGGCCAACGCTCTGGAGGCGCTCCAGGCCTTCGTGAGCGACAACGCCAGGCGCATCTACCGGATCGATCCTCCCGCTAAGCAGGTCCGCCTGGTCAAGGAGCCGTGGCAAGTTCCAGAAAGCTACGGGGATGTGGTCCCCTTTCTGGCTGGGACCACCCTCTCCTGGAGGGTCGATGCCCTTTAAGATCCTACTCGTCGAGGACGATTCCCTCTTCCAAGAGACCATCGAGGAACTCCTCCAAGAAGAGGGTTACCTCGTCGAAAGTGTTCCCGATATCAAAGGGGCCCTGGAATACATCTACTACACCCCCTACGATCTCTACATCCTCGATGTCAAGCTACCCGATGGCAGCGGCTTCGAGCTTCTAGACCAGCGGCGCCGCCAAGGGGATACCACTCCCACCCTCTTCCTCACCTCCAAACGGGAGGGTCTCAAGGAGGGCTTCCTGCGGGGAGGGGATGACTATCTGGTCAAGCCGGTCGATTTGGAAGAGCTCCTTTTGCGTATTCGAGCCATCTTGCGTCGGAGCCATGGAGGGGAGGTGGTCACCATTGGACCCTATACCTTCAACATCACCTCCCTTCAGCTACTCCTGGGAGAGCGCCCTATCGATCTGGGCCTCAAGGAGCTCAAACTCCTCGAACTCTTCGTGAAAAATCGGGGGAAGAACCTCTCCAAAGAGGAGATCTTCGAACACCTCTGGAAACCTGGAGAGTTTCCAAGTGACGGGGCCTTGCGGGTCTACATCACCACTCTCAAACGGCTCTTCGGCAAAGATGCCATCACCAACATCCGGGGCTATGGGTATCGATTTGAAAAGTAGGGATCTGGCCGCCTTCACCCTCCTCTACCTCACATCCGTCGGAATCTTGGCGCTAGTCGCCCTCTTCTGGTACGACCATATGGGTTGGAAGAACCTCGAGTTTCTAGGAGCCATCGAATTCCTCCTCGCCCTCCTCCTTGGCTTCCTCTTCGCCCGCTACGCCCTCACCCCCCTGGCCCAGCGAAACCAGTGGCTCGACCGCTTTCTGGAAGATACCCTACACGAACTCAACATTCCCATCGCCACCATCAAAGCCAACGTCCAACTCCTCAAGCGCTCGGCCACCCCCTCCCAGGAACGACGGCTCCAGCGTATCGAAAAGGCGGCCCAGCAGCTCCTGGACCTCTACCACGAGCTCGATCACCTCATCAAAGAGGAGCTCGATCGCATCCAACCTGAGGAGGTAGAGCTGGCCAGCCTCATCCAGGAGCGAATCGATCTTTTCAAGGAGCTCCTCCAAGGCCACCGACTCCTCGTCGATCTGGAACCAACCCACCTCTCCCTCATCCGCCACGAATTCCTGCGAGCCTTCGACAACCTCCTCTCCAACGCTATCAAGTACTCCCCCCAGGGCTCCACCATCACCATCACCCTCAAGAGGAAGATCTTGACCATCGCTGACGAAGGGAAGGGGATTGCAAGCCAGGAACTCGTGCGCATTTTCGATCGCTACTACCGGGCCAGCAAGAGCCAGGAGGGCCATGGAATCGGTCTCGATATCGTCAAACGCTTCTGCGATCGGGCAGGGGTGGCCATCCGGATCGAATCCAAACCTGGACAAGGGACCAAAGTCCTCCTCGATTTCCGCTCCCTTTGAGCAAGATCAAAGCTAAAAAGGGGGACTTAGCCTATACTTTGCCATAGAAAGGAGTGGTATGGAACACCTCAAGGAGATCATCGACTATGGGATCATCGGCCTCTTGGCCCTCATGAGCTTCATAGCCCTCTGGCTGACCATCGAGCGGCTCCTCTTTTATCGCAAGGTTGACCTCAAGAGTTACCGGAAAAAGGAGGAGCTAGCCATCGACTTGAGTGCCAACTTGTCAGCTATCGCCACCATCGCCAGTAGCGCCCCTTACATCGGTCTTCTTGGCACGGTGCTGGGAATCATCCTCACCTTCTATACCATGGGAGAGCGGGGGGTCGCTGAGACCAAAGAGATCATGAGCGGCCTAGCCCTCGCCCTCAAGGCAACGGCGATGGGACTCGTCGTAGCCATTCCAGCCACCATCTTCTACAACATGCTCGTGCGCAAAGTAGAGGTCCTCCTGGCCCGATGGGAGATCATCCATGGAGCTTAAGCGTTTCGATCAGATCAATGTGATCCCCTTCATCGACATCATGTTGGTCCTCCTGGTCATCGTCCTCACAACCGCCTCCTTCATCGCCAAGGGAATTATCCCCCTCGATCTTCCCAAAGCTGGGAGTGCCAAGGAGCTTCCAACCCGCCCCCTGCAAATCTCCATTACCAAGGATGGGGCCCTCTTCCTCGGGCAAGAGCCCATCACCCTCTCCCAACTCCAAGAACGCCTGGCCCAACACTCCCCCAAAAGTCCCATTCTCATCCGTACCGACCGCAAGAGCCCCTTTGAAGCCTTCATCCAGGTTCTCGATCTTCTCAAGAAGCGAGGGTTCGAGCGGATCGACCTTGAAACGAGGCGATGAAGCGGGCCTTCTTCTTGACCCTGGCCATCTACCTCCTCTTTGGAGGACTCTGGTACCTCATCCCCTGGCCCAAGGTTCAAGAACCAAAAACCACTAAAATCTCCTTGAGCTCCTTGCGCCTCCTTCCACCGCCGTGCCAGTGCAACCCATGCACATGTGCCAAACACTCCTTGAAAGCCAAAGAGCCCCCTCCCCCAGTTCAACCCTTCCAACCACCCCCCCCTTCTTCCAAACAGCTCGCCCAAGAGCAACCTAAAAAGGAGGTTCTCAAAAGAGCTAAAGCAAAGGTGAGGAGTCAAAAGCCGACGAAAAAAGCGACTGCGAAGAGGAAACGAAGAGAGCAGAAGAGGAAAAGAGCCAGATCGCAACTTAAAAAGAGGGTCAAGCGGTCGATTTCCAGATCGATCCCCAAAGCTATCGCCCCTCCCTCCAACCCTAAAACCGCCGAGGCAAAACCCCTCCAAAAGGCCCACCTCCCCCCTCCACCTTCTCGCCACTCCTCCCCCAAGCCATCTCCTCCCTCCCCCCCAACTCCACCAAAACCCGCTCCCTCCTACTCCAAACATTTCCGCGCCACCTATGCCAGCGCCATCCGGGCAGCGATCATGCGCCACCGCTTCTATCCACGACTTGCACGGCGCAGCCGCAAGGAGGGGGAGGTACTCGTCGCCTTCACCCTCACTCCAACTGGCCACCTCCAGGATCTGCGGATCCTCCGCTCCAGCGGCCACAAACTCCTGGATCGAGCCGCCCTCCAAGCCATCCAGCGGGCCTCCAAGGAGTTTCCCAGACCACAAGAGCCAGTCTCCATCACCGTCCCTATCGAATATCGACTCCATTAAACGAAGGGATGGAAGCGGGCCAATCTGTAACGGGAGGATTCAAAAGCACTTAACGAGGATAAGGGGATTGCAGTGTGTGGGAAGGGGAAGTAGGCAAAAGGAGTGGGGGAGGGATTAGAATCCCATTCCCCCCATGCCGCCCATACCACCCATATCGGGAGCGGCGGCGGCAGGTTTTTCCTCCTTGATTTCGCTCACTGTCGCTTCGGTGGTGAGCAGGAGGCTGGCTACGGAGACGGCGTTTTGCAAAGCGACCCGCTCAACTTTGGCTGGGTCGACAATTCCAGCCTCGAACATATTGACATAGCGACCGGTCGCAGCGTCGAAGCCGATATTCTCATCCTCGGCGTTTTCAACATTGTTGGCGACAACCCCAGGATCGAAGCCAGCGTTTTCGGCGATCTGTTTGAGTGGTGCCTTGATAGCCCGCAGGATGATTTCGGCCCCGATCTTCTCATCTCCGTCGAGGTTGAGGTTGACCTTCTTGGCGGCGCGAATGAGGGCTGTACCACCACCGATGACGATACCCTCCTCTACAGCTGCTTTGGTTGCGCTCAGGGCATCGTCCACCCGGTCCTTCTTCTCTTTCATCTCGGTCTCGGTGGCAGCACCTACCTTGATCACTGCTACCCCGCCAGCCAGTTTGGCCAGTCGCTCTTGGAGTTTCTCTTTGTCATACTCGCTGGTGGTCTTTTCGATCTGGGCCTTGATCTCCTTGATTCGGGCCTCTACGGCAGCTTTGTCTCCCTTACCGCCGACGATGGTGGTGTTGTCCTTATCAACCACCACACGATCCGCCTGTCCCAGATCGCTCAGCTGGGCCCCTTCGAGTGTGCGTCCAAGCTCTTCGCTGATCACTTGACCACCTGTGAGGATGGCGATATCCTGGAGCATCGCTTTACGTCGATCCCCAAATCCAGGGGCCTTGACAGCACACACATTGAGGGTTCCTCGCAACTTGTTCACGACAAGTGTAGCCAGAGCTTCACCCTCGACATCTTCGGCGATGATGAGGAGCGGTCTGTTGCCTGTTTGCACAATCTTTTCAAGGATAGGCAAGAGATCCTTCATATTGCTGATCTTCTTGTCGTAGAGCAAGATGTAAGGATTCTCCAGGACACACTCCATCTTCTCCGGATCGGTGACGAAATAGGGGCTCAGGTATCCCCGATCGAACTGCATACCTTCCACAACTTCCAACTCGTCCTGGAGGCTCTTGCCCTCTTCGACGGTGATGACTCCATCCTTGCCAACTTTTTCCATCGCCTCGGCGATGAGCTTTCCGATAGTCGGATCGTTGTTAGCGGAGATGGTGGCTACCTGCTCGATCTCCTTCTTGTCTTTTACCTCTTTGCTGATCTTCTTGAGCTCTTCGACGATTGCCTCAGCCGCCTTGTCCATACCCCGTTTTACTTCGATGGGGTTGGCTCCAGCGGTGATGTTGCGCAGCCCCTCTTTGAAAATGTTGTAAGCGAGAATCGTCGCTGTCGTCGTTCCATCGCCAGCCTCGTCAGCCGTTTTACTGGCCACCTCTTTGACCAGTTGGGCTCCCATATTCTCGACAGTATTGGGAAGTTCGATCTCTTTAGCTACACTCACCCCGTCTTTGGTGATGGTTGGGCTTCCAAAGGATTTTTGAATGAGGACGTTGCGGCCCCGAGGTCCCATGGTTACTTTGACCGCGTCGGCCAATTTTTTCACACCTTCAAAGAGCTCTCCACGAGCGATATCGCTAAAATGAATCTCTTTCGCTGCCATCTTCTACCCTCCTTACTTTTCAAGAATTCCTAGAATGTCATCGGTTTGCAAGATGAGATATTCTCGGCCTTCCAGAGTAATGTCGGTTCCGCTATACTTGGCGAAAACCACCCGATCGCCAACCTTGATGTGGCCCTCCTCTTCAACCTCTGGACCGATGGCCAGAACATTTCCCTCGAGGGGTTTCTCTTTGGCATTGTCGGGGATGATGATGCCAGAAGGGGTCTTCTCGGGTTCATCGATGCGCTCTACCAGAACCCTATTGCCAAGGGGCTTAAATTTCATTGCGTCCTCCTTTGTCGTTTTATCACTCAAAGTTTTTCAGTGCCAAAATTTTATACTAAAAAACCTTAAACAAAACTGAAGCGAAATAAATTTTGTCACTATTTTTTAGTCGGGCAAACTTAATTAATGTTAGCTTTCCAGCAAGAAATGCAAGGGGGAGCGGTTTTGGGTATAATTGAAAGAAAACGAGGGAGCACAGCGATGAAACGAATTTTAACCACTCTCCTCCTCCTTCTGCTCCTTTCCATCGGGCTCCTAGGCGCTCTCCTTTTCACCAAACAGGGCAACGAGACCCTCAAACCCATCCTCCAGGAGATTGCCCAAGAGCAGCTTCAAATCCCCCTGCAAATCGAAACCCTCTCCCTCCATCCTCTCCAACTCACCCTAACCACCCCCGATGGATCTAGAATCGATCTCAATGGGAGCCTTGATCCCCTCAAACGCACCTTCGATCTGCGCTACAACGCCGCCATCAAGGAGCTGGCTACCTTTGAGCCCCTCTTGAAAACCAAACTCCGGGGCCCCCTCAACACCCAGGGGCGGGCCAAGGGATCCCTCCACCACTTCATCGTGGCAGGCCATGGTGACCTCGCTCAAAGCACCACCCACTACCGCCTCGACATAGCCAATCTGCAACCGGCCAACCTCATCGCCAAGGTCCAAAAGGCCCGGATCGAAAAGCTCCTCTTCATGGTCTACCAACCCCCCATGCTCCAAGGCCCCCTCGATCTAGAGGCCAACTTGACCAACCTCGATCCCCAAAATCTTAAAGGCACTCTCGATGCAACCATCCGCCAAGCCTCCTTCGACTCCGCCCTCTTCGCCAAAGAGTTTGGTATCGATCTACCCAGAACCACCCTCTCTAGCCGGAGCCACCTCAAGCTCCAAGGCCCCTCCATCCAGATCGACTCCAAGACCAAATCCAACCTCCTCAACCTCGCCCTTTCCGGCTCCATCCAACCCCAAAAGCTTGCCACCAATCTCAACTACGACCTCCATATCGCCCGGCTCGAACTCCTCAAACCCCTCACCAAAACCGACCTGCAAGGCCCCCTCCATACCAAGGGGACCATCCGGGGTGATCGAGAGCGTATGGTTGTCCAGGGCACCAGCGATCTGGCCAACTCCAAGACCAGCTACCGCCTCCTCCTCACCCAGCTTCGCCCTGCCACCCTCAAGGCCTCCATCGCCCATGCCGAGTTGAGCCGCCTCCTCTTCATGCTCCACCAACCCCGCTATGCCAAGGGAAAACTCTACGCCTCCATCAAACTCGACGACCTCGACCCCAAGAGACTCACCGGCCACATTACGGCCAAGCTCAAAGAGGGGCGCACGAAGCCCGAGGTCCTGGCCAAGGAGTTGGGCATCAAGGGGGCAGCCATCACCTTCCAGGCAACCAACGAGATCCACCTCCATCACGGCAAGGGGAAGAGCGACTTGACCCTCACCTCCTCTATCGCCAACCTCGAAGCCAAGGAGAGTACCATCGATCTAGCCACGGGAGCCATCAAGGCCCCCTACATCCTGACCATCCCCGACCTCGATAAGCTCTACTTCCTGACCAATCGCCACCTCAAGGGCTCCATCACCCTCACTGGTCATCTCGAAAAAGACCGGGATCTCCGCTTGAAAGCCCACAGCCAGACGCTAGGGGGTAAGCTCGATCTCACCCTCCTCAACGACGATCTCCAGGCCAAACTCCGTCAAATCCACTTCACCGCCTTGACCGATATGCTCCTCTACCCCAGGGTCTTCAGCTCCACCCTCGACGCCGATTTGAACTACAATATCGCCACTCAAAAGGGCCGCCTCCAGGCCCAAGCCTTCAAGGGGCGCATTCTCCCCAACAAGCTCTCCTTCCTACTCCAGCAAATGGCCAACTTCGACATCACCCGGGAGATCTACGAGAAGACCACCCTCACCAGCACCATCGACCAGCAGCGTATCCGCTCCGACCTGGATATGACAAGCCGCCTCACCCACATCAGCTCTAAAGGGGCCCTCCTCGACCTTGCAGCCAACCGGGTGGAGGCCCGGTTGCGCATCGACATCCAGGGACGCCCCCTCTATGTCAAGATCACCGGCCACCTCCCCGATCCCAAGATCACCCTGGATGCCCGGGCCTTGTTACGGGAGCGGGCCAAGAAAGAGATCAAAAAACGCCTCGAAAAGAGGCTCAAAGAGCAGCTCCCAGAGGCTGCCAAAGGGATCTTGGATCTCTTCTAATGGCTCGGATACTCATCGTCGAGGACGAGAGCCTGGTGGCGATGGAGATCGAAAGCGCCTTGAAACTGGAAGGGTTCCTCACCTGCGGGATCGCCAGCAGCGGTGAAGAGGCCCTCCAGCTGGCGCGCTCCAGCGCCCCTGATCTAGTCCTGTTGGATATCTATCTCGATGGCAATTGTGACGGGATCGGGGTATGCCGTCAGATCAAGGAGGAGCTGGCCATCCCCATCATCTTTCTCACCGCCTACTCCGACAAAAAGACCCTCGACGCGGCTATCGATTGCAAACCGGAGAGCTACCTGGTCAAACCCTTCCGCCGTTTGGAACTCGTCGCCGCCATCCGTCTCGCCTTGAGCAAAGGGGGGGAGAAGATTCCCGTGTGCGATGGGGTCTACTACGATCGGGATCGCTTCCAGATCCTTCGGGATGGGCAGCGCATCGATTTAACTAAGAAGGAGGCCAAACTCCTGGAGCTTTGTCTCCAGCGGCGGGGGAAGGTGGTCCCCTTCGAAGATCTCGAATATGCCCTCTGGCCTGAAGGAGCGGTAGCCGATGGAACCCGGCGCGCCCTCATCCACAGACTCCGCAGCAAGTTGGGCCGCTCCTGCTTGCGAACCATCCCAGGTATCGGCTGCCAACTCGCCTAGCGGGGGAAGAGGATCTCGTAGTAACTCCCCACCCTGGTGTCGATACGCAGCTCCCCTTTGAGCTGGCGCTCCACCAGAGTACGCACGATCTTAAGCCCCAATCCTTGGATCTTCTCGGGATCGAACCCACTCCCATCGTCGTAGAGGATGAGCTCATAGAACTCCCCCACCTCCTGGAAGGAGATGGTAATGCGCCCCTGCTCCTTGGAGGTGAAGGCGTACTTGAGGGCGTTGGTCACCAATTCGTTGATGATGAGGCCACAATAGATGGCCCGGTCCATATCGAGGGTTGCCTTGGAGCTGATGCAGACGCGAATTTGAAGTTTCTTAGCGTAGCTGTGGACCAACCCCTCCACCAGCCCCTGGAAATAGTGTTGCAAATCGATCTGGTGGATCCCATCCTCCCGGTTGTAGAGCATCTCGTGGATCTGGCTGATGGTCCGGATCCGATTCTCCGCCTCCAGGAGGATGGATCCTAGTTTGGGATCGAGGTGGCGGTCGGCTTGAAGGCGCAAGAGGGAGATGATGATCTGGAGGTTGTTCTTGATCCGGTGGTGGAGCTCTCGAAAGAGCATGGCCTTCTCCTCCAGGGCCTTTTGAAGCTCCCTGGTCTTCTTGGTGGCGTAGGCCTCAAGGCGGTGGCGCTCGATGGTCTGACGCTCCAAGAGCTTCTGGGTCGCCCGATCCTTTTCCAGACGCATCGTATTGATCCGGGCCGAGAGGGCCATGGAAAAGAGCATCGCCTCCCCGAGGATAGCCACATAGATGAGGTAGGGGAAGCGATCGTAGAGGTCACTTAGTCCAATCTGGCGCAAGACGAGAAGGAGGGCACTCCCAAAAAGGAGGATCCAGCCAAGCAGATAGTAGAGGGCCTCACGACGCCCATGCCAATAGGCATAAAGGCCTACATAAAGGAGGTAGGCGAAGGCGGCGATATAGTAGAGCCGCTGGAATCCTGTGGGAATGAGCTCTACCAGGTTGCTCAAGTACAAGAGGACCAGGGAGATGAAGAGCAGGTCGAGACTCCGATCGAGGCGAGGAAAGGAGCGGGGCAGCTCCAGAAAGCTCCGGGTGAAGAAGATCATCGCCAGTCCCAAGATGAGCAAAAGGGTGGAAACCGAGCTCTTGCTCAAGGAAAACCCCTCCACGAGACTTGCCAGTAACCCGTCACAATGGAGGACCAGCAGGGAGAAGGTAGCCACCATGAGGATGTAGTAGAGGTAGCTGGGATCTTTGGTGAGGAAGAGGAGGAAGAGGTTGTAGAGCAAGATAGCCCCAATCGCCCCGACGAAGAGCATGATAACCATGAAGCGATGGCTGTTGAGGATGTGAAAAGTCGTCGGTTCGTAGAGGAAGAGCTTCACGATACTAGCCCAATCGTCGTTACTAGCCTCCAGGAGGAGACGTTTGCGCTCGTAGGGGGCAAAATGGAGCTGGTAGTAGGGGACCAGGGCGTTGGTTCGCTCTTGCTCATAGATCCGATCACTCTCCAGCTCGTAGAGGTAGAGCTGCTCTTGGAGAGGGTATTGGAAGGCGAGGATCTTCGTGAAGCTCTGGGAAGAGGGATTGGCAAGGTCGAAACGGAGCCAGACCCTCTCCTCCTCATGGTATCCAAGGAGAAGCTCTCCGCGAGAGATATCTTTGAAAGCCCTCTCTTGCTGGAGGATCCAGAGGTAGTTATACTGGCTCTTTGGGGTGATCAAATAGGAGACCCACGGGGTGATGTTAAACCGATCACTCTGGGGCGTGACGGGGATCGAACCCCCATAGAGGGGCCACAGCCAGACGAGAAGCAGGAGGATCCATTGACATTGGCACATTTTTGCTGTATAATTTCACTCCACAATGGCTGGGTAGCTCAGCTGGTGAGAGCGCTGGTCTCATAAGCCGGAGGTCGACGGTTCGAGTCCGTCCCCAGCTACCAGACACCCT
>PUXW01000002.1 GCA_009659925.1 Nitratiruptor sp. | reverse complement strand
GAACTGGTATCTGGACAGGTATCGGTACCAAAGGATCCACCTCTCCCATCGAAGGATCCTCTAAAACCAATACTCGCAGTGCGTGGTAAGATTCAAGGGCTCTTCGGAGCCCTTCGACTTAAAGGAGTTTTCGTGCAAGTGAGCCATCGTCGAGCTTTCTCCTTGTTGGAACTCATCGTCTCCATAGTCGTCCTTGGGATCGCCCTCTTGGCGATGCCCATGGTCTTACGGACTACAACTGAGATGGTCCCCGAGATCTTGAAAGTCGAGGCGGTCAACCAAGCCTACATCCTCAACCGCAATATCGCCACCTACTTCTGGGATGAAAATGACCCCGACGACCACAACATCTCCCATCTCCTCGATACCAACGGGGTCGACGATGATGAATTTGACCGCTATCCGGATGCTACTTCCATCTATCGTCGGGGCCGTTTCGCCAACGGACGCCGCTTCTTTGACAACCCAACCTATCCCACCCGAAAGGCCGATTTAGGTCCAGAAAGTGACGAAGACGATATAGCCAAATACGATGATATCGACGATTTTCACAACTTCTCCTACACAGTGAGTAAACAGCAAGGCGACTACCTCTTGGATATGAAAGTGGTCTCGAAAATCTTCTACATCGACGATGAGGCCGACTATACCCAGCGTAAAATTGCGCTCTCCTTCAATCCAAGTGCCAGCTCCAAGGATTTCACCAATGTGAAGATGATCGAGGTGAGCGTCTACGATCAAGACGACCAGCTGGTTTTGCGTATGTACAGCTGGGTCCAAAATATTGGCTCCTTCAACATCGCAAAGAGAGAGTTCTGATGAAACGGGCATTCACACTCCTAGAGATCATCCTCGTCCTCGTTCTCATTGGTATTCTCGGGGCCATCGGAAGCGAACTACTCTTCCAATTCTACGAGCAGTATCTCCTCAGCCAGGCCCTCAGCCACTCGACGACCCAGTTGGAAGTGACCCTCAACATCATGGAGCGCACCCTCGAAAACAAGATCCCCTTCACCTGCATCAAACGCAAGGATACCGATGGGAGCGACTTCGACGACAT
This sequence comes from Nitratiruptor sp., assembly GCA_009659925.1. GTDB lineage: Bacteria > Campylobacterota > Campylobacteria > Campylobacterales > Nitratiruptoraceae > Nitratiruptor. Next base: position 56,876 of record PUXW01000002.1, on the reverse strand, counting down.
AACGACCCTCCAAGATCCAACAGGGGGCTACAAAGTCCTCGAATGTATCCTCTATGCTCAAGAGGCGCGCCGGGGAATCTACGACGCTGGCAAGCAGATGATGCTCCCTGGGTGGAGCGGTCTGCTCGATCTCTACCACGCTAAGACCAGCAAGAGCGATAAAACCCTCTATACTCCAGGTTCAAACCTCGATAAGGCCAATGAAATCATCAAAGCCCTCTCCCACAACCAAGCCTCCCTCGAAGCTGGCAAGGCAAATGTCGGGCTCATCTTCAACCTTCCCCCCGCCGATGTAGATATCATTGAAGCGATGGGGTGGAAGCTCTACCAGGATCCTTCCAATGATGAGAATCTTCGGGTCTACAAGGTCTACGCCCAAGATGGCCAGACCCTCAAAGTGACCAACGACTTCCCCGACACGGCCTACGATCTCTACTCCCTGGCCTATACCGCCATCGCCTTCGTTCCAGAAAAGCAAAGCGATGGGAGCTACAAGCTCTACCTCTACACCAACTACCGCCCTTGGGAGGCTCAAACCTACAAGGACGGAGAGAAATACCTCCTCGCAGAACACATTTCCAACTTCTACTTCAAACAGAAGGATGTCCCAATCCTCATCAAGCTGTGTACCTACTCCAAAAAGAGCGGCTCTTTCGATGTCATCACCTGCTCTGAAAGGACGATCTGGTGAGACCTGCAATTTCGATGGTCATGACCATTGTCTTCATCCTTACTTTGGGGCTCTTAACCGGCCTCATTCTCTCGATCCAAGGGACGACGGTGCAAAAGACCACCGACACCTTCCTCCACAACCAAGCCAAACTCATAGCCAAGAGCGCCACGGCCTATGCACTGTTGGCCGTTTCCGCCCACTCCATTCCAGACAACGACAACTGTATTGAGCGTATCGACTTACGCTTCAACAGGATTTACGATGTCAATATCTCAATCCACTACATCGGGGCCAACTTTCCAGCAAGTTGTCCCATGTTGGCAAACGACTTGCAAACCCAAGAGAGCAATGCGACGGCTATTATCGATGTGATCGTCCGGGTCAGTGATCCGACTTTGCCTCCGGTCACCTACGTTCGCCGCTCGCTCCAGAAGCTCTAATCTGTTATAATTTTCACCAATGACCCTGGGAAAGGAGTTACATGGACTACCTGCACATCTACGGCAAGAATTTCGAGCTAACGGAACCCATCAAATCCTACATCGAGGAGGCGGTCCAATCCCTTCTCAAGCTCGGTCTCGATATCACCGGAGTCAATGCCACCATCTCCGCCGACGAGCGGAACGGGCGTAAAGGCTTTCTCTTCGAATTTGATATCCATGTGGCCAAGAAGGGAAGTGTCGTCATCACTCAACGAGACAAGGATGTCTATGCGGCTATCGACTTGGCCCTAGCCCGGGCGAAGAAGGTCCTGCGCCGCTATGCCGATCGTATCAAGAGCCACAAAGGGGTCTCTCTCGAAGAGATCATGGCCGAACCGATGATCGAAGAGGAGATCCAGGAGGCCCTCAACTACACCGACGAGATCGTCCCCACCCCTTTCGATGTGGACAAACCCATTAGCGTCGAAGAGGCCCTCGAGATCCTCAAATCTTCTCAGCGCCATTTCATCGTTTTCGAAGACAAGAATGGGCGGGTTCGGGTCTTGTACAAGCGAAGCGATGGCCGCTTCGGACTATACTAGCTTACGGGCCGCCTCGACGATTGGCCCATCCTCGGCAAGGCTGAGCCACTGGAAGGCCTTGCCACTTTGCTCCTTTCCTTCGAGGATATCCCCACTCTTGCGAAAACGCAAATCGAGCTCCGCTACCTCAAAGCCGCTCTCGATCTTTGCAAAGGCCTTCAAACGCTTGTTGGCAGGGTCGTTGGTATAGAGGAAGCAATATCCAGGCCGCCCATCTCGACCTACCCGCCCCCGCAATTGATGGAGGGTAGCCAGACCAAGACGCTCCGCCCCGACGATCACGATAGTCGAAAGGCGAGGCAAACTGATACCAACCTCGATGAGGGTCGTTGTCAGGAGGATCGCCCCCTCCCTCCTGAAGCGCTCCAACACCTCCTCCTTGGCTCCATCCCTCCCATGGGTCACTTGAACCCGTCCTGGAAAGAGGCGCTTCCAGAAGGCCTCAGCTTCGTGGAGGGACTTGTACTCGCCCTGGCGCCCCTCTTCGACCAAGGGATAGACGACGATCACTTGGTTCCCCTCCTCGATTTGCTGGTAGATATGGTGGAGGAGCTCTTTGAAGTTAGACCTGGAGACGATTCTCGTCTCGACCTTGCGCTGGAAGGGAGACTCCTGGATGAGGGTGATATCGACCAAGGCACTCTCAATCATCGCCTGGGTCCGCGGGATTGGGGTAGCACTAAATTGGAGGAAGTGGGGTGCTCCATCTCTGTTCTGAACCAGCCGCTTGAGCCGCTCCCGCTGCTCCGTGCCAAATCGGTGCTGTTCATCCACCATAACGAGACAGGCCTTGGGGAGTTTGCGATAGAGGAGGGCTTGGGTACCGATGATGAAGTGGTAACGGGAGAGGTCCTGTTCGTCGCTCTTGGATGTGACAAGTCCAATGGAGATAAAAGAGGGCAAGAGGCGACGGGCCTCGTGGTAGAGCTGGGTGGCCAGAATCGTGGTAGGAGCCATGAGGATGGAGCGGTTGGGATAGGCGAGGTAGGCTGCGGCAAAGATGACCACACTCTTGCCACTTCCAACATCCCCGACGATAATCCGCTTCGCGGCAATGGGAGAGGCTAGATCCTCTTGGATTTGCTGGATCGCTCTCTCTTGGTCCTTGGTGAGCTGGAAGGGGAGTTGAGAGATGAAGGGGGTTGGATCCCCCTTGCACGATGTGAGGGCCTTGAGTCGGATCCGTCGCTTTTGTAGACGGCGCAAATAGGCGAGGGCTTCGGCAAATTTGAGGGCATAGAGGTATTCCCCCCAGAGACCTCCATGGTCGAGGAAGGCCTGGTAAAAGGAGGGGGTTGGATGGTGGATGGTGTAAAGGGCCCTGGCAACCTCCTGGGGCAAACCTTCAGCCAAGAGCCGCTCATAGGTGAGATAGCCCCTTTTGAGCTCTTCGAAGATTCCCCTTTTCATTGCCACTTTGTAGAGAGGGAGGATTTGGCCTACTTGATCGGAAGGGATCTTCTTGGGCTGGAGGAGCCGGATCTTTGGTCCATGTTCAAGGCGTCCCAGAAGGTAGAGACGGCTCCCCGGAGTAAAAGTGGTCCGGTGGTAGGGGGTAGTTTTGAAAAAGAGGAGCTCCACTTCTCGATCGATATTGTGGGCAAAGGCTCGGAGGCGGTAGAGCTTGGGGTGGTAGAGCTGGTTGATGATGGTCACATCGAGGCAGAGCTCTTTAGCATCAGGTTGGAGCTCCTGGGTGAGTCGGAGATCCCGATACCCCTTGGGGGCAAGGAGCGCCAGCTCCAAAGGGGAGGAGATCCCAACCTGCTCCAGGTTCATCGGGTGACGATGGAGTAACTCAAGCGGGTCATTTCGGGATGGGATTTGATAAAACGGTTGAGCTCCTGGAGGGTGAGGGATTGGATCTGCTCCAACTCCTTTTGGCTATACCCGATCGGCCGCCCGCTGTAAAACTCGTTGAAGGCCCTGGAGAGCCGCTGGGAGAGGGTCTCGTTACGCAACGGCTCGCTCCCTAGAATGAACTGCTTGGCCGCATCCAGCTCCTCTTGGCTTGCCCCCTTTTGAACAAACTCTTCCACAATCTGCTGGACCAGCTTTCGAGCCTCCTCTTGGTTCTCCACCTTGGTCTGCAAGTACCCGGTGAAGTAGCTGTGACTCTTGTTGACCCGGGCAAAAGAGTAGGCCGAATAGGCAAGGCCCCGTTTTACCCGAATCTCTTCCATGAGACGGCTTCCAAAGCCCCCCGAGCCCAGGATGAACATGGCCACTTTGGACTTATAGAGGTCGGGATCGTCAATTTTGACATAGTATGGAGCGCCAAAGTAGATGTAGGCCTGCTGGGTGGGTTCTTTCTCCAGGTGCTCTTTGGGGATGTCGGAAGCGTTGTAAAAGGGAAGGGGTTCGAGACTGCCTGGAGGCAGGGGAGCTAGGAGGCTCTTGGCGAAACTCCGAGCCTCGTTGAGATCGAGATCTCCCCCGATCAGGAGGATGGCCCTGGCTTGGACGAGGTGGGTAGCCAGGAAGGAGCGGATATCCTCTAGCGTGATCTGCCCAATGGTCTCTGGCGTCCCATCACTTGGATTTTGAAGGGGAGTGCCTTCAAAGAGGAGGCGCTTCAAGTTGACGCTGGCAATGTAGTCGTAATCACTCCGCTTCCGCATGAGGGCACCGATGGTGGTGGTCTTGACCTGCTCCAAGCTCTCCTTGGTCAAGTTGGGATCTCGAAGAAGTTCGACTAAAAGCTCGATACCCCTGGGAAAGTGCTCCTTGAGGGCACTCATCTCCACGACAAGGGTCTCCACCCCAGCATGGGTTCCAAAGCGGATGGCCCGCTCCTCTAGGGCCTTGGCAAAGCCGATGTTTCCAAGCTTGCGGCTCCCTTGAGCCAACATCTTGGCGCTGAGCCGGGCTAATCCACTCCGGTTACCATCCTCAATGGAACCACTCTTTTGAAAGATGAGTTGGAGGGTGACCAGAGGCAAAGATCGGTCCTCCTCGAAGATCATCGGAACTTTGGTCCCATTGGCGTCGAGAAAGTGGAGGGTCGCACTCATGAGCATCCCTTGCAGTAGTAGTCCTATCCAGACGATCCATCTCACTGGTAGACCTCCAGAATTTCGTAGGCGGTGTTCCGCTTGGCTGGAATCTCCCCCACATCCTTGATGAGGCGGATCATCTCGGCCTGGTTCATCCTATGTTGCGCCCCAGCCGCCCGGACCACATTCTCCTCCATCATCGTCGATCCCAAGTCGTTGGCCCCAAAGAGGAGGGCTAGCTGTCCTACATGGCTCCCTTGGGTCACCCAGGAGGACTGGATGTTGGGAATATTGTCCAAAAAGAGGCGGCTTAAAGCGAGCAAGCGGAGGTAGCGGTTGGGGCTACTCTTGAACTTCACCACTCCCTCCCTCCACAAACGGGTGTTTCTGGGCTGGAAACTCCACATGATGAAGGCGCGAAAACCTCCAGTGCGATCTTGGAGGTCGCGGATGCGATCCCAATGTTCGATGATCTCCTCATCCCTCTCAACGCTCCCGTACATCATGGTAGCAGTACTCTTCATCCCAATTTCATGGGCGGCTTCATGGATCTGGAGCCACTGGTCGCTGGTAAGCTTGTTGGGACTGATGATAGCCCGAACCCGATCGCTGAGGATCTCGGCGCCAGCTCCTGGAATGGAGGAGAGCCCCTTTGCCTGGAGGCGACGTAGGACCTGGGTGTAGGAGAGATTGCTCTTCTTGGCGATGTAAGCAATCTCGACGGCGCTAAAGCCGTGGATGGTGATCTGGGGATATTTGGTGTGGATATGCTCTATCAAGGCCTCGTAGTACTCGATCCCTAGCTTCGGATGGACCCCACCCTGGAAGAGGATCTGGGTTCCCCCAATGGCCAGGAGCTCCTCGATCTTTTCGTCGATCTCCTCGAAGGAGAGGAGATAGGCATCCGGGTCCCCAGGTTTGCGGTAGAAGGCGCAAAAGTGGCAATCGACCCAGCAGATGTTGGTGTAGTTGATGTTACGATCGACGATGAAGGTGGTAATACGGTTGGGATGGAGTTGGCGCTTGCGCTCGAGGGCCATTTGCCCCAACTCCTTGAGGGGGGCATTGCGCAAGAGGTCGAGGGCATGGGCCTTGGTGAGCCTCTTGGAAGGGGGGGAAAAACTTGAACGGCTAGGGGCGAGGGTCTCCATCACCCCTCCTTCTCTTGCCTCTTGACGCCCTCTTGCTCCTTGGCGATGGCGTCCAAAACCCCGTTGACGAATTTGGGCGCCTGATCACCCCCAAGCTCCTTGGCCAGCTCCACCGCCTCATTGATAGCAATGGCCTTGTCCAAATCGCTAAAGAGAAGCTCGTAGGTCCCAAGACGCAAGATCGCCTTTTCCACATGGCCCAAGCGATCCATTTCCCAGCTCTCCAAATGCTTTTCAATCTGCTCGTCAATCTTGGGAAGGTTGTCCAAGGTGCCGGTGAAGAGGGAGAGGGCGAAAGCCCGCTGTTTGTTTCGGATTTTGCGCTCTTCCAAAATCTCCTGGGCAAACTTGGCAATTTCGGGGTTGCCCAGGTCGTAAGCATACAAGAGACCGACCACCGCCTCCCTCGCCTGGTGTCGCGTTGCCATCAGATGCTCCTGTACAAGTCGATAAGCTCGATGAGTCCGACCATTGCCTCGAACCCCTTGTTCCCCACTTTGGTTCCGGCCCGCTCGATCGCCTGCTCGATGGTATTGGTGGTCAAAAGGCCGAAGGTGACCGGCTTGGCATACTTGAGGGTCGTATTGGCAATTCCCTTGGTCGCTTCGGCTGCAACATAGTCGAAGTGGGGGGTTGCTCCCCGGATGATAGCCCCCAAACAGCAGACCCCATCATATCTCCCCCCAGCCAGGACCCGATCTAGGGCGAAGGGGATTTCGAAGGCTCCAGGAACGAGGATGAGATCGAGACGCTCCCCGTCCCCTCCATGGCGCAAAAAGGCATCCTGAGCCCCCTCCACGAGCCGGTCGGTGATGAGGTGGTTGAAGCGGCTGGCGATGATGGCTACCCGTTCCGTGCCGGTAAGCTGTAATCGTCCCTCGATACGCTGCATCTAGACTCCTAGTGTCTCTTTGATGGCAAAGATCTTCTCCAAAATGGCTTTGAGCTTTTCGGGTGTGATCATGTTGGGTCCATCGCTCAAGGCGTTGTCCGGATCGTGGTGCACTTCGAAGAAGAAGCCATCGACCCCCACACTTGCCGCAGCCAGGGCAAGGGGCTCGACGAACTCCCTATTCCCTCCGCTCTTCCCGTTGGCTCCTCCCGGCTTCTGGACCGAGTGGGTCGCATCGAAGATGACTGGGGCAAACCGGCGCATAATCGGCAAGGAGCGATAATCCACCACCAGATCTCCATAGCCGAAGAAGGTCCCCCGCTCGGTAAGCCAGACCCCCCGCCTCTTGCTGGTCTCATAGTCGACGATCTCCTCGCCTTGGGTTTTGAGGACTTTGTAGAGGCTATAGCGCATGTCGGCGGGGTTCATGAACTGCCCCTTCTTGATGTTGATCCGCTTTCCGGTCTTGGCCACGGCCACCAGGAGATCGGTCTGGCGACAGAGGAAGGCTGGGATCTGGATGGCATCGGCCACCTGGGCAACGGCTTCGACCTGGGAGGTTTCGTGGACATCGGTGAGGATCTTGTAGCCAAAGAGCTCCTTGATATCGGCGAGCATTTGGAGTCCCGCCTCCAATCCCGGTCCCCGGTAGCTCTCCAAACTGGTCCGGTTGGCCTTATCGAAGCTGGCCTTGAAGTAAAAATCGATCTCTTTACTCTTGCGCAGTTCCCGGAGCTCACCGGCGATGATCTCCAGCTGCTCCTTCGATTCGATGACACACGGGCCTGCGATGAGAATCATGGTCTCCCTTTGCAATAGTTGATCTGGCGCCTATTTGCGCGCTACGAGGATACCCCCGACGGTTATGGAGATTATACCCAAAAATTGTGGCCCGCTTGGAAGGGGTTCCCCAAGGAAGAGGAGCCCCAGGAGGAGGGAGAAGAGGATATTGGTATAGCTCACCGCTCCGACGATACCGGCCTTGGTGAGGCCATAGGCCCTGGTCATGAGGAGCTGGGCCAGGGTCGCCAAAAGTCCCATGGCACAGATGAAGAGCCACTCGATACCTTGAGGAAGGAAGAAGGGGGCAAGGAGAAAGTCGAGCCAGGGGGGATGGAAAAGGGGAGCAAGACCCATGAGTACGAGGGGTCCTAAGGTTCCAACGGTCATGAAGGAGAGGACGATGGTCCGGGTATCGTAATAGGAGCGCAGTTCCCGGACGCTGGTATAGGCCAGAGCCGCCCCTACGCCACTGAGAAGTCCCAAGAGGTCGTACCGGTCGAAGGGGGTCGTGAAGGGATCGGTGACGAGGACCATCCCCCCAAATCCCAAGGCGATGGCAAGCCACTGGATTGGAGTGAGGAGCTCCTTGAGGAAGAGGGTGGCAAAGATTGCCGTCCAGATGGGGGAGGTCTTGGAATAGGTCATGGCCTCAGCCAAGGGGATATGGGCGATGGTGTAGAAGAAGAGCAAAAGAGCGAGAAAGCCCATGAGCCCCCGAAAGAGGAGGAGCCAAGGCCGACCGCCCCGTTGAAGGGGTGGAGCGTGGTAGAGGGAGAGACCCACCAGTACGAGGCCGAAGAGGTTGCGGAAGAAGACGATCTCCACCGAAGGGAGACGCTGGGAGAGGAGCTTGGCAAAGAGCCCCATTGTCGCAAAAAGGAGGGAGGCCAGGAGCATCGAGGCCACCCCCTGGTCGATCCTATGGATGAACCTTTTTCTCCACCAACTTCCCAACGATGTCTCCAAAGAGGATTACATCCTTCAAAAGGGCCTTTTTGGCGATGCCATCGGAATCGAGGACGATGTAGAGTCGCCCCTCCTTGCTGGCAAAGATCTTCTGGTGGATGACGGCGATGAGGTAGGTTCCATCCACCTTAAGGAGCCGTTTGAGCTTGGCCAACTCCTTGCCCGTAGGGGCGATGATGTCGACGGCCCCGCTGTTTCGATCCCCTCCAACCGCATAGAAGCGTTGTTGCCCCTGGAGGGTGTGGAGGGTGGGGGCGATATTGAAGTAGAGGCTGAGCAGATCGTTGGGGGCATAGTAGGGAAGCTTGCTGTGGGTCGTGGCCACCAGCTTTCCCTTCTTGTAGTTGCGCTTGGTGATCGTGACCTCCCCCTTGGCGTGGTTGAAGAAGAACTCTTTGACCGAGCGCTTGTTTCTATTTTGACGGATCTTGACGAAATAATCGGGAACCAGCTTCCCGTCGACTACCCGCCCACGACTCTCATAACGCTCAATCCGCCCTCCACTCAACACCCCTGCCAAACCGGTGGCCTTTCCCTCTACGACGATTCGATAACCGGTGGCGTTTTGCTCCATCTTGGCCTGGGCTATTCCCACCCGACCAAAGAGGCCATAGCGCACTTTATAAAGGGCTTCGACCTCGTGAGCTAGGAGCACCGCCGTGCAGATGAGCACAAAGAGTAACGGACGCATAATACCCTCTTTAGCTTTGAACTGCTACAATTGTAACAAAACTTTCTCAAGGAGAGAGATGGCCCATATTGTGGTGCTTTTACTCGTCGCTCTCGGCCTTTACGGAGCCGACTTGAACTGGACCATCGTCAAGGAGCACAACCTCACCTTCTATCGCCAGCTTGCCAAGGAGCTCAACAAGAGCCGCCCAGACTATCGTCTCCAAAAGACCCTAGTCGATCGCATCATCACTCTAGAGCAGAGGGATGAGGAGCTCATCGATCCCAAACGCCTCAAGCCAAAAGATGGCAAGGCTTTGATCGACACCTTCCTTTCCATAGGAGACCTCCTCACCCACTCCAAACGGCTCCAGGAGGAAAATCGCAAACTCCAAACCCAGCTCGAGGACATCGAAGAGGAGATCCAAGAAGTCGATGAGAACAGCTCTTTGACTTTGAGCTTGGAATATGCCTACTACTTCAAACAGCAAGAGCGCAACCAAAAGCACATCGACGCCATCATAGGGCAAAGTCCCGCCTGGCTGGAGGAGCTCCTTGCCAACCTCGACCGATACACCTTCCACTACGACCCATCGGCCTACAAGACCCTCCTCAAACGGATCGAGCGCCTCGATAAAGGGATTCGCAAATATGAGATCGAAGGGGAGCGTTACCGCATCCTCGGGAGCCAGGAGCGCTTGGCCAGGGTCAACAAGCGCCTGGTCAGCCTCCAAGCCCAAAAGGAGAAGCTCCTACGCCAAGCCCTCGCCCTGCGGCTGGCCCAATTCTTCGAGGCCCTCAAACGAAAGGATCAACAGGTCTTCCAAATCAAGCGGGAGATCCTCCAATTCCTGGAGCAAGAGGGGGCCGATCCGGCCTTTATCGAGAGCCTGGAGGAGCTTTTGGACCGGGCCATTACCCTGCGCATGGGCCGCAAGTACGCCCTCTGGCTCACCATCAAAGATGAGCTTCTCACCTTCCTCCATGCCAACTCCGTCCTTGGAATCCCCCTCTACCGCTTCGCCCAAGGGTTGGGGGTCTTCCTCCTCTTCTTGCTCTTTCGCCGCCTCTTTACCCTCTTGATCCTCCGCTCCATCTACCACCTTACCAACAAGACCAGTACCACCATCGACGACAAGCTGATCAAGATGGTCGAAGGCCCCCTCAAGTTCACCTTCATCATCATCGGACTCTACTTCGCCTTCGACATCGCGGGACTCCAGAACGAAACGAGCCAGCGCATCATCAAGAGCCTGGTCATCTTCGTCATCTTCTGGCTCTTCTACAACCTGGTGGGGCTTCTGGATGAGACGGTCTACCGCTTCGCCAGGAAGTTTGGGAAGGAGCTCTATCGGGAGATCGGAGCCTTCTTCGTCAAGAGTTTGAAGATCTTCATCTTCGCCATCGGGCTGGTCTCCATCCTCCAAACCTGGGACATCAATGTCAGCGCCTTCCTCGCCTCCCTGGGACTGGGGGGTCTCGCCTTCGCCCTGGCGGCAAAGGATACGGCGGCCAACCTCTTTGGGGGGCTCTCGATCCTAGCCGATCGGGCCTTGAAAATCGATGACTGGGTCAAGGTTGGCAGTGTCGAAGGAACCGTCGAGGAGATCGGCTTGCGAACCACCAAGATTCGCACCTTCCAAAAGTCCCTCGTCACCGTCCCCAACCAGTACATCGCCAACAACCCCATCGAAAACTTCTCCCGGCGCAACATGCGCCGGATCAAGATGCGCATCGGCCTCGTCTACTCCACTACGAGAGAGCAGATGGTGGCAATTGTCCAGGATCTGCGAAATATGCTACAATCCCATCCAGGTATTGCGAAAAATGCGACTCTCCTGGTCTATTTCGACGAGTTTGGAGCCAGTGAACTGAGCATTTTCATCTACTGCTTCACCAATACAGCCAATTGGGCCAAGTATCTCGCCATTCGGGAGGATATCAACCTCAAGATCATGGAGATCGTGGCGCGGCATGGCAGTGACTTCGCCTTCCCGAGCGAGTCGCTCTACATCGAGAAGGTACCAGAGGAGTTATGGAAAAAATAGCCATCATCGGAAAGCCCAATGTGGGCAAGAGCTCCCTCTTCAACCGGCTCTTGCGAGAGCGGGACGCTATCGTAAGCGACGAGGCTGGGACGACCCGGGACGTGAAGCGACGGGTCGTCTCCATCGGGGAGCGGGAGGTGGAGCTCATCGATACGGGAGGACTGGAAGAGCGGGATGAACTCTTCGCCAAGGTGCGCCGAAAGTCCTTGGAAACGGCCAAAGAGGCCGACATCATCCTCTACATGGTCGATGGTAAAAGGCTCCCAGACGAGGAGGACCGCAAGCTCCTCCACCAGCTCCAGCGCCTAGGCAAACCCCTGGCCCTCGTGGTCAACAAGATCGACAATGACCGGGACGAAGAGCGGGTCTGGGAGTTCTACTCCTTCGGCATCGATCCGATCTTCCCCATCTCAGTGAGCCACAACCGCAAGATCGGCAAGCTCTTGGACTGGATCGCCTCCAAACTTCCCCCCAAGACCACCCTCCAACTGGAAGAGGATGAAGAGCTCGACCTGGAGAGCTTTCTAGCCAGCCAGGAGGAAGGGGGAGGAGAAGAAGACCATCAGATCCATGTGGCGATCCTGGGTCGGGTCAATGTGGGCAAGAGCTCCCTTTTGAACGCCTTGCTGAAGGAGGAGCGCTCCATTGTGAGCGAGCAGGCAGGGACAACCATCGACACCGTAGACGAGACCATCCCCTACGGGGAGTGGCTCTTGACCTTCGTCGATACTGCGGGAATCCGCCGCCGGGGGAAGATTGTTGGATTGGAGAAATACGCCCTCAATCGGACCCAGAAGATGTTGGAACGGGCCGACCTGGCCCTCCTGGTCCTCGATGCCAGCCAGGGGATCACTGAACAGGATGAACGCATCGGAGGGTTGATCGACCGCTACAAGTTGGGGGCTATCATCGTCTTGAACAAGTGGGATATCGCCCAAAAATCCTACGAGGAGATGGTCAAGGAGGTGCGGGATCGCTTCAAATACCTCTCCTTCGCGCCTATCATCACCGTAAGCGCCAAGACCCGCAAACGGGTGGATCGGCTCTACGACCTCATCGTCCGGGTCTATCGCAACTATAGCCAGTGGATCCCAACCTCCCAGCTCAATAAGGTGATCCAGGAAGCCCAGCTACGCCACCCGATTCCAGCTCTGCACGGCAAACCGGTCAAGATCCTCTATGCCAGCCAGTACGCTACCAAGCCCCCGAAGATCTCCTTGGTCATGAACCGCCCAGAGGGCCTCCATTTCACATACAAGCGCTACCTCACCAACCAACTTAGAGAACACTTCGACCTGGAGGGCACCCCAGTCATTCTCAACCCCAAGAAGCGTGGGGAGCGTGAAACAGAAGAGGGAGGGGAAGGATGAGAATTGTTAGCGGAATGCGACCAACTGGAAAGTTGCACATCGGCCACTATGTCGGGGTCTTGAAGAAGTGGCTCGAACTGGCCCAGGAGCATGAGAGTCTCTTTTTCGTCGCCGATTGGCACGCTCTATCCACCAGCTACGAGGAGAAGTTGAACTTGGAGGAGCTCTCTTTGGAGCTCATTCGCACATGGATGGCCGTCGGGATCGATCCAGAAAAGAGCCTCCTTTTTATCCAGAGCGCCATCAAGGAGCACGCCGAGCTCTACCTCCTTTTGAACATGATCACCCCCATCGGCTGGCTTGAGCGCAACCCCACCTACAAGGACCAGCTCGAGCAGATCAAACACAAGGAGATCCACACCGCAGGCTTCTTGACCTACCCCGTCTTGCAGACCGCCGATATCGTCCTCTACGAAGCCGAGGGGGTCCCAATCGGAGAGGACCAGCGCCCCCATCTTGAAATTGCCAGGGAGATCGTGCGCCGTTTCCACCACCTCTTCGGATGCAAGGAGCGCCCCATCTTCAAAGAGCCCCAAGAGATCTTGAGCCCAACCCCCCGCCTTCTGGGAATCGACGGGCGCAAGATGAGCAAGAGTTACGGGAATGCCATCTACCTCGACGAAGAGCCCGAATCCATCTGGCAAAAGGTGCGGGCCGCCAAGACCGATCCCCAGCGAATCCGTAAAAACGATCCGGGCAATCCGGAGGTGTGCGTCGTCTATGGATATCACAAGGCCTTCAGCGATCCGGCAACCATCGCCCAAGTAGAAGAGGGATGTCGGAGCGGAACGATCGGCTGCGTCGAGTGTAAACGGTGGTGCGCCGCCGCCATCGATGAGACCCTGGCCCCTATCCGGGAAAAGAGGGAGCGCATTGGATCAAAACTCCTCCAAGAGGTGGTGGCTCAAGGAAACGCCCAGGCGAGAAAGCTGGCCCAAGCCAAGATGGAGGAGGTCAACTCCACCGTCCTGGGAGCAACCCAATGAAGCGCTATATCGGAGAGCGCAAACGGCTGCGTATCTATCTCGACAGTGACGATCGGGGGGAGAAGGGGCTCTTGTGGGAGGAGATCCTCCTTTTGGCCAAAGAGTATGGACTCGCCGGGGCCACCGCTTTGAGGGGAATCGCCGGGATGGGAGCCCATAGCCAGATCCATAGCTTCGAGATCTGGAGTCTGGGCCAAAAGCTCCCGATCATCATCGAGATCATCGACACCGAGGCCAAGATCAGAGGCTTTCTCAACCAGCTCGAACCCCGTTTGCACGAGGGACTCATCACCCTGGAGGATGTGGAGGTGATCGCCTACAAACATCCGCGATTTGCCCCATGAGGTGGGAGTTGCTCCTTGGCGTTGGACTCGGGGGGTTCCTCGGGGCTCTGGGACGCTTTCTGCTCACCAGCTGGATTCAGCGCATGAGCGGCTCCCTCTTCCCCTGGGGAACCTTGAGCGTCAATGTCCTTGGGAGCTTTCTCATCGGTCTCCTCTTTGTCGCCTTTCAAGAGGGACTCCATCCACAGCTTCGGGCCTTCGCCATCACTGGCTTCCTCGGAGCCCTCACCACCTTTAGCACCTTCTCCCTCGAAACCTACCTCATGCTCGACCAGGGAGCCATCGGCAAAGCCCTCATGAACATCCTTTTCAACCTCTCCCTGAGCCTCGGGGCGACGATACTTGGTATAATAGTGGCAAAAAAGATTTGGGGGGTATGAGATGTATCGCATCGAAATGGATAAGTTGTGTGGATGTGCCAAGAAGGATCCCATCCTCAAGGAGCGTTGGCTCGAGCCCACCTTCAAGACCAAGGAGGAGGCGGAACGGGAAGCCCTCCGTCTGGCCAACCACGCCAATGCCACCTGGTGCAAGAAGCACCGCTTCTTCGCTTACGAAGAGGGTGACGAGAGCATTATCCGGATCGCCGTCGAGCTGAGCTGTCCCAAAGAGCCCTGATGTTCTCCCTGCCACCCATCACCCAAGCACCGGGGGGGAAGGAGCGCCATGCCGGATTTGAGATCGAATATACCGGCCTGCGCCCCAAAGAGAGCGGAGCCATCATCGTCCAGCTCTTTGGCGGGGAGCTCCAAGAGATCGACGAATATGAGGTCCGGGTCGTCGGGACGAAGTTTGGAGACTTTAGCATCTACATCGACTCGGTCTACCTCCGCTCCTCCCACCAGAACTACCTTTTCAAAGAGGCCGATCTCTTCAAAGAGCTGGTCTACTCCTTGAGCGAGATCGTCGTCCCCTACGAGATCGTCACTCCACCCATTCCTTTTAGCCAGTTGGAGCTTGTCGAGGAGCTCCGGATAGAGCTCAAACGGTGTGGAGCCTTGGGTACGAGCGCTTCGATTCTCTACGCCTTCGGCATGCACATCAACATCGAGACCTATACCTACGAAGCCAAGGAGCTCCGGGACCTCCTTCGAGCCTTCGTGCTGATGCAAGATTGGATCAAGGAGTATATCCAGGTCGATTTGACCCGAAAGTTGAGCTGGTTCATCGAGCCCTTCGACCAGGACTACATCGAGCTCATCTGCCAACAGGACTACGACCCCGATCTCGACGGCCTTATCGAAGATTACATCCGCTACAATCCTACCCGCAACAGGGCCCTGGATATGCTCCCCCTCTTCGTCTATTTGCGCCCTAATATCCTCGAACGCCTCCCCAAACAGAAGATCACACCCCGTCCAACCTTCCACTACCGCCTCCCCAACTCCAAGATCGACGAGGAGGATTGGTCCATCGCCAAGGAGTTCAATGTCTGGACTCTGGTGGAGCGGGGAGCCTTAAACAAGGAGGCCCTCGAAGAGCTGCGGGCCGATTACATCGAGTTCATCCAGAGTCCCTACTGGTTCATGAAAGAGCTTTGGATCGAGAGGGTGGAGGAGTGGGTAAAAGAGTTGTCATAACCGGCTCCAAACGGGGGAGCCGTACGGCCTGGCTCTTCTTGCGCCTCATCTTCTCCTTTTACAAGGGGATTACTCCCCTCTTCGTCCATGAGGCGAGCCGCCGTCCCAAGGAGTTTGACGCCCTCGTCATCAGCGGAGGAATCGACATCTGCCCCCACCTCTATGGGGGCACGGGTTCCCTCATATGCAACGAGGGGCGGGACCGCATGGAGCTGGAACTCCTGGAAATCGCTATCCAGCGGGACCTTCCAGTCCTTGGGATCTGTCGAGGAATGCAGCTTATGAATGTCTACTTTGGGGGAAAGCTCCATCCCGATCTGACCGATCTCGACCTCAACTACCCCCATCCCAACTCTCC
The DNA here is from genome assembly GCA_009659925.1 of Nitratiruptor sp. Taxonomy (GTDB): domain Bacteria; phylum Campylobacterota; class Campylobacteria; order Campylobacterales; family Nitratiruptoraceae; genus Nitratiruptor. Next base: position 41,036 of record PUXW01000002.1, on the reverse strand, counting down.
CCTCCCCCTCAACGAGATCGAGATCCTCCCTACTACCAAGTTGCGCACCATCCTCCAAAGCGGCTCGATCCGGGCCAACGCCCTCCACCACCAGGCCATCGCCTCCCTAGGATCCGGGCTCCGGGTGAATGCCTACGATCGCAACCGGATCATCCAAGGTATCGAACACGAGGAGCGCTTCCTCATCGGAGTCCAGTGGCATCCGGAGTACCTCCCCTATTCCCGAACCCATCGGCGCCTCTTTCGCGCCTTCGTCGACGAGATTGAGTGAAAAGGAGCGTCATGATCGATCTTCGCCTTTTAGAGCGAGACTTCGACTCCCTGGCCCCTAGGCTTCAGAGCAAGGGGGTTTCGGACCAACTCTTGACCCAGCTCAAGGAGCTCTTCGAGCGCTACAAGGAGGAAAAGCGCCACCTCGAAGAGCTCCAATCCATCCAAAACCGCCTCTCCAAGGAGTTGGGCCTTTTAAAGCGCAAAGGGGAAGAGATTGGCCCCCTACGGGCCCAGCTTGAGGCCAACAAGGCCAAGATCGCCAAGGCCCAAGAGGTGGTCCGCGCCCTTGAAAAACAGCTCCACGAGCTGGCCCTCACGATCCCCAACCCCCCCGATCCCGACGTTCCCCTTGGGACCGGAGAGGAGGAGAACCTCATCCTCGAAGAGGTCCTCGAACCTCCTCGATTCTCCTTCAAGCCCAAGGAGCACTGGGAGTTGGGGGAGGCCCTTGGATGGTTGGATTTCGAGAGAGGAGTCAAGATCGCCAAGAGCCGATTCGTCGTCTTGAAAAAAGAGGCGGCCCGTCTGGAGCGAGCCCTCATCAACTTCATGCTCGACCACAACCGCAAGTGGGGGTTTGAAGAGGTGTGGCTCCCCTTCCTGGCCAATAGCACTGCCCTCACAGGCACCGGCCAGCTCCCCAAGTTCCAAGAAGATCTCTTCCGCGTCTGCGATGAAGATCTCTTCCTCATCCCCACGGCGGAAGTCCCCCTCACCAACCTCTACCAAGACGAGATCATCCCGGACCTTGACGATCCCATCCGCCTTACCGCCTATACCCCCTGTTTTCGCAAAGAGGCTGGAAGCGGTGGCCGGGATGTGCGGGGGATCATCCGCCAGCACCAATTTGACAAGGTCGAGCTGGTAGCCATCTGCCGCCCCGAGCAGAGTGAAGAGATGCTCCAAGAGATGGTGGCTTGCGCCAGCGATCTCTTGGTTCGCTTGGGACTACCCCACCGTAAAGTCTTGTTGTGCACTGGGGATTTGGGATTTAGCGCGGCCAAGACCATCGACCTGGAGGTCTGGCTCCCTGGCCAAGGGCGCTACCGGGAGATCAGCTCCATCTCCAACACCCGGGATTTTCAGGCCAGGCGGGCCAAAATCCGCTACAAAGACGGCAAGCGGAACCGGCTCGTCCACACCCTCAACGGCTCTAGTCTCGCCGTTGGGCGAACCCTCGTGGCCATCATGGAAAATTACCAGCGTAGCGATGGCACCATCGCCATTCCCAAGGCATTAGAGGCCTATATGTAGCAATGGAGCGGGATTTCAACAAAGAGCTTCTCGATCTGGTTTACAAGAACCTCAAAGTCTCCCTCCTGGGACTTTTCGTAAGCACCATCGTCCTCTATTTAGTCTACGAACGCTACGTGCCCTCCCCAACCCTCCTCCTCGTATGGTTCATCGCCATGCTCCTGGTCACTGGTGCCCGTTTCCTCGATCTTCTCCTCTACCAGCGCCAAAGGGGGATCCAAGAGCCGAAACGATGGGAGCGGCGCTTTTTTATCCTCTTGATCCTCTCCACCCTCTTGTGGTCTTTCGCTGCCCTCTTTGCCCTATGGGTCGACGATCTGGCCCCTTTGGCCCTGCTTGCCGCCATCTATGTGGGGGTCACGGTGGGGGGAGCTTTGAGTCTGGCTCCCTACCTCAAAGCGGCCCTCACCTTTTTAAGCCTTCCCCTCCTCATCTACACCGGGGTTCTCATCACCAAGGGAGAGACCTACGCTTACGAGCTGGCCCTGCTTTTGCTCTTCTTCTACATCTTCATGGTGGCCATGGCCAAACGGCTCCACCGCCAATTCCTCCAACTCCTGGTCACCAAGCAGAAATACCTGATCGAAAAGAACATGGCCCACCAGACCCAAGAGCGCCTCAAGGCGGTCTTTGAACACTCTCCTGTTGGGATCTTCTTCTACGACGAAGACTACCGCCTCATCGACGCGAATCGGAGCTTCTTCGAGATGACCCAACTCGATCCCCAGACCAAACAGCTTCCAGCAACCCTTGCCGACCATCTAGGATGCAAGGAGAGCCAGGAGCGCTACATCGAACTGAATGAGCGCCACCTCAAGCTCCTCTCCTCCCCCATCATCCAGGGCAAACGGCTCCTGGGAGCGGTAGGGATTGTCAGCGACATCACCAAAGAGCGCAAACTCCTCCAACAGACCGAGTACCAAGCCCGCTACGACCACCTCACCAAGATCCCCAACCGCTCCTCCCTCTTCGAATACCTCCACCAGGCCCTCCAGCGCATCGCCACCCAGCAAGAGAGTTTTGCGGTCCTCTTCGTCGATCTGGACGATTTCAAGAACATCAACGACTCCCTGGGCCACCATGTCGGGGACCAGATCCTGGTGGAGATCTCCAACCGGCTCAAACGGGCCATCCGCAGGAGTGACTTCATCGCCCGACTGGGGGGGGACGAGTTCGTCGTCGTTCTGGACCACCTCGACCCCAACCGCTCCACCACGGCTAAAATCGTCCACAAGATCGCCCAAAAACTCCATGAGGAAATTTGCAAACCGATCCATATCGCCCCCTTGACTTTACGCCTGACCAGCAGTATCGGCGTGGTCCTGGTGGAAGAGGCCTCCACCGACCCCTACGAGATCGTCAAATTTGCCGATATCGCCATGTACCAGGCCAAGCGGATGGGCAAGAACAACACCCAATTTTTCCAAAAGGAGATGGATCAGTGGATCAAACGGCGCCTGGAGATTGAAAGTGCCCTTCGGAATGCGGTGAAAAATGGGGAGCTCACCCTCCACTACCAGCCCATCGTCTCCCTCCAGGAGGATCGCACCATCGCCCTGGAGGCACTGTTACGCTGGAACAACCACCGCTTCAAGGATGTCGGGGTGGAAGAGATGATCCAGATCGCCGAGGAGTGTGGGGCAATTCTAGAAATTGGGGCTTGGGGGATCAACCGGGCCCTCGAAGATTTTCGCCGTCTCCGGGAATCCTTCGATCTGGAGCGCATCGCCATCAACATCTCCATCCGCCAGTTCAACGAGCCCGACTTCATCGCCACCATCACCAAATTGGCCAAGCTCCACGACATCCCCTTCGAGGCCATCGAGTTGGAGATCACCGAATCGATCTTCATCAACAACAAGGAGCAGGCCAGGGAAATTATGAGAGAGCTCCGCAAACTTGGGTTCCAATTGGCTATCGACGACTTTGGTACCGGCTACTCCTCCCTCTCCTACCTCAAATACCTCCCCTTCACCACCCTCAAGATCGATCGCACCTTCATCCGGGGCCTCCCCGACGATCGGGACGACGCCGCCCTGGTCCACACCATCGTCTCCATAGCCAAGGGATTCAATCTGGAACTGGTGGCCGAGGGGGTGGAAGAGCCAAGCCAGCTGGCCTTCTTGCGAAGGCTGGGCTGCCACCTCTATCAGGGATACATTAAGTCAAAGCCGCTACAATATGAACAGATCCACCACCTCTTGGCACAGGAGCGACAATGCAGATCAACCGCCACCTCATAAAAGCCGTTCGGGACATCCTCTCCCTGGAGACCATCAAACTCGCCCTCGTCACCGCCATCCCCGTTGCTCTCCTCTGGCTCGCCCTGGGCTGGCTCTTGTGGGATCCGATGGTCGCCCTTACCTCCCGGATCATCGATTGGGTCCCCTTCTCTCTGGTCCGGGCCAACGGGGCCTTTATCCTCACTTTCTTCCTCTGGTTCGGGGTGGTTCTCATCAGCTACGCCCTCATCATCGGCCTTTTCAGCGGCCTCTTCCTGGCCCAAAAGCAGGAGAGCAAGTTTGAAGCTATCAACTTTACCCTCATCTTCTTCCTCGCTCTCTTCTGGACCTTCATCTTTTTCGCCAATTGGCCCACAATCAACGGCCAAATCGAATACCTCTTGACCATCCTTCCCTTCCAGACCGTCGCCAAGGGGATCGCCACCCTTTTGGCCCTCTACATCTTCTACAACCTCTTCCTCATGAGCGAGTATCTGGTGGTCTTCCTCTTTCGAGAGCCCTTTCTCACGGCCCTCTTGGAAAAGCACTACCCCTCCTTCCAATCCCCTTCGCGCCTCATGGAGGCCCGCCCCTACTCCAGACTCGGATTGGACCTCTTCCTCTTCTTCACCCTCTCCATCCTCTCCATTCCACTCCTCTTCATTCCGATAGCCAACTTCCTCGTGGTCTGGTTCCTCTGGGCCTGGCTCTACAAGGAGTCGGCCCTTTTGGGGGTTTGTTCCCTCTTTTGCACCTGGGAGGAGTATGAAAAGTTACACGAGGAGCGGCTCATCCTCTTTGCCACGGCACTCCTTGCCGGGTTGCTCAACTTCATCCCCATTATCAGCTTCTTCACCCCCTTCTTCGTCATGGCCCTCTACTTCCACTGGGTGATGGAGCGCAAAGGGGTCGGTGAATGGGCCTAGCCGGCCAGCTGCCAGGCCAGCCACTTCCCCAACATCACCATGGCCGAGAGGGCGAGGAAGATGATAGCTGCAACCTTGATCTGCTCTCCCATCAATCCTCCTTTTTTCCACAACTATAACACAAAGGAAGCCCATGTTCAAAGAGCTCGATGAGGCGGTCAGAGCGATTCGGGAGGCCTCCTTCCTCCTTATTAGCGCAGGGGCAGGGATGGGGGTCGATAGCGGTCTTCCAGACTTTCGGGGGAGAGAGGGGTTTTGGCGGGCCTACCCCATCGCCAAGAAGCTGGGGCTCTCCTTCGCCCAGCTGGCCAACCCTCGCTGGTTCCAGGAAGATCCCTCTCTAGCCTGGGCCTTCTACGGCCACAGGCTCCAGCTCTATCGCACCACCAAACCCCACCAAGGCTTTTTCCAACTCCTCGAGATAGCCCGACGAAAGCGGGACTACTTCGTCCTCACCTCCAATGTGGATGGCCACTTCCAAAAGGCCGGCTACGCCCCCCACAAAATCTACGAGGTCCATGGCTCCATCCACTACCTCCAGTGCACCACCCCCTGCCAGGAGACCATCTGGAGCGCCGACAAAGTCCAAGTGACCATCGATATGGAGCGCTTCAAGGCCCAAGAACCCCTTCCCCGCTGCCCCTTTTGCCACGCCATCGCCCGCCCCAATATCTTGATGTTTGGCGATTGGGCCTGGATCGACTCGCGGGCCCGGGAGCAAGAGGAGCACTTTGCCAGCTTCTTGAACCGGGCCCATGGGGACCTGGTCATCGTAGAGATCGGGGCCGGAACAGGGGTACCAACGATTCGGATGATGGACGAAGAGATTCAAGGGCGCTTCCAAGCTCCCCTCATCCGGATCAATCCAGCCGAACCTGAAGGGGCCACCATCCCCTTGCCCCTGCGGGCCAAAGAGGCCATCGCTGCCATTTACGAAAGGTTACAATCTTCACCTTTTTGACCTCGATCTCCATCGATTTAGTCAACTTTCAGGATCGATGGAGATAATAGCTGCAAACTTTTTCCAAAGGAGTTGCCGTGCGATCGATTCCCATCGCCCTTTCCCTTGCCCTCTTCCTCCACGGAGCCCCCATCACCCTCTACAAGGATCGCGCCACTGGAGCCCTCTACACCGAGCCAGGACCTGGACGGATTCCAGTGGGGCGCTTCATCGGTGTCGATGAGGTAGAAGAGCTTGTCGAGCAAGAGGTAGAGCGACGCCTCGGGAAACAGGTGGTCCAGCAGGTCGAACGTGAACTTGGGATCAAGAGCTCCATCACCCTCCTCAATCCCGACTCCCCCACCTTCCCCCTCGGTCGTGAAACCCATCCCAACTTGAAGATCCGCCCCTTCGACGATCCAGATACCTACCTCAAAGTTGGGGTTCGCCTCCAGGGAACCTTTGAACGCTACAAAGAAATCGACTACGACCAGGGAGAAAAGGCCGATTTTCTAGATGGCTACTTGCGTCGGGTCCGCCTCGAGATCGGGGCCGGTTTCGGGAAGCACACCTCCTTCACCATGGACCTACGCAACGACAAGAGCAACTATCGGGACAAGGGGGAGCAAAAACTCCAGGTGGGAGACGCCTATTTGAAGATCAAAAAGCCCTTTGGTACCTCCTTGGTCAACTTCAAGTTCTACCGGGCCAAGATCGACGTCTCCCGAACCGAGACGGTCAAATCGGCCTGGGTCATCCACTACGACCGCCCCCATGTCGCCGATATGGCGGCCCAATACATCTCCCACAACCGCAGGGCCACCAACGCCCAGATCTACGGGGATTATCGCAAGAAGATCCACTACCAGTTGGCCATCGGGGATGGGGTCCATTCTGGCAAGTTCTACGACGCCGCGGGTCACCACTTCGAGGGGGACTTCACCCAGAAACGCTTCTTCTACGGAGGGAAGATCTGGCTCTCTCCCTTCGACGGCTGGGAGGAGCGTAAGCGGACCGAGACCTACTTCGCCCAGGGGAAACACCTGGAAGTGGGAGCCGCCTACTGGGTGAGCCCCCAAATCCACTACAACGGCTACACCATCGACCACAAACTCCTCAACCTCGAAGCCTCCATGCACTACTACGGGCTCTTCTTGCAAGGGGAGTACTTCAAGTTCGATGGCGTTGTCCAGGACTTCTTCCAAGCCCCCGATGTCCAGGGAGAATCCTACGGATGGTACCTCACCGGAGAATATTGCATGCCCGAGTTGGCCTATCTGGCCCCCTTCTTCCGCTACGAGCGCTGGAACCGCTTCAAAGGGGCCAGTGGCTACACCCTCACCTCCAAAATTTTCGGGTTTAATTGGTACCTACGGGGCAACAGCACGAAGGTAGGATTCGCTATCCAGCGGGATCGGTATGGGGAAGCGATTGGAAACCAGCGGATCTCCCGCTACAAGTTGACCACCCAGTGGTTCTTCTAGTCCAGGGGCACTTCTTCGCCTAGGAGAGGGGGAGTCCCCTACTCCTTCTCCCACTGGCACTTGCCAAAGACCTTGTTGAAAAACCAGAGGCTGGGACAGAAATTGGTGAAGGCAAAGATCAAGATCATGACGATCATGAAGGTTTGCAAAACCACGGCGATTTGAAACATGGTCTGATCGGTTCGCCCCAAGGCGAAGAGATACATGGTCAATCCCAACATGATCGCCATGAGGATCCGCTGCATTCGATCACCACACATTGGAGCCTCCTTTCCAATTTTTCCTCTAATTATATCGACAATTTCAGCAAAATCCCACTAAATTGCGCTACAATTAGGACAAAAAATCTCTCAATTCGGGGGTGACCATGTGGTTTGAAGAGACCCACAACGACTTTTTTAAACAGGCGATCAGAGTCGAGGAGAAGTTGGCCGAAGTCCAAAGTCCGTACCAGAAGATCGAGGTCTACCGCTCCAAAGAGTTTGGCAACGTATTGGTCATCGACGGCCACGGGATGCTCTGCGACAAGGATGAGTTCATCTACCATGAGATGATGGCCCATGTGGCCATGTGCACCCACAAAGATCCCAAGCGGGTCTTGGTCATCGGTGGGGGAGATGGGGGCGTGGCCAAGGAGGTGTTGCGCCACCCAGAGGTTCACGTAGACATGGTGGAAATCGACGAGGAGGTAGTGAAAATCTCCAAAGAGTACTTCCCCCACATCGGCGATTGGGAGAATCCCAGACTCAATCTCACCATCGGTGATGGGATCGAGTTCGTCAAGAATTGTCAACCCAAACAATACGATATCGTTCTGGTGGACTCTACCGACCCCGAAGGGCCTGCCGAGGGGCTCTTTAATCGTACCTTTTACGCCAACGTCTTTCGGATCCTCAAAGACGATGGCCTCGTGGTCGCCCAGGGGGAGAGCTGGTGGATCGACATGCCCTTGCACAAGCAGATCATGGGGGTGATGGGGGAGTTCTTCAAGATCGTCATGCCCTACCGCTTCGAGATGTACATGTATCCCGGGTGTAACTGGAATTTTATCCTCGCCAGCAAGTTCTACCACCCCACCGCCGATATCATCTTGCAGCGGGCCGACCTCATCGATGGACTGCGCTACTACAACTCCGACATCCACAAAGCCTCCTTCGTCCTGCCCAACTACGTCAAACAAGAGTTAGGCGATCTGTACAAATGGTAGCCTTCCCCCACGCCATCGCCCTCACTGGGGGCATCGCCACCGGCAAGAGCACCGCGGCCAGCCTCCTGAAGCTCTTTGGCTTTCGCATCATCGACGCCGATGCCATCGCCCACCAGATTCTAGACCAGGAGGCCGGGGCCATCGCCACCCTCTTTGGCCCCGGATATGTCGTCGATGGCAAGGTCGATCGCAAGGCCCTGGGGAGGCTGGTCTTTGCCGATCAAGAGCAGCGCCAAAGGCTCGAAGCACTCCTGCATCCCAAGATCAAAGAGCGTATCTTGGAACTTGCCGCACGAGAGGAGGGGTTCAAGGTCCCCTACTTCGTGGACATCCCCCTCTTTTTCGAACGGGGGGACTACCCCTTCGCCAAGTCGGTGGTGGTCTACGCCCCCAAGGAGCTCCAGATCACCCGGCTCATGGAGCGCAACGGCCTCGGCTACCAGGAGGCTCTTCAACGCATCGAGGCCCAGATGGACATTGAAAAAAAGCGGGTTTTAGCCGATTATGTGGTAGACAATACCAAGGATCTCAAACACCTCCAGCGCCAGATCGAAGAGCTCGCCGAAAGGATCAAGAATGACTTTGGCATTGGCTAAATACTCGGCCAGCGGCAACGACTTCGTCATCTTCCACACCTTCACGAAGCGCAACTACAGCCAATTGGCCATCGATCTGTGCAACCGCCACACAGGAATCGGTGCCGATGGGCTCATCGTCCTGCTCCCCCATCAAGAGTACGACTTCCAGTGGCTCTTCTACAACGCCGACGGGAGCGAAGCGGCCATGTGTGGGAATGGGAGCAGGGCCGCCGCCCACTACGCCTCTACCTTTGGTTTGGCTCCAGAGGAGATGGCCTTTCTCACCGGGGCTGGTCTGATCCGGGCCAGGGTGGAAGGGAATATGGTGGAAAGCCAGTTAACCCCTTACAAGATCCTCAAGGGCCCCTTTCAGGAGGAGGGCTACACCTGGTGGCTCATCGACACGGGAGTCCCCCATTTGGTGACATTTGTGGAAGATTTGAAACAGTTCGATAAAAATTTGGCTAAAAAAATGCGGAATAAATACGATAGTAATGTTAACTTTGCTAAAATATCGCCTCAAAATGCAATTGCTCTCCGGACCTTCGAGCGGGGGGTCGAAGACGAGACCCTCGCCTGCGGGACCGGAATGGCGGCGGCTTTCGTGCGTGCCCGGCAAGAGGGACTGGTAGAAGATGCGGCGAGCCTCCATCCTCGCAGTGGAGAGCGTCTCTTCATCCGGATGGAGGGCGAGACCCTCTTTTTTCGCGGGCTGGTTGAGCGAATCTTTCTCACTTACAAGGAGTCACCAGATTGAAACGGATTCTAGCAATGCTCCTCCTGGTTGCGACCCTGGTGCAAGCCAGCGAGTATCGAACCATTCCCCAGTGGTACTACAAAATCAAGAGCATCAAACTCCAAAAGCGGGCCTTCTTCGATATCCTCCGCCCCTTGGTTGAGCGGGAAAACGCCAAGATTCTGGAAGAGCGACGCTTCGTCCAAGCCTTCTTCGAGAAACTCGCCACCCAACCCTTCCCCGAGGCGAAGGAGCTCCAGCGCCTTGGCGCCATCGCCAAGAAGTACCGCATCAAGAATCTCTACGACCTGGAAGAGTATCGTGTCAAGATCGATACCATCCCCCTCTCCCTGGTTCTCGCCCAAGCGGCTCTAGAGAGCGGCTGGGGCAAGAGCCGCTTCGCGAGAGAGGCCAACAACCTCTTTGGCGAGTGGACCTGGGGCAAGAAGGGGCTTGTCCCCAAACACAGGAGTCCAGGCAAACGGCACAAGATCAAGATCTTCGACTCGATCCAGGACTCCATCGCCTCCTACATGCTCAACCTCAACCGCCACAGGGCCTACCGGGAATTCCGGGCCGCCCGTTACATGGCCCGCAAGAAGGGACGCCCCTTCAGCGGCCTCGAAGCGGCTATGACAATGCAGCGCTACTCCGAGATTGGACGGCGCTATACCCGACTCGTTTCCCGGATCATTCGCACCAACCGGCTCCATCTTGACTAGGATCCTCGTTCTGGGGGGAGGCTACGGTGGCCTCCGGCTCATCGAGAAACTGGCCCCCTCCGGAGATTTTGCCATTACCCTTCTGGACCGCAACCCCTACCACTACCTCCAGACCGAAGCCTACGAATTCCTCTCGGGGCGCAGGAACATCTGCGATGTGACCTTCAATCTGGAGAGCTTTTGCACCTACTTTCCCAATGTCCGCTTCATCCAGGATCGCGCTTTGTACATCGAAGAAGACCAGGTGGTAGGGGAGCGGGGGCGCTATGGCTTCGATCGCCTCGTCATCGCCGTGGGGGCCCAGGACCTCTTCCCGCCCCAAGTCCCTGGTCTGCGCGAGCATAGCGTCTCCATCAAGGAGCTTCCCAGCGCTTTCGGCTTCAAGCGGGCCTTCTTGCAACGCCTCTTCGACGAGGTGGTCCACCACGAACCGGCCCGGATCGTCGTGGGGGGTGGGGGCCTCAGCGGCGTGGAGCTGGCGGCAGACTTTGCCAGTGTGGCCAGGGAGTGCGGGAGCGAGGTGGGGCAGCGCTCCTTGATTGAGGTGGTCTTGATCGAGGCCACCGATCGATTGCTCCCGGGAGCTAGTCCCTTCTTGCAAGAGGCCAGCCTCCAGCGTCTTCGAGCACTTGGGGTCGATGTGCGTTTGAACTCCCCGATTCAAAGGGTCGACGACCAGGCTGTTTATCTGGAGGAAGAGCACATCGAATATGATCTCTTCATCTTTAGCGGCGGGATCAAAGCGGCCGATTTTGTCCAGACCCTCCCCTATCCTAAGAATCGCCTGGGCCAGTTGGAGGTGGATCCCTGCTTGCAGGTAGCTCCAAAGATCTACGCCATCGGGGATTGTGCCGCCATCAAAGATCCCAAGGGAAACCTCCTCCCTCCCACTGCTCAAATCGCTGAGCAAAGCGGCGAGTATGTGGCCCGCCATATTGCTGGACGGATCGAGACTCCCTTTCGGGGTCGGGTCTATGGAACCTTCGTCGCCCTGGGACGAGGGTATGCGGCGGGGGAGCTCTTCGGATGGATCCGGTTGCGGGGGCGAATCGCCGCCTGGATCAAGGAGGCCATCACCCGCCTCTACGCCCTTGGGATCCGGATCAAGGTCAACAGCGGCTACAAGAAGCGGCTATAATCCGGCCTCTTGGATCTTCTGGGCTTGGTAGTGGGTGATGAGGGGCTCGATGATCTGATCCAGATCCCCACCCTGCATGATCTCGTCCAGCTTGTAGAGGGTAAGACCAATGCGGTGGTCGGTGATCCGGTTCTGGGGGTAGTTGTAGGTGCGAATCCGCTCACTGCGATCCCCACTGCCTACCTGCTCCTTGCGATCCTTGGCCAGGGCCTCTTGTTGCTCGCGCATCATCTTCTCGTAGATCCGGGCCCGCAAGATCTTGAGGGCCTTCTCCTTGTTCTTGTGCTGGCTCTTTTCATCTTGCATCGCCACGACGATTCCCGTGGGGATGTGGGTGATGCGCACGGCGCTATCGGTAGTGTTGACCGATTGGCCTCCATGGCCGCTGGAGCGGTAGACGTCGATCTTGAGGTCGTTAGGATTGATCTGGACATCCACCTCGTCCACCTCGGGCATGATGGCCACCGTTACGGCGGAGGTGTGGATGCGCCCTTGGGATTCGGTCTGAGGAACCCGCTGGACCCGGTGGGTCCCAGCCTCATACTTGAGGCGGCTGTAGACTCCCTCCCCCTTGATCCGGGCGATGATCTCCTTGTACCCGCCCGTATCGCTCTCACTAGAACTCACGATCTCAACCCGCCACCCCTTCTTCTCGGCATAGCGCACATAGGTGCGAAAGAGATCGGCTGCGAAAAGGGCCGCCTCCTCCCCGCCGGTGCCGGCTCGAATCTCCAGGTAGATGTCCTTCTCGTCGTTGGGATCTTTCGGGATAAGGAGGATCTTGATCTCCTCTTCGAGCTGAGCCCGTTTGGGTTCGAGCTCCTTGAGCTCCTCCTTGGCCAGCTCCCCTAGCTCCTCGTCTTCGAGGAGTTCCCGATTCTCCTGGATCGCTTGGAGGGTAGCAAAGTACTCCTTGGCCTTTTGCACCAGGGGTTCGAGGCTGGATTGCTCCTTGGAGAGCTCGGTCATCTTCTTGATATCGTTGGTGATTTCGGGGGAGGCGAGGAGCTGGTTGATCTCCTCGTAGCGTTGGATGAAGGGTTTGAGTTTGTCGGCGAGCATGGCCTGCCGTCTAAGCGGCTTCGTTGCTATCCATGGAGTTCACGAGTTTATGGAGCTTGGAGACCTTTCGGGAGGCGTTGTTCTTCTTGATGATACCCTTGCTCACATACTCGTGGATCCTTTTGTTGGCGACTCTCAATGCCTCGATAGCCCGCTCCCGATCCCCGGCGGCAACCGCTTCCCGGACGGCCCGGATCATATTCTTCATTCGGGTCTTGTAGAATCGGTTGCGCTCGGTCCGCTTCTTGGTCTGGCGTACCCGCTTGAGTGCAGATTTATGGTTTGCCACGCTTGGATCCTTTTGGTAGAGAGTTTTGGATTGAATCATATCCGATTCGTGATTAAAAAGAGCTTAATTTAAACTCCCTTTAAGGGCACTTTCGACTCCCTGGCTAATTTGGGTATAATTGCCCAAGCTTTTCGATGGGAGCTGGCTCTATGGGACTTTTTGGAACCGATGGTGTGCGGGGAAAGGCTGGAGAAGGGCTGACAGCCCAGATGGTTCTACGCTTGGCAATGGCGGCGGGGATCTACTTCCGCAACCACTCGAAGACCAACAAGATCATCGTCGGCAAGGATACCCGTCGCAGCGGCTACATGATCGAAAATGCCCTAGTCAGCGGTCTGACTGCCGTGGGGTACAATGTGATTCAAATCGGCCCCATGCCCACTCCTGCTGTCGCCTTCTTGACCGAGGATATGCGCTGCGACGCTGGGATCATGATCAGCGCCTCCCACAACCCCTATTACGACAACGGGATCAAGTTCTTCGACAACCACGGCAACAAACTGCGCAGCCAGGACGAACAGGCAATCGAAGCGATCTACAAGGATGAGGGGCTCATCATGGCCAACCAAAAGGTAGAAAAGGCCATCGGCTCCTCGAAACGGATCGACGATGTGATCGGACGCTACATCGTCCACCTCAAGAACTCCTTTCCCAAGGAGCTCACCCTCAGTGGCCTGCGGATCGTCATCGACACCGCCAACGGAGCGGCCTACAAAGTGGCTCCCACGGTCTTCAGCGAGCTTGGGGCCGAGGTGATCGTCATCAACAACGAACCAAACGGCTTCAACATCAACCACAACTGCGGTGCAATCCACCCCGAACAACTGGCCCGGGAGGTAGTCAAGTATCGGGCCGATATCGGGTTTGCCCTGGATGGAGACGCCGATCGGCTAGTTGTCGTGGACGAACGGGGGGAGATCGTGGATGGGGATAAGGTCCTTGGAGCCCTGGCCCTCTTCTTCAAAGAGCAGGGCCTCCTCAAAGGGGATCGGATCGTAGCCACCCTCATGAGCAACCAGGCCCTGGAGGATTTCCTCCAGCGACATGGGATCGGCCTCATACGCTGCGATGTGGGGGACAAGTATGTTCTCGAAGAGATGCAGCGTTATGGCCTCAATTTCGGAGGGGAATCCAGTGGCCATGTGATCTTCGGGGATTATGCCAAAACGGGGGATGGGATCGCCACCGCCTTGCAAATCGCCGCCTTGATGCTGCGCAGTGGCAAACGGGCCAGCGAGGTCCTCAACCCCTTCCAACTCTACCCCCAACGCCTCCAAAATCTCGATATCACCCAGAAGATCCCCCTGGATCAGATCCCAGGCTACAAAGAGCTGGTAGCCAAGATAGCCAAACGGGGGCTTCGCCCCCTCATCCGCTACAGCGGAACCGAGAATAAATTGCGCCTCCTCCTGGAAGGGAGCGACAAGCAGGTTCTCGAAGAGAGCATGGAGGAGTTGGTGGACTTTTTCAAAAAGAGGCTTCGATGAGGTGGCTTCTCGCCTTCGGGGCTATGGCTCTCGGGATCTTCTTCATCGATCGGGCCCTCAAAGAGCTCTTCTTGCAAGGTCTCTTCATCGACTCCAAGTGCATCACCCTGGGCTATGTCCTCAACGAGGGGGTCGCTTTTAGCCTCTTGAGCTCGTTAGGCCCCTGGCTCAAGTGGATCCTTCTGGGACTCATCGGCGCCTTGAGCCTCTACCTCTTCAAGGAGGGGACCTTCCAGCGCCACCCCCTCCTCACCGGGGCCCTCATGGGAGCGGCCCTGGGCAACCTCTACGATCGCTTCTTCCACGGTGGGGTGATCGACTACTTCTATTGGCACTGCGGCTTCGACTTCGCCGTCTTCAATTTCGCCGATGTCGTTATTGACCTTTGCGTTCTTTTTTTGGTATACTTCCATCTCAAGAAAGAAGGTCGCGTAGCTCAGGGGTAGAGCACTACGTTGACATCGTAGTGGTCAGAGGTTCGAATCCTCTCGCGACCACCACAAAACCCTCCTGAACCAATAGAATCTCCAAACCACACTCACCTCAACCGGACGGGAATTCCATCTCCCATACCTTCAAAGCCCAAATCTTTTGCCCCAAGCCCACCGATGGAGGGCAAGCTCCTTGGACTATAACCACCTCTTCGTACCACCGCCAATTTGTTATAATCTACACCAAAAAAACCTCGAAGGATCGCCATTTGGAACCGATCGCCATAAAGAAGGATGGCCGCATCATCGACTTGCAAACGGCGCAAGCTCACAAGATCGACATCGACCAAGCCCAGAAGATCTACCCCGACGACAGCGACGACGCCCTCGAAGTGATTCGCCACTCCACAGCCCACCTCATGGCCCAAGCCATCAAAGAGCTCTATCCAGATGCTCAATTTTTCGTCGGGCCGGTGGTGGAAGGGGGGTTCTACTACGATATACGCACCCGAGAGAGAATCGGCGAGGAGGATCTCAAAAAGATCGAGAAGAAGATGCATGAACTTGCCAGGAAGAAGCTCGCCATCGAACGCTACGAGATCCCCAAAGCCGAGGCGATAGAGAAGTTCAAAGGGGACGATTTGAAGCAGGAGGTCCTCAAGAACATTCCAGATGAGCAGGTCTCCATCTACCGCCAGGGGGATTGGGAGGATCTGTGCCGCGGACCCCATGTGCCAAACACCAAATTCTTGCAACACTTCAAACTCCTACGGGTAGCGGGGGCCTACCTCGGGGGCGACGAATCCCGGGAGATGCTCACCCGTATCTACGGAACCGCCTTCGCCACCAAGGAGCGACTCAAAGCCTACCTTCAAATGCTCGAAGAGGCGAAGCGTCGGGACCACCGCAAACTTGGAAGTGAGTTGGAACTCTTCCTCTTCAGCGAAGAGGTCGGGGCGGGGCTACCAATCTGGCTCCCCCAAGGGGCGCGACTCCGCTCCAAATTGGAGCAGCTCCTCTTTGAGGCCCACCGGAAACGGGGATATGAACCGGTGCGAGGACCGGAGCTCCTTAAATCCCAGTTGTGGAAGCGCAGTGGCCACTACGAGAACTACAAGGAAAACATGTACTTCACCAAGATCTGCGACAATCCCGAAGATCCCACCAGCTGCGTGGAGTATGGCATCAAGCCGATGAACTGCTTGGGTCATATCATGGTCTATCGGGCCAAGAAGCGCTCCTATCGGGAGCTTCCCCTCAAATACTTCGAGTATGGCGTGGTCCACCGCCACGAGCGAAGCGGGGTACTCCACGGCCTCTTCCGGGTCCGGGAGTTCACCCAGGACGACGCCCACATCTTCTGCACCCCCGATCAAATTGGCCCCGTCGTGTTGGAGGTCTTGGAATTCGTCGATGAGATCATGGCTCGCTTCGATTTCCAGTACGAACTGGAGATCTCGACGAAGCCCCAAAAGGCCATTGGCTCGGACGAGATCTGGGAAGTGGCCACACAAGCCCTCAAGGAGGCCCTCGAAGCGAGTGGCCGCCTCTATGGAATCGACGAAGGGGGTGGCGCCTTCTATGGTCCCAAGATCGACATCAAGATTACCGACGCTATCGGACGGAAGTGGCAGTGTGGGACGATCCAGGTCGATTTTAACCTTCCAGAACGCTTCGAGCTGGAGTACACTGACAGCGATAACACCTCTAAACGCCCCGTGATGATCCATCGGGCCATTCTGGGCTCTTTCGAGCGCTTCATCGGGATCTTGATCGAACACTATGCCGGAGAGCTCCCCTTCTTCCTCGCCCCCACCCAGGTGATCATCATCCCCATCGGCCAGGCCCATCGCGACTACGCCCAAGAACTCCAAGGCAAATTGCAAGAGCTCGGGGCCGATGCGGAAATTTTCGACGGAAATGAGAGTTTGAGCAAGCGGATCCGCACCGCGGAAAAGCGGAAAGTTCCCTTGATCGTCGTCCTTGGAGATCGGGAAGTGGCCCAAAGGAGTCTTGCCATAAGGGATAGGAGAGCAAAAATTCAGTATAATTTAAATGAGCAACAATTTTTCCATCGGATAAAGGAGCAACTCAGTGAGGGACACTTTTGAGTAGGAAGAAAGAGGAGCGGGTGCTGCTCAACGAAGAGATCCGGGCACCCCAGGTTCGGTGTGTAGGGGAGGACGGGACCCAATATGGGATTATCTCCCGTCAGGAGGCCCTCGATCTTGCCTATGAGCGGGGACTCGATCTTGTCCTGGTGGCGCCTAACGCCAACCCACCAGTGTGCAAGATCATGGACTATGGTAAGTTCAAGTACCAGCAAGAGAAGAAGAAAAAAGAGGCCAAGAAGAAGCAGAGCAAGATCGAGGTCAAGGAGATCAAACTCTCGGTCAAGATCGCCCAGAACGATATCGACTACAAGGTCAAACACGCCAGGGAGTTTCTGGAGAAGGGGAAACATGTGAAATTTCGGGTCTTCTTGCGGGGGCGCGAGATGGCCAATCCCCAAGCCGGCGTGGAGGTCCTGGAGCGTATCGTTCCTATGATCGAGGATATCGGCGTCGTCGAGAGAAAGCCCCACCAGGAAGGACGCTACATCAATATGCTCGTCGTTCCCAAGAAAGAGGAGAAAAAGCACTAGGAACTCCCCTCTGGGAGGGCCTTGCTTCCGGCAGGTTGGCCGATCCTGCAGCTACCTCCTCCTTCCCTCCGCCCTCTTTTTCATCCTTGATCTTGGTTTAATCTACTTTTGCTATAATGTGGCCCCACATTCTACAAAGGAGTCGCCTATGCCCAAAATGAAGAGCCACAAGGGGGCTGCAAAGCGCTTCAAGAAGACCAAGCGCAAGATCAAACGGGGAAGTGCCTTTCGCAGCCACATCCTCACCAAGAAATCGCCCAAGCGCAAACGCCAGCTGCGAGCACCCCACTACGTAGCTCGCGTGGATGTGAAACGGGTTATCGAGTTGATCGCAACCTACTAAGCGAAAGACTCCACCCAGCTAGGGTCAAGTCCGCTCAAGCGGCACCTCGAAAAAAAAGGTAAAGGGAGTAATCATGAGAGTCAAGACTGGAGTTGTCCGCAGACGCCGACACAAAAAAATCCTCAAGATGGCCAAGGGCTTCTACTCTGGCCGCAGGAAACACTTTCGCAAAGCGAAAGAGCAGATCGAACGCAGCCTCGTTTATGCCTACCGGGATCGCAAACAGCGTAAACGGGATTTCCGCAAGCTCTGGATCACGAGGATCAACGCTGCTTGCCGCCTCAACGATATGAGCTATTCCCGCTTCATCCACGGATTGCACAAGGCTGGTATCGAACTAGATCGGAAGATTCTCGCCGATTTGGCTATGAATGAGCCCCAAACCTTTGCGAGTTTGGTTCAACGGGCCAAAGAGGCGCTCCAGTAGTGTGGCGGCGGCTCCCGGAGCCGCCTAAAGGAGCAGGAGGAAGAGGCCACCCACGACGATTCGATAGATGCCAAAGGGGATGAAGGTGTGGCCTTTGAGAAACCCCAGAAACCACCGGACCACCCCCAAAGCCACGACAAAAGCGGTGATGAACCCAACCCCCAGCAACACTATATCTTCCCCCCGAAACTCCTGATAGTGTTTGAGGAGATCGTACCCAGCCGCACTGGCGAGGGTTGGAATCGCCAAAAGGAAGCTAAACTCCGTAGCCACCTTCCGCTCCATTCCCAAAAGGAGCCCTCCAATGATGGTCGCTCCACTTCGGGATGTCCCTGGAATCATGGCCAGGGACTGGAAGAGGCCAACGATCACCGCCTCTTTATATCCAATCCCATCGAGCTTGGTGATGGTAGGGGGGTTGCGGGGGAGGTAGAAGAGTTCGATAAGGATGAAGAGAAGCCCCCCCACGATGAGCATGATAGCAACGACCAGAGGGGCAAAGAGCGCCTTGATGAAGTGGTAGAGCAAGAGTCCAAGGATAGCGGTAGGCACAAAGGCGGCGAGGATCCGCTTCCATAAGGCGATATCCCGGACCACACGCTCCCAGTAGAGCAAGAGGATGGCCAGGATCGAGCCGAGCTGGATGGCGATCTCGAAGCTCTTGAGGAAGGGACCCTGTTCAAGGCCCATCAACTTCGCCACAAGGATCATGTGGCCCGTGGAGGAGATGGGCAGGAATTCGCTCGCCCCCTCCACGACCCCGAGGATAAAAGCTTCCAAAAGCCCCATGGCTCCCCTTTACGGGCGAAAGTCGATACGCTGCTTCGTCTCGACCCGATGGATCCTTCCCTCGATATCTTCGATACGGTAGTTGTTCTGGATGGAGATGGAGCCCGGCCGGCTGGTATCGATGGCATTGGCACTGCGGCACTCGACGAGCTGAGCGGGACAGGTGGTGGAAAGGAGTTGACCGGTACAGTTGTTGGCCCACTGGGCGTTGAAGAACTCCTCCAATCTGGCAGGATTGTTGGAAAGCTCAACTGGAAGGGGAGGCGCTTTGTAGAAGCTGGTACAATCGTATCCATTGCCGTTGTAACTTCCCTGGAAGTGCTCTTCCCCAGTGCGGTAGTCGTAGGTGATGGTGGCATCAACCTCTTCGCTGGCCGTGTGGATCCGGATTTTGCGGACCAGCTGGACATTGGCAATCGTGAGGCTCGGGCGGGCAAGAACCCAGTGGTAGCGCTTGGCGATAGAGCAGTCGTAGGCAATTTCCCCTTGGTAGCTGGAGCGGCTGAGCACCGAGTAGGAGACCCCTTGACGCTGGGTGGTGAGGCGATCTTCACAGGGGGTGGGGGGTAGATCGGGACGGGTTGGGGGCATGAAGGCTTCAGTTTGGACATGGGCCTTGAAAAGAATGGTATCCCCGTCGATCTGGTAGGATAGGGGGAGCGGATCGGGACGCTGGTCCCCGTTGGTGTCGAGGTAGACGAAGTTCCCTTCGGCGCTGGCTCCCATCAGTTTAAAGACCATCTCCTTGGCTGGGTAGACATAGAGCCAGGAGAAGGCGTTATTTTGGAAGAGCTGGCTATCGAGGGGGAAGTCGATGAAGATGAAGTGGCCCGTCGGCCTGGTTCGATCCAGGTCGGCTGGAAGGCTTGCCAAGGGTTCCCAGCCAAAGGGGTTGGCGGCACTGGGCTCCCTCCCGAGGAGTCGGAAGGCCTTTTGCGAGCCTCGATCGATGTAGATCCAATCGTTCCGCTGGAAGCCATCCCTTTCAAAGTCGTACTGGTAAAAGTCTCCATTGATCTGGAAACTCTTCCCGTCGAGGAAGCGCAAGAGCCGATCGGGATACTCCGATGGAGTCTGGGCAAAAAGCAGAGCCCAAAAGAGGACGAAAAGGGTCAGCAGTCGTGCCAATTGGACCTCCTTTTTTAAAGAATAGTATCCAAAAATGGTTAGCGGAGTGCTACAATTGCATGGAAGCAACGCCTGGAAGGAAGTGGGATGATCAAGATCGCTATCGACCGGGGTGGAACCTTCACCGATATCTATGCCATCGTAGACGACAAACGGGTCTATACCAAGAAGGTTTTAAGCCACTCTCCAAACTATCCCGACCCCCATGCCCACGGGATCCAAGAGCTGCTCCAGGAGATCGGGGCGGGATATGACCAGATCGAGTGGATCCGGTTAGGAACGACGGTAGCCACCAATGCCCTCCTAGAGCGCAAAGGGGCTAAGGTGAGCCTCCTGGTCACCCAAGGTTTTGAGGATATCCTCGAGATCCGCTACCAAGATCGGGAGGATCTCTTCGCCCTAGCCATCACCAAACCAACCCCCCTCTACGACGAGGTGATCGGGGTCAAGGAGCGAATTACCATGGCTTCGGGAGAGCCCAGAGTCCAAGATCCCCTGGAGCTTCCTCCCCTCCCCAAGCATTCCAATGTCGCCCTCGTCCTGCTCCATAGCGACATCTTCCCCCGCCATGAGGAGGAGTTAGCGGCCTGGCTCCAAGAGCGGGGGTATCGGGTCAGCCGTTCCAGCCAGATCGCTCCGGTCATCAAAGCCATCGACCGGGCCGATACGACGGTGGTGGATGCCTATTTGGAGCCACCTTTGCGTCGCTATATCGAGCGCATCGTTGCAAACCTTCCAGTGGAAAGCCAACGGATCTCCTTCATCAAGAGCGATGGCCGCCTCACCTCAATCGATGGGTTTCGGGGCTCCAACGCCCTCTTGAGTGGACCAGCCGGGGGGGTCGTTGCCCTGGAAGCCTACTACGATGGTACCCCCCTCATCGGTTTCGACATGGGGGGTACGAGTACCGATGTGAGCCGCTACGATGGAGCCATCGAACTGCGCTATCGCGGCAAGATTGGCGGCAGCTACATCTGCACCCCCATGGTCGACATCCATACGGTGGCTGCAGGCGGAGGGAGCCGCCTCTTCTTGCGGAATGGAATGTTCGTGGTGGGTCCAGAGAGTAGTGGGAGCGACCCTGGTCCCGTGTGCTATGGACGGGGAGGCTTCTTGAGTCTGACCGACGCCAATTTGGTGACAGGGCGGCTCGATCGCGACTCGATTCCTCCTATCTTCGGTCCTGACGGCACAAGCCCCCTCGATCTGGAAGGGGCCAGGAGAGCCTTTGAGCCTATCGCCCGGGAAGTGGGGGCAAGCGTGGAAGAAGTAGCTCAGGCCTTCATCGATGTAGCCAACGAACAGATGGCCCTGGCGGTCAAGGAGGTGACCATCAAGAAGGGCTACGATCCTAAAAACCATCGGCTGTGCGTCTTCGGTGGAGCCGGGGGCCAACACGGGGTAGCGGTCGCTAGGCTTCTGGGTATCCGGGAAGTTTTGGTCCCCCGCCTTGGCGGCATCCTCTCGGCCATGGGAATCGCCTACGCCAAAGAGGGGGGAGAGCTGATCCAAACCCTCAACACCTCCCTCGAAGAGGCCTTTGCTTCCCTTGAAGCCCAGGTACCCCGGGGCTATACCATCGAGCGGAGCCTCCTGGTGCGCGTTAGAGGAACCGAAACCTCTTTGGAAATCCCCTTCGTTCCAGAGTACCAAGAGCTCTTTGCCAAACGCTATCGGCAGATCTATGGTTTCTTGCCCGAAGGGGAGGTGGAGATCGAAAGCGTCAAGATCGCCTATTTCAAAGGGGAGGCACCCCCTCCCCGTCCCCCCATTCCCAAAGGCCCAAGCCAGCCGGTAGGGGAGCGGACTATCTTCCTCGATGGAAGGTTCACCAAGGCCCAACTCTACGTCGACCCCCTAGCCGGAACCACCATCACCGGCCCAGCCCTGGTCCTCTTCAAGGAGACCACCATTCTCCTGGACGCCAAGAGCCGGGGAAGAATCAACGAGTATGGGGATCTAGAGATCGAAGTAGTAGGGGAGGAGCAAAGCAGCGGCCTCGAAGAGGCTCGGCGCACCCTCCTTGCCAACCGCCTCACCTTCATCGCCAAGAAGATGGGAGAGACCCTCCAGCGCAGCGCCAAGAGCGTCAACATCAAGGAACGGGCCGATTTTAGTTGTGCCATCTTCGACGCCCAAGGCAACCTCATCGTCAACGCCCCCCACATCCCGGTCCACCTGGGGTCCATGAGCAGCGTGGTTAAGAGTATCATCGCTAAGGGATATGAGGATGCCACCTACATCACCAACGCCCCCTACGAAGGGGGGTCCCATCTGCCCGACATCACCGTCGTTACCCCCTACATCGAAGATGGTGAGACGATCTTTTGGGTGGCTAGTCGGGGCCATCATGCCGACATTGGTGGTGTGGTTCCGGGGAGCATGCCCCCCTTTTCCAAATGGCTCGTGGAAGAGGGGGCGGTGATCCAAGCCTTTCCCGTGCTTCAAGATGGACACTTCGACGAAGAGGGATTGCGAAGGATCTTCCAGGCCGCCGGCGGGCGAACGATCGAAGATAACATCAGCGACATCAAGGCCCAGATCGCCGCCAACATGGAGGGAATCAAGGGAGTTCTCCAACTCGATCGTCGCGAGCTCCTGTGGTTCTTCGATTCCATCCGGCAACGAAGCAGAGAGAAGATAGTCGCCTTTTTACAGACCATGGGCCCAGTGGCAGGGGAGGACAGGCTGGACAATGGCGCCGTGATTGCTCTTCGTACCTACGAAGAGCATGGCCGCTATATCTTCGACTTCTCCCAAAGCTCACCCCAACTCCTTGGCAACCAGAACACCCCCCTTGCGGTGGTACGCTCGGCGGTGCTCTATGCCCTTCGGGTGATGCTGGGAGAGGATATCCCCCTCAACGAGGGGATCTTGGAGGCCATTGAACTTCGGGTACCCCAGGGAACCATTCTCGATCCGGATCCAGAGCTTGCCATCGTCGGGGGGAATGTGACCACCAGCCAGCGGATCGTCGATGTGATTCTCCACGCTTTTGGCGTGGCCGCCAACTCCCAAGGGTGCATGAACAACGTGATCTTTGGAAATGAAGGGTTTGGCTATTACGAGACCATCTGCGGTGGGGCAGGAGCTACACCAGAAGCCCCTGGAGCCGACGCGGTCCATACCCACATGACCAACACCCGCATCACCGACGTGGAGATCATCGAGCGCCGCTATCCCGTCCGGATCGAGGAGTTTGCCCTGCGCCGAGGCAGCGGTGGAGCGGGCAAGCATAGAGGTGGTGATGGGGCTGTGCGCAAATACCGCTTTTTAGATGAGGTGGAGGTGAGTCTGCTTACAGAGCGGCGCACTCTAGCCCCCAGAGGACTTGCAGGCGGGGCCCCTGGAGCTAGGGGCCGCAACTACCTGGTGCGTGGCGGCAGAGTCTTTGAGCTTGGCGGCAAAAACAGCTTCAGGGCCCAAAAGGGTGATCTCTTGGTGATCGAAACCCCTGGCGGGGGCGGATGGGGCAAACAATGAAAAGGGCAGTGCATAGAGCCTCGGATCGAGATCCTTGGCCACAAACATAGTCTGCAAATCGAGGCCCCTAGACGTTAGAGAAGATCGAATGCTCCAAAAGTCGCAATGGATCGCCAATCCTTGTGCTACAATAGCCCTAAAGGAGGTGTGATGGATCAACATTTCAACGAGCCCCGAGTTGTCAAGGAGGCGATCTTTACCGGCAGCCAGGCTATCGCGAAGGCCCCAGAGCTTCAAGGGATCCCCACAGGCATCGAGGGACTCGACGAACTCTTTTTCACCGTGCGGGAGGTAGAGGGCAAACTCCAGCAGGTCCCCCTGGGAGGCATCCCCAAATATGCGGTCTGCAACATTACAGGTGTCAGCGATACGGGCAAGAGCCTCATGGTGGAGCAGTTTGCCGTCTATCAGGCAAGTCGGGGCAAAAAGGTGGCCTTCATCACCGTCGAAAGCCCAGCCAACTTCGTAGCCGCCTCCCTCAAGTACAGAGCCTTAGCGATGGGCCTCGACTTCCAGGAGTTCGAGGACAACATCATCCTCATCGACGCCGCCAGTCATGGGAGCTTGCGGGAGAATCTACCGGATCTCCTCTCCACGCTGGCTTATGCCATCAAGGAGTACAAGATCGATTTTACCATCGTCGATTCGGTTACAGGTCTCTTCGAGAACAAGGAGATGATGGCCCGGGCCATCGTGCGGCGCCTCTTCAACTTCATGAAGAAGTGGTACCAGACGGCCCTCTTCGTCAGCCAGAAGCGCAGCGGCCATGAAGAACTCAGCGCCGAGGCGGCTGGAGGCTATGCAGTCGGCCATATCGTCGACGGAACGATGGTCTTGGCCAAGGAACTCATCACCAGCCAGTACGCCGCCAGAATCTATGGGGCCCGCATAGGGGAGATCGTTCGGCTCTTTCGAATCGATGGATGTCGGATGAGCGGACACGACACCCGGACCCATTTCATGGAGATCACCCCAACCGGGCTGGTTCGGATCGGACCAGCCCTTGGAACATCGAAGAAGGAGGAACAATGATTCTGCTTACCCCTGGACAGCTCTCCATCGACGAGAGCGGATTGGAAGAGTTGGTCGACCGCGTCTTCTTCAAAGGGATCGATCTGCTTGGCGGTCTCCGCAAGCTGGCAGAGTACCGCACCCTCACCTGGCTCCCCTCCCTGGCCCGGGCCGCCTTCGTCATCGTCCTGCGGGAGGAGTACCTCAAGAGCGAGGAGGAGATCGCCCAGTTCATCGGTCTCACCCGCAACACGGTGCGCACCATTCTCCGGGCCGATCCAGAGCTTGCCATGCGCAAGATCGAAAACTACGAGGACCTCACCCCCCAAGAGCGGCGCCACCTCAAGGTCCATGTGGCCGGAGGACTGGCTAAAATGGCTTACAAGTTGGTGAAAGAGGGGCAGGAAGCCCAAACCCTCCTGGAGTTTTGCCGAGCCATGGGCCAAGAGATCCTCTCCCATGTCCACTGCGACGCCCCGTGGGCCTACCAGGTCCTCAAACATACCAAGGGATTGCGCTATCCCCTTCTAGACGGAGAGGTCCTGGCCCAGCGCCTTGCCGGCCTTGACATCAAGGGAATCGACGGGGCCCAGGTCGCCAAGGAGCTCGAATACCCCATCGTCTCCCCGGCCAAACTCCTCCATGCCATCAAGGAGTACCTGCAAAAGCGGGGCGTGGCTTGATCGACCTGCGCTATCTCGCCAGCTGCCCCGGCTGTGGAGGGACGATTTGCAGCCAGCGGCTGGCCCAAGGGATCCTCTGTCGTCGCTGCCAACCCGACGGAGGGGATCCCTGCCAGGTCGAGAGTCGCTACCAGAAGATCTGCGACCTCAATCGCCGGGAAGCGGCCTTCGAGGAGCTCTTCCAAAGGCTCGTCGGAGCCCCTTTGCGAGAGCTCCAACGAACCTGGAGCAAACGGGCCCTCCTTGGTATCTCCTATGCCCTCCTAGCCCCAACCGGCCTTGGCAAGAGTACTTTCGGGCTGGTTCTGGCAACCTTCCTGCGCCCCAAAAAGAGCTACCTTCTCTTCCCCACCCGCCTCCTGGCCCGCCAAGCCGCCCAACGCCTGCGATCTTGGGGATGCGATCCCCTCCTTTACGAGAGTAATGCCTCCCGGAAGCAGAAGATCCTCCTCAAGGAGCGCATCGAAGCCGGCGATTTTTCGATCCTCATCACCACCACCAACTTCCTC
Source organism: Nitratiruptor sp. (assembly GCA_009659925.1). Taxonomy (GTDB): domain Bacteria; phylum Campylobacterota; class Campylobacteria; order Campylobacterales; family Nitratiruptoraceae; genus Nitratiruptor. The sequence goes on along the minus strand of PUXW01000002.1, from coordinate 15,270 downwards.
TACCGCAACTACCACCTCATCCCCCCCGTCTTCCAACTCATCTTCGTAGATGATGTAGACTCCATCATCAAACGGGCCCGTAGCATCGACAAGCTCCTCCTCGTCGCCGGATTCGATCCCACCCTCATCGAAAAGGCCCTCGCACGCCTGGAAGGGAGATCGGAAGAGCCCCTCCAGCTGCCGGAGCACCACGCCACCCTTATCGTCTCCAGTGCCACGGCAACCCCCCGCTCCAAACGGGTCCAGCTCTTTCGAGAGCTCTTGGGGTTTGAGGTAGGCCGCCCCTCCCTGGCGGTCCGCAATGTAGAAGACCTCTACGAACCGGCCACCCAGCCCCTGGAGCGGGCCATCACCCTCGCCAAGCGCCTTGGGCCAGGGGGACTCCTCTTTTTAAGCCCCCATCGGGGCAAGGAGGCCCTTGAAGAGGTGGTGAAGGCATTGGGAGAGGCTGGCATCCGGGCCCAAAGTTACGAAGAGCTCGATATCGAGGGCTTTCGCCGGGGAGAGGTAGAGGTTGCCGTCGGTTTTGCCAGCGCCCGCAACCCCCTGGCCCGGGGAATCGACGCCCCTGAGACCATCCGCTACGCCCTCTTCCTCGGGGTGCCTCGAATGCTCTTGCGGCTCGATCGAGACGATCATCGCTCACTCTTTACCTTCCTCAAGGCGATCTGGCCTGCCCTTCCTCCCCAAGAGCGCCAATGGGCTCAAGAGGCCATGGACTACCTCCAACCCCTCCGCTTCATCCCCCTCGAACGCCTCGCCCCCCAAGTCCTCCAGCGCCTGGACAAGATCAAGGCCCAAGTGGCCACCCTCTTGACCCCCGAGCTGGTAGCCTCCATCCAAAAGGATCCCTTCCTCCCCCTCCAGATCGACGAGGGGGAAATCTATGTGGTGGTGGCCGATGCGGTCGGCTACATCCAAGCTAGTGGGCGCACCAGCCGCCTCTGGGCCGGGGGCTTGAGCAAAGGGCTGGCCTACTTGTTGGTGGACGACGAGAAGGCCTTTGCCAACTTGCGACGGCGCTTGAGCTGGTTTGGCTCCATCGACTTCAAGGCGGCAGACCAGGTCGATTTGGATCGAATCCTGGCAGAAATCGATGCAGATCGAGAAAAGATGCGCACCGCCCAAACCCAAGGGGGGATTGAAGATCCCTTCAAGACGACCCTCGTCATCGTCGAATCCCCCAACAAGGCGCGTACCATCGCCAACTTCTACGGCAAACCCCTGGTACGCCACCACAATGGTGTCCGCATCTTCGAGATCCTCACCCAACGGGGAAGCCTCACTATCGCCGCCTCCAAGGGCCACCTCTTCGACCTGGAGAAGGAGGAGGGATTCCACGGAGTCATCAAGGAAGAGGACCACTTCGTCGAGCTCTTTGAGCCAATCGACCAGGAGCGCCTGGAGATCCTTGAGACCTTGCGGCTGTTGGGAGTCGAGGTCGGGGAGATCTTCATCGCCACCGATCCCGATCGGGAAGGGGAGAAGATTGGCTACGACCTGGGTCTCAATCTCACCCCCTTCAACCCCCACATCCGCCGGGCCGCTTTCCACGAAGTGACTCCAAGAGCCTTCGAGCAAGCCCTCCAGGAACCCCAGGGCCTGGATGAGAATCTGGTCCGGGCCCAACTCCTCCGTCGGGTCGCCGATCGGTGGATTGGATTTGAGATCAGCCGCTACCTTCAGCGCCGCTTCCACAACCCCCATTTGAGTGCCGGCCGGGTCCAAACGGCGGTACTGGAGTGGATCGTCTTGCGTGAGGAGGAGGCGCGCCAAATAGTCTGGATCGTGGAGGCCCAGGTCGCAGGAGAGTCCATCCCCTTCCAATTCGACCAGCGGGAGGAGGCGGCAGCCTTTTTCGAGAAGCTGCAAAGGGTCGAAGTCCAGTTCCATCAAGACTTCGTCAAAGAGCGCACCTACACCCCCTTTACCACCGACAGGATGCTAGCCCAAGGGAGCAAGGAGCTTAAGCGTCCGCCCCACGAGATCATGGAGCTTGCCCAGCAACTCTTCGAGGCGGGGGTGATCACCTACCACAGGACCGACTCGATTCGGGTAAGCCCTGCCGGGATAGCCCTCGCCCGGGAATATATCTCCCAGCGTTTTGGTCCAGAGTACTTCCAGCCCCGCTCTTTCGAGACCTCCCAGGGAGCCCATGAGGCGATCCGCCCTACCCGGCCAATGGAACCCGTCGAGTTGGAAGAGTTCGCCATGCTCCACCATCTCCCCTTCACCCGGGACCATTTCAAACTCTACCACCTCATCTTTGCCACCTTCATCGCCTCCCAGATGCGCCCAGCCAAGATCCGCACCGTCCACGCTACGATCCAGGCCCAAGGCAGGGAGGTGGAGCTAGAGCTTCCCCTCGCCATCCTCCAACACGGCAACGACCTCATCCTCCCCCCACCTTTGAGCAAATTGACCCCAGGTAGTTACCCCGTCCAAGAGAAGCGGCTCCTCAAACGGCCCAAGATCCCCCGCTACACCTACGCCAGCCTCATCGAACGCATGCGCCTCCGGGGCATCGGGCGCCCCTCGACCTATGCAGTCACCATCGAGAAGCTCTTGGAGCGCCGCTACATCTATGAGCGGGGGGGATCTCTTGGGGCAAGCCGGCTTGGCATTGCCGTCTACCAGGAGATCCGGGCCCACCCCAAAATGTATCGCTTCGTCAACGAACACTATACAAGGGAGCTAGAGGAGCGGATGGATCGCATCGCCGCTGGAGAGGGGAGTTTGGAAGAGGAGTTGGAGCGACTCTATCGGGAGATTACCAAGGAGCTGACCCATGGGAATTCGTGACGATCTGGCCTTCTTGAAGGAGCACATCGATCAACCCCAACTCCTGGAGCGCCTCCAGGCCATTGAGGAGGCCATTGGAAAGCTACGCACCAAGAAGGGGCTCAAACTCCTGGCCAAGAGGAAGCGCATCGCCAAAGTGCTCCGGGAGATCGAGTACGAAGAGGAGCTCACCCGCCTACAGATCGAGCTCATCAAGATGCAAAACTGGATCTATGAGGAGAAGAGGCGGCTCATGATCATCTTCGAAGGGCGGGATGCAGCTGGCAAAGGGGGGGCGATCAAACGCTTCATCATGCATCTGAACCCCAGGAAGTATCGGGTCGTCGCCCTTCCCGCCCCAACCGAAGTGGAAAAGGGGCAATTCTACTTCCAACGCTACTTCAAACACCTCCCGGACCCGGGGGAAATCGCCTTCTTCGATCGCAGCTGGTACAACCGGGCCATTGTGGAACCGGTCTATGGCTTTTGCACCCAGGAACAATATGAGCGGTTCATGCGAGAAGTTCCCGAGATCGAACACGCCCTCATCGATGATGGGATCATCCTCATCAAGTTCTGGTTCTCCATCTCCAAAGAGACCCAGAAGCGCCGCTTCCAAGAGCGTATGCGCAACCCCCTCAAGCAGTGGAAACTGAGCCCCGTCGACCTGCGGGCCCAGGAGCTCTGGGATGAGATCACCAAGTACAAGGAGGAGATGTTCAGCCGTACCCATACCAGCTACAGCCCCTGGATCATCGTCAATTCCAACAACAAGAAGCTGGCCCGGCTCGAATCGATCCGCTATGTCCTCTCCCAGGTTCCCTACGAGGGCAGGGAGGAAGCCAAGGTCTCCCTCATCCCCGATCCCGATATCGTCCAGCGCTACCACCGACGCAACCTACAGCTCGATTGATCGAAAGGAGGTTGGATGGGCATTTTCATTACTGGAATTGGCAGTGGCCTTGGAAAGGCCCTGGCCAAGGAGTACGTAGACGCGGGGAAGGAGGTCTACGCTCTGGGGCGCCATCTACCCCCAGAGTTACAAGATCGGCCGAACTGCCACTTCGTCTCCATCGACCTGGCCGCTCATGAGCGTATTCCAGAGGCACTGGAGATGGTCTTTGGAGAAAGGGATGAGGTGGATCTGGCTATCTTGAACGCGGGGCGGCTAGGCCCCATTCGGGATATGGATGAGGTGAGTCTTCGAGAGATCGAATCGGTCATGGATTTGAACGTCTGGGCCAACAAGGTGATCCTCGATTGGTTCAAGAAGAGGCTGAATGTGAGGCAGATCGTGGCCATTAGCAGTGGGGCTAGCGTAAGTGGGGCCAGGGGATGGAATGGCTATGCCATCTCCAAAGCCGCCTTGAACATGCTCATCAAACTCTACGCTGCCGAGATGCCCCAGAGCCACCTGAGCGCCCTGGCTCCCGGGCTCATCGATACCCCGATGATGGAGTGGATCCTCACCCACGCAGATCCGGAGCGCTTCCCCGTCGTCAAACGGCTCGCCAACTCGCCCCGGCACAGCCCCGAAGAGGGGGCCCGACTCCTCATCGATATCTTCCCCCGCCTGCTGGAGTATCCCAGCGGCTCCTATCTAGACGTGCGCTCCCTCGATTAGGGACAAGGATCGACCTTGGGCAGATCGAGGCAGCTTCCATAGGTAGCCAGGACACGCCCCTCCTGATCCAGGACCTCGATCCCTCCTTCCCGGGTAAAGGCAACCCGGCTCTGCCCTCCATCCTCGGGATTGTCGATTTCGATCATCCCTCCCTGGGGACAGAAGTTGTCGTTGGGCAGAACGATGGGAGCAACAGTCTCCACCTTCCTCCAGACCCTTTTACACTCGGGCCGGTAGTCCCCTTCCACCCAGAGCAGCGAGTGGTCTGGAAGCTCCTGGATGCGGAGGGTATAGTCCTTGACCTGAATAGTATAGCCCTGGGCAAGATCGGTGATGGTGGTGGTTGGCGCTTGAAAGAGGAAGGGATCTAGGAGACCCTGGTCGTTGTAGGTATAAGAGACGACGGCAAAGGGGATATGGGTTTCCAGGGGATAGATCGAGACGGTGAAGTCCTTGTAGCTTCCCTGGAATGTAACTCCATCGGTGGTTTCAAGCTGGAGGATTCCATCGAGCTGAACCCCCTGCTGGGTGATACAGGAGCTGTAGCGAAAGGTCGCGGCCGTCTGGCTCTCGTTGATCCGGATCTCGATAGAGCCCCCTCCCGCACACGGGTGGGTATAGGTAGCCCGGATGAGGCGGGATTGCATGAGCTCCTTGGGAGGAAGAAGGGTTAGGGCAACACCTCGCTGGAGGCTGCGCACCGGCGTCGTTCCTTGGAAGAGGGTCGGATTGACGACGAAGGTCGTCACTGCCGTAGTCGCCTCTTGAACCCGATCCTGATCTTGGGAAGAAGCAATGCACTCCGGACACCCCTCATCCCCTTCCAAGGTCTCGACAACGACCCTGTTCAAGGAGATCTGGAAGTGGAGGCCATATTGGGCAGGATCCCCGAGAATGGTATAGCGAAAAGATCCATCTGGCTCCATTCCCTCCAACTTGGCCGCCAGCTTCCCATCGGGACTCAAAGCGAGCCAGTCGAAACGATCGGGACCATATTTGACGAAAAGGACCACAGGAGCCAACTCCTTTCCTGAGAGGGCCTTGAGTTGGGAGACGATCTCATCCACCCGATCTGCGGCGATGAGGTTCAAAGCGAGCAAGAAGAGAAGTAGACCTTTGACCATGGTAGCTCCTTGTGTATAATTATGACAGCTCATTATCGACCTATGATAGCAAAAATTGCACCAAAGGAGAGTGATGACCACCTTTTTGCGCTACCTCGCCATCCTCGCCCTTATCTTCGCAGCCATGCAGCTCATCCCCTCCTATCCCAAGGAGAACCCCCCCACCGATCCCTCCCTCGAGATCGAGCTTCCCCCAGATCTCATGGCCATCATACGGCGCAGCTGCTACGATTGCCACTCCAACCAGACCCGCTGGCCCTGGTATGCCGATGTCGCTCCGATGAAATGGATCGTCCGGCGCGATGTCCAAGAGGGGCGCAAGGCCCTCAACTTCTCGATCTGGAAATCCTATTCTCCCGAGCGTCAAAAGGAGCTCAAGGCCCAAATCTTTCGCAGCGTCATCCTCGCCATGCCCCTCCCCCAATACCTCTGGCTCCATCCCGAAGCCAAGTTGAGCAAAGAGGAGCGTGAACGCATCCAGATGTGGGCCAGCGACGGGAAGGGGTACATCGACGTCCAGGTACGCTAGCCCGATCCTAGAGGACGCCTCGAAAGCCTCCCCTACTCCCAGACTCCAGGGATGTAGGTGCCACACTTGGGACAGCGTCCCTGCTGGAGGTGGTTGACCACCCGCTCCCCGAGATAACCGCTGCGCTCGATCACAGCAAAACCGCAGCTTGGACAATAGGTGGTCTCGTGCTGGGGTGAGTTAAAATTGCCCACATAGACGAACTGGAGCCCCTCGGAGCGCCCAATTTCGTAGGCGCGCAACAGGGTTTCAGGGGGAGTAGGGGGCTTGTCGGTCATCTTGTAAGTTGGATAGAATCCACTCACATGCCATGGAATAGCGGTATCGATCGAGGCGATGAAAGAGGCGATCTGGGCCATCTCCTCGGGACTATCATTCTCTCCGGGAATGAAGAGAGTCGTAATCTCGATCCAGATCCCCCGTTTATAGCTCTCCTCAATGGTCTCTAAAACCGGTTTGAGCCTTGCGCCACACAGCTTCTGGTAGAACTGGTCGCTGAAAGCCTTCAAGTCGATGTTCATGCCATCGATCACCTCGCTCAAGAGCTGGGTTGCCTTCTTGGTCTCGTAGCCGCTGGTCACATAGACATTGCGCAATCCAGCCTCTCGAGCCAGCTTGGCGGTGTCGTAGCTGTATTCGAACCAGACGACCGGCTCGTTGTAGGTGTAGGAGATGGAGCGACTCCCATACTTGCGGGCCAGCTCGACAGCCATTTCGGGGGGAAGGTCGCGCCCAAAAAGGGGCGCTCCCTCCCGATGGAACTGGCTGATCTCAAAGTTTTGACAGAAGCTACAACTGAGGTTGCATCCAACCGTCCCGAAGCTCAGGGTTGTGGTTCCGGGCAGAAAGTGGTAGAGGGGCTTCTTCTCGATAGGATCGACATTCAAAGCGGCAGCCTTGCCATAGACCAAGAGCCGCAGTTGCCCCCCCTCCACCTTCCGTACACCACAAATTCCAACCTCCCCCTCCTCCAACTTGCAGGCATGGGCACAGGCCTGGCAGAGGATCTTGCCGGAGGGGAGTTTCTTGGAAAGCCAAGCGATGGCACTCATAGAGCCCTCCTTTTTTCCTATTGTAGCACAAAAAGGCTGGTATAATAGTCGCAAAAAAGGAGCACTATGGGAGAGCAAGAGAAGGCGTTGCGCCAACAGCAAAAGGAGTTGGACGACTATACGATCTACAAGGAGATGGCCAGACTCTGCAGCCAGATCGAAAATCGGGAGATCTTCCTCCAGATCGCCGATCAGGAGTACCGCCACTACCAGTTCTGGAAGCAGATTACTGGAGTTGAGCTACGACCCCGCTGGTGGCGGGTGCGCCTCTTCATCCTCATGGCTCGGATCCTCGGTATCTCCTTCGCCTTGAAGCTCTTGGAGCGTTGGGAGCGGGAAGCGGAGGCCTTCTACAAACAGATCGCGGATCAATACCCTGAAGCTCAAAGAATCTACGAAGAGGAGCGCTCCCACGAGCAGCGGCTCATCGCCATGCTCCACGACTCCAAACTAGCCTACGCTGGGGCCATCGTCCTCGGAATGAACGACGCCTTGGTGGAGCTGACCGGAACCCTCACCGGGGTGGCCCTGGCCTTTGACAACGCCAAATATGTGGGGATCACCGGTACTATCATGGGCATTGCCGCCTCTTTGTCGATGGCTGGAAGCGCCTACTTGGAAGCCCGGGAGCAAAGGGAGGCCCAGATCGAACCGAAGCGCTACGCCCTCTACACAGGACTCTCCTACATTTTCACCACTATCCTCGTGGTTGCCCCCTTCTTCCTCCTCCCCTCCGCCAAGGAGGCCCTCCTCTTCATGTTCCTCAACGCCTTGCTGGCTATCGTAGGCTACAACTTCTACATCGCCATCGCCCGGGACGAGGCCCTATGGCCCCGGGTCCGGGAGATGGTAGTCATCACCTTCGGTGTAGCGGCGATCTCCTTTGTGATCGGCTTCCTCGTCAACCGTTACTTTGGCATCGAGATATAGGAGACTTCCCATGCACTTGGCACATCAAAAGAGGCTGAATTACTTCCTCTCCCAGCCCCACCAACCCTTCTTCACCCTCGGCGTCGCCAACGCCATCATCTTCATGGCCCTCTTCATCCCCCTCTATCGGGGCTCCTTCCACTACGAGGCCAAGCTCTTCCACGCCTACTCCATGATCTTCCTCGTCTTCACCAACTTCTTCTTCGGCTTCCTCTACACCACCTTCCCCCGCTTCTCGGGGACCCCTCCCATCCAGGCCAGGCGCTACTTGATGGTCTTCTTGCTCCAGCTTCTTGCAACCATCTCCTTCCTCACCTCCCTGGCCTTCTCTCCGGCCCTCTATGGGGCCACCCTCTTCGTGGCGGCAGCTTTCGCCATGACTTTAAGGACCTTCTACGACATCTACCGCACCTGCCAGCTTCCCAAACGGGACCAATACTGGATCATCGTCGCCCTGGGGCTTGGGGCGATCAGTAACCTCCTTTTCCTCTTTTACGCTATCCCTTGCAGTTGCGATAAGAGTATAGTCTACGAGGTAGCCAAGAACTTTGGCATCTACCTCTACCTCCTCTTCCTCGCCTTCGTCGTCGCTTTCCGGATGGTTCCCTTCTTCTCCCATATCATGGAGTGGGAGCGCAACCGCTGGTTCCACCTCCTCTTCTTCCTCCTCATGGTGGCACGCTCCTTTACCACCTGGAGCGCGATGCTTGCCCTCATCGATCTTTTTGCTGCCCTCTTGATCCTGCGGGAGCTCCTAGCCATCCGGTTTCCCCGAACCGGGGAACCGCTGCTGTGGATTTTGCATCTGGCCCTCTATTGGCTGGCCCTAGGCTTCTTCCTGGCCAGCATCATCGAGTTCTTCGAAGCCTTTTTCCACTGGTACAGCTTCGCTTTGCCGTTGCACCTGCTTGCCCTCGGTTTTTTGACCACGATGCTCATCGGCTTTGGAACCCGGGTCGTCCTGGGCCATAGCGGCAACCAGCTACGCGTCGATCGAGGGGGGCTTTTGATCTTCCACTTCACCCAGGTCGTCATCATTGGCCGCATCCTCTTCTCCTTGGCGGCCTCTTGGGGCAAACCCTTTCCAGCCTTTGACATTAGCGCCACCTTGTGGATCCTCCTCTTTGGAGCCTGGTTCATCAAGTATGGAGCCATTCTCGCTATTGGGAGGCGGGTATGATCCATTTTAGCGCAACCCTTGTGGCCCTGGTGGCCCTCAAGTTTCTTGCTCCAGTCCTGGTCTATGTGATCCTCTCCATCTTCCTGGCCATCATCCTCACACCCATCATGGGCTTTTTCGAGAAACGAGGGCTCCCGAGCCTTCTGGGCTACCTGGTGGCTCTGCTCCTCTTTCTCCTCCTCTTTGGGACCATGTTCCACATCGTCAACTTCAGCGCCAGGGAGTTTCTCCATAATGCCCAGAACTACCGCTTTGAGCTTTTAAGCCTCCTCGATCGCCTGGGGCTGAACGAATATAAATTCGATCTCGCCCTCCTCAAGGAGTTCGATCTCCTCCAGCTGGCCAAAGGGCTCCTGGCCAAGGCTGGGGCCATCGTCCAAGGCTTCCTGGTGGTCTTCATCGGGGTGAGCTTCCTCCTCTTCGAACAGCGCTACATCTATCGCAAGATCGCCCTCCTCTCCCCCAAGGCCGATATCGAAGGGTTCTTCCACTCCACCCAGAAGTACTTCCTCATCAAGACCTTCACCTCCTTGCTTACGGGGCTCTTCGTGGCCTTGATGCTTTGGGCCTTCCAGGTCCCCTACTGGGCCGTCCTGGGAATCATGGCCTTCCTCTTCAACTTCATCCCTGTGGTCGGCTCCATCATCGCCGCCATTCCAGGGATCCTCATGGCCCTCCTGAGTGGAGGGGTTTGGATGGGACTCTATGTGGCTGGGCTCTATCTGGTGATCAACATCTCCATCTCCAACATTCTCGAGCCCAAACTCATGGGGGAAGGGCTCGACCTCTCGCCAGCGGTGGTCTTCTTCTCCCTCGTCTTGTGGGGATGGATCTTCGGAGCCGTGGGAATGTTCCTGGCTGTCCCCTTGACCATGACCCTCAAGATGGCTCTCGAAAGCGATGAAAGGACGAAGCGATGGGCGATGCTCCTGGCCAAATAGGACGACCCTCCAAGATCATTTGTGTCGGACGCAACTTCGCCGATCATGTCAAAGAGCTGGGCAACCCTATGCCGGAAGAGATCGTCTTCTTCCTCAAGCCCCCAAGCGCCTTGAGCCAAGAGATCTCCTGGCGAGAGGGTCTCGAGTATGAAGGGGAGTTGGCCTTTCGCATCGAAAAGGGGGCCATCACCCATGTGGCCTTTGGAATCGATTTGACCCTACGCCCACTCCAGAGGGCTCTCAAAGCCAAGGGACTCCCATGGGAACGGGCCAAAGCCTTTCGGGGCTCCCTCGTGGTCAGCCCCTTCCTCCCCCTACAAAATTGGCGCGATCTAGAACTTCGCCTCTACCGCAACGAGACCCTTGTCCAGCAGGGGGGAACCTGGCAGATGCTCTACGACCCCAACCTCATCTTGGCCCAAGCCGAGGAGATCTTTGGGTTAGAAGATGGGGATTGGATCCTCACGGGAACTCCTGCCGGCGTTGGAACCATTGAGCGTCAAGATAGGCTCCGGGGAGAAATCTGGCGCCAGGGCAGATTGATCCTCAAGTATGAGTGGGTTGTGGTATAATCTGACATCATGTCAGAGGAGCCTCGATGAAGCGCTTTAGTGTCCGGGAAATCGCGCGCCATCCATCTCTGCTCAAAATCGAACCATGGGACATGATCCTCATTGAAGATCGCAAGGTCCACAAAATCTTGGGGCTCTATATCGGCGCCGCCCTTGCCCAGGAGTTCGAGCTCTTCTTGCAGCGCAAACGGCTCCTGGAAGCGGCCCAGAAGATCAAGGAGTCGGCCAAGCGGGAGTATGCCAAGCTGGAAGGGCATGGAGATGAACTATAAGCGAGGGGCTATCGTCTTGGCAGACTTCTCCTGTCTCCACCAGGCCCCGCCTGTCCCTGCCGTCATCCTCTCCGATAGTGAACTGATCGAGATCCTCGACCTGGTGGTGGTCGTCCCCCTCACCACCAACCTCATCGAGGGATCTGAACCCTTGCGCATTCGCATTGCCAAACGGGAGGGTTTAGCAAAAGATCACGATGCAATGGTAGAACAGCTCCGCTCCCTCCCCAAGGAGCGGATCATTCAGGCACTGGCTATGGTCGAGCCCGAGGAGATGGCCAAGATCGAAGAGGGGGTCCGGGCAATCCTTCACTTGGAGCATATCCTCTCCAACTCCTCCCAGTAGTAGCCCATGATCTTCAAGTAGCTCTTGAACCGTTCACACCCGATGGCCCCGGCACGCACCCCCTCTTTGACCCCACATCCAGGTTCGTTGGTATGGGTACAATCGGGATACTTGCAGGTGAAGTTGGCAAATTCTCGAAAGTAGCGCCCCACCTCTCTGGCTGGAATGAAGTAGGTCGCCTCGACCTTGCTAAAACCTGGAGTATCGGCCACGAAGGAGCCGGGATTGAAGGGATAGAGGGTAACGGCGGTGGTGGTATGGCGGCCCCGCCCCAGTTTCTGGCTCACATGGCCCGTCTTGATCTCGATGCCAAGGAGCTTGGAGAGGATCGAACTCTTGCCAACCCCGCTGGGACCAGCCAAGATGGAGATTTGCCCCTGGATGTAGCCTTTGATCCGCTCGATCCCCTCATCCTGGTGGGCGCTGATGGCATCGATCTTGTAACCAGCCCGGGTGTAGAGATCGATCCACTTTTGAAGCTCCTTGGGATCTTGGAGGAGGTCGATCTTGTTGATGAGGATGACCGGCTCGATGCCAAAATAGGCGTAGACCGCCAAGAAGTTGTCCAGGAGGTAGTTGTCAAAATCCGGACTCTTGGCGGCCATGACGATGAGGGCGTTGTCCACATTGGCTACGGGGGGGCGTTTGAGGAGGTTCTTGCGCTCTTCCACCCTTTCGACGACGAATTTGTCCTGGTTGAGCTCCCCTTCCACCCAGTCACCAGCAAAAAGGCCATCCCTTTTGACCTTGGAGCGTAGGATGGTATTGTAGACTTGGCCACTTTCTGGGATGGTCACTTTGGAGTTGTTGGCACTGCGGTAGGTAACGAGGGCTCTCATGGGGTTGGGATCTGTAGTTGAAATCGATTGGCCATGGCTTGCTCCACACTTTTTGCCAACTATTATACAATATCCCCATGCTCACCTCAAAAGTCAACTGGCTCGACATCCTGCTGTGGAAGCTCAAGGCCAAGCGCATCCAGCACACGAGTGATCTCTTCGTGATCTATCCCAAGAGCTTACCCCTGGGCGATTTCATCCTCTGGCTGGGCCATGCAAGTTTCTACCTACGCATCAAAGGGGTCGGGATCCTCCTCGATCCGGTCTTCGGGGATATTCCCTTACACAAACGGCTCATCCCCCTCCCCCTCGATCCTCAAAGCCTTCAAGTCGACCTCATCCTCATCTCCCACGGCCACTACGACCATCTCGATCTAGCCTCCCTTGCCCTCTTCAATGTGCCCATTGTCACCCCCACAGGGCTTGGCCGCTACATCCCTCACAGGAGGACCATCGAACTTGGTTGGTGGGAAGAGGTTGAAGTAGAGGGAGTGCGCATCCGGGCCCTACCAGCCAAACACTGGCACCAGCGAAGCCTTTTCGATCGCAATAGGGCCCTTTGGTGCAGCTTCTCAATTGAAGAGCTCTTCTTTTGTGGGGATAGTGCCTATAGCAACCACTTCCGCGATATTGGAAAGAAATGTCGAATCGACACCGCCTTGCTCCCCATTGGCGCTTACGAGCCCCGCCACATCATGGCCGAAAACCACATGGATCCCCAGCAGGCCTACCAGGCCTTTTTGGACTTAAGAGCCAAGCGATTCATCCCCTACCACTACGGCACCTTCATCCTCTCGGATGAGCCGGTAGAAGAACCGTTGCGCTGGATCGAAGAACTGGCTATCGAAGATGGGCGTATCCAGATCCTCCAACCTGGAGAGTGGAGCCTCCTCGAGATAGCCCCTTAGCACTCATCCTTGAGGATGGCCCCATTGGCGGCGTTGGTCACCAGGGCCCGGTATTGGCGGAGCCAGCGCCCCTGGATCTCTTTGACCTTCGGCTTGAAGGTTTTGCGCCGCCGCTCGATCTCTTCTGGATCGATGCGCGCTTCCAGGGTGTAGGTGTCGACATTGATGTAGATCTCGTCCCCATCTTCAAGGAGGCCAATGAGCCCCCCTTCCGCCGCCTCAGGGCTCACATGGCCAATACTCGCCCCCCGGGTCGCTCCGCTAAAGCGTCCATCGGTGATGAGGGCCACCTTGTCCCCCAAGTTCATTCCAGCGATGAGGCTGGTGGGAGCCAGCATCTCCTGCATGCCAGGACCCCCTTTGGGCCCTTCGTAGCGAATCACCACCACATGGCCCGGTTTGACCTTGCCGGCCAGGATCCCCTCGATTGCCTCCTGCTGGCTATCGAAACAGATGGCTTTGCCGGTGAATTCTCGCATATTTTCATCAATCCCCGCGGTCTTGACCACCGCCCCCTCTTCGGCCAGATTACCAAAGAGGATGGCCAGCCCCCCCACCTCGCTGTAGGGATTGTCGATGGGGTGGATAATGGTAGGATCGACGATCTTGGCATCCTCAATCCGATCGGCGAGGGTACCCCCTTCGATGACCGGATTGTCCAGGTAGAGGACCGTATCGCTGCGTTTACTCGCTTCCTTCATCACCGCGCTCACTCCCCCAGCCCGGTGGATATCCTCCATGTGGACCGTCTGGAGACTGGGGCTGATCTTGGCGATATGGGCCACATGGCGGCTGATTTCGTTGAGCCGGGCCAGATCGAAGTCGACCCCCGCCTCCTTGGCGATAGCCATCATGTGCAAGACCGTGTTGGTACTGCCCCCCATGGCCATGTCGACGACGAAGGCGTTGTGAATCGCTTTCTCGTTGAGGATGTTGCGGATTTTGTACTCTTGAGAGAGCTTTTCATCCTTGGCGATCTCGCAGATGCGCCTTGCTGCCTGGCGCAAAAGCTCTTCTCGCTCCGGTGTAAGGGCCAAGATGGTTCCATTTCCTTTGGGAGCAATACCCATTGCCTCCATGAGGGTATTCATCGAGTTGGCAGTGAACATCCCAGAACAGCTCCCGCCGCTGGGACAGGCGTTGCACTCAATCTGGTAGAGCTCCTCCTCGCTCATCTCCCCCTTGGCCACCTTCCCGACAGCTTCAAAGGCTGTGGCCAGATCGATGGGGGTCCCATCGGGTAGGTGGCCTGCTGGCATCGGCCCACCGCTGACGAAGATGGTGGGCACATCGACCCGCAAGGCCCCCATGATCATCCCAGGAGTGATCTTGTCGCAGTTGGGAATGCAGATGAGGGCGTCGAGTTTGTGGGCATTCATCACCGTCTCGATGGAATTGGCGATGATTTCTCGACTGGGCAAAGAGTAGAGCATCCCATCGTGCCCCATGGCGATCCCATCATCCACGCCAATAGTGTTGAACTCGAAGGGGACGCACCCGTTTTTGCGGATCTCGTCCTTGACGATAGCGGCATACTTGTTGAGGAAGTAGTGGCCCGGAATGATCTCGATGAAGGAGTTGGCCACCCCGATGAAGGGTTTATCGAAATCCTCATCCTTGAGCCCTGTGGCCCGAAGGAGACTGCGGTGGGGGGCCCGCTGGAAGCCCTTTTTGATCTCGTCGCTGCGCATGGCTCTCCTTGTCCAATGGCTTTTGGGTATTATAGCCTAAACTATTTACAAGATGGCGAAAATTGGTTATAATTTCAATCCAAATTGGTGCGGGAGTAGCTCAGGGGCTAGAGCACCACCTTGCCAAGGTGGGGGTCGCGGGTTCGAATCCCGTCTCCCGCTCCAAAATCGGTCTATCCCCGTGAAACGGCACCACTCAACCTTTTTGGCCCGGGTGGCGGAATTGGTAGACGCAAGGGACTTAAAATCCCTCGGAAAGCTCTTTCCGTGCCGGTTCAAGTCCGGCCTCGGGCACCACTCCCGAGCAGATGGCGCCATAGCCAAGTGGCTAAGGCAGGGGCCTGCAAAGCCCTGATCCCCGGTTCGAATCCGGGTGGCGCCTCCAAGAAGAGGGGAGGTGGCGGAGCTGGTTGAACGCACCGGTCTTGAAAACCGGCGTAGGTGATGAGCCTACCGTGGGTTCGAATCCCACCCTCCCCGC
>PUXW01000014.1 GCA_009659925.1 Nitratiruptor sp. | reverse complement strand
AAAGCGCTCAAGGTAGTCGTGAATGAGCTTTTGCATCTGAAGATCGTCTTCGATGAGCAAGACTCTACTCATCTTCCCACTCCTCGATATACTGGGCGAACTTTTCGCGCTGTTTTGGGTTTAAGAGTTTGTGAAGATCGGCTAAAAAGTCGGCTTCGATCCGCACTTTTTCCTTTTTGAGCTCGACGCTCCTTTTAAGATACTCCTCTTTGTCGAAGTTTTCTTTTACGAAGTTTTTCTCAAGCCACTTTTCGAGTTTTTCCTCTTTCTCATGAATTGTATGGAGGCGATCGAAGTAGTGCATCAGGAGTTTTTTGAAGTGAAGCTGCTGAGAAGGGCTAAGGTACAAAAAGCTTAGATCCTTTGGCATATGCTCCTCTTTGGAGTCATCATCGTCTCCAAAAGCGAAGGAGAGAAGCATCACTACGACAAGAAACCATCGGATGAGGTTAGCTTGTTGGCAATGTAATCTGATCATCTTCGATAAGCCCCTTTTCTATCTGGGTATGACACGCTTGACAGTTGGCTTTGGATCGCACCTTTTCCGTTGTAAATATTGTATTATCGATTTGGGCGTGTTTGGCCTTCCAGTAGGGTGTCTCGGTAATGGCAAGTGGAGGGGCGCCTTTGAGGGAAGAGAGAATGTAAATGGCCGCCTCTTTGGTAGAAAACTCGGCGCTTCTTTGGATGAGGAAACTCTCGATGCTCTTTCTTGTGGGCTCGTTCAAAGAAGCGTCATCGCCAAAGTGGTTTTCGAGGTTTGCCATCATCTTTTGCCACGAAGAAGCTGGAAGTAAAAAGGGAGGGTAAAGGGTGTGGCAGCTGCCGCACTCCTTGACAAAGGCGCTATGCTCCTCTTCATACTCGATAGGAGCATAGATGGAGCCTGTAAGAGAAGAGTTGAGAGCTATGATCGGCGTTAGAAGGGCCAAAGTGAGTAAAATGGTTGCAATCACCTTTTGCATAGGTGTCAAAGCGGCACTTGGAACGTCGATATTTTTATATCCAGTGAACATAGAGGAATAGCTTTTTTGATCTTTATGCAAGAGATAATCAAGCACCACTCCCGCCAAGTGCGCACCGATGAGCAGCAGCAAAAGGGTAGTGAAAAACTCGTGTACCTCCTCGAAAATCTCCATCTCCTTAAAAAAGGGAGCGTGTAAAAAGGCTAAAATCCCTCGCCCCTCTTGGATCCCGTAGGCAAGGAGCCCCGTAAGGACGCTCAGAAATGTTACGACGATGATTCCCATCATCACCAGTGCCGCAGCAGGATTGTGACCGGGATAGAGCTTCTTGGGGCGGGTGATGTGAAGAACATAGTCGATCGCCTCTTTGATACTGAGTGGCCAATCGCGAAACCTCGAATACCTCGGCCCCCAAAAGCCCCAGATGAGCCGAAAGAGCACGAGTACACCGATGCCGTAACCTACGGCGGCATGGATTGTAAGAAGATTTTCCTCTTCGGAACTCAAGAATGCGATAAGGATATACAGAGCCAAAAGCCAGTGAAATATTCGTGTAGGAAGCGTCCAGATATAGGCCTTCATCTAATCCTCCCATCTGCCGTATCCGGGGATGAGGATATTCTCCTCCTCATAGAGCCCTTGCTTTGCGTCCCTATGACAGGCGGCGCAGTTGGAGAGGCTCTTGACGGCTTTTTGTTCGATGTAGCGCTGAGGAATTTTTCCGTGCTCCTTTTTAAACTCTGGCAGCTCGGTGATGCGAAGGAGCGTTTTATCCTGTGGCATCGAAAGAGCCATCTCGCTCATCTCGCCTTTTGGCCTCACGTCGGCTGCCTTGGCGTAGAGGTAGGCGGCTATGGTTTGGTTATCCTCCGGATCCAGCGTCGCATCGGTGCCGAAGTGATCTTCGAGATTTGCCATCATCTTTTGCCACGATCGTTTGGGCAGAAGTTGAGGCTGATAGGCAAAATGACAGCTGCCACACTCTTTTTGGTAGAGTGTTGGCTCTTTTGGGCTAAAGAGCTTTTGAAAAATAGTGTCGGTGGCAAATAGGGAGATCGCTGCAAGAAGCAAGAGACTCTTTTTCATCTCATCCTCCTTGATCGATGATATAGAGTAATACGTCCCCTTTCTCTTGCGGGGTGCCTTCCCGCTTATAGACATCTTTGAAGTTGCGTCTGAGCCACTTCTTGACGCTTTTGATATCTTGGAGCCGTTTTGGATTGGCTTTTGGCGAAAGTGGTTCGATTCGCTTGCCAGTGAAGATATTTTCTCCGGGTTTTGTAAGGTCTTTAGGATGGCAGCTTGTGCAAGCTATCTTTTTGCCTCTCTTGCCGATATGAAAGCTGGTAAATATCCGCTCTCCTCGTTTGGCGCTAAAGCCAGAAAAATTTGGGTCTTTGGCTTTAGCTTGAGCCGCGAGTTCTTCAAGATAGAGCTCGATGGGACTTGCAAGTGTCAAAGTGGTGATAAGTGTTAGTGTCACACTCTTCATGAACCACCTCCTTGTCGTTATTATGACAAGGATTGTTCAAGAATGAAGAGCTGTTTTCTTGACTAAAAATTGACGATTTTTTGAAGAAAAGTGCAATCGAAATTGAAGCGAAACTCCGCCTCTTTGAGATAGTAGACGAAGTTCTCCCGTTTGAAACCTCGAAATTTGGGGATGAAATCTTCGAAATATTCCCAGAACTCTTCGATAAGCGGGTCATGACTGCTCGCTATGTGGCTGCGGCGCAGGAAACGTTCGAACTCCTTGGCGTAGAGCTCTTCTAGACCATCTTCCAAAAATGCCGGTTTGAAGCGGGCAAGGTCTGGGAGCAAAAGGTTGTAGATCTTTCCGTCGTAATTGAAGGTGAGAAAGTTATAGCCATCGAAGATCGCCTCTTTGAGATGGCGACGGCTTCTGGGAAGATAGAGATACTCGTCGTAGGCTATGGTCCGCTTTCGTGCTAAAAAATCGCCCTCCATGAAGGCGGCTATCTGGTGGCGGAAGTTGTGGTAACGCCTTTGCACTGTAAGGAAGTGGAGGTGGTGGCGGGCTGCACACAGGGTGGCTGGGAGCTCTTCACAAAAACACCTTTGAATGTAGGCCTCCAACTTGAGCCGCCGAGGGCTAAATTTCCTGCGACACTCCTTGCACCGATGTTGCCCCGTGGCCAACTGGTAGCTCTCTGCCCCACCACAGTAGGGACATTTCATGAGAAATCCCGCCCATCCACCTGGACGCTAATAATCTTGTGAGAGCCAAGTTCGATAGCACTTAGGACGTGGCGATGGCCACATCCCGTATCGATACCAATGTAATTTGGTCCAAACTTCGGCTTAGAATAGGCGGTGTGGCCAAAGATATTGATGATAGGATAGGCAGACCACCCTTCCTCCCAGTCATCCCGGATCCTTTCGAGCCGGTTGACATAGAGAAGGTGCCCTTTACCATCGCGTTGTCGGTAATAGGGGAGGCCAAATCCATGGGTGATGAAGTAGTCCCTAATGACCTTATATTTGGGAAGCTTGGGGATCCATGCGACATGGCGCAGCAGCGTATCCACATCGTCTCGATAAGAGGCGACGGTCTGGGCACCCCCATAGACTGGATTCAGATTCCACATGGAGTCTTTACCCCGCAAAATGGCATCACGAATATAGTTATACATTAAAAATTCATGGTTTCCAAGGAGAGTCTCATAACAGCTTGTGACCAGTTCGAAGACCTCTTTGGAGTAGTTCCCCCGATCGACTAAATCCCCTACGAAGATGATCCTCGCCTCCTTCGGGATCTTGGCCAAAAGCCTTTCGAGGGTAAATATTGCTCCATGGACATCCCCAACAACCCAAATTCCCTCTCCCATGGTCCCATTCCTAGAGGAGTCTTTCCTTCTTTAATGGCTATTTTACAAAAATTTGCCTACAATTGAATGAATATTCACTTAAGGGGTAGAATGGCAGAGTTTCCCTTTCTCCTGCTCTTCTGGTATGGGGTTTTGCACGCCTTTGGTCCAGACCATCTCATGGCAATTGCCGACTTTAGTATCGGTAAGGATCGTCTCAAAACCATGGCCATTACCCTTGCCTTCGCCCTTGGACATGGAGTGAGCCTCTTCCTCTTTGCCAAACTCCTAAACTCCTTCCCGCTCACTCCCAGATTGCTGGTCTGGGGGGATATCATTAGTGCCATTGCTATTGGAGCCATTGGACTCTTCTTGCTCTTCATGGCCCTAACGAATCGGATCAACGTCGGCTGGCACGAACACGGAGGCAAACGCCACATCCACATCTGGTTTGGCCGAGAGCACGACCATGAAAAAGGGGAGCTGGGAGGGCCCCTTGCCTCTGCCCTGACCCTTGGGACCCTCATGGGGATTGGCGGTGTTCGGGGGATGTTGGTAACCCTTTCTGCCATCACCCATAATGCGGTGAATTTCTGGATGGTCATTAGCTTTACCCTAGGGGTTATGGTGGTCTTTCTCCTCTTTGGCCTTCTGCTTGGCTTGATCAACGAACACCTTTTGCAAACCCGGGAGAGGTTGCGAATCGCCTTTGGAATAGTTGGAGCCACATCCCTGATCGTTGGTGGATCGATGCTGATGTAAGGAGGAGATATGTGTAAAGAGTGCGGTTGCAGTATAAATACTCCACAAACGCAAGGGCTTGTAGGGACCCCAAATGAGGTGATAGCGCAAAATCCCCAACTCAACGACGCCAAAACCATCCAGGTGATCCAGAAGATCCTGGACAAGAACGATCACGAAGCAGCCCATAATAGAGCCCACTTTGAAAAGGCCGGCGTTTTGGCCATCAATCTCATGAGCTCACCCGGTAGCGGCAAAACCTCCATTTTGGAGAAACTGGCCGAGCGTGGGAATATCAAATTTAGCGTTATCGAAGGAGACTTAGAGACCAATCGTGATGCCGATCGCCTCAAAGCCAAAGGGGTGGAAGCCTACCAGATCACCACTGGAAGTGCCTGCCATCTGGACGCCTTTATGGTCCATGAGGCGCTGCACCATCTCAACTTGGAGGGCAAAGATATCTGCTTCATCGAAAATGTTGGCAATCTGGTCTGTCCGGCAAGTTATGACGTGGGTGCCCATCTGAATATCGTTTTGGTGAGTGTCCCTGAAGGAGATGACAAGATCGAAAAATATCCGGTCATGTTTCGCCAGGCCGATCTGGTGCTCATGAGCAAAATCGATCTGCTGCCCTATTTCGATTTCGACGTGCAAAAGGCCAAGGCCAGTGCGAAGAGATTAAAGCCAAATGTGGATATCTTGGAAATTTCTACAAAAGATGAGCGTTCGATCGAGCGCTTGGAGCAGTGGCTCAAATTCAAGATGGAGTTTGCCTGATGTGTTTGTCGATCCCAAGTCAGGTGGTAAGCATCGATCGAGAAAAGATGACGGCGGTTGTCGATACCTTGGGTGTCAAGCGAGAAGTTGGTATCGACTTCATCGCCGATGAGGTGAAAGTAGGCGACTTCGTCCTCATTCACATCGGTTATGCCATGAATATCATCGACGAGGAGTATGCCAAGGAGTCGATAAAGCTCTACCAGGAGATCATCGAAAGAATGGAAGAGGAGGAGCGCCAGGCTCTCATAGATGAGAGCGACAACTGTCCGGGAGATAGAGGTGGAGCTTAAAGATCTGTATGATCGTTTTCGAGATCCGACCACTCTCAAAGCCTTGGCCAGAGCAATAGCCAAAGAGGCCGAAGGCCTGGAGCCTTTGAACATCATGGAAGTGTGCGGCGGCCATACCCACACCATCATGAAGTATGGTCTTTTGCAGCTGCTGCCAAAAAATATCTCTTTCATCCATGGGCCAGGATGCCCGGTCTGCATCATGCCAAAGGAGCGGATTGACCACGCCTACATCTTGGCGATGCAGCCAGATACCATCCTTTGTACCCTCGGCGACATGATCAAGGTGCCAGGTAGCAGAGGCAGTTTGCAAGATGCCAGGAGCCAAGGGGCCGATGTGCGCTTCGTCTATAGCCCCCTCGACGTGCTCAAAATCGCCAAAGCAAACCCGAAGAAACAGGTGATCTACTTTGCCATCGGTTTTGAGACCACGACACCTATGACCGCGGCCATCATCCAACAGGTAGAGCGTCAAGGCATCGAGAACCTCCTTTTTCACATCAACCATGTAACCGTCCCAGAGGTAATGCGCGAGCTCATAGACAGCCGAGACGAACATGTCGACAGCTACAACAACCGGATCGATGCCTTTTTGGGACCAAGCCATGTGAGTGTCATCGCTGGGAGCAAAATCTACGAGGAGTTTCCCTCCAAGTATAACCGCCCCGTCGTCGTGGCTGGGTTTGAACCCGTGGATGTAATGGAAGGGGTCTTGATGCTCATAAGGCAAAGAAAGGAGGGACGCTGCCAGGTGGAGGTGCAATACAAGCGCAGCGTCACAAGAGAGGGCAACCAAAAAGCGCAAGAGCTCATTGCAAAATATTTTACAAAACGAGATCTTTTTAAATG
The DNA here is from genome assembly GCA_009659925.1 of Nitratiruptor sp. GTDB lineage: Bacteria > Campylobacterota > Campylobacteria > Campylobacterales > Nitratiruptoraceae > Nitratiruptor. The sequence continues at coordinate 14,707 of PUXW01000014.1, read as the reverse complement.
GCGAGGGCTTGGCAACATTCCAAAAAGTGCCTGGAGATTGAAGTCTGAGTACGCCCATCTCGATGCCGAGGAGGTCTATAGAGAGATTCTACCCGTCGAAGAGATCGAAGATCACAAGCTCTGTATCTGTGGCGATATTTTACGGGGCATGGCCAAGCCTACCGAATGCCAGGTCTTTGGCACCGCCTGCACGCCGGCTAAACCTCTTGGCAGCTGTATGGTGAGCAGCGAAGGAGCCTGCGCCGCCTATTACCGGTATGGAAATCTGCTATAATGATCCTATATCGATATAGGAGATTGTTATGGTAGAAATCTCTATCAGCGAGCTATCCAAACACCCGAAGATTTTGGACGAACTGACGGAGATCGCAAAGGTGGTCAACAAAAAAGAGGGAAAGATCAAAGGAGTCTTCATACCTCTCAAGGATTTTGAAAGTATCCGGACAATTCTTGAGGAGATCGAGTATCGACAGTGGATCGAGCGAAACAAAAAGGGGTTTGAGGCGACACAAAAGGAGCTAGAGACGCTTTTTGAGGATGCGATTGAAGAACTTGGTCGAAAGATCGATTGATGCGTCAGGGTGAGATCTATCTTGTCAATTTCAAAAAGCGTTATAACTCCGAGTTTGGAAAAGTTCGCCCGGCTCTCGTTTTACAGAACGATTTTTTCAATAGAGCGATTGAGGAGCGAATATACAGAAATGTTTTGGTAGTACCTTTATCGACGCAGCCGATTGAGGATGATTATAGGATTTTTATCTCCAAACGGCAAAGGTTGGAAAAAGATAGCTATATCGTTGTCAATTGGGTCTGCACGCTGGATATCGATCACGTTTTAATCGATGAAGGGGTGATCGCTACGATAAGTGAGGAGGAGTTCGCCAAAGTGCAAAAGAAATTGTGTGAAATTATTCAAAGGAGATAGATGATAACCCTCGCCATGGGTAACGGCGGTGTGGAAAACCGCGATTTAATCGAAAAGGTCATCTTCCGCCACCTAGGGAATGACCTCCTCGCCCAAGCTGAGGATGGAACAGCTATTGGATCCCTTCCAAAAGCCATCTTCACCACCGACTCCTTTACCATCTCCCCCCTCTTCTTTCCAGGAGGCGACATTGGCAAGCTCGCAGTAGCCGGAGCCTGTAACGATTTGGCGATGATGGGGGCAAGGCCCAAGTTTCTCAGCTGCTCCTTCATCATCGAAGAGGGCTTTTCGCTCCGGGATTTCCAGCGGATCCTACGCTCAATGGCTAAGGAGCTTTCCCTCAACCAGGCCCAAATCGTCACGGGGGATACCAAAGTGGTTCCCAAGGGAAGCTGCGATGGTCTCTACATCAATATCTCGGCCATCGGCGAGCAGGTAGCCGATGTGAGCCAGGGCTATTTAAAACCTGGCCTTGCAATTTTAATTAGTGGCTCTGTTGCCAAACATGGAGCGGCGATCTTTGCCGCCAGAGAGGGAATCGAGCTGCAAAGCGATCTTATGAGTGATTGTAAATCACTGTGGCCTGTTGTGGAGGAGCTGCTAAGCGTAGAGGGTATCAAAGCGATGCGTGATGCCACTAGAGGTGGCGTGGCGGCGGTGCTCAATGAGTGGGCGAGGGCCGCTGGTGTCGGGATAGAGATCGACGAAGGGGCGGTGCCAGTAACCGAAGAGGTGCGCGGCATTTGCGAGATGCTTGGCTTCGAGCCACTGGTACTGGCCAATGAAGGCACCTTCGTGGTGGCGGTGGAACCAGAATCTGCCCCAGCAGCCCTTGAGGTATTGCGCCGCTATGATCCAGATGCATCACTCATAGGACGGGTGCAAGAGGAGTATGCCGGACGGGTGGTACTGCGCAGCCAGTGGGGAACACGGCGCTTTTTGGATATGCCAAGCGGGGAGATACTGCCACGAATATGCTAAAGATTTTGCTTTTGTGTGATACCTTCAACTCCCTCACCCAGCGGATCTTCTGCTATCTGCGCGACGAGGGCCATGAAGTCAGTGTAGAATATGCCCTATCGCCCCAGGTTATGGAAGAGGGGGCTAGACTCTTCGAGCCCGACCTCATCATCGCCCCCTATTTGACCAAGAGGATTCCAAAGGCCATCTACGAGCGCTACCCCACCTTCATCATCCATCCGGGCCCCTTTGGCGATCGGGGTGCCTGGGCGCTGGATAATGCCATCTTGCAGGGAAAAAAGCGTTGGGGAGTGAGTATCATCGAAGCGGCGGAGGAGATGGATGGGGGACCTCTCTGGGCCAGCGGCGAGTTTGCGATGCCATCAGGCTCCAAGGGGTCGATATACCGCACGATGGTGAGCGATATGGCGATAGATCTAGTGAGGCAGCTTCTATGTAAGCTTCAAAGTGGCGAAGATCCAGTGCCCAATCCCCTCCTTCCCCTCCATCCCCGGATCACCCAAGAGGTGCGGGCCATCGACTGGGAGCAAGACTCGACCCAGGAGATCCTCACAAAGATCAACGCCTCCGATAACTTCCCAGGCGTGCGGGATAACTTTTTGGGCGTGGAGGTCTATCTCTTTGGTGCGGTGGAGGAGGGAGATGGCTTGGAGAGCAGTGAAGCTCGACCAAAAACGATCCTCGCCAAGCGCAATGGCGCCATCTTGGTCAAAACCCGCGACGGTGCCCTCTGGATCCGCCAGATGACCGAGATCAAGGATGGTGTTCGCCAGATCAAGCTTCCTGCCACCTATGTCCTCAAAGAGCGACTCAAGGGTGTCAAAGAGCAGCGCATCCCCCTCTATGTCGAGCCAGAGCGACCAACCTTCAAGGAGATCACCTACTTCCAGGAGGGGCGAATCGGCTTCCTCGCCTTCGATTTTTACAATGGCGCCATGAGCAGCGATCACTGCATCCGACTCAAATACGCCATAGAGACATTGCGTGAAGAGGTGGATATCCTGGTGCTCATGGGCGGAGAGCAATTCTTTAGTAACGGTATTCATCTGTGCATCCTCGAAGATAGCAAAAAGCAGGGCGAAGATGGTTGGAGCAACATCAATGCCATGAACGACCTGGTTCGCACCATCCTCTTTGCTCCGATCCTCACCATCACCGCCTTCCGGGGTAATGCTGGAGCGGGTGGGGTCTTCTTGGGATTGGCCGGAGATATCGTAACGGCAAAAAGGGGGATCGTCCTCAATCCCCACTACAAAACCCTAGGCCTCTCGGGAAGCGAGTTGCACACCTACACCCTCCCCCGACGGGTTGGAGAGGCGATGGCTGCTAAGCTCTTGGAAGAGGCCCTGCCCATCAGCGCCACCAGGGCCAAGGAGATTGGAATGGTGGACTGGCTCTTTGATGACTTCCAAGAACTTCGCTCCTTCGCCCACCAACTCCTAGCCGACCAGGAAAGCTACTGGGAGCTCCTGGAGGCCAAAGAGGAACGGCTGGCCCGGGACGAAGAGCGCATTCAAGCCTCCCTCGCCCAGGAATTAGAACGGATCTATCCCCAGTTCTGGGATCCTACTAGCCCCTTTCACAAGTTGCGCCACAACTTCGTTTACAAAATCTGCCCCACCAGAACCCCAGAACGCCTTGCCATCCACAGGAGGAGCCAGGATGCATGAATACTCCATCGTCCAAAGCCTCCTCACCCTCATCGAAGATCATGCCAAGCGTCACGGTGCTGGAAAGGTTCAAAAGGTAGTGGTCAAAGTCGGGATTTTAAGCGGCGTCGAACCCCATCTTCTAGAGATGGCCTTTGAGACCTTCAAGGAGGGAACCATCGCCCAGGAGGCCCAACTCCACCTGATCGTCCAGCCCATCGAGGTGCACTGCCACACCTGTGGAGCCACAACGACCTTTCCCAAGGCCTCCCTCTTTTTCGAGTGCTCCCAATGTGGGGGGAGCGATCTTGAACTCATTGCCGGGGAGGAGCTCCATTTGATGGAGTTGGAGCTTGCAGACAGCTCTCGAAACGGGAACCATCGAGGCGAGGATCGAGAAAGATCGAACTGATTCCATACAGCCTGGCCTGCTCACATGGAGGGAGCCCTTCGTACTCGGCGTTGAGGACCGCCTTGTTTCGTTCCAAAAAGGGGAGGTAGCGCCCACACTCGTTGTAGGCGAAACACTCCTCGTTAATGGCGAAATCGAACCACTCCACCAGATCTTCGATCTGTTCCAAGTCATTCTTGAGGGCGATTAAGAGCCCCCGTTTATGGGCCTCTCGAGCCAGAAAGCGGTTGAAAGCCAGCTGATCCTCATAGCTCAACTCGAAACCGCTCTCGTGGAGATAGCCATCCACGTTGTCCGGTTCAACTCCATCACACCCCTTGGCCCGGGCCAGATCGAGACGGCTCAAGGCAAGATCGCGTACCTCCAGAGCACGGATGTCGAGCCAATACTCTCCGGGCCACCCCTCATAGCTACGCCCCACGACCCGGCTTGCCAGGAGCTTGCCCACATCCGGACGCCACTCCTCCAAGGTTCCCGCACTAAAATAGCAGATGACGATGCGCCCCTTCTCGTGGAGCTTGGCGATCTCCTCCTTGGAGGTGTCAAAAAGATCGATGTCGTACAGATCCACCTCTTTGTCCAGATCCAAGGGGCCCTGGAGTTGCCAGTACCAGCTAGTCCCCCGGGCCACCCAAAAGGCCCCCGGCCTTCGCTCCCGGGCGAGCACCCAGAAGCCTTGACCCGCTTCGATCCGATCAATGGGGAGGCACCCCTCCTGCTGGGAACTTCCCCGAAAGCGCCATTCCCCCCGGTCATAGGTCCATACCGCCTCGATCCAGGGACGGTTGAAGAGATCCCCGTCGATGGGCAAGAGGGCCCCCACCAGATTCCACCCAGGCTCCAAGGCCAGGAGGAGAGAGGGCAAAAGGAGGAGTTGGACAATCCTAGCCAAAAGCTTCAAGGGAGGCCTTTGCCAAGTGGGATTCATCGATTCCCAACTCCTTGAGGTAGTGTGTGATAGCCACCTGATTCCCCAGCTCGTGGGCGATAGTGAGCATCAAGAGCTTTCCATAGGGATTGCTTTCTCGATCCAAGAGGGCTTGAGCCACCTCTGGATCGATCTTAATGGAGCCAATGAACTGGGAAATGGGCACCCCAAGAAGGATCTCGACCAGGGAGAGAACCCCCGTCAAGTAGGCCTTCTCCTCGTCGAGGCCGCTCTTTTGGGCCACCTTGGACATGAGGGCCGCTCGGGACTGGGCCAGCTGGTAGAGGGGGTTGGCTTGGGGCTCCTTTCCCGGGGTGGCGTAAAGCATGAGGGAGAGCCACCGCTTCAGGCGCTGGGGACCGATGAAGGTAATGGCGTAGCGTACCGAGGAGATCTCCTTTTGCAAGCCAAAGTAGGGAGAGTTGATGTAGCGCAAGAGGGCCAGGGTGAGGGTAGGATCCTCCTTGAAGGCCCGGACGATCTCCTCCAAATCGGCCCCCGACTCCACGAGACCGTAAATCTCCATAATCTTGATCTTGGCGCTATCGATCTGTTTCGTCTTTGTCTCGATCGGCTTGGCGAAGAAGTAACCTTGAAAATAATCGAAACCAAGTCCCTTGAGCTTGGCGAAGAGTTCCGCCTCCTCCACATGGCGGGCTAGGAGAGCGAAGCCGCTCTCTTTGAGCTCTCGGATCCACTCCTGGGAAGGCCAGTCTCGCTGGTAGGCGATCTCTAAAAGGTCGAAGATGGGAAGGATCTCACTGGAGGCCTCCACCCCCTCCAATCCCAGATGGTATCCCATCTCCCGGAGCTCCCAGAGCCGCTCGAGGATCTCCCGATCCTCAATGTCGATCTCCTCTTGAATTCCCAGCCAGACCCGTCCAGGATCGAGGATCGTCACGCTTTCGTCTAAGAGGCTCTCCCGATCGAGGGGGAGATAGATCCGCTCCACCTCCTCGGTAAAACTTGTATCCTGGATGAGCAGGTACAAGAGCTCCTTGGTCCCCCGGCTCTTTCTGTCCCGTAACTCATAGGCCCAGATGGAGCCGTTCCTATCGAGAATGGGATGCTTGATGAGGATCATGGATCAATCTCCAATACCGCACAGCTTCAAGAGGGCCTCGCTCCTTGGTTCGCGCCCCATGAAGGCCTTGAAGCTCTCCATGGCGGGGCGGCTTCCTCCAGTACATAAAATCTCCTGGAGGTAGCTTTGCGCGATCTGATCGTTGAAGATTCCATTGTCGACGAAGTAGAAGAAGGCATCGGCACTGAGGACCTCGGCCCACTTGTAGCTGTAATAGCCAGCCGCATATCCTCCGGCAAAGATATGGCCAAAACTCCACTGGAATCGGTTGTAGGAGGGGGGCTGGACCACCGCCACCTCCTGGCGTACCTGATCCAAAAGCTTCTGGACATCGACGGGATAGTCCATATGCAAGAGCATGTCGAAGAGGCCGAACTCAATTTGGCGCACCATCGCCATGGCACTTTGGAAGTTCCTAGCTGCCCGGAGCCTTTCGACCATTTGAGCTGGCAAGGGTTCGCCACTCTCGTAGTGACGGGCGAAGAGGGAGAGGACCTCCTCCTCGTAGACGAAGTTCTCCAGGAACTGGCTTGGAAACTCTACTGCATCCCACTCCACCCCGGCAATACCGCTGACTGCAGGCTCACTCACCTCCGAGAGGAGATGGTGAAGAGCGTGGCCCATCTCATGGAAGAGGGTAACCACATCCTCCGGGCGTAGGAGACTTGGAGTCCCCTTGGTGGCTGGGGGGAAGTTGGCCACGATGAAGGCGATGGGGTGGACGATCTCCCCGTGCTCGTTGACATGGTGGCTGATCCACTCGTCCATCCAGGCCCCACCCCGTTTCCCGGTGCGCGCTTCCAAATCGACATAGAGCCGCCCCACCAACCGATGGGGGAGGGAGAGTTGATAGCAGCCCACCCTCTCATCCCACACAGGCGTTTCCACCTCCTCGAACTGGAGTCCAAAGAGGCGGTGCAAGAAGGTGAAAAGCCCCTTGAGGGTTTGGCCCTGCTCAAAGTAGGGGCGATAGGCCTCCTCATCAATTCCGTATCGGGCCTCCTTGAGTTTATGGCTCCAATAGGCGATATCGAAGGCTTCCAACTGCCCCTCAAACCCATGATCCCAGGCGAAACGCTGGAGCTCTTCGAGCTCTCGCTTCGCCTGAGGGCGGCTCTTGCGGGCAAGCTCTTTGAGGAAGTCCACCACCTCCTCGGGGGAGAGGGCCATTTTAGTGGCCAGACTCAACTGGGCGTAGTTCTCAAATCCTAAAAGCTGAGCCTTCTCGTGACGCAGACGCAAAATCTCTGCAATCACCCCCTCATTCTCGGGGGCCCGGGTTACATAGGCCTTGTAGAGCTCTTCCCGTCGATCCCGATTGGGCCCATAGGTCATGTAGGCGATGTAGCTTGGCTCCTTGAGGGTGAAGCGGTAGCGCCCATCCTCGATCCGGGCAGCCTCCAGCTCCCGTTGGGGCATGCCAGCCACATCGACCTCATCGAGGATCAGCTCGTAACTCTCCGTCGCCTTCAAGAGGTTCTGGGCAAAAGCGCTTCCAAGTTCGCTTAAGGCAATGTTGATCTCCTTGAGGCGTCGTTGCTTCCCTGGAGACAAAGCAACGCCGCTGAGTTCGAATTCAAGGAGCATATCCTCCACCACCTTGCGCTGCTGGGGGGAGAGTTGTTGCCTCCTTGCGATCTCCTGGAGGACGACATAGATCGAACGATTTTGCCCCAGCTCGGTATGATAGCGGGTCAGTTCTGGAAGGAGGGCATTGTAGACCTCCTCCGTTTTAGGGCTATTTTGGACGTAGTGGAGGTGGGCGATGGGAGCGAAATAGAAGCCAAGACGCTCCTCCATGAGCTGGAGAGGGCGCACGAACTCCTCGTAGCTCTTGGCACCCCGATCCAAAAGCTCTTCGATTCGAGCTCTATTCTCTTCGATGGTGCGCAAAACGAGCTCTTTTTGCCGATCCAAACTCTCCTGGGTGATGGTAAATTCGACGAAGGCCACCAGAACTCCTTATACTCTACTTCAATCTCTCAAGGACCTGCCAAATTATAGCAAAGCTTCAAATCAAAGCCGTTATAGTATCCAAAATCCCGAAGAAGGAGTCCCATGCGCCTCTTGTGGCTCTTTGGGCTGTTCTCCAGCCTCCTCATCGCATCGACCTGGTACACCAACTTCGACGAGGCCATGGCCAAGGCCAAAGAGGAGCAAAAGCCCCTCTTCATCTTCTTCGAACGCAAGAATCCTCCGTGCCGTTGGTGCCAGCTGATGTGGGAGAAGACCCTTCAAGATCCAAAGATCGCCTCTTTTATCGGTCGAAAATTCATCCTCTTGCGTCTTGCTCGCGAGGAGGGAGGCTATCCCCAGGAACTCTATCCCCGCTACATCCCCACCATCACGATCCTCGATCCCCAAGGCAAGAGGCTCCAGACCATCGTTGGCTACTGGCGGCCCCAGGACTTTTGGAGCGACTTAGAAGAGTTTGAGAGAGCCAATTCCACCAAAGGAGGAGGGTGATCATGGAACAGGTACCAATCTTCCCACCAAGCGAAAAGATCAAACGGCGGGCCCGGATTAACTCGATGGAGCAGTACTGGCAGATGGTCCAGGAGGCCGAGAGGGATTACCTCGGCTTTTGGGACAAACTGGCCCGAGAAAAGATTGACTGGATCGAGCCCTACACCCAGGTTCTGGACGAGAGCGAGGCCCCCTTTTACAAATGGTTCCTAGGAGGCAGACTCAACGTCACCCACCAGTGTATCGATCGCCATCTGGCCAAGCGCAAGAACAAGGCTGCCATCATCTGGGAGGGAGAGCCAGGGGATCGACGGGTCATCACCTACCTGGAGCTCTACCACGAGGTCAACCGCTTCGCCAACCTCCTTCGCAACAAGTTTGGTATCAAGAAGGGGGATCGGGTCGTCATCTACATGCCCATGATTCCCGAAGCCGCCTTCGCCATGCTTGCCTGTGCCCGCATTGGAGCCATCCACTCGGTGGTCTTTGGCGGATTCAGTGCCGAGGCCTTGCGGGATCGCATCCAGGACGCCCAGGCCAAGTTGGTCATCACCGCCGACGGAGGGTATCGCCGGGGCAAACCCTATCTCCTCAAACCCGTAGTCGATGTGGCCTTGGCCAAGGGGTGCGAGAGCGTGGAAGGGGTCCTGGTGGTACGGCGCAACAACGAGGAGATCAAGTGGCACGAAGGGCGGGACTACGACTACCACGAACTGGTAGACAGAGAGTCTGCCACCTGCGAGCCTGAGATCATGGAGAGCGAAGATCCCCTCTTCCTGCTCTACACCTCGGGAAGCACGGGCAAGCCCAAAGGGGTCCAGCACACCCAAGCCGGCTACATTCTCTGGGCACAACTGACCATGGAGTGGGTCTTCGACATCAAGGACGAGGATACCTACTGGTGTACAGCCGATGTGGGCTGGATCACCGGCCACACCTATATCGTCTACGGACCCCTGGCGGCAGGGGCTACGACGATGATGTACGAGGGAGTGCCCCTCTATCCGGATGCTGGACGCTGGTGGCGGATGATCGAAGAGTATCGGGTCAACCAGTTCTACACCGCCCCCACCGCCATTCGGCTCCTGCATAAAGAGGGACCCGACGAGCCGGACAAATATGATTTAAGCTCCCTGGTGATCCTGGGAACGGTGGGCGAGCCCATCAATCCGGATGCGTGGATGTGGTACTACGAGAAGGTGGGCCGGGGCCAGTGCCCCATCGTCGATACCTGGTGGCAGACCGAAACGGGAGGTCACATGATCAGCCCCCTCCCAGGAGCCACACCTATCAAGCCGGGTTCGGCCACCTTCCCCCTTCCTGGAATCTTCGCCGAGATCATCGACACCGAAGGCAACCGCAAGCCTGCTGGAGAGAAGGGATACCTCTGCATCACTAAGCCCTGGCCCAGCATGATCCGCACCATCTGGGGCGATCCCGAGCGCTTCGTCAAGAGCTACTTTAGCACCTGCAAAAAAGATGGCAAGCCGGTCTACTTCAGCGGTGATGGAGCAGTCTACGACGAAGATGGCTACATCTGGATTACGGGGCGCATGGATGACGTGATCAATGTCTCGGGCCACCGCTTGGGTACCGCCGAGATCGAAGCGGCCATCGGCCACCATCCACGGGTTGCAGAGTGTGCGGTTGTCGGAAAGCCACATGAGGTCAAGGGGGAGAGCGTCTTCGCCTTCGTGGTTCTCAAAGAGGATGGCGGCACGGCGGATGAGATGGAACTGGTCAAAGAGATCAACGAGGTCATCACCAAGGACATCGGTCCTTTGGCCAAATGTGACGAGATCGCCTTCGTGCCAGGCTTGCCAAAAACAAGAAGCGGCAAGATCATGCGCCGGATTTTGCGAGCCATTGCCAAGGGCGAAGAGATCAAGCAGGATACCTCGACGCTGGAAGATCCAAGCGTGGTGGAAAAGATCATTCAGATCGTGCAAAAGTGACGTGGGGCTTTTGCCTCACGGCCCGAAAACCTCGATCTGTAATTTGCCAAATCACATATTACACCTTCCACTGCCACAGCTTCCACCAACATTGAACTCCTCTTCATACCCACACTGGCTGCAGCGGTAGATCACATTGGTGGTTCCGCTACACCCTCCACCCTTGATCCGCCCGATTTCGATGGAGGCTCCTTCACACTCGGGACAGATTCCCTGCTCTATCTTGGCAAGTTTCTCCCTCTTCTGGCGCAAAAAGAGGTAGTAGGCCAACACTCCCAAAATGGTCACGACCACCAGCACGACGAAGGTATACATCCTACTCCCTCGCAAAGACGCTGGAGGTAGCACAGATGGTCTGGAGCATATATTTCGCATCCAAACTGCCGCGGCGATCGGCCTTTTTCCACCACTCCACCGCCTTTTCCTGGCTCTTTTCCACGCCCCACCCTTCATAATACATCATGCCTATGTAATACATCGCTTCGGCACTCCCCGCTTTTGCCAGTTCCTGGAAAAGTGGCAGGGCCTCTTCATACCTATCCCTTTCAAACAGTTCCACAGCCTCTTTAAGCATCTTTGACCTCCATGTAGTGTAGTTTGAGCCCCTCGTCGCTCATGACAAAGCCGCTAATGACCAACCGCCCCTCATGGACCATCTTGTGGTGCTTGGAGCAAAGGGGGATGAGGTTGTAGCGGTGGTTGGCTCGAAAATGGTCGATAAAACCCTCCTTCGCCTTCGCTTTGGGGGCGATGTGGTGGACCTCTTCGACGGGGGCGTTGCAAATGGCGCACTTACTCAAGAAGAGGCGCTGGTTGTAACGGCTCTTGCGCTTTTGGCGGACCAGTTCCAACTCCGAATACTCCTTGGTCAGCTCTTTGCGGATCTTGTCCGCCATCTCGAGGAACTCCCCATCCATGTGGAGGGCCTTGGCGAATTCGAGACCATAGAGCCGATCCCCACTTCCTGGAGCGAGTTTACGCTCGTAGACGAGTCGATCCGTCTCAGGATCGTATCGGACCCCCAAGTGCAAGAAGACCAGGTGCTCCAGCTCTTTGACCGCCTTGATCTTGACCAACTCATGCAAGTGGGTAGCGAAGATGAAAAAGGAGCCCAGTCTAGAGAGCTTGACCAGGGCAGCTCCAACGATGGCTAGGGCCGATTGGGTCTCGGTCCCATGGCTAATCTCATCCCCGAGGACCAAAGAGCGCTCCCCAGCCCGATTGAAGATATTCTTCAGCTCCAACATCTCCACGGCGAAGGTCGAAAGCCCCTTGTAGAGGTTGTCCCGGGAGATGATCCGGGTAAAGAGCTTGTCCACTAAGGAAAAACGCATCTGCTCGGCCGGAACGAAAAGCCCAGCTTGAGCCATGATCACCGCAATGCCAATACTCTTCATCAAGGAGCTCTTCCCGCTGGAGTTGACTCCATAAAGCAAGATGCCCCGGGGCTCTGCACACTGGGCCGTCGTAATATGGGGCTGCTTGGCTAGCTCGCGCTTCCCGAAGAAGAGATCGTGGGGAACATAGATCCCATTTTCCTCCCTCGCTTCGATGAGGGGATGGCGCAGGGCGACAAACTCCAAAGAGCGTTCCTGGACGATCTGGGGTCTGGTGTAACGGTGGAGGGCGGCCATCTTGGCTCCACTCACCCCAAAATCGACCTCTCCGATGAAGGCGATGAGCGCTTCGAGGAGAGGGGCGTAGTCCTGTTCGATCTGGGTCAGCAGTTCGAGGAAGCTCTCCCGGGCCAGATGGACCAAACGGGCGTGGAGGGTGACATAGCGCTGGGAGAGGAGTTCGATGAAAGGAGCGGTGATCTTGACGCTGTTTTTGAGCCGTTTGAAGCGAAAATCCTTGAAGAAGTGATGGGTTCCATCGATGGTCACAAAGCGTCCCAGAAGCTCCTTTTCGATCTGCTGGAAGCGGTTCTTCGTCAAGGTGAGGTAGAACCCCTCGGTCTCAAGAAAGTCGATGGCCACCTGGTCCCTACTTTCAAGTAGCGACCCAATCTCCTCCCGTACCACTTCGAGGTGGCGGTAGATCTGGGCTATCTCCTCCTCGATGCTATCGATTTGGGGATTGACTCCGGGCCGGAGGATATTGCCATCGATCTGGTCGAGGCGGTACTTGGAACACTCCTCCAGCTCGAAGGTGGCCTCCAGAAAGCGGCGCAACCCCTCGATCCCTTTACGATCGATCCCCTCGAACTCTACCTCCTGGGCTATTTTCGAGGCCGCCAACAGGGAGTTGTGCAAGTAGACGATCTCGAAGGGGTGGAGTTTCTGGAGCCGGATGCGCCGTAAGATCCGTTCGATGTCGTAAATCTCCTTGAGCCAGAGCTGGATCTTCTCGTAGCTTTCCATGAAACGCTGGATCAAATCGTAGCGCCGTTGCAACTCCTCCTCATCGACGATAGGACGCAGGAGTCGCTCTTTTAAAAGCCGCTTTCCAATTGGGGTTGTGGTATAGTCGATAAGGCGCAAGAGGGTCATAGCATCTGGATCTCGGCTGATGATGTCCAGCTGCTCCAGGGGATTATTTCCCAGGTACATGTAGCGCCGGCTCCCAAGGAAGTGGGGCTTTTGGAGCTTTTCCACGATGGCAGGATCGTGCTCGATGGCAAAGTCCAGCAAGATCGCCAACGCTTCACTGGCAAGGGGGGAGCGCTCCAGATCGAGGTATTCGATGGGGGAGAGGATCGAGTGGATCTGGTAGACCCGTTGGAAGAGCTCGTTTTGGTAGGCAATCTTGGCTCGGGAGCGGTTGATGTGGAGGGAGTAGCGGTTCAATTCAAGGTAGCGCTCCACAAATTCTCGATCCACATCTCCTTCGTAGGTAACCACCACCTCACTGGTGTTGTAGGTGGTCAAGGCGTTGAAGAGTTCGTCCAGGGCATAGGTTCGATCCTCCCTGGAGGAGTGGACCTCGTTGACGAGGACCTTCCCCGTGGTTACATCCAGGGCTCCGTAGCCACCATAGTAGGTCCCCTGGTGGGCCCCGATGACCAGGGAGACCAGAAAGTTTTCGGTAGGTTGGTTGTGGTAGTCGAAGTTGGTCCCCGGGGAGATAATGTTGGCCACATAACGCTTGATCTTGGGAGGCGTTCCCTGTTGGCGGATGATGACGATGGTATAGCGTCCAGTCTGAACGAGGCGGGAGAGGTAGCGATCGAAGGAGATAACGGGGACGCCGGCCATGAGGGGGTTGGCGATGGAGTTCTCCAGGATCGTCTTGTTCTTCCGGGTGAGCTGGATGTTGAGGAGTTCGGCGACCTCCTTGGCCTTGCCGATCTTCATCTCCTCGTTGTTCACCTCGTACACTTCGAAGAAGGAGCCAAGCTCCATGAAGATCACTACATCCGGTCCATACTTGGCTTCAAAGAGGCGTTGGAGCTCGAAATAGATCTCGGTGAGCAGGCGCTTCTTATCGTTGAGTAGAGCGTTGATAGCCTCGTGCATCACTCCCTTTTTTGTGTATAATTTTGCAAATTATACCCAAAGGAGCCCGATGGAGCTGTGTGTCGCCCTCGATCTTCCATCCTATCGAGCCAACATGGAACTTGCCCATGCTCTCCAAGGGCTCAAACTCTGGCTCAAAGTGGGGTTGCGAAGTTATATCCGTGATGGGAAAGAGATGGTCCGGGAGCTTCAAGCCCTGGGATTTCCCATCTTCCTTGATCTCAAACTCCACGATATCCCCAACACCATGGCCGATGCCGCCGAAGAGATCGCCCAGCTGGGAGTCGATCTTTTTAATCTCCATGCCAGTGCTGGAAGAGCAGGGATGGAAGCGGTGATGGAGCGCCTCGCCTCCTACAAGCGACGGCCCCGGGTTCTAGCCGTGACCGCCCTTACCTCCTGGAGCGATCAGGCCTTTCAAACCGTCTATGGCGCTCCTATCCGGGAGCGGGCCATCCAGTGGGCCAAGGAGGCCTATGCCGCTGGTTTGGATGGGGTAGTCAGCAGCGTCTTCGAAAGCCGCCAGATCAAAGAGGCTACCTCCCCCAACTTCATCACCCTCGCCCCAGGTATTCGCCCCTTTGGCGAAGCTTCCCACGATCAGAAACGGGTGGCCAACATCGAAAAGGCCAAGGAGGAGGAGGTCGATTTCATCGTCGTCGGACGTCCCATCTACCAGGCTCGAGATCCTCGCTCCATCGCCCAAAAAATCTTGACAAAGCTTGAAAATTGATCTATAATTCAACCACTTCGAATGGGGACAGGTGGGTGAGCTGGCTGAAACCACCTCCCTGCTAAGGAGGCGTGTCCATTACGGGCACCGCGGGTTCGAATCCCGCCCTGTCCGCC
>PUXW01000019.1 GCA_009659925.1 Nitratiruptor sp. | reverse complement strand
GGTTCCCATCCACCCGAATCCACGGCAGTACCAGCGATACCACCGTCACCAACACGAAAAAGAGATACCGCTTGTAGCGGTAGGGAATCCAACCTTCCAATTTGCGCGCAGCTGCACCAGCCATCAACTATCCTAACGCTCTACGAACTGCCACTTGTGGAGGGTATCGCCGCCCACAGGCTTCCCATGGACGATCACATGTTTCTCGTTCCCCAGATCGGGGGCTATCATCTTGATCTCGAAAGGATCCTTGATCTCATAGTACTGGACCGCCGTAGCACTCTGGGTCTTAATGGCCGCGGTGGTCAAGAAGGCCAAAATGGAGAGCAGCAATCCAACGGCGATGAAATAGCCCGTAAGCCCATGGAGGCTCCAGAGTCCGCGATTCTCGTTCATCTTACTCTCCTTCGCTCAGTGATCGAATATAAGCGGCAACAGCCCTCTCTTGAACCTTGCTCAAGCGTCCCTTGAAACTGGGCATAATTCCCAAGATCCCCTTCTTCCCATGTTCGAGGACATGGGTAATGATGATATCGTCATACTCTCGCAGGTTGGGAGCCATTCCATTCATTCCCCGTCCATCGGGACCGTGGCAACTGGCACAAGCGCTCTGGAAGAGCTCGGCTCCCCGGTCGTTCCCCTTGAATCCATTGGCCACATATTGGGCGACCGCCTCGGCATCGGCTCCACTCAACAATCCTGGAGGCATCATACCAAGCTGATACCCCAATTGCCCATTGGGATTGCCAAGGGCCGCTGAACCCCGCTTGATGACATCGAGAACCTGCTCTTTGCTCACAAAGCGGCGGGTGAGGTCTTGGGCCTTGCCTTCGATCCCAGTGGCATCGATTCCATGGCATGGAGAACACTGGACTAAGAAGACCCCCTCACCCATTCCCAAGAGATCCTCTTTGCTTGGGTTGGCCCACTTGCTCTCGAATTTGGCCTGGTAGGCCTTGACCTCTTCGTTGTACTCTCCAATTTGAGAATAGGCATCGAGGGGATAGCCTACCAACCAGTACCAAACCCCCCAGAGGATGGTTCCGATGAAGGCGAGGGACCAACCAATTGGAGAGTTATTCTTGTACTCTCCGATCCCATCCCAATTCTCCTCTTTGAGCTCCCCTTCGCTCTTACCCTCTTTGATCTGTTTGAAATACTTGGCCGCAACTCCCACGGTAAGGATCAAAATGGCTGCGGCACCAAGCAGAGCCAACTGGTTGACATTGTCGCTAAGCCAGTTCATGGAGACTCCTTCTTCCTTTCTTCTTCGATGGGCTCGACCGGCGTGGATGTCAACTCATCATCCAACGCCATTCGGCCATACTTCTCATAATCCCGCTCCCCCCGTTTCTCGCTTCGATAGAGGTGGAAGATGTACCCATACAGGACCACCGTCAAGAAGACGATGAGTCCAAAGTACATTACCCCTTGAAGCAGCTTTATGTCCATCGAGCTACTTCAATCCATTCATGTAGGCAATGAGAGCGACCACTTCGGGAATCTTCCCAGCCTTGACCATATCGACGAGATCTTTGCGTTTGGTCTCTTCGGCAATTTTGAGAGCGTCTTGGAAGGCCCGCTGCTTCGCCTCTTCAAAAGTTCCAAGGGGTACATCGATCTTGCCATCCCCGTCGAGATCCTTGTCATAGGGGACATTGAAGACCTTCTTGACGGTTAGAGCTTCGGCATAGGCAGTTTCAAGATCGGTCTCGTTGGTGAAGAGGTGTTTATAGGCTGGCATGATGGATCCAGGAACGACACTGGTTGGATCCCACATGTGGTTGGCATGCCAGTCGCTGGTTCGATAGTTCCCAACCCGGTGCAAGTCGGGACCGGTTCGTTTACTTCCCCACAAGAAGGGGCGATCGTAGGCATACTCCCCGTTGAGAGAGTACATTCCATAACGATCGGTTTCGATCTTGAACGGGCGAATAAGCTGGGAGTGGCAGGCGTTACAGCTCTCTTTGATGTAGACCTGGCGTCCGGCGAGCCGGAGTAGGTCGTAGGGCTTGGCCCCAGCCACAGGCCGGGACTGCTGGGCGAAGTCTGGAACGATCTCAATGAGCCCAGCAAAGGCGATGACGAGGAAGACTCCAACAGCGAAGAAAAAGGGATTTCGTTCCAACCATCCAAACATACAACCCTCCTTATGCTGCCATTGGTGAGGCGAAGGCAGGCTCTTTTTCAAGTTCGCGAGACGCCTTCATTGTCTTGTAGAAGTTGTAGGCCCACATGAAAAGACCGATGAAGTAGAAGAGCCCTCCAATACCTCGCAGCGTGTAGTATGGATGCAATACGGTAACGGTATCGATGAAGGAGTAGGCCAAGTTACCATACTGATCGACGGCTCGCCACATCATTCCCTGGGTGATACCGGCAATCCACATGCTGGAGAAGTAGAGTACGATACCGGTCGTCTGGAGCCAGAACTGCATTTCAAGGAGCTTCTTGCTGTAGATCTCTCGCTTGAAGAAGCGGGGTGCCATATGCATAATGGCAGCGATAATCATGAAACCAACCCATCCCAAGGTACCATCGTGGACGTGTCCAGGAATCCAGTCGGTGAAGTGGGCCAGGGCATTGACCGATTTGATGGACTGAATGGGTCCTTCAAGGGTGGAGAGCATATAGAATGTGGAAGCGAGAACCATGAACTTGATGAGGGGGTTTTCTTTGAGTTGGTGCCACTCACCCTTCATCGTCAAGAGCATGTTCAAAGCCGATCCCCAAGAGGGCAGAATGAGGATAACAGAGAAGATCGATCCCATGGTCTGCATCCAGTCGGGAACGGTTGAGTAGATGAGGTGGTGACCACCAGCCCACAAGTAGACGAACATCAATCCCCAAAAAGAGAGGAGAGAGAGTTTATAGGAGTAGACTGGCTGTCCAGACTCCTTGGGCAGGTAGTAGTAGATCATTGCGATGATGGGAACGGTGAAGACGAAAGCGACCGCGTTGTGTCCGAACCACCATTGAACCATGGCATCGTTGGTTCCTGCATACATGCTCACAGAGTGGAGGGGATCACCCATTCCCGTAACGAGATAGGTCGGAACCTCCATGTTGTTGAAAAGGTAGAGCATGGCAACCCCGAGGAAGGTAGCGATATAGTACCACATGGAGATGTAGAGGGTCTTCTCTCGGCGAATTCCGATGAGACCGAAAATGCTAATTCCCCACAAGACCCAGATGATGACGACGAGAATGTCCAAAGGCCACTCAAATTGGGCATACTCTTTGGAGGTGGTATAACGGGCCAGGAGGGAGATCACTGCCAGGAGAGCGGTGACGAAGTAGAGCCAGAAGTGGAGCTTTGCTACCCCCTGGAGAAACTTACTCTCGGCTAGGGAGACCTTGAGGACCCGCTGTCCCACATAGTACCAGGTCGCCCAGATACCACTGAGGGTAAATCCATAGGCCACCACGTTGGTATGGATTGGGCGGAGTCGACTAAAGAGGGTATATTCGCCTCCTACATAGTTGAGTTCCGGGAAGGCGAGCTCAAAGGCGATCCAAACGCCAATCCCCATGCCCAATATACCGAACAAAATGGCCAGGTAGCTGAACCACCTTGCGACGGTATAATCATACTCGATCGCAGGATTTTGCATGAAAAACCTCCTGATGGAATTTGTCATGAGTTTGACACAACCTTGTACGAAGCTATTATATAGGATAAAAGTTGTGATAAACCTTAAATACCATAAAGATAATTCTAGCCAAATCCTATAAGTTCCCCTTAATCTTTGGCCCTCGGTAGCTCAATCTTATAGCCAAGAGCAGCAAAATTTTTAATGAGCTCCTTGTAGCTCTTCTTGCGTACCCGTTTCACAAGGGCCCGGAGGGCATCATCGCTGTAACTCCCATCGGGCCATAGCGTTCCTTCGATCTCTTTGAGGGTGACGATTCGATCTGAATTGCGCAAGAGGAGTTCGAGGAGGTTGGCCTCTTTTCGAGTCAACCGGACACAGCCTGAAGGTCCGACGATCTCCTTGGTTCCCATATCGTAGACCAGTCCCCGTCCCAGATCGATCCGACTCCCACTTCGCTCCCTGGCAATGGCACAAAGGACCTGGAGGAGCTTTTCCGGTGTGAAGGGTTTGAGGAGGTATTTGGTCACTCCAATGTCGATGGCTCGAAAGAGCCGCTCCTTTTCGCTATAGGCTGTCAAGAGGACGATGGGAATTTGGCGGGAGCGCTTGCGAATGGCTTCGGCCAGATCCAGCCCCCCGAGCCGGGGCATCTCGATGTCGGTGATGATGATATCGTACTGGCCCCGTTGGAACTTCTTGAGCCCTTCAATCCCATCTTCGGCTACATCGAAGCGGTAGAACTCATCTTCGAAGACCTCCTGGAGCAGGTTGCGAATCGCCTCCTCATCCTCCACATAAAGGATCGAGATCTGTTTGAGCAGCTCCTTGCACTCCATCGCACTCTCTTTTGGGCAAGTAGATCGTGAACTTGGCCCCTCCCCCCTTGACATTCTGGGCGATCAGACGCCCTCCCATACTCTCTTCGACAATCATTTTGGACATGTAAAGGCCCAACCCCGTCCCCTTTCCCTTGGTAGTGAAATAGGGTTCAAAGATCTTATCGAGAATATCCTCTCCAATTCCAGGGCCATTGTCCATGACTTCGATCAAGACCTCATCCGCCTCCTCAAGGATTTCAATTTCGATCCGCTTCTCTCCTACCCTCTCTTTTAGGGCATCCTTGGCGTTGGAGATGAGGTTGAGGATCACCTGGGCAAATTCGCTCCCATAACCACACACCTCAATTCCCTCCCCTCCCTTGAGGACCACTTCGATCTGCTCCCGCTCCAAACTTCCCGCAACAATGGAGAGAGCCCCTTCGATGCTCTCACGCACATTGAAGAACTCTTGACGCTTGTCGGGGAGGTAGAAGTTTTGAAAGTCGATGATGGTCTGATTCATCCGCTCGATGAGAGCGATCCCGTGGCGATAGATCTGCTCGATATCTTGCCCCTTCTTCATCTTGTAGAGCAAGATGGAGAGCTCCATGAGAGGCTGGCGCCACTGGTGGGCGATATTACCAAGCATCTCCCCGAGGGAGGCCAGTTTGGCCTGCTGGAACATCATCCGATCCTTTTGGCGGTTCTTGGCCACCTCTTGCCGGATCCGCTCCTCCAAAGAGGCGTTGAGGAGTTTGAGCTGTCTGGTCTGCTCCTCCACCCGGCGCTCCAACTCCCGATTGAGCTCGGCAAGCTCTTGCTCTTTCCTTCGAAGCTTTTCTTGAAGCTGGATATTGCGGGTTACATCGTAGCGGATCGCCACGAACTCCACGATCTTCCCCCGATAATCGGTAATGGGGATGACCGTAGTGTTGACGTAGAAGGTGCTCCCATCCTTGGCCCTGTTTTGAACCGTTCCCTTCCAGATCTGTTTGGCCAGAATAGTACGCCAGAACTCCTCGAAACGCTCCTTCGGCACATCGGGATGGCGGACGATGTTGTGGTTCTTCCCTACCAACTCCTCCCGGGTGTATCCGCTAATTTTGCAAAACTCCTCGTTGACATAGGTGATGATCCCGTTGATGTCGGTCTTGGAGACGATGTTGGAGCGGTCGATGGCATTCTTATATTGGTGAAGCATGTAGATGTTGTACTCCTTGGCCCGGCGCAAATAGAAGCGGCTCTTGATCTTCTCGATCGTCTCAACGAGCCGTTTGGCATCGGGAGGGGCAGGGAGATAGCCATCGACGCCAATCTCGATGGCCTCCAAGAGGAGATCACACTGGATCGGAGCTACGAGTACCTTGTAGAGTGCCTCTTGGCGAAGCTCTTCGATGGAGTGGGCGATAAGGAGGATGGGATGTTTCTTGCAGGAGGGATAGCCACCAACCACCTTGATGATGGTGGGATCTTCCCCTGCATAGGCGATACAAAAGCGTTCGTAGAGGGCGATATTGACGACTGCCCGGTCCATCAGTGGCTATGGTGGACCATCCCCATCATGAGATGGTAACCCTTGTAGGCGAGATAGAGGCCGTAGAGGACGATGACGATGGCTGCCATCTTCACCATCAAGAGACGAAAGGATGAGCTTTTCAAAAAACCCGTCACCATCCCCAGACTCAACATGACAGGTGTTGTAGCAAGGCCAAAGAAGCCCATGACTATGGCTCCCCACACCGGATTTCCCGTGGCAGCGGCGCTTGCAGCGAAGAAGTAGACCAGACCGCAGGGGAGCAATCCATTGAGCATTCCAAGGAGGAGGAAGCTCCCAAGGGAGTTGGAGCGCAAAAGCCGCCCGAAAGCTCGCCTCATGAAGGTAGCCCCTCCCAAAGAGCCCTCGATGGAGGTGAGGAATCGGAAATGGCCAGCTAGGGAGATCCCCATGAGGACCATGAAGAGTCCAATGGCAATGAAGAGGATACCCCGGACCTGGGGGGAGATCGAAACAATGGAGCCAAGGTAGCCAAAGAGGGCTCCAAGAGCCATGTAGGAGAGGATGCGCCCCAGGTTGTAGGCCAAATGGGCTATACTCCCCCACAAACGGCCTCGCTCGGGATCGACCTTAGCCGTGGTGTAGGCGATCACGAATCCCCCGCACATCCCGACGCAATGGCCAAGACTCCCGAGGAAGGCGACGCTGAGAATGCTGAGCAAGTCGATGGTATCGATGGAACCTCCTTAAAAGCGAATGGTCAAATTCCCATAGACGAAGCGCCCCGGCTCGTTGATGAGGACGGGAGCCTCGCCACCAATGAGGGCCCGCCCCACATAGGTGTTGTTGAGGGCATAGGCTTCGTCGAAGATATTGTCCACCCCAAAAGCGATGGTAGCCCGGGAGGTCAGCCGTTTGGAGACCTTGAAATTCCACACACTCCAGCTTCCCAAGGGTTGCTCCCCGTTGTCACTATCGATTCTATCATAATCCCCACTGCCAAGCCACTCTACCATCCAGAAGAGATCCCCATCGTCGTAACTCAAAGCCCCTCTGGCCCGCAAGGGGGGGATCATCGCCAAATCCTTGTCCCGCTGACCAGGGATCGGTTCCGCCTTTTTCCCCCGGACATAAGCGAGGCTTCCCTCGGCCATCATATACTCTCCCAAAGGGATGGCGGCTTGCAACTCCCCTCCATAAAGGCGGGCATCGATATTGGTCCAGGTGAGGTAGAATTTCTTTGGATCCTTGTTGCCCTGGTTGGTGGTGTAGGCATAGATGTAATCTTCCACGAGGCTGTAGAAAAGATCGCCCCGCACCAGGATCCATCCCCAATCCCCCTCATACCCCAGATCGACTTGGCGGTTCTTGCTCTCTTCCAGATCCGGGTTCCCCCGCCGGCTCCAATTACCCTGCATGAAACCTATGAAGTAGAGCTCCTGGGCATCTGGCACCCGGATCCCCTGACCCAGGGCGAGGAAGAATTTGTGCTCTGGACTCGGCCTATACTCCAGGGCCAGGTTTCCACTCACATCGTAGTAGGTACGCTCTCGCCTCTGGTAAGTACGTTGGATCGCCGGAATAGCGGCGATGGTAGGATGGTTCAGCCCTTGGGCCTCAATCCATGTAGCATCGTAGCGTATCCCCCCCTTAAGGGCCCAGAAGTTCCACTCTTTGACTCCTTCGAGGAAGAGCCCCACATTCTTGGTATCGACATCGGGGATACGGACCTGGCGGGGCTTCTTGCTCGGCTCACTCAAGCAGATTCCATTCCAGTTACGCCAACTCCCATCGACCCCAAGAGCCCACAGGATCGATCCCGCTTCGAAGCTGTTCTTTACCTTAGCCCCACGGATTTGAGACTTCACCCGGTGGGTTCGATAGAGCTTCCCTCCCATGACCTGGGGCAAAGCTGCGTTACGGAAGTGGGTTCCCATGTCGTGGAGAACCCTCGAATAGTAGCCTTGAATCTCCAGGGATCGGGAGTAGGATCCAAGATTGTCGAGGGTATAGGTTCCGTTGACGAAGAGGGTCTTATCAAGCTGGGCATCCATCTGGAAGGCGGGGTAGAGGACGTCGGTGGCCTTGTCACTCATGAAGGAGAGGCGAAGGCGCTGGTTTGTTTCGGGACGCCACAAGATCTTGGCGTTGAAGGTGTTTCGGGTATAGGCTTTGGCATCTTTGTAGCGCTCCTGGTAGGCGTAGGGGGCTTTTGGTCCAAGGGCCGCCCAGTTCTGCTCTACCAAAGTGCGGCCATTCCCATCCTCATACTGATCGCTTCCCTCGTGGGTAATGCCGAGGCGAAACCCGAAGGTCTCGTCCCCGCCACTCACCCAGGTTTCAAACCGCTTGTAGTCGAAGCTTCCATAGATCGCCTCTATCCCCCCTCCAAACCCTACCTGGGGGTCCTTGGTCAAGACCCGGATCTCTCCCCCCATCGAGCCAAAGGCCTCCACATCGAAGGGGCCTTCAAGGATCTGGATCTTCTCGATCTCTCCCGGGGAGATATGCATGGCTGGAGGATCCATCCGGTTGGGGCAGGCTCCATAAATTTTGGCTCCATCAATGAGGAGGTTGATGTCGTCCCGTTTGAAACCGCGCAGGACTAGATCGTTGCCAATAGCACTGGCCCGCACCATGTTGATCTGGGGATGGAGCTCTTGGAGGATCTGGGCGAGATCTTGTTGCCTGGTGAATTTGATCTCCTCTCCCAAAACCTCCCGAGCCGTCGTGTCGGAACTCCTCTCTTCGATGAAGATCTTTTCCACCTGGATCGTCTCCCCACTAAACAGGGGAGTCAAGAGCAAGATGGTCACGAGGGAGAGTCGGCCCATTGCAAAATCCTTAGTGAGAGATTTTGCAATAGTATGGCAGGAGAGTGTTAAATTTCCATTAAGTGGTCGCCCCCGGGAGGGAGCGAGAATGAGGCTGGCACGGGTAGTCTACTACCTTTTCGTTAATTTTTCGTAAACTACTCCTTGGAACACTTGATGATCTCGATATTCTTGATACTCTCCAAGCGCCCCAAAATCCGGTCAAGCTCTGAGAGATTCTTGCGGCACTCCTCCTCCAACTTGGCCCTCTTCGCTTTGACGATTTCGATCTGCTTGTCGATCTCTTCGATGGGGATACGGCAGTTCTTGGCAGCCTCCTCTTCCTTTTGCAAGATCCACTCGGTCAACTTCCGGACGAATTCGAACATCGTTGCTCCTTTATCAATTTGGTGAACTCACGAAAGATGTAGCTACTCTCGTGGGGACCTGGAGAGGCCTCAGGATGGTGCTGGACACTGAAGATGGGGTGCTCCTTGTAGCGGACCCCTTCGATGGTCCCGTCGAAGAGGTTACGGTGGGTAATGGTAGCCACCTCCTCGATGGATGGAGGGAGGTTATAGTTGTGGTTCTGAGCCGTAATCTCAATGGTTCTGGTGGCTTCGTTGCGCACCGGATGGTTGCCGCCGTGGTGGCCAAACTTGAGTTTGTAGGTCTTGTGGCCATGGGCGATGGAAAGGAGCTGGTGGCCCAGACAGATGCCAAACATCGGGATGGAAGCATCGATCAGCCGGCGAATCTTCCCGTGGATTTGTGTGAGGATGAGGGGATCCCCGGGCCCATTGGAGAGGAAGACCCCATCGACTCGACCTGAGCGGTACTCCTGGATAATGGTCTCGGGATCGAAGGTATAAGGAAGCACCTCCACCTCCAAACCGGCTTCGACCAGGTGGTTGAGGATATTGCGTTTGACCCCGAAATCGAGGACGTAGATTCGAGCCTCAGGGGGTGGGGGCTCCTTGTATTGAAAGGCGCGGGCATCGTAGGTGGCCTGGGTGTGACGGTAGGGAACCTTGGTCGAAACCTCCCGGATATAGTCGATCTCCTCGATCCGGGGAGCCTCGGCCAGACGCCGGGCCAGCTCCTCTCGATCATCGATGGTTGTCGAGGCGATCATCATACAGGCCCCCTTGTCCCGGATCGTCTTGGTAAGGAGGCGGGTGTCGACATCACAAATCCCCATAACCCCGAACCGCTTCAAGAGGGCTTCAAGGCTCTCTTGGGCCCGGAAGTTGGAGTAGCGGGGCTGGTAGTTGCGCACGAGGATTCCCTTGGCCCAGGCCCGCCGGCTCTCCATATCTTCCTGGTTGACCCCGACATTTCCAATCTCGGGCATGGTGAAGGTGATGAACTGACCTGCATAGCTTGGATCGGTGACGATCTCCTGGTAGCCCGTCATCGAGGTGTTGAAGACGATCTCACCCACCTGAGTCCCCTCGGCTCCAAAACTGCGGCCCTCCAAAAAGAGGCCATGCTCAAGATAGATCCAGACAGGTCTCATAGGAGCATCCCCCGTTTTCGTAGTTCCTCTTCCAACATTCGTTCAAAGATAATCCCATACTCTTCACTGCCCGGGACGAGTTTCCGCTTGTAGTGACCCATCTTCTCCCGTACGATTCCCTCGATCTCGTCGTAGCTCTTGATGTATCCGGTGATAGCGTCGTAGATGAGGTTCTTGACCCTGTTGTCGGAGATCTCGTAGTAGATGAGATCCTCGTCGTAGAGCCGCTTCAAAATCTTATGGGCGTAGTCGTTGTAACGCTCCTCGTAGTTCAAGAGCACATCGTACTCGGGAGCGAGGCGGCGCTTGATCATGCGAAAGAGCTGCTTACTATCGGCGAGGGTATACTCGATCTCCTCCTCGTACTCCTCCATGAGCTCCTTTACCCGTTCGTCCAGGGCCATCTCCCGTCGTAACTCCTCTTCGAGAACCTCCCGAACGACTTTGACCACGGGCTCGATCCCGCTCGTGAAGGTGACAAGCCCACTGCGCAACAAATCGATGGCCACCTTGTTGGCCACATAGGGTGCATGGGGGAGTCGTATCCTCATGGGCCCTCCTTGCGCAAGATGGTATCCCGCCGGTCGGGGCTCGTGGAGATGATGGTGATGGGTGTCTGAATGAGGGCTTCGATCCGGTCGATGTAGGCCCTAGCCTGGGGTGGGAGGGCTTGGTAGTCCCGAATCCCCCGGACCCGGTCCCACCCTTCCAACTCGATGTAGACCGGCTCTACCTCCTCCAGATCGCTTGGTAGATAGTCGATCTCCTCCCCACGGTAGCGATAAGCCACACAGATACGAACCCGCTCGAATCCGTCGAGGACATCGAGTTTCATCAAAGCGACCTCATCGCACCCATTCAGCCGACAGGCGTAGCGTGCGGCCACCGCATCGAACCAGCCACAGCGCCGAGGCCGCCCGGTCGTGGTTCCAAACTCGTGGCCCTGCTGGCGCAACCGCTCCCCTTCGGGTCCAAGCTCCTCAGTGGGAAAGGGGCCATTCCCAACCCTGGTGCAATAGGCCTTTGCAATGCCGATGGTACGCCCAATATCCCGGGGAGCCAATCCCAATCCGGTACACGCTCCAGCTGCAATGGTGTTGGAGCTGGTCACATAAGGGTAGGTCCCATGGTCGATATCAAGCATCGTACCCTGGGCCCCTTCCAGCAAGATCGGGCGCTTTCCCTCCCGGAGAGCCTCCCACAAATAGCCGGTTACATCGGCGATAAAGGGGGCAAGGGCCTCTTGATAGCGCTCCAGTTCGGCCCGCAGGGCTTGGGG
The DNA here is from genome assembly GCA_009659925.1 of Nitratiruptor sp. Taxonomy (GTDB): domain Bacteria; phylum Campylobacterota; class Campylobacteria; order Campylobacterales; family Nitratiruptoraceae; genus Nitratiruptor. The sequence continues at coordinate 134,554 of PUXW01000019.1, read as the reverse complement.
CTTGGGTGGTTCGACTCCGAGAGCCTTGAAGTAGGCCTCGTTGGTGGCAAAGTAGTCCAAAATCTTCTCATGGAGTCTCGCCACATCCCGTAACTCCCCGACCCGGTGGCCCTGGCGACTCACCTTGTCGGCATAGGCTGGACCGATCCCTCGCCCCGTGGTTCCAATGGCATTCTTCCCTCGCAACCGCTCCTTGGCCCGATCGATCTCTTCATGGTAGGAGAAGATGAGGTGGGCCTTGTCGCTAATGAGTAGCCGCCCCCTCAAATCGTCGAACTGCTCCATCTCCTGAATCAGCGCTTGCGGACTGAGAACCACCCCGTTCCCGATGATGTTGAGGGCCTGGGGGTTGAGGATTCCCGAGGGGATGAGGTGCAAGGCGATGGTGCGCCCATCCACGACGATGGTATGGCCGGCGTTGTGCCCCCCTTGGTAGCGGCATACGATCTCATATTCCTGGGCGAGGAGATCGACCACTTTCCCTTTCCCCTCGTCGCCCCACTGGATCCCCACGATCAAATCGGCTCTCATACTCCCCCTTTGAGTCGTTCTATGATGGCGTCGGTATAGATGGCAAAGCCACAGGCCTCCACCCCCTGAGCTCCATAAGCTCCACCCATGGCAATGGTCTCGTTCCCGATGAAGAGGCGGAAGAAGAGCTCCCGGTAGTAGCGCATCTTGGCGTAGTAGAGGGGAGCGATGACGAGGGGGCGGTGGTGGATGGTTCGAGAGAGCTCTTGAAGCTTGATCAGCTCCTTGGCAATCTCCTCGGGAACATGGTCCAAGAGGCCATCGATTTGATGAGGATCGTCGAGATAGACCAGCTCTCCGATCCACTCTGGCTTTTGATTGAGGATGCGATCTAGATCGACCTTGCGGAAAATCTCCAAAGGCAGACCGTAGTGACGACTAAGGAGTAGAGGAATCTTGATATTGGAGAGCTGGAGGGTGGCTGGAATCTCCAGGGCCTGGAGGATCTGCAAGACCACCTTCAAAAGGGTGGCTACATCTCGACTTCCCAACCACTCGGCCCCAATCTGGTAGTACTCCCTGGTGGGATAGCGATAGACCGGTTGGATATAAAACCACTTGCGATGTTCGGTACTACGCCCCAGACGGTTGGTGATCAGCCGCACCACATCGATGGTGCTATCGGCTCGAATGGTTAAGGTCTGGTTGAGCTCGTCACTTAAGCGAATAAGCTCTTGCTCACTCTCGAAGTAGCGGTGCTGGTGGTAGGAGAAGAGGGGTGTGAGGATCTCTTCGAATCCGGCTTCGTAGAGGATCGAGCTGGCTACCTCTTCGATCTGGCGTTTGAGTCTGGCTGTAGGACCAAAGTAGAGTCTGGCCCCTTTGGGGATCTCATGTTCATAGACCATCTCAATCCTCAAGGAGCCGGTAGTAGCTCTCGCAAAAGAGTCGGTTGGCGGTTCCATCGTACTCGCGCCGCCCCATATCGTCTAGGGCCAGCTCCAGGGCGTTGAGGACCCATGCCGCCTCGTGGGGCTCGATAAGACCCATATGGTTGATTCGGATCAACTTCCCCTTAAGGTGGTCCTGCCCCCCAGCCACATGGACCCCGTAGGCCTTGAGGAGGCTGCGGATCTCCTCAGCATCCTCGTCATAAATTGCCGTCATCGCTTGAGCTGGCTTTTGGGGATAGAGGGTCAACCCCAAGGCCTCCACGACCAACCTCGTCGCCGTAGCCCTGCGGTCGGTCTGATCGAAGAGCTCATCGAGGCCCACTTCCCGCAAGAGGATCTGCAGGACCTCCCGCAATCCGATGATCAGGGTCGTCGCGGCGGTGTAGGCTGTGGTGCCGTTGCGCTGTTTGGCCAGCTCCTTGGCCATGTTGAAGTAGTACCCACTCCCTGAACCAATCCGCTCGATGGCAACCTCACTCAATCCGACCATCGCCAGACCAGGGGGAAGCATCAAGGCCTTCTGACTCCCGGCAATGAGGGCATCGAGATGGTCGGTTTCAATTGGCTCGACCCCAACGGCGGTGATCCCATCGGCTACCACCACCACCTCATCCCCCCGCATCCCCTTGATCAATGAGGCGACCTCCTCCACTGGATGGCGCAACCCCCCAGAACTCTCACAAATCTGGATGAAGAAGCTATCGATATCGGGATGCTCCTTTAAAGCCTTGCGCACATCGTCGAGTTTGACCGCCTCATCCCAGGGGTAGCGCAGCTCCACCACCTCTTTGCCAAAGGCCCTGGCAATCTCGACGAATCGCTGGCCAAATTTCCCGCTATTGACGATGAGGGCCTTGCGCCGACACAAATTGGTGACGCTCGCCTCCATCCCTCCGGTCCCGGTCGAGGCAAAAAGAAGGGCATCTTCCATTTTCAAAAGCTCGATGAGCAGCTCCCTCGTCTCCAGGAAGATCTTGGTAAATTCGGGGGTGCGGTGGTGGATGGTGGGTCCGGCCATGGCGTAGCGAACCCGCTCAGGCACAGGGGTCGGTCCAGGGGTAAAGAGTAACATCTACCTTCCTTTGTTGGGCGCTCGTCTACTTGAAGAGGGAGTATAGCAAAAGAGGCATTAAAGAGAGTTTAGAGGAGGCCCCCCAAAGGGGGCTGGAGGGAGGCGAAGGGTTACTTGATCTTGATCTTCTTCACGTTCTTTTGCTCTTGCACTTTAGGAATGGTCAATTTCAAGACCCCATCCTCCATCTTGGCCTCGATCTTTTCTACATCAGCGTCAGGTGGAAGGGTAAAGCGGCGCTCAAACTTTCCAAAGAAGCTCTCGACCCGCTTGTATCCCTTATCCTGCTCTTCCTTTTTGAACTTACGTTCACCGCTGATGATGAGGACATTGTCTTGAATCTCGATGTTGATGTCCTCTTTCTTCACCCCTGGCAGGTCGATTTCGAGATAGTAGGCCTTTTCATCCTCCTTCTCATTGACCGCAGGGACCCAGATGTTTTCGACCTTGCCCTTAGAAACGAGACTTGGCACAAGGGCATTTTCAAACTCCAGCATAGAAGAGATGCGGCGCTCAATATCCCGCAGCTCTTTGAAAGGATCGATACGAATGACTGGTACCATGTTCCACCTCCTTGAGACTACATTTGCTGTTATTATAGCACTTTAGTCGACTATTGTCAAGTTTTTGAGTGCTTAAGTGTAAAGTTTTTTCCAAACCAGAGGCTAAAAGAGCCTCATGGAATGGAGATCACCAGCACCCCGTTCCCTCCATTGGCCACATAGGCCACACACTCCTCGGGATCAACTAGAAGATCTGTGGCCGGATAGGGGAGGTAGATCTTTTGAACGAAACGGGGATGCATGGGATCGTCCCCTAAGTCCCAGATCGAAATGAAGGAGCTCTCACCCAGGAGATAGAGCCGGTCTCCAGCGACAACCCCTTTGTGGACCCGATCCCCCACATCGAAGTGGACCGGACGCCCTTCTTGGGTGTCATAGATGATGATCTGGTTGGCATACTCCCACCGGGTCGCAATGGCGTAACGCCCCTGATAACTGGTAACGCCGCGCGGATCAATGAAGAAGTAGAGGGGTTTGACAATGGGATTATGGGGATCGCTCATATCGCAGAGTATCAACCCATCGCACCCATCAACGACGAGGAGATCGTTCCCGCAAAAGTGGATGTCGAGGGGATTAGAACAGGTGGGAATGCGGCGCAAATTGGTGAGTTTATCCCCTTTGATGTCCAAGACCACCAGATCCTTCTCGTCCAAAATGGCCACAAGGTGGCGCCCAGAAGGATGGAGACTCACCCGGGTCACCTCTCGCCCAGCCAGATAGCTACACGCACTCGCCTGGCGTCGCTCCAGATCGACGATATAAAGTCCCCCCTTCCCATTGGCCAAATAGGCGTAGCGCCCGGCAATGGCGATATCGTAGAGCTGATGGCCTCCCAAGGGGATCCGATAGGCAAGCTCGATATTATCCGGCTCCACGATGTCGAAGACGCTCAATCCAGCCGACCCATCGGCCACGAAGAGCTGATCCCCATGGCGATAGAGACGCCATGAAAAACCTGGAGTATCCTCATGATCGAGGATCGTCTCGAAGAGATCGATATTCTTGTAGACGATGGCCACCTCTTGATCTTCGACGATGAAGGTCAAATTCGGGTCGCACAATTTCGAACCGAAGCGCAAATAGTCGAAGAGGTTCTCCGGAGTACGCCCCATCAGCTTGTAGACACACCCATCCCGCAAAGAGAGGTAGATCCAGGAAAAGCGCTTGTCCCTATCCTTGGGGAAGTCGATGAAGACGAAAAAGCCATCCGGCTCTTTACCAGCCAGGTTGACCCCCGCCACCGGGGCATATCCAAAGGCGTTTTGCTCACTTGGCGTTGTCCCGAGAAGGCGGTAGATCCGGTTCCCCTTGGCGCTCTGGAAGATCCAATCGTTGTAATCGATGCGCCCATCCCGATCGAAGTCGTAACTATAGACGATCCCGGCAATGGTGAAGGTCCGAGAGGTCAAAAAGGCCCGCAACTCGTTGATGTACTCCTGGGAGGCGGTTGCTCCGAACAGGAGTGAGATGGAAAAGAGGAAGAAGAATAGAACTCTCATGGTTCACTCCTTACGCTACTTGAGTTCCAAATTGACGATAGAGTCCATAGTAGTACTCCACGAAGGCTCGAACCTCTTGGTTGCGCGGTACAATAGGCGACCCGTAGACTATAAATCTATCCAAAAATTTCTTTGAATCCTCTTTAACGAGATAGCACTTGGCGATCTCCTGGTAGATCTCTTCGTACCATCTCCCGAGGGTCTGGTAGCGGTGGTGGCTCAAGTCGAAGGAGGGCTGCCTTCCATCGAAGCGGACTATCCCAGCGGCAAAGAGCCCCTCCAGATGCAAGAGGCCCTCCACATAGTAGGGCTCCACTTCGGGGATCTCCATCCAGTGGATCAAAGAGATAGCCCGGGTCAGGGTATCGTGCAGCAGGGGCTCCCAGAGGCGATCTGCCTCATGGTGGATATGGGCAAGGATGCCTCCTAAGGTCGCCTTGAACTCCTCCAGGTTCTTGAATTGCCCACTCCGATTCATCGCCCCCTCGCTCTCCTCGTCGATCCAGAGAATGTGGCCGAGCTCATGGCCGATGGTGGTGATCTCATAGACCTCGTACCACTTTTGAGGCTCATCGAAGATCTGGCGGAAGTGTTGGACCAGGGCCGGGCCATAGAGCTCTCTTTCCAACCGCATCATCGGTCGGCGCCGCTTGCTTTGGTACAAAAGGTCGGGATAGGCGAAGATCTTCTTGCCCAGATGGCGGCTGACCCCCTCGTCGTTGGGAACCACCTGAGCGCTGAAGAGACCATCCAAACCGGCCCCGTAAAAGAGCATCGGCCTGCCTACATAAAGCTGGGTTCGATCGAGGATCGCCATGGTCTGGCGGTAGATCGAGGGAGCATCGATACCGATTTGGCGGTAGAAGGTGGCAAAGAAGTTGCGTATCCGTTTGAGCTGGAGACTCCCGGGAGCTTCTGGATCTTGCAGACGCAAATCCCACTCCGGTACAACCGCCTTGCGGTAGCGATCCTCGTAGTATTCTAGGGGATGGCCCACCTGGATTGGGGTCGTCACCCCCATCCAACGTCGATCCACATCGCTCCATTTGGCCACGAGCCGGTCCGGATCGGTCTCGACGAAAGCCTGGCGCAGAGCCTGGAGATAAGCGAGCCAGGCCCTCTTTTGCCCCAAAGGCTCTTCCAGAGCCTCCAACTCCTCCAGTGCCCCTTCCAAAAATCTCCCGATCCTAGCGATCTCCTCCGGGAAGGCTTGGGCATAGCTTCGACGCCGCCATCCTTGGCTCGTTGGCTCCAGGAGCGAGTAGCAGCGCTGGGCGATGGTACCATCTCGATCGCGATCCAAGAGCCCCTGGTCCTGGAGCATCCCCAAGATGGCCTCTACGCTCCCCCCGAAGCGGCGCTCCAGATCGCGGTTGACCCCATGGACGATCCGCTCCATCCAGGAACCGTACCAGCGGTTGACCACCTCCCCGATCCGATGGACATGGAAGAGCAAACGGGCGTAGAAGGGATCGAGGAGCCCCTTTTGAGTAACCTGCCCTATGAGCTCCTGGAAGGAGGCCTCGTAGAAGTGGCCCACCCAGGCCGATGCCTTCCGGCGAATGGTGATACGGCGTTCCTCGTCGAAGTTGCCGATCAGCTGGAGCAAGGGGGCCTCGTGGAGGTTGACGATTCGAGTAATGGCCGCCAATCTCGCCTCCTGGCTTGAAGAGAGGCCCAAAAATTGCAAAAACTCCTCCACACGTCGGTCCAATTGGACCAACTCTTCGTCCATGGGATCCCACCGATCCAAAAGCTCATAGAAACGGTAGAGTCGATGGTGGTGGATTTGAGTCGCGTGGTAGAGCTCCTCGAGACTCACTCCAGAACTCCAAGTTGGATCTTGGCCAGTTCGATGGCCTTGGCCCGGTGGGAGATGGCCCCCTTGATCTTGGGGTCCAACTCGCCGAGGGTTTGATCGTAGCCCTCGGGAATGAAGAGGGGATCGTATCCGAATCCTCCACTCCCCCGGACCTCATCGATCACCTCTCCCCACATCCATCCATGGGTGGTGAAGATCCCATCCTTCGTAGCGATGGCAATAGCCGCTGTATAGTAGGCCGGAGTCCGCTTGATTCCCCGCTGACGCAGCTCTTCAATGAGCTTTTCGCGATTTTGAGCGTCGCTAGCTCCCGGCCCCGCATAGCGGGCACTAAAGATCCCGGGAGCACCTCCCAAAGCCGGCACCGAGAGGCCACTATCATCGCTCAAGACGATCCAATCCCCCTTGCCAAGGGCCTCGTAGACCCGCTGGGCCTTGATGATGGCATTCTCCTTGAAGGTCGATCCACTCTCCACGATCTCCATAGTTCCAAGCACCTCTTTGTAGGGGATGATCGAGCGTCCTAGGAGATCCTGGAATTCCGCCACTTTCCCTGGATTATTGGAGGCGAGGATGAGCTTCATGACAGCTCCTTAAAGATTTTTCGAGTATAATTGGGCCACATTTTAACATGAAAGGAGGGGGATTGAAAGGGATCGTCAAAAAGGTCTTGCCACTGAGTCTCATCGTCGCCTTACGCTTCTTCGGGCTCTTCATCGTCCTCTCGGTCTTGAGCCAATATGCGATGGAACTGGAAGGGGGAAACGCCTTTCTAGCTGGGGTAGCTGTCGGGGGCTATGCCTTCACCCAAGCCCTCTTCCAGGTCCCCTACGGGGTCTTGAGTGACCGGATCGGACGGAAATGGGCTATCTTCATCGGGCTGGTGGTCTTCGCCATCGGCTCTGTTCTATGTGCCATTGCAGACCACATCTATCTCCTCCTCCTTGGCCGCTTTCTCCAGGGGGCTGGAGCCATTGGAAGTGTGGTCACCGCTATGATCGCCGATTATGTACGAGAAGACGAACGGGCCCACGCCATGGCCGTCATGGGAATGACCATCGCCTTGAGCTTTGCGGCGGCCATGCTCATTGGCCCCATCATCGGGGGACTTTATAGCGTCAAGGCCCTCTTCTGGCTCACCGCGGCTTTGGCCATTGCCGCCTTGGCCATCCTCTTCGTCGCGGTTCCAGAACCTCCCAAGATCGTCCACCACTACAGCCAGGAAGAGACCCGCATCTGGGAGGTCTTCAAGGACAAGGACCTCGTGCGCATGTATATCACCTTCCTCTTCCACTCCTCTACCATGGCCATCGCCTTCTTCCTCATTCCCGTCCTCATGAAGCAAAAGTTTGGCATGGGTCCCGAACACTACTGGAAGGTCTACCTCCCAGCGGTGATCCTAGGCATCTTGGCTATGGGGCCGGCAGCGATCTTGGGAGAAAAGTACCACAAGGGCAAGGAGGTCTTCATCGCCTCCATCCTCTTCATCGCTGCTGGTTTCGTCCTCATGGGATTTAGCTCCTCCCTCTGGCTATTTGGTGTGGGTGTGAGCCTCTTTTTCATCGGCTTTAATATGTTTGAACCCCTCTTGCAAAGCTTCGTGAGCAAATTTGCCAGGGTCCACCAGAAGGGAGCGGCCCTTGGAGTGGCCAATACCTTCGCCTATATCGGAATCTTCCTGGGAGGGGCCTTGGGAGGAGCCCTCTACCACTATGGCAAAGAGCAAGCGGTAACCATCGCCGTTTTGATCATCGCCGCGATTTGGATCTACTGGATTGTTGGCATGCGCAATCCAGGACTTCGGGCTACCCTCTTCCTTGACGCGGACCAGTACGACCGGGATCGCCTCCCCGCCCTGAAGGTGGTGGATGGGATCACCGATTTTTATATCAACGAGACCGAGGGGATCATCGTCGTCAAGTACGACAAGGAGAAAATCGACGAAGGGCGCATCAAGGAGCTCTTGGAGCGCCAGTGAGGCCGAGGCCTCACTTGGATTGAAGGGCCATGATCTTCTGGACGCTCTCTTTGAGGGACTGGAGATCGACCATTCCGTAGTGGTGGCCCACATAGCGCCCATCGGGGGCGAAAAAGAGCATATAGGGGATGGTGCTGCGCCAGCCTGAGGCTTGGCCGATATATTCGACGAACTGGTAGTTTGCCTCGCTTCCCGTCATATCGATGATGGGATAATCCAGCCCCAACCGCCCACGCAGGTAGACCAGATCCTGGGGAGTGAGGGACTCTTGGACATGGAAGGAGATGATTTGGACCTTATCCCCCATCTCCTTTTGGAGTTTGGAGAGGATTGGAATGGAGGCCCGGCAGGGGGGGCAGTGCTTTCCGAAGAAGTCCATGATCAGCACTTTCCCCTGGCACTCTTTGCAAACCACTCCCCGGTTACTCACCTCAAAGTGGAACTTCTCCCCGTCGACGCTGACCACCTCGAACTGGCGTACGGGACCTTCCTGTTGCTGGATGGCCTTTTCTCCAGCCACCAGGAAGAGGGTCAAACTCAAAAGGGTCAACAGCCATCGAACCATCGCTATCCTTTCAAAAAGAGTTGATGAGCCAGACGAGCACCTGCTCTCCAGCCTCTTTGTCGCCATCTTCGGGCCCAGTGACCACCAAGCCCTTATCCCGCCCCAACATGTTGGTCAAAATGGCGCTGCTTCCTAGACGGCTTCCGGCAAAGTCGACGAAGAACCCTCCATCTTCGATGCCCACATTGCAGGGGGTAAACTCACTCTTGCGACTCCGCTTGATAAAGGGCTCTTTGAGGGTCCCATAGACCATTTTGGGGCGGTAGCGATCCCCCCGCATCCGATATAGTAGCGGCAAAAGGTAAATCAGGGCCGTGATCGTGCTGGAGAGGGGAAAACCGGGAAGTGCCAGGATGAACTGGGAGCCCCGTCGGGCCAGGAGGGTGTGCTGGCCCGGTTTGATGCGCACCCCCTTGAAGAGTACCTGGGCCCCAAGCTCCTTTTGAACAATATCCTTGACAAAGTCGTAATCCCCTACACTCACTCCTCCAGTACTCACGACGATATCGCTTCCAGCCAAGGCCTCTTGGAAACCGGCCACAATAGAGTCGTAATCATCCTTGATAGCCCCAAGCTGAATCGGAATCCCCCCATGGAGCCGGACCAGGGCCTCCAGCGTCGAATTGTTGGAGCTGCGAATCTGGGCAGGAGAGCGCTGCTCTTCCCCTAGCTCCAGTACCTCGCTCCCCGTTGCGAGGATAGCAACCCGAGGTTTCTGGTAGACCTTGGGCATGACGATGTTGAGGCTGGCCATCACCCCAATTTCGGCAAAACCCAAGGGGCTGCCCCGGGGGATGAGGACCTCTCCCTTGCGAAAGTTCTCTCCCACAGGACGAACGCTAAAGCCTTGGGGCACAGGCTCTTGGATATAGATGCGCTCCCCCTCCTGGCGCACATGCTCGATGGGAATGAGGGTATCGGCCCCCTCTGGCATGAGGGAACCGGTGAAGGTCTTGATCGCTTGGAAGGGTCCTAGCGAGCTGGTAACTTCGCTCCCTGCTGGAGTTTGATCAACGACCTGGAGCCAACCCCGCTCCTGGTCCCGGGCCCGGATGGCATACCCATCCATCGCAGCCGTTGGGGCTTGGGGCGAGTCGGTATGGGCAATCACATCTTCGGCTAGGACGAAACCGAGGGCGTCGTGGAGGAAGCGCCGCTCTATTCCAATCGGCTCGATCTCGAGACCCTCCACAATCTCCATCGAGACTTCAAAAGGGATCATACCACCTCCTCCTACAAGATATGCAATTATACTACGATAATGGAACCAACCCTATTTGCAAGGAGCGACCATGGACCAAATCGGCCAATCCAACCTCCACGATCCCCTCCCCATCCACCGGGACGAACACACCTTGACCATCCGATCCAAGGTTCCCATCGACCCCCAAGAACGCTACCTCCTCCAGGCCCACCTCCCCCTCCAGGAAGAGTCCTATTCCGACTACACCGACTACACCATTCCCCTCTCCGATGTCCCTACCTCCCTCTTCTCCTCCCTCCACAAGCCCTCCCTCACTCCAGGGAACTGGCCCTTCCACCTTCTCGCAGCCAGCCTTGGAACAGGACCCGATGGGACCAGACTCCTCGAAGGTATGATGGCCTATTTAACCCAACTGCTCCCAACAACCCCAAAAGACCGGATCATCCAAGCCATTCTCGCCCATCCAGGCACCACCAAAGCCCTCATCGACGCCACCCTCCAATCCCAACCACTCCCTTCGCAACTCCCAACCCAAGATCCCATCTTCACCCTCTTCCACGCGGCACTCCAGAGCATCCGCAAAACCAACCTCCACACCCGCAAGGAGACCCTCGCCATCAAGTTGGAGACCGCCTCTTTCCAGGAACTTCTAGAAGGTTTTCAGCCCCAAATCGAGGGGTTCGTCTACCATCCCGACTTCATCGGGGTCCATCTGCGTACCTCCAAAATCGCCCGGGGAGGGATCCGCTATAGCGACCGGGAGGATCTGCGCCAAGAGATCCGCTCCCTCATGATCACCCAGGAGGCCAAGAACGCCATCATCGTTCCAACCGGAGCAAAGGGAGGCCTTTTCATCCGTCCAGGAGCCAAAGGGGGGATTGGAACCTACTACCCCCTCTACATCGATGCCCTCCTCGACCTCATCGATCCCCAGCCCAAGGAGGGAGGGGACTTCTACTTTGTCGTCGCAGCCGACAAGGGGACGGCCGACTTGAGCGATGTGGCCAACCAGATCGCCATGGAGCGCAACTTCTGGCTCAAAGACGCCTTTGCCAGCGGAGGTTCCCACGGCTACAGCCACAAGAAGCTTGGCGTCACCGCCAAAGGAGCCTGGTACAGCACCGCCCCTCACTTCTCCAGCCGCGGGATCGATATATTCACCGATCCAATCAGCGTCGTGGCCACAGGATCGATGCGAGGGGATGTCTTTGGCAATGGGATGCTCATCAACCCCAACATCCGCCTCCTTGCAGCCATAAGTTCCAAGGAGATCTTCATCGATCCAGACCCCGACCCAGCCCTGGCCTACCAGGAGCGCAAGCGCCTCTTCGAGGCTGGACTTGGATGGAAGTACTACGATCCCACACGGATCAGCCCCGGCGGCGGGGTCTTCTCCAGGAGTGCCACCTCCATCCCCCTCTCTCCTCAAATTCGTCGCCTCCTCCAAATCCAAGAGGAAAGCCTCGATCCAGACAGCCTCATCAGGGCCCTCCTCAAACTCCCCGTCGATCTCCTCTACATCGGCGGCGTTGGAACCTATGTCAAAGGGAGTGGGGAGGTGGTCCGGGAAGATGGGGCCAACGCCAAGGCCAGGGTGGAAGCTCAGGAGCTTCAAGCCTTTGCGGTTTGCGAGGGGGGAAATTTGGGCTTTACCCAGCTTGCACGCCTAGAATATGCCGCCAAAGGGGGACGGATCAACCTCGACCATATCGACAACGCTGCTGGAGTCCATACCTCCGACTACGAGGTCAACCTCAAGATCGTCCTCCACAAAGCCATTGAAGAGGGGGTCATCCCACACGAGCAGCGCAACCCGATCCTCACTGCCATTCTACCTACCCTCCTCCAACGCATTTTCGCCGAAAATGTGGCTCAATCCCTGGCAATCTCCCTGGATGAGCGGGGGGTGCAGGAAGATCCGGACCGCTACGCCCAGACCATCGCCCTCCTCCAACGGGAACTCCCTCAATTTCATATCCTCACCCGCTCCCTCCCCACCCACTACCTCGACGCAACGAGAGGTCTCTCCCGACCCATTCTCGGCCTCCTCCTCTCCTACGCCAAAATCTTCCTCAAGAGGCAGATCACCCACCCCAATCCCTTGGAAAAGGAGCTCTTCAGGCTCTACTTCCCCTCCTCCTTTGTGGATCAATTCCAACACCAAATCGCCACCCACCCCTTGCGCAAGGAGATCCTGGCTACCACCCTCGCCAACAGGATCATCGACGAGATGGGGGCTACCTTCATCAATCGCTATGAGGAACTAGGAGCCCTGGGCCTCCAGCAAGAGGCGATTTTGACCGCCCTGCTCCTTGGATTAGAAGCCTACGATCCCCAGGATCTCCTTGCCAGGGAACGGAAAGAAGGGGAGAAGTTCTACCGCCGAAGGGCTCGGCGCAACGCCTCAATCCAGAAGATGGTGGCTTCATGGATGGAAGAACTCCCAGGCCAAGGGTGGGAAGAAAAGATCAAAAGAATCAAAGAAGCAGTGGCCCTCCCAGCCTTTTCATAGATCCAAAAGGCCACTCCCTGCCAGGGGTTGGCTGCGATCCTTGGCATAGATCCGCTCCCCGTTGCGTACATCGTACTTCCAGATGGGAGCGTTAGCCTTGAAATCCTCGACGAAAGCCTCCAAGAGCTCCAGAGCGACCCGCCGCCTGGGGCTAAAGACTGCGGCCATATAGCTGGAGGTATGCACTGGCACATTACCCCGGGAATGGGCCATACGCACGACGGCCCCGACTTCTTGGGCCCGCTGCTGCCACCCGTCGAACCAGGAGCGCAAGAGGGGCTCATAGATGTCGAAGCTCAAGGCCTCGATCCCCCCTTCAGCCCGTACCGTCCCTACAAAGGTCACCCAGGCTCCGAAGTTCCGCTTGGCTCCCCAGGCATACCAGCGGCTAAAGATGGCCTCCACCTCCAACTCCCCAGGATAGATCTCCAACATCTCACCCTCCACACACAGGGGGCAGCAAAACCACCCGATCCCCATCGTGCAGCTTGGTATCCAGATCGTCGACGAGCCGATCGTTGACCGCTACGGCACACTCCTTCAACCAGCCCCGCAACTGCTCGTCGGCTTTAAGGATCTGGGCTAGTTCCCGCAAATCCTTGGCCTCCACTTCCATGGCCTCCTTGCCGATGGGGCCGAGAAATTCCACCCGAACCATCTCTTACCCTCCCATTTTTGGGATATTTTATCATATAATAGCGACGATGGTTATTGGCAAGATCGACTACATCAATCTCCTCCCATTCTACCTCTTCCTCAAGCGCTCCCTTCCCAACGGGCCTAAGGCTGCTTTAGAACACCACAAGGATGTCCCAGCCCAAATCAATATCGCCTTCAAACGGGGTCATATCGAAGCGGCTATGATCTCCAGCATCGTCTCCCCCCCCTATCGCTGCAGCGATTTGGGGATCATTGCCCACGGAGCGGTTTTGAGCGTTCTGGTATGTCCTGGAGCCAGCCGGGAGGATCTCGAATCCAATACCTCCAATGTCCTCGCCCAAATCCTCGGCCAAGAGGGGGAAGTAGTCATTGGGGATAAGGCACTCCTACGCTCTCGAAAGGAGGGATGCCGCGATCTAGCCCAACTCTGGTATGAACGCTATAAACTCCCTTTTGTCTTTGCCCGATTCTGTTTTCGCAAGCGTCACCGCCACTACGAGAAGCTGGCCAACCGTTTCCTCGCCACCCCCATCAAGATTCCCCACTACATCCTCCACCACTACGCCCGCAAAAGTGGCCTTTCTCCCAAACAGATCCGCACCTACCTCCACCACATCCACTACCGAATCGGCCACAAGGAGCGCATCGCTCTCAAGCGCTTCCTCACCCTGGCTCGGAGGATGAAGCGAAACGCTCCAAGAAGGTTTGAATCCGCCGGAGCGTCTCCTCCTTCCCCACAATCGCCATGATGTCCGCCAGATCGGGCCCTCCTAAGCGGCCTGTAAGGGCAAGGCGCAAGGGCTGTCCGAGCTTACCAAATCCGACTCCACTGGCTTGAACCGTCTCTTCGAGGATGGTGCGAAAGTCTACGGGGAGGTGGGGATCGGCCCTCTCAAGCCGCTCGACGAACCCTTGGAGGAGCCGATCCCAGGGACCTTTGAGAGCCCGCTTAAGCCCCTTTTCGTCGAAGGTTTGAGGAGCTTCGAGAATCTCTTTGGCCATAGTGGCCAGCTCCTTGAGGGTCTTGGCCCGCTCCTTGAGGGCATCCAGGAGGATCTCCTTGCGATCGTGATCGGCCAGATAGAGCCCAAACTCCTCCAGCAGGGGAATGAGCTCTTCGTTGGGGCGGTTTTTGATATAGTGGGCGTTGAGCCACTGGAGCTTGGAGAGGTTGTAAGCGCTGGGGGCCTTGTTGATATCGTGGGGGTCGAAGAGCTCCTTCATCTCCTCGATGGTAAAAATCTCCTGATCCCCATGGCTCCAGCCAAGGCGCACTAGGAAGTTGAGGAGGGCCTCTGGGAGGTAGCCCATCCGTTTATACTCCATCACATCCATAGCCCCATCCCGCTTGGAGAGCTTCTTCCCCTCCTCGTTGAGGATCATGGGGACATGGTAGAACTTGGGAATTGAGAGTCCCAGGGCCCGGTAGACGACGATCTGTTTTGGGGTGTTGTAGAGATGATCGTCCCCCCGGATCACATCGGTGACCCCCATGAGGGCGTCGTCGATGGCCACGACGAAGTTGTAAGTTGGCGTCCCGTCACTCCTGGCGATGATGAAATCATCCACCTCCTCGGCCCGGATGGTGATGGTCCCCTTGATCCCATCCTCGAAGACGATATCCCCCTCCAAGGGAGCCTTGATCCGAACGACCGGCTTGATCCCAGCCGGGGGCTCGCCGGTAAAGTCCCGATAGCGCCGATCGTACCGGGGCCGCTCTCCTCTGGCCAGCTGCTCCTGGCGCAAGGCGTCCAACTCCTCCTTGCTCATGTAGCAGTAGTAGGCCTTCCCCTCGTCCAGGAGTTTTTGGATGTAGCGCTTGTAGATATCGAAGCGCTTGGACTGGTAGGCCACCTCCCCGTCATAATCGAGTCCGACCCACTCGAAGGCCTCTAAAATCGCCTTGGTGGCCTCGTCGCTGTTGCGGGCCAGATCGGTATCCTCGATGCGTAAAATGAACTTCCCCCCGTTTTTTCTGGCCCAGAGCCAGTTGAACAGGGCCGTACGCAACCCGCCAATGTGCAGATAGCCCGTGGGGCTTGGGGCAAATCTGGTCACAACCATCGCCATCCTTTTTTTGCGCTATTTTAACAAAACTCCCCCATCCTTTAAGGAGTTATTCGCTACAATAAAATAAAATGGTCCAAGAAGCATGGAAAAGGGAAGGTTATGAAAATTCTCGCCATCGTGCTGCTCCTATGGAGTCTTGCCCCTGCCAAAGTGATCGACGCCCTGGCAGCCATTGTCAATGGCGAGCCCATCACGACCTACGAGATCCAACAGATCGCCTCCCGCCTCCATATCTCCCCCCAAGAGGCCCTGGAGCTTCTGATTCGAAAAAAGATCGAGGAGAGCCAGATCCAAAAACTTGGGATCGATGTGGATGAATTTGAGCTCGAAGAGGCCATAGACGCCTTTGCCCGGGAGAAGGGGATGGATCTGTTGGCTCTCCGCCAGGCCATCGAATCCCAGGGAATCGATTGGCAGACATACAAAACCCGCTTCAAGGAGCGCCTGTTACGCCAAAAGCTCTATGAAGCCATCATCCAGCAGTTGGGCAAGAATATCACTCCCAAACAGCTGGAAAACTACTACAACAACCACAAGGAGGAGTTTACCATCGCCCGCAGGGCCAAGGTCCTCAAGTATATCTCCCCCTCCAAGGAGCTCCTAGAGCAGATCCGTGCCAACCCCCTCTATCGCCCGGAAAATCCGGCCCTGCTGGCCATGGGGGAGGAGGAGCTCGACCTGCAACAGGTCAATCCAGCCTTCGCCAACCTCATCAACAATACCCCTGAAGGGGGATTCACACCCATCATTCCCCTTCCCAACGACAACCGCTACCTCCTCCTTCTAGTCCAGTCCAAGTCGGACAAACGGACCCTCCCCTTCGAGCAGGTCCAACCCTTCATCCTCACCAAGCTTCTCGCCCAGGATCGGGAGCGGCGGGTGAAGGAATATTTTGATAAACTACGGGCATCAGCCAAAGTCACAATCTTACGCATGCCAAAAGGAGAGTAGATGAGTAGCGTGATCACCAAAGATGACTTCTTCGCCCTGGTCAATGAGATCCAATCGAGCCCTTACTATCGCCAGCCCCTGGCATTTGCCATCGCCCGTGTCGATCGGGGGCAAAAAGATCCTTCCAAGATCCTCCAAGCCACCTTCCCCTTCATCAACTGGGAGGAGAACTACGCCAGCGCCGCCATCTTCCAGAAGGCCCTTCAAGAGAGTGGCTGCCTCATCCCCCTCGACGAGAGCGAGGTGGTCTTTGATGTGAACCGCAACTTCGTGGCCGAAGCGATCAGCTATTGTACCCCGTGGCTGGACGAGGCGGTAGGGGAGGCTCATAAGAATGTCCAGGTCATGAAGTATTTGCGCGATCTCCCAGAGGAAGAGCTCGCCAACTTCAGGGTCGTCTTCCTCTTCGAGGATGCCAAGCCAAAGAGCGTGGAGGCGGTCTACCTCAAACTCTACGCCCTCTCCCAGGGCAAGGCCCCCTTGCGCAGCCTCAACCTCGACGGGGCCTTTGGCGTGCTCCCCAATGTGGCTTGGGAGGGGCGCAAACCTTATGAACTGGAGTGGTTGCGAGAAAATGAGTTGCGCCTCAAGATGGAGGGCAACTACCCCAACATCGATGCGGTGGACAAGTTCCCCCGCTACCTCCAACATGTGATCCCAGCCGAGAATACCCGAATCCTCGACGCCGCCAAGGTACGCATGGGGGCCCAGTTGGCACCAGGGACCACAGTGATGCCAGGGGCCAGCTATGTCAATTTCAACGCCGGAACCCTTGGCCCGTGTATGGTGGAGGGGCGTATCAGCTCCAGCGCCGTGGTGGGCAAGGGGAGCGACATCGGTGGAGGTGCTTCGATTCTGGGCGTGCTCAGTGGTACCAGCGGCAATCCCATCACCATCGGCGAGAACTGCCTCCTGGGAGCCAATTCGGTCACAGGAATCCCCTTAGGGGATGGGTGTATCGTCGATGCGGGTATCGCCGTCCTGGAGGGGACCAAATTCTTCATCGCCCCCGAGGAGTTCAAGAAGATCAAGGAGGCCAACCCCGACTGGGATGCCCAGTACAAGGAGCTCTTCAAGGGGATCGAACTGGCGGGGCTCTCAGGCATCCACTTCCGCCAGGACTCCACCTCTGGACAGATGAAGGCCTTTCGCAGCTGCAAAGAGGTCAAACTCAACGAGGAGCTCCATTAGGACAGACCGCCTCGATCCAGGGCCCAGGGGCTCCAAGGCTCCGGTGGGCCTGGAGATAGGCGATAAAGGCCTCCTGGATAGATCCCATCTCGTCCACTATCCGACCTTTGAAACGATACCCAGCCCCGCCCCGGGCCAAAAAGGCGCTGGTAGCTACCCGATAGGTGCCCTCTGGCTGGAGATTGGTGGCGATGTGCTCCTTGCCAATTACGATCTTCACCCCCGCTACATAGGGAAAAGCGCCCCCACCCCCCTGCAAAGCCCGCTGGATTCTCTCCTGCAAAAGGGCTTCCAACTCCTTGCCCCTCATCTGCATGACCACGATCCGATCCTCGAAGGGGAGAAGCTCCATCACATCGGCCATGCTCACAGGTCCCGCAAAGAGGCTGCGCCGCACCCCACCGGCGTTGATGATGGCTACATCGGCCCGGGTCCTTTCCGCCATGGCCTGGGCTACATGGGGGGCGACGAGGGAGCCCTGGGGAAGGAGGGAGCCATCGGGAGCCTGCTGACAGGGCAAGCGCACATGCCACAAATCGATGGCGGCTTTCCCAACAATCTGGTTGCGCAACTTCTCAACGACGTTGCGGTAGGGGGCCATCGCCTCCTGGAACTCTCGGGATGGCTTGGCAAAGGCTAGATAGGCGGGGAAGCGGCGGGCAAGCTCTTGATCGTGGACCAGGAGTTTGGGACGGGGAGTGAAGCTGGTCACCACCCCCGCCTCGTCGAAGAGAAGCTCGATGTCCCCCACCACCATCCCCCACTTCCAGGCATGAACGATAAGGGTCGAGCCGATTCGGATGGGATAGGGGCCTTGGCTTATGAGGCCAAGGGGCGTGAAATCGCCCAAGAGGGTGTGGGAGTGACCCCCCACGATCAGATCGATCTGGGGAAAGGAGCGGGCCAACTGGCGATCCCACCAGAGCCCGAGATGGGAGAGGACCACGATCTTGTCGATCCCAAGGGATTCCAGCTCTTTCAAGACCTGGGCAAGGCGGGATATGGGATCTTGGGTTGCCGGGTAGATGCGGCCAATTTTTTCAGGACTCACCCCCACCACCGCCACCACCTCCTGGCCGAAGGGAACCAGCACATAAGCACGAGCCAGGGGGAGGTTGGCTCCCAGGAGGGGGAAGTGGATTTGGGCCATCCAGGCGATGAGGGTCTCCAGCCCGCGGTCGAACTCATGGTTTCCCAGGGTCATGGCATCGAGCCCCAGAAGATTGAGGGCAAGAGCATCGGCTCTGCCGTGGAAGAGTTGGGAGTAGAGGCTCCCTTGCAAGGCGTCGCCTCCATGGAGGAAGAGGGTATGGGGGGCATGGCGGCGGATCGTGGCTACATGGGCGGCGATGGCCCCATAGCCTCCAAGGCGCACCATACCAAGGCCAGGGAGTTTGTAGGTGGTTGGATCGATGTGGGAGTGGGTGTCGTTGATGTGGAGCACGCGCAGATGGAACTCTCTCTTGGCGCAGCCGCCAAAGAGAAGGAAGAGCAAGAGCAAAAGGCGCCACATGGTGCCCCCTTTGGGGCGAGCTACTTGAGGTAGTGCTCGTCGATGTATTTGGTATCGAAGTTGTTGGCGATGAAGTCGGGATTGTCCATCATCTTGCGGTGGAACTCGATGGTGGTCTTGATCCCTCCCACCTCAAACTCCTCCAAGGCCCGCTTCATCTTGGCGATGGCCCGCTGGCGATCCTCCCCCCAGACGATGAGCTTGGCGATCATCGAATCGTAGTAAGGAGGCACGATATAGCCACAATAGGCGTGGGTATCAAGACGCACATCCTTGCCCCCTGGGGCGATCCAGGTCTTGATCTTGCCCGGGCTCGGGATGAACTTGGTCGGATCTTCGGCGTTGATGCGACACTCGATGGCATGGCCCTTGAGCTGGACCGCGCTCTGATCGAAGAGCCGCTCCCCTTCGGCAATTCGGATCATCCACTCGATGATATCGATGCCGCTGACCATCTCGCTGACGGGATGTTCCACTTGAAGGCGCGTATTCATCTCCATGAAGTAGAAGTTGCGATCGGCATCCACCAAAAACTCGATGGTTCCCGCATTCTCGTAGCCAATAGCCTTGGCAGCCCGCACCGCCGTCTCGTGGAGTCTGCTTCGCGTCTCCTCGTCGAGGAAGATGGCTGGTGATTCCTCGATCACCTTCTGGTGGCGCCGCTGCAAGGAGCAGTCCCGCTCTCCGATATGGACCACGTTGCCATGGGCGTCTGCGAGGAGTTGGACCTCGATGTGGCGGGGGTTTTTGATGAACTTCTCCATATAGATCGTTCCATCCCCGAAGGCGCTGATCGCCTCACTCTCGGCGGCCAAAAAGGCGGTCTCGATGTAGCTCTCATCCTCCACTACCCGCATCCCCTTGCCCCCTCCCCCAGCGGCAGCTTTGAGGATGACGGGGTAGCCGATCTCTTTGGCAATTCGCTTGGCCTCCTCCACATTCCGAATCGCTCCCTCACTCCCAGGTACAACCGGAACGCCGGCCTTTTTCATCACCTCCTTGGCCTTGGACTTATCACTCATGAGCTGCATTACTTCAAGGCTTGGCCCAATGAATTTGATCCCATGGAGGTTGCAGATCTCCACGAACTGCTGGTTTTCGCTCAAAAAGCCATATCCGGGAAAGATGGCATCGGCCCCGGCGATCTCGGCGGCGGAGATGATGGCTGGAATGTTGAGGTAGCTCTCGCTACTGCGCTCACCCCCAATACAAATAGCCGCATCGGCCAGCTGGAGGTAGTGGGCCTCTTTGTCGGCGGTGGAGTAGACCGCAATCGCCTTCTTGCCCATCTCCTTGATGGTCCGAATCGCCCGCAAAGCGATCTCGCCCCGATTGGCGATGAGGATGCGCTCCAGCTTCATCAGAGCCTCTCGACCAGGAAGAGGGGCATATCGTACTCGACCGGCTGCCCATCTTCCACGAGGATGTCGAGGATCTTGCAGTCAAATTCGGCTTCGATCTCGTTGAAGATCTTCATCGCCTCGATAATGCACAGGGTCTGCCCCTTGCTCACCCGATCTCCGACCTTCACGAAGGGGGGGCTATCCGGACTTGGTGCCCGGTAAAAGGTTCCCACCATCGGAGAGGTAATGTATTCCCCCTTGGCACTTTCTCGCTTCTCCTCTTCGATGGTGGCAGGAATTGGGGCGTTCTGGGATGGGGATTGGGGTGGGGGAGAGGGTTGGGCTGGAGGTGCTGGTTGGGGCTCCTCTTTTTGCATGGCGATTTCAAACTCATCCCGCTTGATTTTGAGTTTCGAGAGGCCACTCTTGTCGAAAAGACGGATAAGCTCCTTAATCTCCTTCAAATTCATCGCATCTCCTGGACCAGATCTACTTTTGCTATAATAGCAAAAATTTCTTTACGGGCAAGGGTGAAGATGGGACTCAAAGCCGACTGCTGGATCCGGGAAAAGGCCCTCAAAGAGGGGATGATCGAACCATTTTGTCAGGAGCAGGTTGGCAAAGGGGTAATCAGCTATGGACTCAGCAGCTACGGCTACGATATCCGGGTGAGCGACGAGTTCAAGATCTTCACCAATGTCAATGCCGAAGTGGTGGATCCCAAGAGCTTCGACGAGCGCAATGTGGTGGACTTCAAGGGAGATGTGTGCATTGTCCCCCCCAACTCCTTTGCCCTGGCCAGAACGGTGGAGTACTTCCGCATTCCCCGGAACGTTCTTGCCATCTGCGTGGGCAAGAGCACCTATGCCAGATGTGGTATCATCGTCAATGTGACCCCCTTCGAACCAGAGTTCGAAGGCCACATCACCATCGAAATCTCCAATACCACCCCTCTTCCTGCCAAGATCTACGCCAACGAGGGGATCGCCCAGGTCCTCTTTTTCGAAGGGGACGAGGAGTGTGAGACCAGCTACAAGGACAAATCGGGTAAGTACCAGTACCAAACTGGCATTACCCTCCCCCGCATCCTCCCTTAAGGTTCGATTCCGATATCGCGACGGGCATTCGTAATGGCGATGTAAAACCCTGCAATCACATCGAGGGCCTGGGCCTCCAACCCCAACCACAAGAGTGGATCGATGGTACGTCCCTGGGCGAAGAGGTAGATGAGATATCCCCCGATCCCAAGGAGCAGGGCCAGGGACATGAAAAAGTCGAGCCAGCTTGCCGAACCGCTCCGGGCAAACATGCTCGATTTCATCAGCTCCACCGCCAGGGTGAAGATGAGCAGGGCCGAAATGATGAGGGTGAAGTTGTCGAACCGGGGGATGATTCCCATGTCGGCGAGGAAAACCAGCCCGATGGGGATGGCATTAAGGGGGATCAAGGCAAATAGTCCCTTCATGACGACTCCTTGGTGGGAAAGAATTTGGTAATCGAGTACTCTTGGCGTTTGAGCTTCTCCCCTTGGGGATCGTAGCGGTATTGGGGAAGGTAGTCGTTGAGGATATGGGCCATCACTTTGAGCCGCTCCTCGATGGAGAGATCGGGAAGCTCTTGCTCTAAAAAGGTGTACAGATCGGCCGATTGCTCTTGGCACTTGCCATGGAGTGCATCAATTTGCTCCCGTTCCACCTCTACCTCCTTTAAAATCGACATCCTCGATAGCGGTAGGTCTCCAAGACCTCAAAGAGGGGCTGGATAATCCCAGCTTCGATGGGCAAAACCAAATGGGCCTTGTAGAACTCCTCACTCGTTGGCAAAAACTCCCCTCCAATGGCCGGACTGCGATAGAGGGGGCGAAAGGGGGCTTGAACTGGAATCTGGCGCTCCCGCAGGCTGGCCCAGATATCTTCTTTGGGACAATAGAGGGAGGGTTTGAGCAAGATGGGATAGCCCATCTTGAGGGTCCTCTTCCCCAAGGGGAGGGTATCGAAATAGGGATTTTCCCGAAATGCTTCATCCAGAAGGGCGATCGTCTCCTCCTGGGCTTGGATTGTCTCCAGATCTAAGGAAAAGGGATCCCTCCGGTCCCGAAGGCCCGGCCCAACGACCTCGAAACTCCCCATTGCCCTGGGACGCAAACCGCCATCTAGAAAGCGGGAGAGCTCCTGGAAGAGATGGGGATCCTCCACCTCCACCACAACGCCGGAGGGGGCTTCCTTGATAAAGATCTCCCCTGAGCCAACGGATGGACCAGCTCCCTGGATGATAATGGGGGCCTCGGGGGTAAAGCTCTCGAAGGGATTGGCGAGGACGTGGGCCTGGGCCCCCATGTTCCAGTCGATATCGACCAACTCGATTTCGATCCCCAGAACCTTCGCCACCGTGGCTAGAAAGGGGGGAGCAATAGCCGGAAGCTTGATCCGCTCCAACCCAAGAACATGCAACGCTCCCATATAGACAATCTGCGCGTTGGTGGCATAAAGCTCCATTGACACCCCGACTTTTTATGTTAGAATAGCGAAAAAAAGAGTCTGGGTAAAGTATGGGAAAGCGCCTTATCATCGTCGAATCACCTGCAAAAGCGCGCACAATCAAGAACTTCCTAGGGGGCGAGTACGAGGTCATCGCCTCCAAGGGCCACATCCGCGACCTTCCCAAACATAGCTTCGGGATCAAGATCGAAGGGGAGCGGTTCATCCCCCTCTACCGGGTGGATAAAGAGCATGCCCCAACGGTCCAACAGCTCCAGCAACTAGCCAGAGAGGCCGATGAGATCTACATCGCCACCGACGAGGATCGGGAGGGGGAGGCCATTGGCTATCACATCGCCCATGCCATCGGTAAAAAGCCGGAGGAGCTCCCTCGAATCGTCTTCCACGAGATCACCAAGAGCGCCATCCAAAAGGCCCTGGAAAGTCCCAGAACCATCGACATGAACCGGGTCAACGCCCAGCAGGCCCGCCGCCTTTTGGATCGCATCGTCGGCTACAAGCTCAGCCCCCTGCTCTCCAGCAAGATCCAGCGAGGACTCAGTGCCGGTCGAGTCCAGAGCGCCGCCCTCAAGCTCATCGTCGACCGGGAGCGGGAGATCCAGGCCTTCAAGCCCCAGGAGTACTGGAGTATCGAGGGGATCTTCAACGATACCATCGAAAGTAGCCTCAGCGAGTTTGAAGGGCGTAAAATCGAGAAGATGAGCATCAAGACGGCTGAGGAGGCGAAAGAAATCACCCAGAAGATCGAAGCGGAAAGAGATGACTTCATCGTCGCCAAGATCGAGAAAAAGGAGCGCAGGAGTAAGTCTCCGGCCCCCTTCATGACCTCCACCCTCCAGCAGGCCGCATCGAGCAAACTGGGCTTTAGCCCCAAGAAGACCATGATGATCGCCCAAAAGCTCTACGAAGGGGTCCAAACCCCCAAAGGGGTCACAGGGGTCATCACCTACATGCGAACCGATAGCCTCAACATTGCCAAAGAGGCTCAAGAAGCGGCAAGAGAGCTCATCGCCAAGGAGTTTGGCCAACGCTACCTCCCTGCCAAACCGAAGGTCTACACCACCAAGAACAAAGGGGCCCAGGAGGCCCACGAGGCCATCCGCCCCACAATGCTGGACTTCACGCCGCAAATCGCCAAGGAGTATCTAAGCCCCGACGAGCTCAAACTCTACACCCTCATCTACAACCGCTTCCTGGCCTCCCAGATGGAAGATGCCCTCTTCGAGACCCAGACCATCCACTTCAAAAGTCCCAGCTCCACCTTCAAGGCCAGCGGGCGCAAACTCCTCTTCGACGGCTTCTATCGGGTCCTGGGCACCGAAGACAAGGACAAGCTCCTCCCAGACCTCAAGGAGGGGGAAAAGGCCCATCTGACCAGACTGGAAGCCCACCAGCACTTCACCGAGCCACCCCCCCGCTACTCCGAGGCCTCCCTCATCAAGACCCTGGAGAGTTTGGGCATCGGGCGCCCATCCACCTATGCACCTACCATCAGTCTGCTCCAGACCCGCAACTATGTGGAGCTGGAAAAGAAGCAGCTGCGCCCCACCGATATCGCCTTCACGGTGATCGAGACACTGGAGCGCCACTTCCCCGATATCGTCGATAGCGGCTTCACCGCCAAGATGGAAGAGGAGCTCGACGAGATCGCCGAGGCCAAAAAGGATTGGCAAAAGGTTCTCAAGGAGTTCTACGACCCCTTCATCGAACTCATCGAAAGGGGCAAAAAGGAGATCAAGAGCCAGAAGGTGGCCATCCCCATTGGCAGAAGCTGCCCCGAGTGTGGCAGCGAGCTGGTCCGGCGCAAGGGGCGCTTCGGGGAGTTCATCGCTTGCAGCGGCTTTCCCAAGTGCCGCTACACCGAACAGATCGAAGGCCAGAACAAAACCAGCGACGAAGTTTGCGAGAAGTGTGGCTCCCCCATGGTGATCAAACGGGGCCCCAGGGGAGAGTTCCTTGCATGCAGCGCCTATCCGGAGTGCAAGAACACCAAGCCCCTGGCCAAGCAAGAGCCCAGGAAGCTGGAGGTACCCTGCCCCGAGTGTGGGGGCCAGATCGTCGAGCGCACCAGCCGGCGGGGCAAGTTCTTTGGCTGCGCCAACTATCCCAAATGCACCTTCGTCTCCAAGTTCGAGCCCGTCGATCGCCGCTGTCCCGAGTGCGGCTATCTGATGGCCCAGCGAACCTATCGCAACAAAGAGGTCTTCGAGTGCATCAAGTGCAAACACAAAGAGGAGCGACATTGAAGATCGGCCTCATCTCCGACACCCATGACCAGATGGAGCTCACCCGACTCATGGTAGAACACCTCTTGGGCCAGGGGGCCGACTACCTCATCCACGCTGGTGACATTGGCCAAAACGTCGCTCAATACCTGGCAAGCCTTTCTCTCAAGACCATCGCCGTCTATGGCAATACCGACACCGGCCTCTCCCATCCGGGGGGGAATTTGATCCTTCAAAAACAGCCCTACTACTTTCGCATCGGCCAGACCACCTTCAAACTGATGCACCAACCCTACTTCCTCACTCCCGATAGCGATATCGTCGTCTATGGCCACTTGCACCGCTTCGCCTGTGAGCGGGGCCAGAGCCTCTTCGTCAATCCTGGGGAGGTATGCGCCCGGGAAAAACCTCGGAGCGAGGGGGCTATCCTCGATCTCTCTTCCCAGAGTCTCACCTACTGCTTCTACGACTTGCAAAAGCGCAGCTTCACCCACGATGAGGTTTGTCCATGAAGGTCTATCTTTGCGCCATCAGCAACATCTCAAGCGGGGTATGTGCCGAGGATTGCGGCTTTTGTGCTCAAAGCACGAAATACAAAGCCCAGATCCCCCGCTACAAGTACAAGCCCATCGAGCAGATCGTCGCCGAGGCCCACAAGGCCAAGGGGGCCAGGGCCGTGGGATTTTGTCTGGTCACCGCGGGCAAGGGGATCGACGAGAAGATCCTGGATTTCGTCTGCGAGGCGGCACGAGCGGTCAAACGGGCGGTTCCAGAGCTCAGCCTCATCGGCTGCAACGGCACCGCCACCAAGGAGCAGCTCCAAGAGCTCAAAAGGGCTGGCATCGACAACTACAACCACAACCTCGAAACGGCCAAGAGCTACTATCCCGCCATCTGCTCCACCCACACCTGGCAGGAGCGCTACCAAACCTGTCTCAATGCCAAGGCGGCTGGGCTCAATCTATGCACAGGGGGAATCTTCGGCCTTGGCGAAAGCCCCCAGCAGCGCCAAGAGCTCATCGAGCAGATCGCCTCTTTAAAGCCTATGAGCATCCCCATCAACTTCTACCATCCAAATCCCGCTCTGCCCCTCCCCCAAAAGATCCTCGATCCCCAGGAGGCCCTGGCTATCATCGCCCAGGTGCGCCGGGCCAACCCAGAGGCGATGGTGATGGTAGCAGGTGGTAGGGAGCTGGTCTTCAAGGAGCGCTGGCCCGAAATTTTTAAGGCCGGGGCCAACGCCATTGTCATCGGAGACTACCTCACCACCAAAGGGGAGCGCCCGGATAGAGATCTTGCCACCCTCGAGCGGCTTGGCTACGAGATAGCCAGCGACTGCCATGGGTGAGATCGTCCTCATCTTCACCATCTCCTTTATCATCTTCCTCTCCCCCTTCATCGCCAAAGGGGTTGGGTTGCCAACCAGCGTGGTCGAAATCCTCCTTGGAACCCTTGGAGGGGCTCTCGGTCTCCTCCCCCATGAGCCTCTCTTCGAGTTGGTGGCCGAATTTGGCTTCCTCTATCTCATGTTCCTCGCCGGTCTCGAGGTCGATTTGAAGAAGGTCCTCTCCATCGAGAAGCAGATCCTCCAACGGGGCTTCCTCTACATCCTCCTCCTCTACCTCACCTCCCTCCTCCTCGTTCACTACCTCGATCTCCCCCAACTCTATGTGGCCATCTTTCCCCTCATCTCCGTGGGTCTCATCGCCGCCTTGAAAAAGGAGTATGGGCGCCACCTCCGCTGGCTCAACCTCTCCATCGCCATTGGCTCCCTAGGGGAGGTCGTCTCCATCGCTGTCTTAACCATCATGAGTGCGGGACTCCAGTTCGGCTATGGGAAGGCCTTCGTCAAGACGATCCTTATCCTCTCCCTCTTCCTCCTCATCATCCTGCTCCTCTTTCGCCTCTTGCAACTCCTCTTTTGGTGGTATCCCGAACTCAAAACCCTCCTCATGCCCAAAATCGACAACGAGGAACAGGACATCCGCCTCTCGATGGCCCTCTTCTTCACCTTCATCGCCATCATGCTCTACCTCCATCTGGAGGTGGCCTTTGGAACCTTTATCGCTGGAATCCTCATTGCCACCTTCTTCGAACACAAACGGAGCCTCCCCCACAAACTCTCCGCCTTTGGCTTTGGATTTTTGGTCCCCATCTTCTTCATCTATACGGGAAGCAGCTTTAAACTCCAAGCCCTCTTCATCGAAGGCCTCATCGCCCAAGCGATCCTCATTGCCGCCTTGATGATCCTCGTTCGCATAGCCGCTTCCCTCGTCTTCTTCAAATACTTCACCCCCAAAGAGCAGCTCCTCTTTGCCCTCTCCCACGCCATGCCCCTCACCCTCCTGGTGGCCAGTGCCACCATCGCTTACCACGCCAATGTAATTGGGGAACGGGAGTATATGGCCTTCATCCTGGGCAGTATCATCCAGGTCATTGGGGTCATGACCCTCATCCGCAGACTCGTCGGTCCTAGTGGCACACAACCGCGAGGTTGGACCGATCGATCTGGGGATTTTGACACTTGAGGCGGATGGCGACCCGATAGAAGCTCTTGTGGGCTCCGAGGGTAATCTCGGGAAAATGGGGATGGTCGAAGGAGAGCCGCTTCGTACCGAAATCCCGAGACTTGGCGAAATCGAAGACCACCTTGCGAGGCCGGTCGAGGGTGAAGATCCGCTTGATCGGATCTCGGGTGCGCACTACGAGGCGATCCCCTTCGATATGGAATTGGATGAAGCCCAGATCCCGTTGGAGCTGGGGAACTTTGGCCTTGGGAGCTGGAGAAGGGGATGGATGGGAGGGCAAGGTGGGAAAGGAATGGATGGGGGGCGCCGAGAGGTGATCGGGGAGGACGAAGGGATTTTCCCGGGCCAAGAGCACGGAGAGGGCCAGAAGGAGAGGGAGTCCCTTCACTCTTCGGCCTCCAGCTCCTTGAGTTCGAAGTACTCCTTTTGCAACTTGGCGTTCTCCTTCTTCAAGAACTCGATACTCTGCTCCAAACTCCTCTTTTGAGCTCGAAGCTCCAAGAGTACCTCCAGGGAGTTGGGGCCAAAAAAGAGGAGCCCCACATAGACCGCTAGAGCTACGAGGATGGCGCCAAAGAAGAGGTAGCGGCCAAAGAGGCGAAAGAGCCCCCCATATCCCGATTTGGCCAGGAGCTCCTGGCGGATCTCATCGTCAAGCTGGTGGTTCAATCAAAGAGCTCCTTCCCGATGTATTCGCCAAAGATCAGATCCCTCTCGATCTCCAAGAGTCGATTGTACTTGGCGGTACGCTCACCCCGGGCCGGAGCTCCCGTTTTGATCTGGCCCGTATTGAGCCCTACAGCAAAATCGGCGATGAAGGGATCCTCACTCTCGCCACTGCGATGGCTCATGATGGAGCGATAAGAACTTCGCTGGGCAAAACGGACCGTCTCCATGGTCTGGGTGATGGTTCCGATCTGGTTGGGTTTGATGAGGATGGCGTTGGCAACCCCCTGGCCGACACCCTCCGCTAGAATCGCCTTGTTGGTTACGAAAAGGTCATCCCCCACAAGCTGAATCCGATCCCCAAGGCGTTCCGTCAGTTTGCGCCACCCCTCCCAATCGTCCTCGGCCATTCCATCTTCGATGCTTCGGATCGGATAGCGCTCCACTAGCTCCTCGTAGTACTGGATCAACTCGTCACTGGTGAGCTGGCGCCCCTCTCCGGCAAGATGGTAGAACCCATCGCGATAGAACTCGCTACTGGCTGCATCGAGGGCGAGGACTACCTGCTCCTCAGGACGATAGCCTGCAGCTTCGATGGCCCGCAGGATATACTCGATGGGCTCCTGGTTGTTCTTGAAATCGGGAGCAAATCCCCCCTCATCCCCGAGGGCGGTGGAAAAGCCCTCTTGGGCCAGGAGCTTCTTGAGGGTCTGGTAGATCTCCACACTGGCTCTTAGAGCCTCCTTGAACTCATCGAAACCTGTGGGCATGATCATGTACTCTTGCAGGTCGACCCCGTTGTTGGCGTGGGCCCCGCCGTTGATGATGTTGAGCATCGGAACGGGAAGGACCATGGCGTTGGACCCCCCCAAGTAGCGGTAGAGGGGCAGGTTCAAACTCTTGGCCGCCGCCCGGGCTACGGCCATCGAGACTCCAAGGACCGCATTGGCCCCGAGTTTGGAGTAGTTCTCGGTCCCATCGAGCTCTTGCATGATCATGTCGATTTGGGCTTGGTTGTAGGGGCTCAGGCCCACCAGTTCGTCGGCGATGGCCACCTCCACATTCTCACAGGCTTTCAAAACGCCTTTGCCCAAGAACCGCTCACCCCCGTCCCGCAGCTCCAGGGCCTCCCGCTTTCCAGTGCTGGCTCCACTTGGAACGATGGCGCTGGCGATGGTGCCATCGCTCAAGA
Organism: Nitratiruptor sp.; assembly: GCA_009659925.1. Lineage (GTDB taxonomy): Bacteria > Campylobacterota > Campylobacteria > Campylobacterales > Nitratiruptoraceae > Nitratiruptor. The sequence continues at coordinate 105,075 of PUXW01000019.1, read as the reverse complement.
CGACGGTTGCTTTAACGGTCGGATTGCCCCGGCTATCCAAGACCTCCTGGGCACTGATGCGATCGATATAGACCATTCCAGACTCCTTTACTCTTCGATCATCTCCTCTTGGGGAATCACCATTAAGGCGTCGTTCATCCCCAAGGATCGGCGGATCTCCTCTTCGATCTCTTGGGCCACTTCTGGATGTTCTTTGAGGTACTTCTTGGCGTTCTCACGCCCTTGGCCAAGCTTCATGTCCTTGTAGCTGAACCAGCTCCCACTCTTGTCGATGATCTCCAGTTTCACCCCGTAATCGATGAGTTCCCCCTCTTTGCTGATTCCCTCGCCAAACATAATATCAAATTCGGCCTGGCGAAAGGGAGGGGCGACCTTATTCTTGACCACCTTGGCCCGCACCCGGTTGCCAATTTGATTGTCCCCCTGTTTAAGGCTCCCAATCCGGCGCACGTCGATCCGGACCGAGGCGTAGAACTTCAGGGCGTTCCCCCCTGTCGTGGTCTCCGGCGATCCATATCCCATCTGCCCGATCTTCATCCGGATCTGGTTGATGAAGATGACGGTGGTGTTCATCTTGTGGACCACCCCCGTGAGCTTACGCAGAGCCTGGCTCATGAGGCGGGCCTGCAACCCCACATGGGCATCCCCCATCTCCCCTTCGATCTCCGCCTTTGGGGTGAGGGCTGCCACCGAATCCACGACGATCACATCGACAGCCCCGCTCCGGGCCAGGGTCTCAACGATATCGAGGGCCTGCTCCCCAAAATCGGGCTGGGAGACCAGCAGATCGTCGACTTGAACCCCGAGATTCTTGGCATAGTGGACATCGAGGGCATGCTCGGCGTCGATGAAGGCGGCAACCCCCCCTTGACGCTGGGCTTCGGCAATTACCTGCAAGGCCAATGTGGTCTTCCCGCTACTCTCCGGCCCGTAGATCTCCACGATTCGCCCCCGGGGCACGCCACCGATCCCAAGGGCCATATCGAGCCCTAAGGAACCGGTGGAAATGGAAGCGATGGGCTCGATCTCCTTCTCACCCAACTTGACCAGAGCACCCTTGCCAAAGGCTTTGTCGATCTGTTTGATCGCAAGTTCCAGGGCTTTTTGCTTGTTTGGATCCATGCCTTCCTCTTTGCAATTTTTATTATTTTATCCTCTTTGGGTAAAGGGAGGCTAAAGCCTAGTGGAATATATAAAAATCCTCGAAACAGATCAAGAGCCGGCGGCTCTCTTTGAGCTCCTCCAAATCCACAAGCTCCCTCTGATCCATCTCATATGAGGCTCCCATCTTGAAAATTTCTCCTTTGTGTGCGACAATTAGCCTAACAAAAGTCACCCCGATTCCAGGATGGACCATGAGTTGCTACACCCTCGCCCACTCTCCGGATGCAGATGATCTCTTCATGTATTATGCCATCGCTTTTGGGTGGGTGAGCCATCCAAGGATAAATTTTCGCAATGACGCCCTCGACATCGAGACCCTCAATCAAAAGGCCCTGGCCAGCTACTACGATATCAGCGCCATCAGCTTCGCCCTCTATCCCAAAATCCGCCACGAGTATGCCCTTTTGCGCACGGCGGTGAGCTTTGGCTATGGCTATGGACCCAAACTCGTCAAGCCTAAGGGCAAGCGGCTGCGCCCCAACTTCAAGGTGGCTCTCAGTGGGCGCCACACCACCAACGCGTTGCTCTTTCGCATCGCCTATCCCAAGGCCAGAATCGTCTACATGAACTTCCTCCAGATCGAGGAGGCGATCTTGCAGGGCGAGGTGGATGCAGGGGTCCTCATCCACGAGTCGATCCTCGATTTTGACGAAAGGCTGGAAGTAGAACGGGAGCTCTGGGATATCTGGGTGGAGTTGGCCGGCGAAGAGCTCCCTCTGCCCTTGGGAGGCATGGTGTTGCGCCGCTCCATTCCCTTGCTGCGGGCCATCGAGATCGAGGAGATCCTCACCAAAGCGGTCCGGATCGCCAACGATCACAAGAAGTTGCTCAGCCAAATGCTCCTGGAGCGCAATTTGGTCCGGGTGCAGGAGCGCCAGCTGGATCGATACCTCGACCTTTATGCCAACGAGGCCTCCATCACGATGGATGAGCGCCAATTGCGAGCCCTCGATCGCCTCTTCGCCATCGGCTACGAACATGGAGAATATGAGTGTCCCATCCGAGCCAAAGACTTCCTCATTCCCATCGAGTACAAAAGGCTGCGCTTAGACTCATGAAGCGCTCCATCGATTTGAGCCGCTACAGCTCGATCCGCATCGGACCCCGGGTTGCCATCGAGGTGATCAATGAGATCGATCCCCTCTTCGATCGGGAGTATACCATCCTTGGCAAAGCCAACAACACCCTCATCTCCCCAACGCCCCCTCCCCTAGCCATCCTCGGACGCCCCTTCAACTCCATCCATCTCGAAGGAAACCGGCTCGTAGTGGGAGGAGCCACCCCCACGGGACGAATCGTCGCCTTCTGCCAGCGCCACAATATCGGAGGGTTGGAGTTCCTCGCAAAAATTCCAGGCACCATTGGAGGAGCCATCAAGATGAATGCTGGAGCAGGGGGCCACGAGATCAAGGATCGCCTTTGCCAGATTAGGACAGCCTATGGAGTACTCCCAGCCAAGGAGCTGGGCCTTGCCTATCGGCGTAGCCGGATCGATACCATCATCTACCAAGCCTCTTTCACTATCGAAGCTGGCTTCGACCATGCTCTCTACCAGCAAATCCGCTCTATCGCCCAAAGACAGCCCAAAGAGCCAAGTGCTGGAAGCTGCTTTAAAAATCCTCCAGGCCACTATGCTGGAGCCCTCCTGGAAAGTGTCGGGTTACGGGGATTTCGTCGTGGAGGAATGGCCTTTAGCCCCAAACATGCCAACTTTTTGATCAATCTGGGTGGTGGAACCTTTGATGAGGCGGTAGCGCTCATCCAGCTAGCCAAGAAACGGGTCTATGAGCACTTTGGAGTGGTCTTGGAAGAAGAGATCATCATCCTCGATACGGAGGGCTCCCCTCCCCCTCCGTAGCAGCTTGGGGCCCAAGGCCCCGTTCTAGGCCACTTTAGGCAGCTGCAGCCTTGCGAGCGGCTTCGAGAGCCTCTTCGTAGTTGGGCTCTTGAGTGATTTCGGGAACGAGCTGTTTGTAGACCACATTCCCATTTTTATCGATGACGAAGATGGCTCTAGCGAGGATTCCCTTGAGTGGCCCCTCGGCGATGACGACCCCATACTTCTCTCCAAAGTCCCGATTACGATAGTCGGAAGCGACAGTGAGGTTTTCAACCCCTTCGGTAGAGCAGAACCGCTTGCTTGCAAAGGGCAGGTCCATGGAGACCACAGTTACATCGACGCCGTCAATTTTGGCGGCCTCTTCGTTGAACTTGCGGGTTTCGGTGGCACACACTGGAGTATCAAGGGATGGAACGACAATGATCATTTGAACCTTGTCTTGGGCACCACCTACCTTCTTTTCAGCCAGATCTGTGGTGACTACTACAGCCTCAGGAGCCGCATCACCAACATTGATCTCTTTCCCTTCCAAAGCAACAGGATTTCCTTTAAGTGTAACAGTTGCCATGTGCAACCTCCCTTTTTTCGTGTTTTTCAAGCGCTTGTTCCAAGCACTTTGCAAAATTGTAGCAAATTAGGATAAATTCACTCCTATTTACGGGGGCTGATCTGGAGATATAAGGGAAAATTAAGTAAATTGGCTGCGCGGGCGGGCTTGGAGCTCTTCCATCGGAGTGAAGTGCTTCAGCTTGTATCCCTCGATGGCGGCCCTGCCAATCATAGCGGCATTGTCGGCACAAAAGTGCAAAGGGGCAAACTCGATGGCGATTTCCCGCCTCCTACACTCAGCTTCAAAGAGGCGGCGTAGGGCCAAATTGGCGCTCGCCCCCCCGACGATGGCGAAATCCCCAGGTTCATAGCGCTCCCAGGCCAACTTGCTCCTTTGAAGCAGATGTTCGATGGCCGCCCTTTGAAAAGAGGCGGCGACATCGGCCATATCCCGCTTCGAGAGGGGAGTGAGTTTGGCGAGGGTTAAACGCACGGCGTTTTTGAGGCCCGAGTAGCTAAAGGCGAGCTCTTTGGAGTTCTTGAGGGGTACGGGAAAATCGAAGCGATTGGGGTCTCCCTCTCTGGCAAGCTGTTCGATAATAGGTCCGCCAGGATAGCCAAGCCCCATCATCTTGGCCACTTTATCGAAACTCTCACCAAAGCTATCATCGAGGGTTGTCGCGATGACTTTGACGTCGTTGTAGCCCCTGACATTCAAAATCATCGTATGGCCACCACTGACCAAGAGCACCATTTTGGGAAGCCTGGCCTCTTGTTCGATAAAAAGCGAATAGATATGGCCCACCAGGTGGTTGACGCCAATGAGTGGCTTGCCAAGAGCTAGATGGAGGGCCTTTGCCATCATCACACCCTCCATGAGGGTTACCGAAAGCCCTGGCTCGTTGGTCACCGCAATGGCTTTGACATGGGGCAAAAACTCTTTGGCCTCTTCCAAAATCCTTGGCAGCGCCTCGGCGTGGAGCCGGCTGGCAAGCTCGGGTACCACCCCTCCATAGCGGCTATGCTCCAATTCTTGGGAGATCTTTTTGTGAAAAAGGAGCTTGTAATCCTCTATGCGGGTAATGGCGATGGAGCTGTCGTCACAACTGCTCTCGATGGAGAGAATCAATAAAGAACCTTAATGGGAATGTTTTGGCGTTTTGAGATAAATAAAAAGTGAAATTACAAAAATGATACCAGCAACTACCGCTAAAATTTCATTCCCGCTCATCAAGTTTTCCTTTTGCAAAATTAAGTAGCAACATCGATCCAACTGTAAAACCAACTATCAAACTATTTGCAATGTCAAGGTCTCCTTGCATTATACCATACTGCCATTGACAAAAAGCCCCAAAGAGATGTTGTGCAGCGTCTCTATAAAAGCTCTCATGAAACAACTCCACTATCTCGCTTCGCCCACTCCAGTACCCAGGGCCACTGGCCATAGCCAGACTCGGCGTTGATATGACCCGCACTTTGGAGCACCACCATCTCGCACCCAAAGTGGTCACGATACTCCTTGGCCTCCTCCATACTCAAATAGGGATCATTCGTAGAGACCACCAGCGTCGCCTCCCTCGCATACAGACTCTCTGGCAGCTGGTGGGGAAAGAACTGCTTCAAAAGCTCGATCTTCGTCGAGCGACTTGGTGGGGCTACAAGCAGTAGCCGCTCCACCTCATCGATTCCCTCCTCACACAGCGCCATCCAGACGGTACAGGCCAGGGAGTGGCAGATCACCGTCGTCGGTTGACACTCCCCAAGCCACTTGCGAAACTGGGCTATCCACTTCTTCTTGTTTGGATGATGGGGGTGGTAGATGAGGGGAAAGGCGACGATGCCATAATCCTTGGCCAATTCCCCAGCCAGCCAACTCTGCCAGTGGGGGTAATCACTTCCGCCCCACCCATGAAGAATCAAAAATCTATCTCTTGCCATCGTCGATCTCCGCCTCTATCGCTTCATCACTTCTAATCTCCTTTGGCAGCTCCTTGCCCTCCCCCTTGAGTACTCCCAAAAGGCGCTGCTCCTGCTCTGGCGTGAGCTTGCCATCCGCGATGGTGTCGATGATCTTGTTGGCAATGGCGATCTTGGCCTCGTTCTCCTTCATCTTGAAATACTTTTCCAAATTGTCATGGTAGGCCTGGAGTTTATCTTTGCGCTTCTTGTAGAAGTAGAGGACGATGAGGATCGCAAAGAGGATGAGCATTAGAGCGATGAGGCTAAAGATCATAAACTGCTTTTTAACCTCCAGCTCCTTTTGGGCGATGAGGCGCTGGTTTTCAAGCTCTAGCCGCTCCTGCTCCTGGCGAAGTTTGAGCTCCTCGAGGCGGTACTTTTGTTCCAGCTGAGCCAAAGCGAGCTTTTGCTCCATCTGGATTCTCGCCAGCTCCACCTCCTTCTCCCTCTCGCTTTTTGCCCGCTCCAAGGCGAGCCGCTCCAAACGCTCCTGGGTCTGGGTCAAGAGGAGTTCCCGCTCCCGATCGGCCTTGGCCCGGGCCTCAAGAATCTCCTTCCTCAACTCTTGTTGACGCTGGTAGAGACTCTCCTGGCTCTCTTGAAGCCCCCCATCCCAACACCCAGCCATCAAGAAGGCAACCACCAGCCACTTAACAGCATGCCACATAGGAGCGTACCTCCCGATCGATGTGAAAGAGCGTTTCGAGGGAGTCGACCCTTTGATGGTGAAAGCGGTCGAAAGCCTCAATGATGCATTGGGCTATCTCCAAAAAGCCGAGCTCTCCCTGCTTGAACCGTTCGATGGCCACCTCATTGGCAGCATTGACCACCACCCCTAGCTCGGGTCGGCGCAAGAGCTCATCCTTAATCTGCCAGATAGGATAGCGCCGAGGGTCGATAGGGGCGAAAGAGAGGCTCACCCGGGTCAAATCGAGGGGCTCTACCACCCGCTGGTGGAGCCGTCCCAAGAGGGCGTAGGCGATGGGCAGGCGCATATCGGCCCGACTGGCATGGAGCAAGAGGGAGCCGTCGCGAAACTCTACGAGGGCATGGACAAGGGAGCTTGGCTCGATGAGAGCGTCGATGCGATCGGTTCCAAAGAGCCAGTAGGCTTCTAGGAGCTCGAAGAGCTTGTTGACCATCGTAGCGCTGTCGATGGTGATCTTCGCCCCCATCGACCAGTTCGGGTGGTTGAGGGCCTCCTCAAAGCTCGCCTGGGCCAAACGCTCCAAGGGCCAATCCCGCAAAGCCCCGCCGCTGGCGGTAATGGTAAGACTAGTATAGTCCCCACGCCCTTGGAGGATGTACCAGAGGGCAAAATGCTCACTGTCAATCGGGGTGATCCTGGAAGTATCGATGAACTTGCCAGCGACCACCAGAGTCTCCTTGTTGGCCAAAGCCACCCGCTTGCCCAGCTCGATGGCTTTCAATGTGGGACGCAACCCCAAAAAACCTACCAAGGCGTTGACCACCAAGCTACTTTGGGCCATCTCCAAGGCGTGCAAGATCCCCTCTTCACCACTTAACACGGTGGGAGCCTGGATCCTGGAGCGATCCTCCTCCCTGGCAACGACAACGATCTGGGGACGAAACTCCTCCACCTGCCTTTGCAAGAGCTCAATATTGCGCCCAGCCACAAGCATCTCGACCCCAAGACCAAAGGTTCGGGCCACATCGAGGGTCGCTACACCGATGGAGCCCGTCGAACCCAAGAGGACCATCACAAGAGCCCCCTGAGCAAGATCACCATGGCCGGAGCGGCGAAGAGGTAGCCATCGACACGATCCAACACTCCGCCATGGCCTGGCAAGATATTGCCGCTATCTTTCACCCCCGCCCGGCGTTTGAGGTAGCTCTCAAACAGATCTCCGAAGACGCTGGCGATGGAGACCAGAAGGGAGATGAAAATGGCCAGGGGGAGATCCACCAGGATCAGAGCGTAGATACTGCCAGCGATGGTGGCGATTGCAACCCCCCCGATCACCCCCTCCCAAGTCTTCTTGGGAGAGGTAGGACAAAAGGGGTGTTTGCCCAAGAGCTTCCCGACGAAGAAGGCCCCCGTATCGGTGAGGGCAACCACGAGGACCAACCAGATGAGGGCCTCCATCCCGAAGTCGTGATAGAGGGAGAGGAGGAAGAGGAAGGAGGCTACGGGATAGAGGAAGGGGAGGAACTTCTCGAAGTTTCGATCTTGGGTGTAGGCCTCGTAGCTGGCAAAGGCCAAGAGGGCGATGAAGACCAGATCATCCGGGTTGGGATAGAAGGCGGCTACCAACCAAAGCAAAAGGGCCCAGAAGTAGAGGCTATTGGAGCTCTCCATCCCATAGAGGCGGAGGGCCTCGTAGAAGGCGAAGAGGTAGACCACCCCGAAGAAGGCCCATGTAAGCCAGAAGTTGTCCAACCAGGCCACAAGGGTCACAATCGCGATCAAGACCCCCCCAGTAATCAGCCGTGCTCCCATAGCCCTCCTTTACCGCTTTACACGCAAGCTCTTGTAGTTGACATAGGTGACATTGGCTCCATCCTGGATCCTCACATTGCGCCGCTGGGTATAGTCCACCAAGTACTCCCCAGGCTGATCGACGCTAAAGCGCACACACAGCCTGGCCGCCTCCTCCAACACATGGCGGGGAAGATTTTTCTTGTCGGTCGCAACGATCACATGGGCTGAGGGAAGCCCTTTGAGGTGGAACCAGAAATCGCTGGCTTTGGCCCTCTTGAGCAGTTCCACATTCCCCCGCTTGTTCTTCCCCACATAGACTGGAAAACCATCGATGAGGTAGCGCTCATAGTTGGGTTCCCGTCCAGACTGGCGGGGTTCCCGCTTGGCAAAAAGGAGCTCGATGGCCTCTGGTCTGGTGGCCTCCTGGACCAGCCGCTCCTTGCGCTTTAAAAAGGCCAGTTTCTCCTGGAGGTGCTCCCGCTGGATATGGATATGCTCAGCCTTTTGCCGGAGCTTCCTTGCCCGCTGGAAGAGGAGATCGGCCCCATGGGCTGGATTTTTCGCCTCCTTCGGCAGTTGGATGCACACCTGCTCCCCGTCGAAGCCTTCCAGCTGAACCACCCGTTCATAGGGAGGGATCCGGTGGAGATTGGCCAAGAGGAGCTGGGCCTGCTCCTCTTGTTCCCGAGCCTGGGCGAGGAGCTCCTCTTCCCGTTGGAGCTCAGCCAAGCGTTCCTGGAGGCGCTCCTTCTGCTTGGCCAGTTGGAGGAGTTTGGAGGTTTTGAGGATCGAGAGGCGCTTTCGACGCTCCTGCTCGTAGAGGTCGTAGAGGTAGGCCTCCATATCTTCGGGAGCCCACGGAGAGCGATCCAGCTGGGGGGGAGGATTCAAGGGTACCAAGGGGGCCCCTGGATGGAGATCTCGATGGAAGTCGTAGTGGAGGGCCGCGAGGACCTGCCCCTTCTCGTCTAGCAGGATGGCGTTGGCCAGCCGTCCGGTGAATTCGAGCACCAAGGTGCTCTCCTGGCGCTTGTAGGCCCCCTCCTGGGTACAATGGATGCGAATTATCCTATCGTGAGGATCCAACTCGATCTCTATTTGACTCTTGTTGCACCGCTTGGCCAGGAGTTTGTCGAAGGGAGCGTTATACCGCTTGGTCGCCAGAAAGTCGTCCCGCTTGTAGATGAGGTTCTTGGAGCGGTTGAGATCGAAGAAGAGGCGATCCCGATCGAAGTGGGCCAATAAGAGGTTGTCATCGACCCGCTGGATGGTGTGGAGGAAGCGGTTTCGCTGGAGATACTCGACGATGGCTCGCAATTCCCGATAGCGCATGGTCCCCTACAAGAGCGTTTTTGCTATTATAGCCGATTTGTTACAATAGCAAAAACTTTCCAAAGGGAGCCCATGGGACAGACCATCACTGAGAAGATCTTCAGCGACCATGTGGGCCGGGAAGTCAGGGCCGGCGAGATTGTCGAGTGCGAACTGGACATGATCATCGGCAACGACATCACCACCCCCATCTCCATCAAGGCCTTTCGCGAGAGCGGGGCCAAGAAGTTGGCCAAACCCGAGGCCTTCGCCATCGTGTTGGACCACTTCATCCCGGCCAAGGATATCGCCAGCGCCAACCAGGCCAAGATCAGCCGGGAATTTGCCTACGAACACAACCTCAAACACTTCTTCGACGAAAAGGATATGGGGATCGAGCACGCCCTTTTGCCGGAGAAGGGCCTCGTGGTCCCAGGGGATGTGATCATCGGAGCCGATAGCCACACCTGCACCCACGGGGCTCTGGGGGCCTTTGCCACAGGGATGGGGAGCACCGACATCGCCTACGGGATGATCACGGGAAAAAACTGGTTCAAGGTTCCCCAAACCATCAAAGTGGTCTATACAGGGAAATTGGGGGCGTATGTCTATGGCAAAGACCTCATCTTGGAGCTCATCCGGCGCATCGGGGTCGATGGAGCCCTCTACAAAGCCCTGGAATTTGTGGGAGATACCATCGAAAACCTCGACATGGACGGGCGTTTTAGCCTGTGCAACATGGCCATCGAAGCTGGGGCTAAAAGTGGAATCATCGCCGTTGACGAAGTGACCCAAGAGTTTTTAAAAGACAAACCCCTGGCACGAGAGCCCCGGATCCATTACAGCGACGAAGATGCCACTTATGAGCGGGTGATCGAGATCGATGTTAACGACCTCGAACCGGTCATCGCCTTCCCCCATCTGCCCTCCAATGGCCGCCCCATCAGCGAAGCGGCCAAGATGGATCTCAAAGTCGATCAGGTCTTTATCGGGAGTTGTACCAACGGAAGACTCTCCGACATCGCCATCGCCGCCCAGATCGTCAAGGGCAAGAAGGTAGCCCGCCACACCCGGATGATCGTCACCCCCGCCACCCAAAAGATCCTCAAAGAGGCCGAGCGGTTAGGCTACATCGACACCCTCATCGACGCTGGAGCGGTGGTGAGCAATCCAACCTGTGGCGCTTGTCTCGGGGGCTACATGGGCATTTTAGCCGACAATGAGCGCTGCGTCTCCACCACCAACCGCAACTTCGTCGGCCGGATGGGGGCCCGCACCAGTGAGATCTACCTGGCCAACAGCGCCGTGGCCGCCGCCAGTGCCATCGCCGGCAAAATCGCCGATCCCCGAGAGCTTTGATGGAGCCCCACTCCCTGGCGGGGCTTGGCCTCTTCGACCTCAAAAGCCTCGGCCAGCTCCACACCGCCACCCTGATTCAACGCCAAAACCGCTTTGTCGCCCTTGCCGACCTGGATGGATCCCAGGTACGCATCCACGTTCCGGAAACGGGACGCCTCCAAGAGATCCTCACCCCAGGTCGCTCCCTCCTCCTGGTTAAAAATCGCCCGGGCCTCAAGACCGACTACACTCTGGTAGCCGCCTCCATGGAAGAAGGATGGGTCCTCCTCCACAGCCGCCTCCACACCCCCATTGTCCGGCGGGCCATCGAAGCCGGCCTCTTGGGGTTTCTCCCCAAATCCATTGAGCACGAGGTTCCCTTTCAATCGAGTCGCCTCGATCTGCTGGTCGATTCGACCACCTACATCGAGATCAAGGGGTGCTCCCTCCTTCAAAATGGACAGTGCCTCTTCCCCGATGCTCCCACGGCCCGGGGGCGTCGCCACCTCCTGGAGCTTATCCGGGCTAGGGAGTTGGGTTTTCACGGGATCGTTGCCATTTTGGCGGTGCGCCCAGGGAGCTGTTTTGCCCCCAACAAATCCCGGGATCCGGCCTTTGCTAAAACCTTCGCCAAGGCCCTTGAATTGGGGGTTGGTTTCGTCGGTTTTTCGATCAAAATCGACCAAGATTTTACCATCAGATATGACAAACGGCTCAAACTATGCTATAATAACGGCTGAGTTTCGTCGGGGTGTGGCGCAGCCTGGTTAGCGCGCTACCTTGGGGTGGTAGAGGTCGCCGGTTCAAATCCGGCCACTCCGACCATGAACTCCAACGCTCCCACACCATACACAATCCCCAACAACCTATCAACCACTACCTATGCCGGCGTAGCTCAGCTGGCCAGAGCACCCGATTCGTAATCGGGAGGTCGGGGGTTCGAGTCCCCCCGTCGGCTTTGCCTTCAAAACTGCCCCAAATCGACCCATCCCACTTTTTTCGCAAAGGGAAAAATTCTTTTTTCTTGACCCATTTAAAAAATTCTACTAGGATTTGTTGCAAAAAGATAAAGGAGATGGGATGGAAAATTACACGATTCAATTTGCCAGCGAGGCGGAATTCGTCGATTTTAAAAAGACGATGTTCGAAAAGGAGATCGCCAAGATCGAAAGGAAAGAGCAGCGCATGCGCAAACAGCTCCAAGAGTTGCGGGAGAAGAAGAAGCAGATCATGGAGGAGTTCAAAGCCTTTAAACAGGAGTATCCCGCCTACTTTCGTCGTGGGCGCAAGAAGAAGAATGATTGAGCTGCCTTGCGTCATCTTCGCAGGGGGCCAGAGCCGTCGGATGGGAACGGACAAGGCCCTCTTGCCCTTTGGCCAAAAAAACCTCGCCCATTATCAGTATGATCGGCTCAAAAAGATTTTTTCCCAGGTCTACATTTCCACAAAAGGGGATAAATTCGATTTTTCAGCCCCACTGATTTTCGATAAAAGTCCAATTTTCGCTCCCGCCCCAGCCCTCTTGGATGTCCTTGAAAAATTGCAAAGACCAACCTTCATCATCAGCGTCGACACCCCCTTCCTCCATCGCGAAATCATCGACACCCTCATCCAGGCAAGCTACGAGAACCCTACCAAGGATGCCATCGTCGCCAAGACCACCCAGCTCCACCCTCTCATTGCCATCTACCACCCCTCCATCATCCCAACCCTCCAAAAAGCCATTGCAAGGGGCAACTACAAACTCAACGCCATCCTCCGCCAGGCCGATCTTCACTGCATCACTTTCAAGGAGGAAGAACCCTTCATGAACCTCAACTACCCGGAGGAGTTTCAAAGGGCTTTAAGCAAATTGTAGCTACAATTACACCCAACGACGACCCGTTAGCTCAGCTGGTAGAGCATCTGCCTTTTAAGCAGGTGGTCGCTGGTTCGAATCCAGCACGGGTCATTGAATGAGTCTCTCAATAACTCTGGCTGGAAATCCTCCACCTCCTCGCAATAGATCGCCAGATCGGGGCGCACCACCGTCTTTTCGTTCACGATCCAATCCAGTTCCGGATAGACTTCAAAGCTCTTCATGAAAAATCGCTCCAAGTCGCATCATCACTTTTTAATGTTTTCCCGTTGGACTTGGTGCCATAGCGAAGGGATAGCCTCCGATAAGTTCCCAGTCACCATCCCACAATTTATAGTCATCATAGGTGTAAGTTGGTGGATTGACCTTCATCGCAACTCTTCAAGATTGATCTTCGTGTTGTAAAGCCGCTCGATGATCTCTCGATCCCTCTTGGTGAGCTCGTTGGCTTTAAAACCTTGCAACACCTCTCTCGCTTTGCCCTTTTCACCTACAAGCCAATATCCAAGGGCCATGTACTCCTTGGCATAACTCTCACCCATTTGCACAGCCCTCTTCGCCGCTTCCACAGCCCTTTTAGGTTGTAGACCTAAGAGATAGTACCAGGCCGCCTTGCCATAGACCTTGGTGGAGTCAAGATAGTCGGCATACTCTTTGCAATGGACCGCTTTGGATCGATCCGCCTTTTGAGCCACATAGAAGTTACATACCATCTCGGCCTTGTTGAGTTCACACTTGCTACAAGGTGCGCCTAAGAGCCAAAGTGGTAGAATAAGGAGAGAAAGTCGCATCCCATCTCCCTTAAAGGCGTGCTATGGTTCGACACATCGTCTTCATGAAGTTCCCTGAGTTTAGTTTAGCACAAATAGCCAAAGAGAAGCTCCTCTCCATGAAAGGTAATGTAGAAGTGCTCAAAGAGATCGAAGTTGGCATCGACTTTAGCAGGAGCGAGCGCAGTTACGATCTGGCACTGGTGACTACCTTCGAGAGCAAAGAGGACTTGGAAACCTACCGTGTACATCCATACCACCAAGAGATCGTCCAATGGCTCAAAGAGGTTGGAACCCAGACGAAGGTGGTGGACTATGAGCTCTGATTTGACCCATCTCGATGAGAGCAAACGGCCCAAGATGGTGGATGTAGGTGTCAAGGAAGAGAGCGAACGCATCGCCGTAGCCAGCGGCACCATCCAGATGAGTCCCGAGGCCTACAAAGCGGTGATCGAGCAGACGACGAAAAAGGGAGCGGTTCTCCATACCGCAGTGATTGCCGCCATCATGGGGGCCAAAAAGACACCAGAACTCATCCCCATGTGCCATCCGCTGCTCCTTACCTCCATCAACTGCGACATCGAGGAGCTCCCAGAGCTTCCCGGATTCAAACTCATCGTCACCTGCCGCCTCAAAGGCAGAACCGGCGTAGAGATGGAGGCCCTTACAGGAGTGAGTGTGGGGCTGCTGACCATCTACGACATGGTCAAAGCCATCGACAAGGGGATGGTGATTCGCAACATCCAGCTTGAGCGAAAAAGCGGCGGAAAAAGCGGGGATTTCCTGCGCCAATGAGACTCACCTTCCTTGGCACCAGTGGCGGCAAACCGACAAAAAACCGCAACTGCTCCGCCATCGCTTTAGAGTGTAAAAACGAAAGAGGTTGGTACCTTTTCGACTGCGCCGAAGGAACCCAGCGCCAAATCATCCATTCGCATCTAAGCGCCCTCAAGATCAAGGGAATCTTCATCACCCACACCCATGGGGACCACTGCTATGGTCTTCCGGGACTGCTCACTTCGATGATGCTCGATGGCAGAAGCGAGCCGCTCCACCTCTTTGGGCCCAAAGAGCTGCTGCCAATGCTTGAGAGTTTCGTGGATGTGCGCCTGGAGCATCTTGGCTTTGAACTCATCTTCGAAGCGCTCCACGGGGGTTGGCACAAGGAGTTTGAGCACTTCACCATAAAAGCCCTCCCCCTTATCCACTCCATCGAGTGCTACGCCTTCTACATCGAGACAAAGCCCAAACGTCACATCGACAAAGGGAAACTCCAGGCCGAGGGCTTGCCACCCGGACCCCTCTATGCAGATCTCAAAGCCGGCAAATGTGTGGTCTTTGAAGGTAAAAGGTTCGAGCCACAGCACTACGTTACCCAGGAGCCACCTCAGCGCATCATCATCGCCGGCGACAACGCAGAACCAGCTATCTTAGGCGACTACCTCCATGAGCTCGACCTGTTGGTGCACGAAGCCACCTACACCCAAGAAGTCTACGACAATCTTACAAAAGAGCTGCTCCACACCACAGCCAAAAACCTGGCCCAAACGGCGGCCCGTTTTAACATCAAGGGGCTTGTGGCCACCCATCTCTCTCCTCGCTTCAACGATCCTTCGCCAATCAAGCAAGAGATCGCCACCTATTTTCAAGGAGAATTCTGGGTAGCCGAAGATTTTATGCAAATCTCCTTATAGCACCATCTTGATATCTTTGTGCTTTTTGAGCTCGTTGTAGATGCGCTCCCGCTCCTCTTCGGAGTGGACCATGATGTCAGCGTTGAAGCTCTGATACTTGCCCCGGTTGGATTGCTTCGAAAAGGTGATGGTGGTGGGTCTATCAGTCACACTCTCGATAGCCTCCCTCGTCTTCTTCGCATCTTCGCCGATTACTTTGTAGCGCCAGATGGTAGGGTACTCGATCTTGGCCTTTTGATTGAATTCGTTGAGTTCTTTCATGACGCCTCCTTCCAATGGTTTTCATTTACTATACCATATCGATGGAACCAGAAACGCTACTTAAGTTACATCTAAGCAACTCCGGCTACAATACCCACCAGCCTTGCCAGAGGCGATGTAGATTCAACTCCCAAACCTTTTGCAAAACTTCTTTGCTTGAACTTTTCGAGATTGGATCTTTCCATATCGCCCGCCAAGGAAATTTCAACCAAAGAGGTCTGCATGACATTTGCCAACCTTCACCTCAAACCCCAACTCCTGCGTGCCATCGAACAGGCCGGCTTTAAAGAGCCTAGCCCAATCCAGCAGGCCGCCATTCCCCCTATCCTCCAGGGCAAAGATGTAGTAGCCCAGGCCCACACGGGAACTGGAAAAACGGCGGCCTTCGCCCTTCCCATCCTCAACCGCCTCCAACGATCCGGCCAGGTGGAAGCCCTGGTCATTGTCCCAACCCGGGAACTCGCCACCCAGGTAAGCGACGAGATCTTTAGGCTGGGGCGTTTCTTGGGAATCCGCACAGCTACCATCTACGGCGGCAGCTCCTATGCCCGGCAGCTCGCCCACCTCAAAAAGGCTTCCGTCGCTATCGCCACCCCAGGCCGCCTCCTCGATCTGCTCGAAAGCGGTCGCATCCAACTCAACCCCCGATTCGTGGTTTTAGACGAAGCCGATGAGATGCTCGACATGGGCTTTCTCGACGACATCAAGGCGATCTTCGAGTATCTGCCCACCAACCGCCAAACCCTCCTTTTTAGCGCTACCATGCCCCAAGCCATCAAGGAGCTGGCCCAGCGTATCCTCCACGAGCCCCTCTTCATCTCCATCACCAAACGGGAGATCACCAACCGCAACATCAAGCAGTACTACTATGTCGTGGACGAACATGAGCGGGATGAGGCCCTCATCCGCCTGCTCGATTATACCAATCCGAAAAAGAGCATCATCTTTTGCCGCACCAAAGTGGAGGTAGATCGGCTCGCCCAATTCCTCGCCGGTCAAGGTTACAACGCCAAGGGGCTCCATGGGGACATGGCCCAGCGCCAACGGGAGGAGGTGATGGGCAGCTTCAAGCGGGGATCTACCGAGATCCTCGTCGCCACCGATGTTGCCGCCCGGGGACTCGATATCTCCGATATCACCCATGTCTTCAACTACCACCTCCCCTTCGATCCAGAAAGCTATGTCCACCGTATCGGACGGACCGGCCGGGCCGGGCGTAGTGGAGTTGCCATCAGCCTCGTTACCCCCCACGAATTCAAACAGCTCTTGCGCATCCAGAAGGAGGTAGGCAGCTCCCTTATCAACCAGGAGATTCCAGTCCCCAACGAGGTCAAGGAGGAGCGCAGACGCTCCCTCATCGAGCGTATCCTCTCTACCCAGGTCAGCACCGAGGCTATCGAATTGCTCAACCTTTTGGAGGCCCAAAGCGATCTGAGTACCATCGCCCTCAAACTCGCCTCGATGCTGGTCGAGAAGGAGCAAGGCATCTTGCAAGGGCGTATCGGCAAGAGCCCCGAAGAGATCCAAAGGCTCCTGGAGGCGGCCAAAGGCCATGCCACCCCTTCTAGATCACGGCGCTCCTCCACACGTCAGCGCCGCTAACTATGGTATAATTGTGTCAAAAGGGGGAAAGATGGTGGCCAAAGGGATCGGAATTGCCCTCCTTACTCTACACCTCATGGCCCAGGAGCCAGTAGATGAGCTGCAAAAGGCCCTCCAAGCCTTTTTGCTCCTCCTCGAACAGTCCCAAAGGAGTCTCCAAGAGCTCACCCAAACGGACCAAGAGCCAATCCCGGAAGCTAAAAATAGCTTCCTCGTCTACTACCGACACATCGAGAATAAAGCTCCGGTCGAGCCCCGAAACGATCTCCTCATCAAGACCCAGATCGAGTATAAGTTCATCAAGACCAAGGGGATCCCCGCCTCCACCATCATGACTATCGTGCGCAATGGATCGGTGGAGCTCTACGGGAAGGTCCACTCCAAGGAGAGTGCTCGCAAGGCCATGGATCTTGCCCTGCGGGTCAAGGGGGTACGGGAAGTAACCAGCTACCTCATCATCAAGGAGCCCATCAAAGTTCGGCTCTAAGAGATTTTTTAGAGAAGTTGTAGTACAATAGTCCTGTCTTATGCGGCAGTGGCGGAATTGGTAGACGCGCTAGATTCAGGATCTAGTGGCAGCAATGCCGTGGAGGTTCGAGTCCTCTCTGCCGCACCAGTGAATCCTTCAAACTCCAGGAAAAGAGCTCAACCCCTTTCCCATAACTTACCCTCCCCGATGCCATAAGGGCGCAAATCGATGGAGCCGTCGATCGGTAGGCCACCTCTTAGAAGTGTTCGTCGATGAAGGCGCAAATCGTATGGCCGATGAGGATGTGCATCTCCTGAATTCTCGGGGTATCCCTGGACCCTACGACAATGGCGCTATGGCACAAATCCTTGATCCGCCCTCCGTCACGCCCTAGAAGGCCAACGGTCTTGCAATCCAACCTATTGGCCATCTCGATCCCCTTGAGGACATTCTCGCTCTCCCCGCTGGTGGAAATGCCAATCACCACATCCCCAGGGCGGGCCAGGGCCTCTACCTGCCGGGCAAAGACTTCGCTAAAATCGTAATCGTTAGCGATGGCGCTCAGAGCCGAGGTGTCGGTGGTCAAGGCGATAGCTGGAAGGGGACGACGCTCCCGTTTGAAACGCCCGACCAGCTCGGCAGCGATATGTTGGGCGTCGGCAGCACTCCCCCCGTTGCCAAAGAGGAGGATCTTATGGCCTCCGCGTAGAGCCTCCAGACACAAGATGGAGGCGGTATAGATATGGAATCGAAGCTCTTCTATCACCTGCTCTACCACCCGCTGGTGGGCTAAAAGTTCCCGTTCAATCAGCTCGACCATTGACAATCCTCTCGATGATTTGTGTCGTACTACGCCCAGGCAGGTAGTCGATGAGGTGGACCTCCTCCACCAAATCGGCTCCTACCACCTCCCTGCCCCGGTAATCCCCCCCCTTGACCAGGATGTGGGGGGCTATCTGTTGGATTAGCTGGTAGGGGGTATCCTCGTCGAAGATCACCACATAATCCACCGCTTCGAGAGCAGCAAGGATCTGGGCCCGATCCTCTTGGGGGATGATGGGCCGCCCCTCTCCCTTGAGACGGCGCACACTCCCGTCGCTGTTGAGCCCGACGACGAGGATGTCTCCAAGGGCTTTGGCCTCTTGGAGGTAGCGCACATGGCCAAGATGGAGCAAATCGAAGCAGCCGTTGGTAAAGACCACCCGTTTACCAGCCCGTTTGGCCTCCTGAAGGATCGGGACCAACTCTTCTACCTTCTTGACCCCCTGCTCCAATCCGGCTTGACGGCGCATAAACTCATCGATCTCGGCAAGGGTGACTGTCGCTGCTCCCAACTTGCCCACCACCACACCGGCAGCCATATTGGCAAAGCGGGCTCCATCAATCACCCCCTCCCCCTTGGCCAGGGCGTAGCCAAGGGCGGCCAACACCGTATCCCCGGCCCCGGTCACATCGTAGACCTCCCGGGCCTGGGTCGGGATCTTGATCATCTCCCCTTGGGTGAAAAGGGCCATTCCCTCTTCGCTCAGGGTGATGAGGAGGTGGTCCAATTGAAGCTCCTCTACGATCTTCCACCCCGCCTCTTGCAACGAAGCATCATCGACGATCTCGATCCCACTGGCCAAGGTTGCCTCCTTGCGGTTGGGGGTGAGCAAAAAGGCCCCACGGTACTTCTCCCACTCCCCCTTTGGATCGACGATGACGGGAGCCTTGGCCTCCTGGATGATTTGGGGAACGAGATCGGGGGTGAGCACCCCCTTGCCGTAATCGGAGAGGAGGATCAAGTCGTACCCTCCCCGACGCACCAGCTCCATGATGGCCTCCTTGCTCCTGGAGCTAATGGGAGTGCGCTCCTCGTAGTCGATCCGGACAATTTGCTGATGGCCGGCGATGATGCGGCTCTTCTTCGTGGTCGGCCGCTCCTCTTGGAAGAGGTGGGCTTCAACCCCTAACCTCTCCAACTCCTTGGCAATCCAATCCCCGGCCAGATCCTTCCCAACGACGCCGGCCGCTACCACCCGGGCTCCCAGGCTCACCAAGTTGTTGGCCACATTCCCAGCCCCTCCCAGCAAATCGTACTCCCGCTGCCGCTCCACCACTTGCACCGGAGCCTCGGGGCTGATCCGCTCACACCGACCATGGAGGTAGTGGTCTACCATGAAATCCCCAATCAAGAGGACCGACCCCCTCATGCCACCTCCTCCTGGAAGACCTCCTCGATATACGGGAGCATTGCCTTGATCCCCTCCTCTAGGGTGTACCGAGGTTCAAAGCCTAGCTCCTTCCGGGTCTGCTCGATATCGGCCTGGGTGAAGAACTGGTACTGTTTCGTGTAGGGATTGGGGATATACTGGTCTTGGCGCTGGATGTTGAGGAGGGATTTGAGTATATCCACGATCTCCTGGAAGGTGCGCGGGACTCCAGTGGCCACATTGTAGACCCCGCTCTTGCCGGAAGCGGCTGCCTTGATGTTGGCTTGGACCACATCGTCTACATAAACAAAATCCCTCCAGATCCGGTGGCTCCCCTCGAAGAGTCTAGCCGGCTCGCCCCGGAGCAGCTGGAGGGCGAACTGGAGAACCATCGAGGCCGTCTTACCCTTGTAGTACTCCCTCGGTCCGTAGACATTGAAATAGCGCAACCCGACAATAGGAATTTGGCGCCTCTTGGCCTCCTCCATGGCCACTTGATCCATCATGAGTTTGCTAAAGCCATAGATGTTGGTGGGAGCCTCCTTCCCTACCCGGTGGGGAGGTGGAAGCTTGCCATAGACCGAAGCGCTGCTGGCATAGACCATAACGGCCTTGTCCCGATCCGCTAGATCCAAAAGGGCCTTGAAGGCCTCGACATTGGTCTCCATCGTCAACTTCTGGTCCCCGACGGTCGTGTCACTCAATGCGGCCTGGTGGAAGATATAATCGAAGTTGTATCCCTCCAGTTTGGCCAGATCCTCCTGGAAACGGATATCTCCAGTGACCACAATACCACGAAAATCCCGGAGGTTTTTGAAGTGGCCAAGACTCACCGGCATCCCGTTATCCAACTTGCCCCCATCCCGGAAACGGTCAAAAACGACGATATGGGCTTGGGGGTAGCGCTCTTGGATCCATAGGGCTAGGTTCGAACCGATAAAACCCGCTCCCCCAGTGATGAGAATCCTCTTTCCATTCAAATCGATCATCTCCCCTCCTCAATCATTTGCACGACATCGATGAGCCGCCTCTTTCCATCAACTAGAATGGTTCCCCCAACACCGGCCCGTCTGGCCGCTTCGATATCGCTGGGCTTGTCCCCCACCAGCCAGGAGCTCTGCAAATCGATATTATACCGCCTTGCCGCTTCCAGGATCATCCCCGGTTCCGGCTTGCGACAGCCACACCCTCGATCCGGATGGTGGGGGCAGTAGAAGACATCCACCACTTCGATCCCCTCTTTTCCAAAACGCTCCACCATCCAGCGGGTCAAGTGGAAAAAGTCCTCCCTCGTATAATAGCCCCTACCTATTCCCGACTGGTTGGTGACGATGATGGGTTTGTACCCTGCCCTTTGGGCCCGCAAGAGGGCTTGGAAAACCCCGTCGATAAAGTGGAAGTCCTCGATTCTATGGACATAGCCGTAATCCTCGTTGATCACCCCATCCCGATCGAGAAAGAGTGCCTTCATTTTATCCTTCATAAAGAAAACTTTCGTTAGAATTCATCGTATTTTATCGAAAGGAGCGACGATGGGAAAATTCCTCCTAGTCCCTCTCATGGCTGTTGCCCTTTTTGGTGCCGATGGAGCTACTTTGTACAAGAAGTGTGCCGGATGCCACGGCCCCCATGGAGAGAAGAAGGCCTTGGGTAAATCGGCCATCATCAAGGATATGAGCAAAGAGGAGATCTACAAAGCTCTCCTCGAATATAAGGCCGGCAAACGCAATGTCGCCGGGATGGGTCCCTTGATGAAGGGCCAAGTTGCCAACATGAGCGACGAAGAGCTTAAAGCCATCGCCGAGTACATCGGAAAGTAGTGGACCTCTTCCACCATCCGGCAGCGCCCCAGATTGCTGTCTGGTTCGCGCTGCCCCTGCTCATCGCCCTCTTGTGGTGGCTCCTGGACCGCCAGGGGCGTTAATCGGGCATCACCCGTTTATCCTCCCTCCTCTTTTCCAAACTCTTTTCCAAAATCTCTTTGCGCTTTTGCTCCATCATCACCGCATCGCGCAACTCCTCCTCTCCATCGAAACGGGCTCCATCCAGGAACTTGGCGGTATCGTCAAACTGCCCCGTCCGCAATCCCCACAGGAGCGCAGCAAGACCGAGGGCTCCCAAAAATGTAGAGATGGCGATCATGACGGCAAGGACATTGGTACTCATTTCAAGCCTCCTTTGATGCGCATCGAGTTTCCAACCACCGCCAGCGAGCTCAAGCTCATGGCCAGTGCTGCCACCAGCGGATTGACATATCCCAAAATGGCCAGGGGCAAGGCGATGGTGTTATAAATCAGGGAGAGGGCCAAGTTCTCCTTGATGATCCGATAGACCCGCTGGCTCAAGCGAATGGCCTCGTAGAGCTTCATGGGGCGCTCCTCCAAGAGGATCACATCGCTCACGCTCAAAGCGATATCGGCTCCACTCCCCATGGCGATGGCAATATCACTACGGGCCAGGGCGAGGCTGTCGTTGATCCCATCTCCGGCCATGATGACGATGTGCCCTTTGGCGTGGAGGTCGTCGATGAAGGCCGCCTTCTCCTGGGGCAAGAGTCCGGCCCGATACTCAATCCCCAGAATCGAGGCGATGCGCCTGGCTACTTGGGGGCTATCTCCTGTGAGCATGACCACCGCCAGGCCAAGCTCCTTGATCTTGACGATCGCTTCGCCAGCCCCTTCCCGTAAGGGATCGTCCAGCTCGAAGAGGGCTACCAGTCTCCCGTCGATGGCTACGGCAAAGACCGTATGTTCTCCCCGATACTCGATGGAGATCCCCCGCTCCTGCAAGAAAGCGACACTACCAGCCACGATCTGGTGCCCGTTCACCACGGCCTCGATGCCTTTGGCCTTGATCTCGACGAAGTGGCTGGGCACAGGGGGATTTTTCACGCGCAAGTAGGCGGCAATTCCCCGGCTGATGGGGTGATTGGAACGGGTCACTACGGCGGCGATGAGGGCCGGATCGAAGGGGGCAAAACGCTCCTCGGCCACCACCGCCGGCTCCCCCCGGGTCAAGGTCCCGGTCTTATCGAGGACCAAGGTATCGGCTTTGGCCATGGTCTCCAAATAGGCAGCCTCTTTGAAGAGGATCCCCCGCTTGGCCGCCTCCCCGATTCCAACCAGGGTCGCCATGGGGGTGGCCAATCCGAGGGCACAGGGGCAGGCAATGACGACGACACTCACAGCCACGACCAAAGCCTCCTCCAAAGATCCCGTCACATAGTACCACCCCCCGAAGGTCAAAAGGGCGATGGTCAAGATGATCAGGCTAAAGAAGCCACTCAACTCGTTGGCGAGGGCTTCGATCTTGGGCCGTTTATTCAACGATTCCTCCAGAAGCCGGGCGATCTGGCTCATCATCGACTCTCTGAAGGGACGCTCCACCCGATAGCGCACCAGACTATCCAAACAGATGGAGCCACTGACCACCTCATCGCCCACCTCTTTGTAAACCGGCAAAGCCTCCCCCGTCAGGGAGCTCTCATCGAAGCTCCCCGCCCCCTCGACGATCCGCCCGTCGATGACCACCTTCTCTCCGGGCTTGAGTTCGACGATCTTCCCAACCTCCACCTGCTCCACAGGGACCAAGCGCCCCTGCCCCTGGGTGTCGATGACACGCACCTGGGTGGGATAGGAGCCCAAGAGACGATCGATGGTATCGACCGCCTGCTTTTTAGAGAGCACCTCCAAATATTTGCCCACCAGGACGAAGGTGATGATCATCGTCACCGAGTCGAAGTAGACCTCCCCCTTGTTGGTCACCATCGCCCAGATGGAGTAGAGATAGACGATAGTCGCCCCGGTAGCGATAAGCAGATCCATATTGACGAATCGGTTTTTCAGGCCATAATAGGCCCCCTTGAAGAAGATCCAGCCGCTATAGAAGAGGGTGGGGGTGGCGAGGACAAATTCGGCGACGTTGAGAATCTGCTTGTACTCCGGCTTCATGCCGGTGAAAAGCCCCACATACTGGGCGATGGCGATCCACATGATGTTCATGGTGGCGAAGACGGCCACAAGGATGCGGGCGTAATAGTCTCGCCGGGCCTGGAGAGCCCGCTCCTCCTGGAGGGAAGGATCGTAGGCATGGGCGTCATAACCGATACTGCGGATCGCCTCCACAATTCGGGAGAGCTTGATGGAGTGGGGATCCCAGACCACTTTAGCCTTGTTGGTGGAGTAGTTGATAGTGGCCTCCACGACTCCGGGTAGGCGGTGGAGGACCTTCTCGTTGAGCCAGACACAAGCGGCACAATGGATCCCCTCGAGAATCAAGGAGACCTCCAAAAGCCCATCAGGCCGTTTCCGGACATAGCGACGCAAGAAGCCCTCGGAATCGAAGTGTTCCAAATCCTCCCCGGAAGCAGAATCGGAAGGGGGATGGAGGGTCTGGTCCCCCAACTTCTCATAGAAGCTGGTAAGTCCCTGGTCGTGAAGGAGGTGGAAGACCTGCTGGCACCCCTTGCAACAAAAATGGTGCTCCCCGTCCCGGATCATCACCGCCTCATCGAACTCCAAATGGCAGTGGTCGCACCTTACTTGAGGCAAAAGCGTCCCCTTTGGCGATCCTTGAAGATCTGGGTATATGGGACCAGATGGCCATGCATGGCGACGAAGACCCCAGGACTCGGGCAATAGGAGAGCTTGGCGATGGCAAGCATCAAGTTGCCACTCCCCTCCCTCGGATCGATGCTCACTGGAACCATCGCCCCCGTCAAAACGATGCACAGGGATTGGCCGAGATACTCCTCGAGCAAAGCGGCACTCTCAAGCATCGTATCGGTCCCATGAACCACGATACAATCCTCCCCCCGAGCCTCTATTCGCTGGGCCAGGAGAATCCGATCCTCGGGGGTCAAATCGAGGCTATCCTTGTAGATGAGCCCCTCCACGGGTATGGAAAGGTGAAGGGTTTGGAGGATCCCCTCGACGGCCCGATCGTCCCGGGGCACGACTAGATCTCCTCGAATGGGATCGTAAACCTTGTTAAAGGTACCACCAGTGTTGAAGATACGCATCCTTGCTCCTTGATGAGTGTATAATAACAAAAATTTTCTGGGAGCCGTCATGGAAGCGACAAATCTACCGGTAGAGGTGATCGTCCTCCTCCTTCTCGAACTCTATGAACTCTCCTGGCAGCAGGCCAATACTATCAAAGGCCTGCTGGAGCGCACCTACTTGCGTTACAAAGAGGGGATCTTCTACTTCTTCCTCTCCCATCCCAGCTTCTACTATGCCCTCTACGTGGGGCTCAAATATGGCCTCACCAACATCTGGTTTCTGGCCCTCCTCTTCCTCAAGTTCATGGACATCTCCTACAAGCTGGTCCTCATCAAGAAGCTCGAAGAAAATCGGCTCCATGAGGCCCTGCCGATTCCCCCCGAAACCCCCATTACCCCTTCGATGCGCTACCTCAATCTCCTCCTCTATCCCCTCCTCCTCTTCCTGGCAATGCAGCCTTGACGAAAGGGAGGGAATATACTACAATTACGCTATCTGCACCGCCTTCGAAGCTGCTGGACCAGATCCCACATAAAGAAGGAATAATGAGCGAAAAGAGCGAGAATCTAGAGCTCCCAAGCGAAGAGGACTCCTCCCTAGGCGATTCGAAACTGAAGCGGACCCACACCCCAGTCGAAGGCCACACTATCGAAGAGCTCCGGACCAAGAGCATCGACGAGCTCCTCGACATTGCCCAACATCTAGGCATCGAAAACCCCCAAGAGCTCAAGCGCCAAGATCTCATGTTCGAGATCTTGAAGAACCAGGTGAGCAAGGGAGGCTATATCCTCTTCACCGGAATTCTCGAAGTGACTCCGGAAGGGTATGGCTTCTTGCGGGCCATCAACGAGAATTTTTCCAACAGCGCCAACGATGCCTATGTGAGTGCCACTCAGATTCGCCGGTTCGCCCTGCGTACTGGAGATATTGTCACAGGCCAAGTCCGCCCACCAAAGGATCAGGAGCGCTACTACGCCCTCCTCAAGATCGAGGCCATCAACTACCTCCCTCCCGAAGAGTCCAAGAAGCGCCCCCTCTTCGACAACTTGACCCCCCTCTACCCCACGGAACGCCTCAAGCTCGAATACGATCCAATGAAGCTGACCGGCCGGGTCCTCGACCTCTTCACCCCCATCGGCAAAGGACAGCGGGCCCTCATCGTCGCACCCCCCCGGAGCGGGAAGACCGAGCTCATGAAGGAGCTCGCCCACGGGATCGCCAGGAACCATCCCGAAGTGGAGCTCATCGTCCTCCTGGTGGATGAGCGCCCCGAAGAGGTCACCGATATGGAGCGTAGCGTCAAGGGGGAGGTCTACAGCTCCACCTTCGATATGCCAGCTAAAAACCATGTACGGGTTGCCGAGCTGGTTATCGAAAAGGCCAAACGGCGGGTGGAGATGGGCAAAGATGTGGTGATCCTGCTTGATTCCATCACCCGCCTTGCCCGAGCTTATAACACCGTCACCCCATCTAGCGGAAAGGTCTTGAGTGGTGGGGTAGATGCCAACGCCCTCCACAAACCGAAACGCTTCTTTGGTGCTGCCCGGAACATCGAAGAGGGGGGAAGCCTGACCATCATCTCTACCGCCCTCATCGACACGGGGAGCCGGATGGATGAGGTGATCTTCGAGGAGTTCAAGGGGACAGGGAACTGCGAAATCGTCTTGGATCGACGTATTGCTGATCGCAGGATCTACCCCGCCATCGACATCCTCAAATCTGGAACCAGGAAGGAGGAGCTCCTGGTCGATCCGGATACCCTCCAGAAGGTCTGGGCTTTGCGCAACGCCATGCAATCGATGGATGAGGTGGAGGCCCTCAAATTCCTCTACTCCAAAATGCTCAAGACCAAGAACAACCAGGAGTTCTTGAGCATCATGAACGAGGGCGCCTAGCCCTTGCGAGCCGCTGTCTTCGATAGCGGTGTCGGTGGCCTCACGGTCGTCAAGAGCCTTATCGAACACCGTTTCTTCGACGAGATCATCTATTTTGGCGATACGGCCCGGGTCCCCTACGGAACCAAAGATAAAAATACCATCGTCCGCTACTCCCTGGAAGCCCTGGAGTTCTTCAAGAATTTCGATCCCGATCTACTCATTGCCGCATGCAACTCAGTGAGTGCCCACGCTTTGGAGGAGCTTCGAGAAAGTGCTACCTTTCCAGTAGTGGGGGTAATCGAACCAGGGGTCTTGGCAGCCAAGGAGCGTCTGGAAGGGCACGAACCCATCTTGGTCATTGGAACCAAAGCCACCATCTCCAGCGGCCAGTATGAAGAGCTCTTGCGCCAGGAGGGCTTTTGCAACCTCACCTTCCAAGCCACCCCGCTCTTCGTTCCCCTGGTGGAGGAGGGGATCCTCACTGGACCTATCGTCCAGGCCACCATGGACCACTACTTCCACAACCTCCCCCACCCCAAGGGAATTATCCTCGGCTGTACCCACTTCCCCCTCCTTCAAGAGGCCCTGACCAGCTATTTCGGTCCGGAAACGATTCTCATCCACTCGGGAGAGGCCATCTGCGACTACCTCCATCAAGCTCTTGCCATCGAACCGACCAACCGCCAACCAGAGCTCAAACTCTTCGCCTCCGAAAGCCCCGAAAAGCTCAAACGGGTAGCCCGGGAGTGGCTTAGATATTCTTCTCGATGAGCCCATCGAGGATGATCCATTCGATCTTCCATCTCCCCTTCCTAGGCACAATCCCCTTGCGCTCAAGGAGAGGTTTTTGCTCCCCCCGTTGCAAACAGGCTAGGAGGGCCTCCATCAGATCATCGGCTGGATAGAGGAGGATGAGGTTATGGCGGCTCTTGTAAAAAAGGGCGATGGCAAAATCCCCCCGATAGATCACGAAACCATCCCCACTGGCCACCTCCTCCACCCGAAATCCAAAGAGCCCCTCCACGATAGCCCGATAGCTCCATCCAAAAGCCTCCTTGGGAGGCAGATCGACCTCTTCGTAGTAGAGGCTATCCCCATTGGATAAACGGATGAGCCAGCGTTGGATGGTCAGCTCATCCACTACCTCCCGTTCCCTGGCCACCACCTCCACTTCAAAGGCGAGCGCACACCCCCGCTTCCCAAAACGCAACTTCCCATCCTCCAAAGCGACAAAGGCCGGATCGCTGCGCCAAATGGCATAGGCCAGAAGGAGCAGTACTCCGATAAACAGGACCATCCCAAGCTTCATGATCCCTCCTTCTTGGGACATGCTATAATTATAGCTCTTTGGAAGGAGCAGCAGTGACCCTATCCCTCAAATACCGTCCGAAACGCTTTGAGGATCTCATCGGCCAGGAGCCCATCGTCCAGACCCTCACCCTCGCCCTCGATACCAAACAGCTGGGCCACGCCTATCTTTTTAGCGGGCTGCGAGGGAGCGGCAAGACCAGCACAGCCCGGATCTTTGCCAAGGCCCTCTTGTGCCAGGAGGGACCCACCAGCAATCCGTGCGAGGAGTGTGAGGATTGTCGGGCGGCCAATGAGGGACGCCATATCGACATCGTCGAAATGGATGCCGCCAGCAACCGGAAGATCGACGACATCCGGGAGCTCATCGAACACACCCGCTACAAACCGGCCCAGGGGCGCTACAAGATCTTCATCATCGACGAAGTCCACATGCTCACCAAAGAGGCCTTCAACGCCCTCTTGAAGACCCTCGAAGAGCCCCCAGAATATGTGAAGTTCATCCTGGCCACCACCGACCCTATGAAGCTGCCCGCCACCATCTTGAGTCGGACCCAACACTTCCGCTTCAAGAAGATCCCCCACCAGGCCATAGTCCACCACCTCCAACAGATCCTCGCCACCGAGGAGATCCCCTACGAGCTCCAGGCCCTCGAGATTCTTGCCCGGAGCGGGCAAGGCTCCCTCCGGGACACCCTCACCCTCTTGGATCAAGCTATCGTCTATTCTAAAGGCCACCTCCACACGGCCAAGGTGGTGGAGATGCTCGGCCTCATCGATCCCCAGCAGATCCAAGCCCTCTGGGAGATGGTCCTCTCCCGGAACCGCCAAGCCATCACCGCCTTTCTCCAGGAGGCCAGGGAGTACGAGGCCCAGATGGTCCTCGACGAGCTCCTCCACAGCCTCAAAGAGGCGATCCTCGCCCAGGATCCCCGGATCCCTCCGATCCTCCAAGAGCGCTTCTTACGAATCCTCAGCCAAGCCAAGGAGCTCCTCTTTCTCAGCGGCGACGACGAGTCGGTCCTGACCTTGACTTTGTGGAAGATGGTGGAGGCCACCAAGCTCAAAGAGATCGACCAGCTCATCCAAGAGCTCGAAAAGGCCCACCCCCCCACTCCATCCCCCGCCCCAAGGCCAAAGGAGCAACCGACCCTCTTCGAGGCCGATCCCAAATCCCGGTTCCAGCGGCTTGTCGATGAGCTCTATCGGCGAAACTACGAACTAGGGGAGTGTTTCGAGCGGAGTGTCACCTTCGTCTCCTTCCAGAACGGAGTTCTCACCTGGCGCAGCCATACCCCTCCCGAGTGCAAGGAGAAGCTCCGCCTCTCCTATGGGACCATCAAACACCTGATCAAAGAGCTCTTTGGCCTAGAGACCAAGATCCAGAAGATCGACGATAGTCCACCAGAACCCCAACCCCAGGAGCCAGAACCCCAGGGAAGTTGTATCGCCCCAACGGCCCCGGGGGAGCTCCATGAAGATATTCTCCACACGCCCCTGGTCCAGCGGGCCAAGGAGCTCTTTCGAGCCAAGAAGATCCACATAAAGCAGAAGGTATGAAGCAGGTCCTCGTCTTGTGCAAAGGGAATAGTTGCCGTTCCATCATCGCCCAGGCCCTCATCGACCACGAACTTCCCGGAGTCACAGCCCAAAGTGCTGGCTCTTGTCCCCGGGGTCAGGTCAACCCCAACGCCAAACGGCTCCTCCAGGAGGCTGGGCTCTGGCGCCCGACATACCGCTCCAAAGGGCTCAATGAGGTGGCCGGCCAATCCTTCGATCTCGTGGTTCGAGTTTGCAATGAGGAGGAGTGTCCCCTCTGGGATCCTCGAAGCCCTCAGCTCCTGCTCCCCTTCCCCGATCCGGAGGGCAAACCCTACGAAGCCTTTCACCAGCTCCTCCACCAGATGCGCTCCCAACTCCTACCCGCCATCCGGCAAGCTCTCTCCCTCCAGGAGTGACCTGGCCCGTCGTTGCCACCCCTTCCCCTTGCACCAATCCTTGCAAAACTCGACGATTTTCCCGTGGAAACGGGCATAGATTTGGGCCAGGGGGATGGGAGCCGGGTAGAGGGCGGCAATGGCCTCCCGATGCTCTCGCAAAGAGGCTGCCAAAAAGTCCTGGAGCTCATCGTAGTGGTGGAAGGAGTAGCCAAAGAGCCCAAGAAGTTTGGCGCTATAGCGATCCACCACTAGGAACTCCCGGTAGCAGCCATAATTGAGGATGGCATCGGCACTCTCCGGACCGATCCCCTTTTGCTCCAAGAGCCAACGACGGCTGGGCCTGGCTTGGAAGGCCTCAAAGCTCCCGTAGCGATCGAGGATGCGTTGGGTGAGGAGCTGGAGGCGGTGGGCCTTGGTTCGGTAGAAGCCGGCCGGTTTGATGAGCTGGCTCAAGAGGCGAGAATCAAGCTCTACCAAGGCCTGGGGATCGATCTGGCCTCCGAGGAATTCCCGAAGATTGGCCAAGGCCACCTCCACCCGCTCCCAGCGGCTATTTTGTGTGAGGATCGCTCCCACTACCACCTCGAAGGTTCCACTCCGGGGCCACCAGTAGGGATCGTCACTGTATCGAATGTAGCCCAGCTCCTTGAGCCGCACCAGTAGGTCGTAACCCCTCATTCCTTGTAGGCCTCCTGGACGATTTGGTAGGGCTGGTCGTCGTAGGCTTTGATTTTGTACCCTTCCACACAGCGCCCCTCCTCCAGCTGGAAGACCACCATCTGAAAGATGGTCCGACACCGATCGGGGACATCGAACCGGGTGGGCAGCCCCGTCAAAAACCGCTGGATCGCCCCTTCGGCCTTCATGCCAATCACATTGTCCCGGCATCCCGTCAACCCGACATCACTCACATAGCCACTCCCCCCATCAATGACCAAGTCGTCACTGCCTACATGGGTGTGGGTTCCAACCAGCGCTCCGATTTCTCCCTTGAGCATGAGGAACATCGCCCGCTTTTCGCTGGTTGCCTCGGCATGAAAGTCGATGAAGATCGCTTCCACCTCCCCTTGGAGCTGGGAGACTATCTTTTGAGCGGCTAGGAAGGGGTTCTCCACCATCGGCATCCCATAATGGCCCATGAGATTGACCACCGCCAACCGCCCATCCAAAACCATGAAGCCCCGGCCAGGAACGCCCGGGGGATAGTTGAGGGGTCGCAGCAACGGGAGCTGGTCGAGCAAAGGAATGATCTCCCGCTTGTCCCAGGTGTGGTTTCCCCCTGTCATGAGGTCGATTCCAGCCGCCAGGAGCTCTTGGGCATTCTTGGGGGTGAGGCCAAAACCGTGGCTGGCATTCTCGTAGTTAGCGATCACATAGTCCAGCCCGAGATCCTCTCGAATTTGGGGTAGGTGGCGCTGGACCATCTTGCGTCCTGGCCGTCCCACGATATCACCGATAAATCCAATCTTCATTGTTCCCCCTTGAGATAGGCCATCAAAGTGGCCAGAAGATCCTCCTCATCCTTGCTTGGGGCCTTGAGGTGGTGTTTCCTTCCGTCCAGGGATTCAAGGGTGATGTTTTGACCATAGTTGCTCACACGCTTGATTCCCCTCCTGGCGGCCAGGAGTTTGATGGCGATGAGGTCGAGGAAGTTGCGGCTTGGCCTATCGAGCTTTCCAAAGCGATCCTCAATCTCCCTGGCAAGTCTACCTACCTCCTCCAGGCTACGCGCTTGAGCGAGGCGGCGATAGAGCTCCAACTTGACCCGCTCACTCCCAATGAGCTCAGGACTCAAATAGGCATTGACACTCAAACGCAGCTCTACCCCCTTCTCTTCCTCTGCTTCTCCTCCATCTCCCTGAGCCAAGGCCCGTCTGATCTCCCCTTCGAGCATCTTCACATAGAGCCCGTAGCCAACCCCCTTGATATGGCCACTCTGCTGGGCCCCCAGGATATTCCCCCCGCCCCGGATCTCCAGATCGTACTGGGCCAACAGAGCCCCACTTCCGATGAAGGAGTTGCTCTCCAAAGCGACGAGACGCCTCTTGGCCTCTTCGCTCATCTCCATGGCATCCTCGATGAGGAAGTAGCAATACCCCTCAACCCCACCCCGACCAACCCGGCCCCGGAGCTGGTGCAAATCGGAGATTCCGAAGCGATCAGCACCTTCGACGATGATGGTGTTGACCCGGGGCATATGGATCCCACTCTCCAGGATGGAGGTGGACAAGAGCAGATCGTACTCCCCTTGGGCAAATCGCAAGAGTTCCCGCTCGGAGGTGGCCGCAGGGACTTTGGAATGGAGAGTGAGGATACGCAGCTGGGGGAGAAGCTGAAGCAAAGCCTGACGCTTTTGCTCCATCTGGGCAATGGAGTTGTAGATGTAAAAGAGTTGCCCCCCTCGCCTGAGCTCCCGGAGAATGACCTCTTTAACCAGGGCATCGCTATACTCCCGGACAAAGGTGCGAACCTCCTGGCGAATGGAGGGAGGGGTTTCGAGGGTGACCAACTCCTTGAGGTTGCTCAAGGCCATGTTGAGGCTTCTGGGAATGGGGGTTGCACTCATGGAGAGGAGATGGAGCCCCTCCCCAAGCTCTTTGAGTCGCTCCTTCTGTTTGACCCCAAACTTATGCTCCTCGTCCACCACAACAAGGGCGAGGTTGGCAAAAGAGGCTTCCAAAAGGGCGTGGGTCCCGACGAGAACATCGATCTTCCCTTGGGCCAGATCTTCCAGGAGGGCCCGGCGCTCCTTGGCACTTACAAAGCGATCTAGCCGTCCTACCCGAATCCCAAAGGGTTCCAGACGCTTCCGGAAGTTGTGGTAGTGCTGGGCGGATAGGAGGGTCGTGGGGACCACCATCGCCCCTTGGTAGCCGGCTTTGGCTACGGCAAAAAGGGCGTTCAAGGCCACCTCGCTCTTGCCAAATCCCACATCCCCGCTCAAGAGCATGTCCAGGACCTCCCCTTGTTCCAGTCGAGCGAAGATCTGTTGGATCGCCCGTTGCTGGTCAGGGGTGTAGGAAAAGCCCGCACTCCCTTGAAACTTCGCCACCTCCTGGAAATCGATGGGAATGGGTTGGACCCTGGCCAGGGCCCGTTTGGCGGCTCGGTCGATGATCTCTTGAGCCAGGGCCATCAGCTTCGTACGTACCCGCTCCTTGGAGCGGGCGAAGGAGCGACTCCCGAGACGATCGAGTTTCGGGGGCTCCCCACTCCCCACATATCGGCTCAGCAGATCCAACTGCTCTACGGGAACGAGGAGGCGATCGCCTCCTTCGTAACCAAGGGCTACGAAATCCTTGCGCCCTCCCAGTAAAAGGAGCTGTTCGATCCCCTGGAAGATCCCGACCCCATGGATCTCATGGACCACATAGTTGCCAACTTCGAGCTCATCCAGCAACAAACGGGGTCGGGAGGGGGGGCGATTAAAGCGGTTGAGGGAGAGGATCACCTCCTCTTTAGACTCGATCTGGAGGATTCCATCTCCAAGAATGAGCTCCACCTCCTCCAGCTGGGGGATGGAGCTATAGCGAAGTAGCTCTGGAGAAGAGGCGAGGATGCGCACCCGCTTCTTGCCTACCTTCTGGGCGGCGTAGCCTTCTATGTTTGTTGGGTTGATATCCCACCACCTCTTGGGTGGAGGGATCTGGGGGAGCTCGAAACTGGCCTGATCAATCAATCCTCGGGCCCCTTGATAATACTCATCGAGGGGGAGAGGGCCCGAGCAAACCGCCTCTTTACCCTCAAGCAAATTGGTCCGCTCAAGCAACCAGAATCCGAGGGAGTAGATATCCTTGACGAGGATGGGGCACTCCCATCCAGCGATCTCCTCTTCCACCTGAGTGCGTCCTTGGGGAAAGGCGTAGAGGGCTGGGATGAGGGTGACCTCTTCGAGCTCCTCTCCATGGCTGAGCTGACTTCCTGGATCGAAAGGGCGCAGACTCTCGACCTGGGTATCGAAGAGGCTGATGCGCACCGGAGCATCGAGGTTGGGCGGGAAGATGTCGAGGATGTCCCCACGCAAACTGGCCTCCCCAACTTCGGTAACCAGATCGACGAAGCGGTAGCCCCACTCGAAGAGGCGCCCCCGGATCTCCTCCAAATCGACCTCATCCCCGAAGGCAACGGTCCAAGAAGGGAGATGCTCCTTGCGAGGAAGCGGGTGGGCGAT
This sequence comes from Nitratiruptor sp., assembly GCA_009659925.1. Lineage (GTDB taxonomy): Bacteria > Campylobacterota > Campylobacteria > Campylobacterales > Nitratiruptoraceae > Nitratiruptor. Next base: position 71,326 of record PUXW01000019.1, on the reverse strand, counting down.
GGTGCGAAAGGGGGCGATGAGGAGGGCCTTTGGATTTTGGTAGAAGGCGAAGAGGGCCCGATTGAGTCGATCCAGCTCCCCCTTGAAGGGGCGCAAATCCTCACCGAAACGGCCTCGAAAATCGGGGAGGACAATATGCTCGATCCCCAGAACCCTGGCCGCCGCCTGGGCCCGGGCCCCTTCCAACTCATCCTCGACCACGAGGATCTGGGGTCTGTGCTCTTGCAGGTACTCGTAGAATTTCGCTCCCATAGCCTTTGAAAAACTCCTCCACAACACGAAAACTTCCATACACGCAATAGAATCGCCCCTTCTGGAGCCCTTCAAAAGGGCGCCAGGGGAGTCCCAAAGCCTCGATGGTTCGCTCCAACCGCTCCTGTTGGACGATTCGCTCTTCCCCTCGGATCGGGAGGATCTCTACCATCGCCAACTTGGGAGCGAGAATGGAGAGGATCTGGTCATAGGGCTTGTCCTCGTAGCTGTTGTAGACCAAATGGGTAGCTGGAGGGAGGAGCTTTACCAGCTCCCGGGCCGAAAGGGGATTGTGGCCCACATCGATGAGGAGATTGGCGTGACGCTCCATGCGTCCTCGCAGCCGGTATTCGAGGGCCTTTTGAGGATCGATGGGAGTGCCAAGGACCCTGGCTCCCTCCAAGGCGAGGGCGAGATTGGCCCCAAAAAATGGGGGAAGCCCCGCCCCCTGGGCCAACTCCTTCCCCTCTTGGATCGCCCCTTGATCGAGGAATTGGACCGGATAGTTCCTGGCGATCTGAACCACCTCATCGTGGATCTGCTCTCCGACAATGCCCCTGGTCTGGATGGCATTGAGTTTGGTGGTTGCAATCTCTTGGATGGAAGAGCCCAGGAAGGCTTGGTGGTCGTAGTCGATAGTGGTCACGAGGGTGAGCACCTTGGGGAAAGGGGCTGTCGCGTCGAACTCCCCTCCAAGCCCAGCCTCCACAACGGCAATCTCCACATCCTCAAAGAGAACCATCGCCAGAAGGGTGGTGTACTCGAAATAGCTCAACTCCCACACCAACTCCCGGGGCAAGAGGGCGAGGAGTCTCTGATGGGCCCCTTCCAGCTGGCTATCCTCTACATCGGCGCCATCGATCCAGATACGCTCGTTGAATCGGAAGATATGGGGGGAGGTATAGTGGCCCACCCGCAACCCGGCCTCTCGCAGCCCCCCAGCCAAGAAGCGCCCCGTCGAACCCTTCCCGTTGGTCCCAACGATGTGGACCAAGGGAGGGAGACGAAGGGCCCCCTCGATCTGGCGATAGGCCCTCCAGATCCGCTGGGGATCGAAGGTGGTGTAAAAGAGGGGTTTATGGGCAAGCAGATCGGCGAGTTTCAAGAGGCTCCCATGATGGCCAGTTGGGAAATGAAGCGATCAATCGCCTTGGCGGCACTCTCTCGAATCGCGACGAAGCGGAGGGAGTCGGTGATAACTGAGTTGGGCTCGATGGGAAAATCGTAGAACCCTTCGGTTACAATCTGGCGCCTTCGCCCATTGAGATCGAGGCGAAACTCCAAACGGGTCTTGGCCCGGTAGTAGATGACATACCCATCCCGGTCATATTCGAGGGGGGTGAAGGTGATGGAGCGGATCCCAACCTCAATGGTTCCATCGGCCTGGTTGGGATTTTGGGTGATCCGGGTCCCAAAGCGCTCCAAGAGGGCAGCGTTGATGGCATCCTTGATGAGGACACTGTTTTGCGGATCCCGCAAATAGATGGTCACTTTGGTGTAGATTCGAGGCCCCAAGAGATCGGCAGTGTAACTGCGCATCGGTTTGTACCCGCACCCGGCCATCCCTAAAATCAGGAGCACAATCCCTACCAATCGCCCCACAGCTACTCCTTGACGACGAGATTGACCACCCGCCCTGGAACGACAATCTCCTTGACAAGCTCTTTGCCCTCCAGCCACTTGGCTACCGCCTCCTTGGCCTTGGCGAGGATCTCCTCCTTGGAGGCCTCCTTGGGAACCTCGATCTCACCGCGCCGCTTGCCGTTGACCATGACCCCCATCTTCACATGGTCGGCTTCGAGAGCCTGTTCATCGACATCGATGGGCCCGAAGTTCTTCAAATCGAAGAGCCGCTGGGCGATCTCCCAGCTCACATGGGGGATAATGGGTTCGAGGATATTGGTCAAGATCCAGTACCCCTCGGCCCAGACCAGCTCGTTGTCTTGGGCACTGAGGGCGTTGAGGGCCTCCATGGCGGCGGCAATGAGGGTATTGAAGGCGAAGGTCTCCTCGTAGACCTCTTTGGCTTTGACCAGGGCCTGGTAGACCTTCCTTCGGGCAGCCCGCTCTTTGGAGGTGAGCTCTTTGAATCGGGGGAGTTCCTGGAGAGCGACCGCTTTCGAGGAGCGTTCATAGAACCGCTTGATGAAGCGGTAGGCCCCTTCCACACCGCTGTCGCTCCAGGCCAGCTCCTTGGCGGGAGGGGCGGCGAAGAGAATGAAGAGGCGGGCCGTGTCGGCTCCATATCGCTCAATAATATCCTGGGGTTTGACCACATTCCCCTTGTTCTTGCTCATCTTGGCCCCATCTTTGAGGACCATTCCCTGGGTCAAAAGCCGCTGGAAGGGTTCGTTGAGGTCGATGTAGCCCAAATCTTTGAGGACCTTGGTGAAGAAGCGGGAGTAGAGGAGGTGGAGGACCGCATGTTCGATCCCTCCGATGTACTGGTCGACGGGGAGCCAGTAGTCCACATCTTCCTTCCGGAAGGGGAGTTCCTCCCAGAACTCAGGAGGTGTGGCATAGCGGAGGAAGTACCAGCTAGACTCGACGAAGGTATCGAGAGTGTCGGTCTCCCGCTGAGCCTCCCCGCCACACTGGGGACAGGTGGTCTTTTTCCATGTGGGGTGGTGCTCCAGGGGGTTCCCCTCCCCTGTAATCTGGACATCGTCGGGGAGGGTGACGGGAAGGTTCTCCCTCTTTTCAGGCACGATCCCACAGCGGGGGCAGTGGATGAGGGGGATGGGTGTGCCCCAGTAGCGCTGGCGGCTTACCCCCCAATCCTTGAGTTTGTAGTTGACGCTCCGCTTGCCCAGCCCCTTTTGCTCGAAGTAGTCGATAATCTTCTCCTTGGCCTCCTGACTCTCAAGCCCGCTGAACTCTCCACTCTCAAAGAGAATCCCCGGTTCGGTGTAGGCCTTGGAGGTGTCGAGCTCCCCTTCAGGGGGACGGATCACATATTTGATGGGGAGGCCAAACCGCTTGGCAAAGTCGAAATCCCGCTCATCGTGGGCAGGGACGGCCATGACCGCTCCACTTCCATACTCTGCCAGGACGAAGTTGGCCACCCAGATGGGGATCTTTTCTCCTGTGAGGGGGTGGATGGCGTAGATGCCCAGGAAGACCCCATCTTTTTCTGCCTGCATCCGCTCTCTAACGGGAGTGTTGCAGAGGGCTCGAACCCGGGCAGCATCGGCCTCGTCAAGGATACCCGCCTCTAGAACCTTGGCGACGATGGGGTGCTCTGGGGCCAGGGCGGCATAGGTGACCCCATAGATCGTGTCGGGGCGGGTGGTGAAGACCTCGAAGCCATCAACGCCGATCTTCTCCCGACTCTCGGAATCGAGGGGGAGTTGGAAGCTGAGGCCCTCGCTCCTGCCAATCCAGTTGCGCTGCATTGTGATGACCTGTTTGGGCCACCCTTCCTCCAACTGCTTGAGATCGTCCAGGAGCCGCTGGGCGTAGTCGGTGATCTTGAGGAAGTACTGGTCCATCTCTTTCAGGACCACTTCGCTATCGCACCGCCAACACCGCCCCTCCACCACCTGTTCGTTGGCCAGCACAGTCTGATCCTTGGGGCACCAGTTGACCATCCCCTTCTTGCGGTAGAGGAGGCCCCGCTCCCACATGTCGATGATGAAGGCCTGCTCATGTTTGGTGTAGATGGGATCGCAGGTAGCAAACTCCCGCTCTTTGGAGAAGCTGAAGCCAAGGCTCTTGAGCTCCTGGCGCATCTGGGCAATATTGGCGTAGGTCCACTCCTTGGGGTGAATCCCCCGTTTGATGGCGGCGTTCTCCGCAGGCATACCGAAGGCGTCCCATCCGATGGGGTGGAGGACATTGAACCCCATCTTTCGCCAGTAGCGGGCCAGGGCATCTCCGATTGCATAGTTGCGCACATGGCCCATATGGATCTGGCCACTGGGATAGGGAAACATGCTCAAGATATACTTTTTGGGAGCGTCGTACTTGGTGGAGGGCTCGAAGGCTCCCTCTTCCTCCCAGCGCTCCTGCCAATATTTCTCAATCTCTTTTGGGGTGTAGTCCATCTCTCATTTCCTTACAATTACTTTGTCGCCGCTTTTCCAAGGGTTTCGATGATATAGACGAGTAGCCCCACAACTCCCATAAAGAGAGTTCCTATGAGAATATATTCTAGCATTCGATCTCCTCCTCTAACTCCTGAAGATCCCTCAAAAGAGTGGCCGCATACCATCCCAATCGGACTCCTATGAGCAGTCCTACAAAGCTGAAGAGAAGGGTGTAGAGGGGAACTTTTTGAGCAGTAACCTGGTAGAGGTTGAGAACAATTCCGCTGAGTAGAGCGACCAGAAAGAGTATAAGAGCCCAAAATATCTCCCTTTTGGTCGCCAACCTCTCCCGAATCCGCTCACTGAACACCTAGACCACCCCCTGTTCGTACATGGCCCGCATTCGCTCCTTCTCCTGCTCCCGCTTCCTCTTTTCAGCCAGCTTCTTCCGATATTCGGCCAGATTGAATCCGAGGAGTTTGAGCATGGGCGCCGCGATGAAGATGGAGCTGTAGGTCCCGACGATAATTCCAACGAGCAGGGTGAAGCTGAAGCCCTTGATGATCTCCCCTCCGAAGAGGTAGAGGGTGAAGACCACGAAGAAGGTGGTCAGAGAGGTTAGCATCGTCCGGGAGAGGGTCTTGGTGATTGCATCGTTGATGATCTGATCCAGATCGTTGAGTTTGAGGTTTTCCACGATTCCCTCTCGAATCCTATCGAAGACGATGATGGTATCGTTGAGGGAGTAGCCAAGCAGGGTTAAGATGGCCGCTAAGATGTCGAGGTTGACCGGGATATTGAAGAGGCTGATGGCCCCCATGGCGATGGAGGCGTCATGGACCAGGGCAAGGACACTGGCCAGGGCGAAGCGCCACTCGAAGCGGAAACTCACATACAAGAGAATGGCCGCTAGAGCGATGATGGTGGCCTTGATCCCCTTTTCCCGAAGCTCACTTCCCACTTTGGGTCCCACCATGTCGACCCGGCGTATCTCGAAATTCCCCGTACCCTGGAGGACCTGGCGAACCTCATCCCCAATGTCCTTCCCGAGGCTCTTGGTCGAGGTCTTGAGACGGATGATGATCTCCCGATCGCTGCCAAAATAGGTAACACTGGCCTCTTTGAAGAGCTCACTCTGCTTCAGGGCCTTGCGAATGGTGGCAATATCGACCGGCTTGTCGTAGCGGACCTGGACAATTGTCCCTCCAGCAAAGTCGATTCCAAAGTTGAGTCCCTTGAAGGCAAGCAGTGCCCAGGAGGCCAGGACCAAAAGGGCGGAGATAGCCATGAAGATCTTGGCCTTCCCCATGAAGTCGTAGGTCTTTTCCGTTTTGAAAAACTCCATGCTAGACCTTTATCCCAAACCATTTGGCGAAGTTACGATCCCGCTCGATAGAGGGCAAGAGGGCTTCGTAGATCCCATGGGTTCCGACGATAGCAGTGAGCATCGAGGCGAGGATACCGATACTAATGGTCAAAGCAAAGCCCTTGATAGGCCCCGTTCCGTAGGCGTAGAGAACGATGGCGGCGATGAGGGTGGTGATATTGGCGTCCAAAATGGCGCTCATGGCATTTTTGTACCCCTGTTCGATGGCCTTGCGTACAGAGACCCCCTGGCGGAGGAGTTCGCGGATGCGCTCGTTGATGATTACGTTGGCATCCACTGCCATCCCCACCGTGAGAACGATCCCCGCCATTCCAGGAAGGGTGAGGGTCGCCCCGAAGAGGGCCATGATCCCGATGATGAGGAAGAGGTTGGCCACCAGGGCTATATCGGCAATAATACCGGCGATACCGTAATAGATGGCCATGAAGAGGACGACGAGGATGAAACCGCTCACCAAGGCAATGAAGCTGGAGCGGATACTATCGGCTCCCAGACTCGGCCCCACACTCCGCTTCTCTTCCATATAGACTGGAGCCAGCAAGGCGCCGCTACGCAAAGCGATAGCCACATCGTGGGCCTCTTCCACCGTGAAGCCCCCGCTGATTTGCCCACTTCCACCCCCAATGCGCTCTCGAATGACCGGGGCTGAGTAGACCACATCGTCCAGGACCACCGCCAGCCGTTTCCCCACATTCTTGGCCGTAAAATCCCCAAAGATCCGGGCCCCCTCGCTGTTGAGGGTGAAGTTGATGACCGGCTGGTTGTTCTGGTCGAAGGCGACCCGGGCGTCGGTGATCATCGAGCCATCGAGGATGGGAATCTCTTTGAGGAGATACTTTCGGCCCTGGCGATCTTCGAGGATCACATCACCATACTGGGCCGCCTCCTCGGGACTCATCCGGTTGACCCGAGCCTGGCGATCCTCGTCGACAGCCATAAGCTGGAGATGGGCCGCCTTGGCGATGAGCTGGCGCACCCGCTGCTCCTCTTCGGGACTCTTGATTCCAGGAAGCTCGACGAGGATCTTCTCCTTTCCCTGCTTGGCTACGGTCGGCTCAGCCAAACCATACTGATCCAACCGGTTTCGGATCGTATCGACAGCTTGTTGAATCGCATACTCCTTGACCGACTGGATCTCCTGGGGGGTGAGGGTGATACGATAGCTCTCCCTCTCCCGCTCGACGACGAGCCCCTTGTGTTTGGCCAGGAACTCCTCGATTTTAGGAGCATCATCGGGATCGAGGAGCTTGAAGGAGATCTGGGTCCCCTCCACGCGAAGTTCGTCGATGAGGATATCGTTGTCCTCGGCGAAGTATTTGATGGCCGAAGCGATCGATTTGACCTTGGATTCGATGGCCTTCTTGGTATCGACCCCAAGGAGCATGTGCAGTCCCCCTTGCAGATCGAGGCCAAGGGTGATCTTGGGCCCCTCTTTGAATCCCAAGAGGGAGGGAAGGCTCAAAGCGACTCCGGCGATGAAGACCAGGAGAAAGATGACGAAGCGGTAGTTGAGCCAGCGACCCATTCTTTAACTTTCGAGCTTTTTGGCGATAAAGTTCTTGTCGATTTTGACCTCCGTGGTGTCGTTGATCTTGGCCTTGATGTAGTCCTCCTCATTCTTGACCACTTCGGCTATAATACCTCCAGCGGTGACGATCTTGTCACCCTTTTTGAGGCCCTCCACCATCTCTTTATGCTTTTTCTGCTGCTGCTGCTGGGGGCGAATGATGAGGAAGTAGAAGATGACGAAGATGAGAATCAACGGGAAGAGGGATCCAAGAATGCTCGCTGCACCCTGCTGTTCCATGGTCTATCCTTTGCTCCAGAAGTTTAGGCCCTATTTTAGCATCAATTTGCTAATAAAAGGCTTTGTGAGCGCCCTGCTCCTTTGGAGTCCTATCCTCCTCCACCATCTGGAGCTTGCCACCCCATGGCTTGATACCATTATCCTCTGGAGCGCCTTTGCCCTCCTCCTTGGATTGGACCCCAAAGAGGCCTTTTGGAGCGGCTTTTTCACCGGGCTCCTCTGGTTCCACTGGATCGCCTTGAGTCTGCGCTACTACGACCTCCTCCCCCTGGCTCCCCTACTCCTGCTGGCCATTGGCCTCATCTACGGAGGCATCTTTGCCCTAGGCTACAAACTGGCAACCCTCCTCCCAGGGCCATGGCTTGCCCTTGGAGGAAAGATGCTCTTCTGGCTCCTGGTTGGCTCCATCCACCCCTTCGGTTTCAACTGGTTCCTGCCCGACATGCTTCTGGCCCAAAGCCTCATAGAGCCTCAAAAGAGCTCCTTTGCCCTACTCCTCCTGAGTGCTGGGGCCATCCATCTCCCCCGTTGGGGGAAACTGCTGCTCCTTGCCATCGCCATTCCCCTCCTCCAACCCCACTCCAACCCCGTCCAGCCACCGCCCCTGCGTATCCATCTAGTTACTACCAAACTCTCCCAGGATCGCAAATGGGATCCCACCCAACGCCCCAAGATCATCGCAGAGAATTTGGCTGCCATCACCAAGGCCATCGAGAAAGGCTTCGATGTGGTGGTCCTACCCGAGAGCGCCTTCCCCCTCTTCCTCGATCAAAGCCCCACCCTCCTCCAACGCCTCCAAGAGCTCAGCTCCCAGATCACCATCGTCACCGGGGCCCTCCACTTCAAGGATGGCCACTACTACAACTCCACCTACCTCTTTCACGATGGTACCTTCTCCATCTTCGACAAGGTGGTCCTAGTCCCCTTTGGAGAGGCGATCCCCCTCCCCCAACCTCTAGCCCGCTGGATCAACCGCCTCTTCTTCGCAGGCAGTAGCGACTACACCCCGGCCCGCAAACCGGCCACTTATACCATCAAAGGGATTCCCTTCACCAACGCCATCTGCTACGAGGCCACCCACCCCCTCATCTACCGGACCGATCCCCCCTTCATCATCGCCATCTCCAACAATGCCTGGTTCACCCCCTCCATTGAGCCAACTCTTCAACAGATGCTCATCAAATATTATGCTACAATTTTCCACAAACGGGTCTACCACGCTACCAACATCGCCAAGACAGCGGTTATCTACTAAGGAGGCTCCATGGTCGCCACCACCATCACCCAGCTCATCGGCAACACCCCGATCCTCCAGATCGAACCGACCATCTGGGCCAAGTGTGAATTCCTCAACCCGGGGGGGAGCATCAAGGATCGCATCGCCTATGGCATGATCCGGGAAGCTCTCGAGACGGGGCGCATCACCAAGGATACCCCCCTCGTCGAGCCAACCAGCGGCAATACAGGAATTGGACTAGCGATGGTGGCGGCAAGCCTCGGGATGAAACTCACCCTTACCATGCCCGAGTCGATGAGTATTGAGCGGCGCAAACTCCTGGAGTTCCTGGGAGCCAAGGTGATCCTCACCCCTGGAGCCCAAGGGATGGCGGGAGCCGTACGCAAGGCCAGGGAATTGGTGGAGCAAGGCTACTTCATGCTCGATCAATTCTCCAACCCAGCCAACCCCAGGACCCACCAGGAGACAACGGCCCAAGAGATCCTCCAAGCCCTCCCCGTAGACATCTTCGTCGCTGGGGTTGGAACAGGGGGGAGCATTATGGGCATTGGGGCCCCTTTGCGCCAGCGGGGGGTGCGTATTGTGGCCGTCGAACCTAAAAGGAGCGCCGTTTTAAGCGGCCATCCGCCCGGAAGCCACAAAATACAAGGGATCGGAGCGGGATTCATCCCCCCCATCCTCGATCTATCCCTCCTGGATGAGATCATCCCCATCGAAGACGAAGAGGCCATGGAAACCAGCCGCCAGCTGGCCAGAGAGCACGGGGTCCTGGTCGGTATCAGCTCCGGCGCCAACTTAGCCGCGGCCCGCAAATTGGCCCAACGCTATCCGGACCACAGGATCCTCACCCTCTTTCCCGACGGAGCCGAACGCTACCTCTCGACGGAGCTCTTTGGATGAGGTTCTTCGAGACGATCCGCATCGAAGATGGCAAACCCAAACACTTGGACTACCACAACCGCCGGCTCAACACCACCATCGCCCACCACTTCCCTCCCCAACCCCCCATCGACCTGGCCAATTTCCTCGTCGATCCCCCTTCTCAAGGTCTCTTCAGAGCCAAAGTGGTCTACACCAATCGGATCGAGGGGGTCGAGTACTCCCCCTATACCCCGGCGACTATCACCACCTTGGCACTCGTGGAAGCCTCCATCGACTACCCCTACAAATACCTAGACCGCTCCCCCATTGAGGAGTTTTTTGCCAAGCGGGGTGAGGCCGATGAGATCATCATTGTCAAGGATGGCCTCCTCACCGATACCTCTCGGGCCAATATCGCTCTCTTCGATGGCATCAAATGGCTCACCCCCGCCCGCCCCCTCCTTCCTGGAACCACCCGGGCCAGGCTCATCGATGCTGGAGTGCTCCACGAGGCCGATATCCCAGTTCACGAGATCGAAAATTACCAAGGCTTCGCCCTGCTCAACGCCATGGTCGGCTTTTACGAATTGAAGCAGTGGAAGATTGTTGAGCCGATAGGATGAAAGGAGGTTGCCATGCTCTACGATCTACTGCAAGACCGACGCTTCGCCGCCCTCTTGCGCTCCCATAGCGCCGATTTGCTCACCTATCTCCTGGAAGAGGGGCAAGAGTTCGCGGTAGTGGCCGATTTGGAACGGGTCACCTTTGAGCCCCCTTTGCCAAAGGAGCTCTTCGAGGCTCTTCCCGAATTCCCCCTTTTTCTCCTGGTCAACTACACCTTTCAAACCGCGAGACTCGAAGGGGAGCGACTCCGCTTCGAGGCGGGGTTTGGACCTCAAAATTTCGGCTCCCTCGTCTCCATCCCCCTCGATGCCATCGTTGAGATCGTTGTCGATGAGACTCCGATCTTCATCAACCTGACCGCCACCATCAAGGGGAACCAGCCTTCAGCTAAGGATTCGATGGAGATCTTCCTCTCCAATCCCGAGAACCAGAAGTTCTTGAACAAGGGCTGATCACTTCTTCAAACGGAGGAGGAGTTCGACGATCTTGAGCAAATAGGGGTCGTGTTTGCGCTCTTTGAGGTAGCAGATATAGAACTTGCGCTTGATTTTCTCCCCCTTGATCTTAGACTCAAAGAGCCGTCCCGCCTGGACCTCGTGCTCGATGGCGTAGCGGGAGATGATGGAGACCGTCGGATGCTCCTTGTCAATGGGGCTTTTCAAGACGGCGTTGACCACCGCTGTAGAGGAACTTACCTCGCTGATGACGTTGAACTTCTTGCAGCTAACCCCCAACTTTTCGAAGGCTTCGGCCACCATCTTGCGGGTGTGGCTCCCCTCCTCCCGGCAGATCCAGTTGAAGCGGTAGAGATCCTCGGGACGGATATATTTGGGGAGTTTGGTATTGCTAAAGAGGACCAATTCATCCTCCATCCACTCCCGATAGATGAGGCCATCCTTGAATATGGGGGATTCGATGAGGCCAAGGTCGAACTTCTTCTCCAAGACATTTTGGACCACCACATCGCTGAGCTCCACCCGGATGAGGATGTCGTTGCTGCATGTCTCTTTCAAATCCTTCATGATTTCAGGGAGGATATAGTTTCCAATGGTAAAGGAAGCCCCGAGGATGAAGGTGATCTCCTTGTTGATGATCTTGATCAGCTCCTGCTCGGCATTTTGGAGGCACTTGGCTAGCCTGGAGGCGATCTTGTAGACCTCCTCTCCCTCTTTGGTCAAGCGCACCCCATTCTTCTTCCGTTCGATCAGCTTAGCGTCCAACATCTCTTCCAGGTGTTTGATCTGCTGGGTCACTGCAGGTTGGGAGATCCCCAACTTGGCACTCGCTTTGGAGAAACTCCGCTCCTTGACGACCACAAGGAAGGTTTCCAATTTGGTGAAATCCTTGAGCATACCCGCTCCCTTTTCAACTACATTTCCTTTATCAAAATTATAACCAAACTTTATCGAAATGGATAGATTATAACTTGCGTTTATGGTCTGCAGAGGAGAACTTTTGCTATAATTAAAAGAAAAAGTGGCCCATGGATTCGATCCTCTCCCAACTCAATCCCCAACAGCAAGCGGCGGTTCAAACCATCGACGGTCCCCTTCTGGTTCTAGCAGGCGCTGGGACGGGGAAGACCAAAACCATCACCTCCCGCCTCGCCTATCTCATCTCCCTTGGCATCGATCCAGCCTCGATCCTCACCCTCACCTTCACCAACAAAGCAGCCAAAGAGATGCGCCAACGGGCTTTTGAGCTCATCGGCACCGATCTGCCCAGCCATCCCCCCCTCCTGTGTACCTTCCACAAGTTTGGCCTCCTCTTCCTCAAGATGTACATCAACCGCTTGAATCGGGACAACAACTTTATCATCATCGACACCGACGACAAGAAGCGGATCCTCAAATCCCTCCAAACCCAACTCCCCCTCTCCCTCGTCGCCACCGAGATCAGCCGCTATAAGAACTCCCTCATCTCTCCCAAGGAGGCTATCGCCACAGCAAAACTCCCCAACTTCAAGGAGATTGCCAAGGTCTACCAAGCCTACGAGGCCTACCTCTTGGCCAACAACCTCATCGACTTCGACGACCTTTTGGTGCTCCCCTACACCATCTTGGAGATGGACCCCCAGCTCGCCCACCAGATTAGCCAACACTACCGCTACATCATGGTGGATGAGTACCAGGACACCAATGAGATCCAAAACCGCCTCCTCATGAAGCTCTGCTCCGCCCATAGCAACATCTGCGTCGTGGGGGACGATGACCAGAGCATCTATGGATGGCGGGGGGCCAATGTGAAGAATATCCTCCACTTCCAAGACCGCTTCCCCGGGACCAAACTTATCAAACTCGAACGCAACTACCGCTCCACCCAGCAGATCTTGGAGGCGGCCAACAACTTGATCCAGCACAATCGGAAGCGATTGGGCAAGCGGTTGGAAGCTACCAAGGGCCCCGGACCCGAAATTACCATTCTAGCCAACCAGGATGAGCAGGAAGAGGCCCTCAAAATTGCCCAGGCCATCCAGAACCTCATCGCCCAGGGGGAAGATCCAAGCCAAATCGCTGTCCTCTTTCGGATCAACGCCCTCTCCCGCTCCCTCGAAGAGGCCTTCAACCGCCTTGGAATCAAGTTCCAGCTGGTTGGAACGATTCGCTTCTACGAGCGAGCCGAGATCAAGGACATCATCAGCTACCTGCGCCTCATCGCCAACCCCTACGACGAGTTCAGCCTGAAGCGGATCATCAACCGTCCCAAGCGGGGCATTGGCAAGATCACCTACGAACGGCTCCACCAGGAGGCCCAGCGTCTTGGGGTCGGTATTCTCCAGCTTCCAGAACTCCTCTCCTCCCAAGAACTCGCCGCCTTGATCGGCAAGAAGGGGGCTGTTGCCTTCGAGACCTTCGTCGGCGGGCTCAAAGAGCTGCGCCGGGAGGTCCAGGGCCCTTTGAGCAATTTCATCGACCGATTCGAGGAGATCCTTGGGGTGCGCCACTACTACCGCCAACTTCCAGACGCCTCCGATCGAGTCTCCAACATCGACGAATTCTACGGCCTCTTCCGGGACTACTTCAAGAAGAACCCCTCCGCCACCCTCGAAGAGTTCCTAGCCGAACTCTCGCTGCAAAGCGAGCAAGATCAGCTGGGAGGGGGAGCCATCTCCATCATGAGCATCCATGCCAGCAAGGGCTTGGAGTTCCAGCACCTCTTCGTCATCGGCCTGGAAGAGGGCTTCTTCCCGCTGACTGGAGATGGGTGCGACATCGAAGAGGAGCGCAGACTCGGATATGTGGCCATCACCCGGGCCAAAGAGCGATTAACCCTCAGTTACGCCAAGAGCCGATTCTACAAGGGGCGGCGCACCCAGTTGGAGCAAAGCCGCTTCCTGAGCGAGGCGGGGCTTTGCCAGGGACGGATCCGGATCGAGCGGAAAGCGACCTTCAAGAAGGGGGATCTGGTCAAGCACAAACTCTTTGGCATCGGGCGGGTCGTTGGAGTGGGGCGGGCCGGGAAGGAGTTCAAGCTCTCCATCAACTTCGGCGGCCAGATTCGGGAGATCCTCGCCTCCTTCGTGGAGCGGATATGAACCGCCTCTTCGTCGCCTACAAGCCCCCCTACACCACCTCCAATACCTACCTGAGCCATCTCAAAAGGCGCTACAAAGTCAAAAAAGGGGGCTTCTCAGGAATCCTCGACCCCTTCGCCTGCGGGACCCTCGTGGTAGCCTTCGGCGCTTATACCAGACTCTTCCCCTATCTGCGCAAGTACCCCAAACGCTACCGGGCCACCCTCTGGCTTGGCACCTCTAGTCCAACCCTAGACATCGAAGGCATCGAGGCTATCCGGGAGATCCCCCCCATCCCCCTGGAGACCATTCTCCAAACCCTCGCCAACTTCCAAGGCCCCTTTACCTACACCCCACCCCTCTTCAGCGCCAAGAAGATCGGGGGGAAGCGGGCCTACCAGCTCGCCCACCAGGGGAAGTCTCTCCAACTCGATCCCATCACATCAACCATCTACCAACTGCGTCTGGTCAACTATACCCACCCCTTCCTCACTTTCGAAGCCCTGGTAAGCGAGGGCACCTACATCCGCAGCCTCGCGGCGGCTATAGCCCAAGCCCTCGGGACAACAGGGGTCTTGAGCTATCTAGAACGCCTCCAAGAGGGGGCCTTTGCTTATGACCAAGAGCGCCCCCTCGATCCCTTGGATTACCTCCTCTCAACCCCCAACCAAACCACTCTCCCCCCTGAAGCCATCGCCCAAGGCCACCGGATCCGACTCCAGGATCTAGCACTTCGGGACGACGGCCTCTACCACCTGGTCTTCGACCACTTTTTTACCATCGTCGAGGTGGCCGATGGAAAAGTCTTCTACCGTCTCAACAAGGTCCCAAGGAGCTCCAGTGCAAATTAAAACCCCAGCCAAGCTCAATATCTTCCTCAAAATCGTGGGCTTTCGCGGGGACTACCACCTCATCCGCTCTCGCTTCATCCGTTACGATTCCCTCTTTGATACCATCACGCTCATCCCCGAATCAGGGAATGGGCTCCGGATCGAAGGGATCGAGATCCCCCTGGAAGCCAACATCCTCACCCAGGTCTACCACCGCCTCCGCCAGCGCTTCCCCCAAATTGAACCCTTCTTCCAAGCCCACAAGATCTCGATCCAAAAGCGTATCCCCATGGGCTCAGGTCTAGGTGGGGGAAGTTCCAATGCCGCTGGCCTCATCAAACTCCTCAACCAGGTCCTCGATCTGGGCATGGACCTAGAAGAGATGGCCCAGCTGGGAGCCACCATCGGGGCCGATGTCCCCTTTTTCATCTACGACTATCCAGCTGCCAATGTGGAAGGAATTGGCGAGCGTATTACACCAGTAGACGACTCCATCCCCCCCCTGGCCCTCCACTTCCCAGGGATCGAATGCAACACCAAAGCGGTCTACACCAAGTGGCGGCAAACCTTCCCTGGCTCCTTCGATCTCGACCTCGCCCATGAGCTCAGCCAGATGACAAGTAAGGAAATTTTGGCTACAATAGCCCCACTCCAGGCCAACGACCTGTTTGGCAGTGCCATGAAGCTATGCCCAGAACTTGCCCCCTATCCCGAGGCAGGTTACTATCTCAGCGGCAGCGGGAGTACACTCTTTAGGAGCGCCGATGAAGGTGATCGCCACCAACAAGAAGGCCTACCACGACTTCGAGATCCTCGATAAGTATGAGGCTGGATTGGTTCTCAGCGGAAGCGAGGTCAAAGCGATCCGGGCTGGACGGGTCAATTTGAAGGATAGTTTCGTCAAGTTCGTCAAGGGGGAGCCCTTCGTCTTTGGAATGCATATCAGCCATCTCGACTCGGCCAATCCCTACTTTAAACCCGACGAGAAGCGGCCCCGAAAGCTCTTGCTCAACAAGAAGGAGATCAATAAACTCCTGGGTAAGGCCAGTGAGAAGGGCTACACCATCGTTCCCCTCAAACTCTACTTCAACCAGCGCAACCTCGCCAAACTCCAAATTGCCCTAGCCAAGGGAAAAACCCTCCACGACAAACGGGAGAGTCTCAAACGCAAGATCCTCGAGCGGGAGGCCCAAGCGGCGATGAAGGGTTATCGTTAGGAGCCCCAACGCAAAAAGAGGCGGTAGATGTGGCCCTTGTGGCTAAAAAGGAGCCAACGATCTTCCCCTTGGGGGATCGATGTGGTGTGGGGTAGGGGGTCGAAGGGACCAAAGCCCCCTGCCCCAGCCACCTTCCAACGGGGCCGCACGGGGATGAAGAGGCGCCCTCCGTTGAAAGCCACCCAGAAACATCGCTCCCGAGCAAGACAGATCCTATTGAGTCCAGGGGTAAGGGAGAAAGTCACGGGACCAATGGGCCAAGAGCGGCCATAGCGCTCGATAAAGCCTTGAATCGTCAGGGAGAGCCCCCAATTCTTTCCAGGCAGATCCCAACCCTTCTCCTCTCCTTTGAGGGAGGAGCGATGGTCCAGATAGCTCTTGCAGATGCGATTGCGCTCTTGCAAAGGGAGTTGCCAAAAGAGACGCTCTTCAATGCCACAAAGGGGTTTGGCCGCTAGAGGAAGCATGAGGAGGAGCAAAGAGATGAGGTGGCGCATGGAACCCTCCAAACCCTTTTGGAGGGATTATACGCCCCGGTTGTGGAGTAATTGTGGATTACTTGCGGTCGCGCTCGCGGATTCGGGCCGCCTTACCTTTGCGATCCCGCAGGTAGTAGAGTTTGGCCCGTCGTACCCGGCCGCGGCGGAGCACTTGGATCTCCTTGATCGAATCGCTGTACAAGGGGAAGATCCGCTCGACGCCAATATTGTTGGCCCCAATTTTGCGTACCGTGAAGGTTCGCCCGGTCCCCGTACCTCGGATGGAGATGCAAACCCCTTCGAAGTTCTGGATCCGCTTCTTCTCCCCCTCCTTGATCTCAACGGCGACCCGGATCGTATCTCCAGCGCGAAACTCGGGGATCTGCTTGCTTGCGATCTGCTGCTCTTCGAAGCGCTCGATATATCTGTTCCTCATCGATCTTCCTTCTTGATGGGTGTTGCCTGATAGTAGTTGGTGCGAAAGCGGGCCATCTCCCGTTTTAAGGCCGATAGTCTAACATGATTTCCCTTTAAAAACTCTGAAGGGATCGGGAGGTTGCGGTAGCTGTTGGGCTTGGTGAAGGTGGGAGCTTCGATGAGCCCCTCCTCGAAGCTCTCCTCTACCAAGGACTCCTCGTTTCCCAGGACCCCAGGGATGTTCCTGGCAATGGCATCGCACATGGCCAAAGCGGCCAACTCCCCTCCAGTGAGGATGAAATCCCCCAGACTCAAGACCTCGTCGGCACACAGCTCGATAGCCCGCTCGTCAAAGCCCTCGTAGCGACCGCAGACGAAGAGGAGGGAAGGGTACTCCGCCAACCGCTTGGCATCCTTCTGGTTGAACCGCTTCCCCGCCGGAGTGACGAAGATAACCCGGCTTTGGGGTCCACGAAGATCCTCGATAGCCCTAACCAGGGGATCGGCCATGAGGACCATTCCAGCGCCACCTCCAGCCTTAGGACGATCCACCCGCTTGTGGCGATCCTGGCTATAGCGGCGAAAGTCGACGAAGTCTACCTCAAAGAGCCCCCGCTCCCTGGCTTTAGCCAAAATGGAGGCTTGGAAGTAGCCTTCGATGAGTTGGGGGAAGAGGGTGAGGAAGGTGAAACGCATCAGGAAGCTTCCAAAATGGCCCGGGCCCCCTGGGCTTGGATCCGCTTTTGCTCCAAATCGACCTCCTCGATAAAGGGGTCTTGATAGGGGACGAGGAAGCGCTTGGGCAACTTCTGAGCCAGCTCCTCACTGGTGCGCACCACGAGATAGTCGGCACTGGGAAGGCGCTGGATATCCTCCACGACCCCGAGACACTCCTCCCCCTCGTAGAGGTGGCAGCCGATAATGTCGAACCAGAAGTACTCCCCCTCCTCCAGGGGAATTTGCTCCCGGGTCTGCTCCTCGTCGCTGTAGAGGTAGGCGTTGGTGTAGCGCCGGGCCGCTTCGGGGGAGTCGATTCCGACGAACTTGATGGTCCCCCGCTTGGGATCGTAGCGCTCGATGGTCAAGGGCCCCCGATCACTCTCGAAGGTGGCCCCTTTTCGGAACTGCTCGGGAAAGTCGCTGAGTAAGTGGAAGCGCATATCCCCCCGCAGCCCGACGCTGCGCCCCAACCTGGCGATGGCCATCCGCTTCGCCACGCTAGCTCCTTGGCACTACGCTCACCTTGTACCCAATCCCATCCTTGGCTTTGCAGCCGCCAATGAGGGTCTTGATGGCACCGATCATCTTCCCCTCTTTCCCGATGATCTTCCCAGCATCGGCCTTGTTGGCGTAGATGATGATCTCGGCGTACCCCTCCCCGACTTGGCGGTACTCCACAGCGATATCCTCGGGATGGCTGGCAAGCAACCGGGCGAAACGCTCGACGAACTTTTGGACCATCAACCTCGCTCTTGGGCGATTTTGGCCAGTTTTGCCACCCGGTCACTCATCTTGGCTCCAACCCCGAGCCAGTAGTTGAGCCGCTCCTGGTCGATCTTGAGGGTAATTGGATCGGTCAGCGGGCTATAATAGCCCAAAACCTCGATCCAACCACTATCCCGCCGCTTCCGGCTATCGGTAGCAACGATCCGATAGAAAGGTCGTTTCTTGCGTCCAAAGCGTGCCAATCGAATCCGTACCATCTTCGCTCCTTGCTCGTAGTTGAATTAAAATTGGTGCACAAAGCGCAACCCTCCTTGAAGGACTGGGCTTTGGGCACTAGCGAGGGATCTTGGGTCCCTCCATCTGGCGCATCATCGCCTGCAAATCCCCCATCCCCCGTTTACCAGCGAAACGCTTGGCAAATTTGGCGGCGTGGTGGAACTGTTTGAGGATCTTATTCACCTCTTGGATGCTCAAACCCGCCCCTTGAGCGATACGCCGCTTCCGGGAACTGCTCTTGAGGATCAAGTCGGGATCCCGCCGCTCCTTGGGGGTCATGGAGTTGATCATCGCCTTGATCTTGCGGATCTCTTTGGAGTTCTCCAAGTCGAGATCCTTGATAGCCTTGGCCATCGTGCCCATGCCAGGGAGCATGGAGATGAGGTTCTTCAAACTCCCCATCTTCTTGATCGACTCCAACTGCTCCAGGAAGTCCTCGAAGTTGAACTTCCCCTTGGCGATCTTCTTGTTGAGCTCCTTGGCCCGCTTTTCGTCGATAACCGCAGCCGTCTTTTCCGCGAGAGATTCGATATCCCCGGCTCCCATGAGCCGCCCGACAATGCGATCCGGGATGAAGGGTTCCAGATCGGGCATCTTCTCCCCGCTCCCGATGAAGCGTAATGGAACCCCAATCTGGTGGGCGATCGAGAGGGCCACACCCCCTTTGCTATCCCCATCGAACTTGGTGAGGATCACCCCGGTAATGCCAACTTGCTCATGGAACTGGGCGGCGCTGCGGACTGCATCTTGTCCCGTGAGGGCGTCGGCGACATAGAAGATCTCGTCGGGCTGGGCACTCTCTTTGATGCGAGCCAGCTCCTCCATGAGCTCTTGATCGATAGCCAGCCGCCCAGCCGTATCGATGAGGACCACATCGTAGAATTTCTGGCGCGCTACTTGAAGGCCCTCCCGCACCACTTCCACCGGATCGCTGGCCCCATCGGGAGCATAGATATCGACCTCCACCTGCTGGGCGATCTGGCGCAGCTGCTCCACCGCCGCGAGGCGCTGCAAGTCGGCGGCAATGAGGAGGACCTTCTTCTTGCGCAACTTCAAGTAGTAGGCCAACTTTCCCGTCGTCGTGGTCTTTCCACTCCCTTGAAGCCCGGTCATGAGGACGATGGTGGGGGGCTTGGAAGCGAAAACGAAACCCTGGCGCCCGGGGGCTTCAAGGATAGCCTGCAAACTCTCCCGCAACGCCCGTAAGAAGCTCTCGCGCCCAATGCCGTACTCCTTGGTTTTTAGTTCGACACTGCGCAGGAGCTCCTTGACCACCTTGTGGTGGACATCGGCCCGCAAGAGGGACTTTTTCAGCTCGCTCAAAGCCCGTTTGAGGGCCTTTTCATCATCCTTGAAGCGGATCTTCTTGATGGCGTTGCCAAGGGAGTTGCTAATGGCCTCGAACAAACCGGGGCTCCTTTCGGGTTGATCGTGGTTTGCAATTCTACTTAAATCAAGATTAATTTTAGCTAAATTTAATCTTTTTCGCCAAGGTCACGATCCCCACCAGCACCACCCCGACTCCAAATCCCAAGAGCAGTTCGGCAAGGATCGGGGGCCAGGAGTGGAAGAGCTCTTCTAACAAGGGGAGCTGGTGGAGGAAGATACCCCCCGCCACTAAGAGCATCGCAAGGGTTCCCAAGATGGAAAGGGCCTTGATGATCCGGGGCAAAAGCCAGATAAGGGCCTTTCCTACAGATTCCCACCCCCACTGGATCAAGGCCACCCCCATGTCGTCGAGCCGGACGATGAGGGCGACGAGACCATAAATTCCAATGGTCGCCAGGAAGGCGACGAGACTCACACTCAAGACCTTGACCGCTAGCTCCTGATCACCCACGGCGCTAATGGCGATGATCACGATCTCCAAGGAGAGGATGAGGTCGGTGAGGATGGCGGAGCGAATCTTCTTGCGCTCCTTGGCCAAGATCGCCTCGGGGGAGTCCTGGAGCTGGGGACGCTGGTGGGCAGAGTGGGAGTGGAAGAGCCACTCCAAGATCTTTTCGGCCCCCTCGAAGGCAAGATAGAGCCCTCCGACGACGAGGAGCCAGTGGATGAGGGGCGGGTAGAAGTAGTCGAGAAGGAAGACCAGGGGCAGGACGATCAGCTTGTTGATCAAGGAGCCCTTGGTGATCTCCCAAATGACTGGCAGCTCCCTGGATGCGGCAAAACCACTGGCCTTTTGGGCGTTGACTGCAAGGTCGTCCCCAAGGATCGCGGCGGTCTTCTTCCCAGCCACCTTGGTCATCACCGCCACATCATCCATCAAAGCGGCAATATCGTCTAATAGGGCAAAAAGTCCACTAGCCATTCCTCACCCCATGGCAAAGTCTCTAGGTTCTGGGGCGCTGATGTCGTAATCGAGGAGGCGGATCCGCTTGGCATGGAGCATGAGGCGATCCCAGGGTTTGCCTCCATAGAGGGTGTCTCCGAGAATCGGGTGGCCACTCCTGGCCAGGTGGACCCGAATCTGGTGGGTGCGCCCCGTCTCGATGGTGGCTTTGACCTTGCTCTTTTTCCCGTGAACCTCCAGGGGCTCCACATGGGTCTTGGCCGGTTTCCCCTTGGAGCGGGAGAGGCGGCTCTTGGCCCGGCCTCCTCGCTTGATGGTGAGAATGGGATAGTCGATGGTAAAGGCTTCAGGAACGATCCCCTCCACCCAAGCGAGATACTCCTTGTAGACCCTCCCCCCACGAAACTCCTCGATGGCCCGCCGGCGAAAGTCCTCATCCTTGACCAGCAAGAGGACACCGCTCGTCTCCTTGTCGAGTCGGTGGAGCAGCTTGTGGCCAAATTGGCGGGCAATCTCCTCACTGGTGCGATGGGGAGGTTTGTCGATGGCCACGATATACTCGTCCTCGAAGAGGACCTTGGGCTTTGCGACCTCTTTGACACGGAATTTGGTCTTCGTATCCACCAGCCCCCGGGCAATTTGCACCTTTCGATTACCCACATAGACCAGCCCCCGATCGATGAGCTCCTTAGCCCGCTTGTTGGAAATTTGCAGCTGTCTAGCTAGAACCTTGTAGGCGCTCTCTCGCATCCATCTCCTTTATGAAAGCCTCCAACTTCTGGCTCCGGGGAAGGCGAACCCGTTTGAGTTTGGAACGCTCCCCGGCCACGATCTCAATCTCCCCCTTGGGGACTCGAAAGAGTTTGCTCAAGAAATGGACCAGCTCCCGATTGGCAGCCCCCTCCACCGCTGGAGCGGCAAGGTTCACTTTGAGCCGTCCATCCCACAAGCCAGCGATCCGGTTCCGACTGGCGCTAGGTTGGATCTTGAGCAAAAGCGAACACCACTCTCCATCCCACTCATACCACATCTTCCAACTCCTTCACCAGCAACCCCACATCAAAGCCCTGCACAATCCGGCTTGGGGGCAGGGGGGTCTTCAGGAATTTGGCCAGCTCTTGGGGATCTGCGATGGTGATCCCTTCCACTCCAGCGTAGCTGCTCTCTTGGTTGTAGTAGTAGGGACCGCTGACAATGGGCTTTTGGAAATGGGCCGCCTCGATGGGATTATGCCCCCCTACGTGGGGCACGAAACTTCCCCCCAAAACCACTAGGTCGGCGATGGAGTAGAATTCGACCAACTCCCCCATCCGATCGGCCAGGATCAAATCCCCTTCCAGATCACCTCGCTGGGAGAGACGATGGTAGCCTATCCCCTCCCGTTTGGCGATGTGGTTCAAGAGCTGGTCTACCTCGTCGAAACGCTCCGGATGGCGGGGGACGATGAGGAGCCGCCCTGGACGGCCGGCCTCGATCCAAGCAGTTGCAATGATCTCCTCTTCGGGATCGTGGGTACTGGCCGCGACGATGAGCCGTCCTTCAGGCTTCGGGTAGCGCCCTGTAGCCACGGGGCGGGCAAGGAATTTGACATTCCCCGCTACCTCTACCCGTTTTGCCCCAAGCTCCTTGAAGCGCTCCCGATCCTTGGTAGTCTGGGCGAGGACCAGGTCGACATGGCTCAAGAGGCGTCGATAGAACCAGGCGAAGCGGCGATATTTCGGATAGCTGCGATCACTGATGCGTCCGTTGAGGAGGATCGTCTTGGCCCCCCGACGCTTGGCCAGGAAGAAGAGGAGGTACCACAACTCCGCCTCCATGACCACCAAGGCCCGCTGGGGCCGCAACCAGAGCCAGAGCCAAGGTTCAAAGGGGAGATAGGCCAGGGGGACCCCATACCCTTTGGCCGCCTCGTATCCGGTTTGGGTCACGACACTGACCCGAGGCTTGGAAAGGCGGTCCATCAATGGAGCCAGTGCCCGTACCTCCCCAAGGGAGCATGCATGCAGGTGGATTCCATCCCCAGGAAGCGGGGGGTTGGCGACGGGGAAGAAGCGGGCCGGCAGGGAGCGGCGATACTTGGGGCGCAGGGCGAAGAGGGGCAGGAGTGGGAGGGCGAGGAGATTGAGGCAGGCGGTAGCCGCGGTGTAGAGATAGGGGAACATCTCCTAGGGCTGCTCTTCCTCCTCCAGGTAGAGGATGCGACCGCAGTGGGGACAGGTTGTGATCTCCTCCCCTTTGATCACCTGGGCGTAGGTTTTGTCGTTGATCTTCATATAACACCCCATACAGGCCTGCTTGCGTACGGGGACGACGGCGCTATTACCGGCCCAGCGGCGAATCTTCTCGTAGAAGACCAGAATAGGCTGGGGAATCTTGGCAATGAGCTGGCTCTTCTTCTCGAAGAGGGCTTCCCGCTGGGCGTTGAGGTTGGCCAGCTCCTCTTCCACTGCCTCCTTGATCTGAGCGAGGGCGCTCTCCTGCTCTTGCAATTTGGCCAGAAGCTCTTCCCGCTCCTCCCGTTTGGTGGTGCAAAGCCGCTCTAGCCGTTCGATCTCCTCGTTGGCGAAGTTGATCTGCTCCCTGGCGATATCCTCTTCGAGCTGGAGGGCCTTGAGCTCCTTTTCGGTCTTGACCTGGGCACTCTTCTTCTCGATCTCTTTCAGCTTTTCGGCCAGCTCTTTGAGATGGAGCTCATTCTTGGCCTGCTTGACCTGGCACTCCTTGATCTCTTCGTCGATCTCGTCAATCCCCCGTTTGAGGCTCTCCACCTCCTCCTGGGCCCGCTTGAGCTTCTCTTCTACCGCCTCGATCTTGGGCCCAAATTCGTCGATCTGCTTGTCGATCTTGGAGAGCTCCACCAACTGGTCGATAAACTGCTTCATCAACTGCCTTTGTAGCGTAGGGGGTTTTCAACTGGTGCAATTATAGCCTCTATTCCCTTTTTTTTCAATTCTTCGGCTAGGGCCGGAGCAAAGTGGATCTCGCTCTCGAAGTGGCCGATATCGACGACCCCAAGACCGAGAACCCTCGCCCGCATGGCATCGTGGTACTTCAAGTCCCCCGTGAGGAAGAGATCGGCATCGATCTTTCCGATGAGCCCTCCCCCACTGCCTGTAGTCAGGGCGAAATCCTTGACCTCCTTGCTGGCTGGGGGGACATAGCGTACGTAAGGGAGTTTGAAGGCCTGCTGGATCCACTGGAGCGCCTCCTCAAAATCCATAGGACGCTGGAAAGAGCAGACCAGCCCCTCACAGACCACCTCCTCCACTCCCAGCACCTTCTGGGCCACATAGCGGTTGAGGTGGCTCTTGTCGAAGTTGGTGTGCAAGGCGATATGGGCGATGCGCTTTTCTAAAAGCCCTGCGATGAGACCCGCCGGATAACCTGCCAGATCGAAACGCTTGAGGGGAGCAAAGAGCAGGGGGTGGTGGGTGATGAGGAGGGCCCGGGGAGGGAGGATCTCCAGAAGTTCTCGATCCAAATCGATGGCGACGACGACCCCCTCCACCTCCCACTCCCTATGGCCTACCTGCAACCCGCTGTTATCCCACTCCTCCTGGAGGGCGAAGGGGGAGATGGTATCGAGGAGTTGGAGATACTCAGCCACGCGCATCGAGCTGCTCCTTGTAGACCTGGGCACACCCCTTGGCCAACTCCCGCACCTTTAAAATGTAGTTTTGCCGCTGGGTTACACTAATGGCCTTTCGGGCATCCAGCATGTTGAAGGTGTGGCTGGCCAGAAGGCAATAATCGTAGGCGGGCAGGGGGAGTTTGGCTTCAAGGCAGCGATTACACTCCCGCACATAGGCGTCGAACTGATCAAAGAGCATCTTGGTATCGGCCAACTCGAAGTGGTACTTACTCATCTCGTATTCACTGCGTTTGTGGACATCGCCGTAGGTAACCCCTGGACTCCAGAGGATGTCGAAGACACTCTCGACCCCTTGCAAATACATAGCCAGCCGCTCGGTTCCATAGGTGATCTCCACCGCAACCGGATGGCACTCGAACCCTCCAATCTGCTGGAAGTAGGTAAACTGGGTCACCTCCATCCCATCGAGCCAGACCTCCCAGCCAAGGCCCCAGGCCCCAAGGGTCGGACTCTCCCAGTTGTCTTCGACGAAACGGATGTCGTGCTCTTTCAAATCGAGCCCCAAAGCCGCGAGGCTCTCCAGGTAGAGCTCTTGGATGTTATCCGGACTTGGCTGGATGATCACCTGGAACTGGTAGTAGCTTCCCAGCCGGTTGGGGTTTTCCCCGTAACGCCCGTCGGTGGGGCGGCGGCTCGGCGCCACATAGGCCGTCGCCCACGGTCTTGGATCGAGGGTCTTGAGGAAGGTAGCGGGATGGAAGGTACCCGCACCACTTGGGATATCGTAGGGCTGGAGAATTGTACAGCCCTGGTTGGCCCAAAAATCCTGGAGTTTGAGGAGGAGTTGGGTGAAGGTGATCATGAACCCTGCCTTATGCGACGAATTGGAAAGAGGGGGAGATCTCTCCCTTGTGGCTGGAGCTTAGGCGATTCCCAGCTCCTTTTCGATCTTGGCCTGATCGAATCCACAAATCCAGCGGTTGCCTACCAAGACGACAGGGACCCCCCGACACCCATGGCGCATACAATCTTGCGCCGCCTTCTGATCCTTGGAGATGTCGATCTCCTTGAACTTGATCCCATGTTTGCGGAAGAACTGCTTCGCCCTGGTACACCAGACACAGCCTGGACTGGTGAAGAGAACGACCCGTTTCTTTTGACTCATCACACCTCCTTGATATGGTTGTTCCAAAGGGCGATCAAATCCCCTACATCTCGGCCGACCCGATCCGCCACGACCTGGCATTTTACCTTAAAAAGGTGAAAGAGCCGCCCATCCCCCAGGGTATCGAGACACTCGAAGTTCCCCATCCCCTTGGCTAGGATGAGGTCGACCTCCTCAAAGAGCCGCCGGGTCTGCTCGTTGGCCCGCTCCAGCAAGAGCCCTGGAGTGTCGACCCCACTATCGACGATTGTAGCCAGGGTATCGATCCCGATAGCCCGGGCCTCCTTGGCAGTTACATCGTTGATGATCGGCCTACCTCGGACGACATAGTACTTCTGCAAATCGGGGTAGTACTCCTCAATCACCTCCAAGAGCACCTTGTCGAAGACATGCTCCCCGACATTATCTCCGACGAGCATGAAAGTCCGGGCCTTTTCCAGACGCTGGATGAACTGGGGCTTCTCGTCGATGGCAAACTCCGCCTCGAAGACCTTCGCGATCTCCTCTTCGATGGAAAAATGGACCTGGGTGGCAAAGTCGATGACATTTCCAGCCACCGCAGCCCGCAAAGCGGCGTCGATCTTGCACGGGGCTTGATCGATCTGGGCCCAAACGAAGTCGAGGTAGGCCAGGGCTTTGTTGGTCGATTCGATCTTCTTAGCCGCATAAAGATCTTCCTGGCCCAGGAAAGCGGCGATATCGGGATAGAGTTTGGCGGCAGCCTCGGGAGGTGTTTGGTCCAGATCGAAGCCTTCGATATCCCTAGCCGCTAAATGCAAGATGGAAGCGGCACACCCATCATCACACTGGAGGATCCGAGCGGTTCGCAGAGCCTGGTCGAAGAGGCAGACCAGGCATTCGGGTTTCATCCACATCAGCCCTCTTTATCCCCGATGAGTACCTCGATCTCCTTGGAATCGAGTTCGACCTTTTTGGCCTTGGCCAGGCGGTCCTCTTCGAGCTTGGCCCGGAGTTCGGGATCATCGATAGCAAGGATCTGCATGGCCAAATAGGCGGCGTTGACCGCCCCGGGCTTTCCAACGGCCACGGTGGCCACAGGCATTCCAGCCGGCATTTGGACCGTCGAAAGGAGGGCATCCATCCCGTCGAGGAATCCCCCCTTCATCGGGACTCCGATAACCGGTTTCACGGTCAAACTCGCCACAACTCCGGCCAGATGGGCCGCCATTCCAGCAGCGCAGATGAAGACCTTGGCCCCCCGCTCCTCGGCCTGGGTCACATAGCTCTTGGTTCTATGGGGACTCCTATGGGCGCTGGAGATGATCATCTCATATTGGACCCCAAACTTCTCCAATACCTTGGCACACTCCCGCATCACTTCATAGTCACTCTTGCTTCCCATAATAATCGAGACGAATCGCACAAAAGACTCCTTTACTTCCTTGCAGCTATGCGATAGGGATCGGCCTCCTTCGGGAGGATCACTATCCGAATGTGGGGATAGGATAGTCCCAAAGCGTAGGCCAGAAAATAGATGGACGCATAGATAGTCACGCCCAGGGAAAAGAGGTTGTTTATTATAATCAAACTCTCTTGAGAAAGACCTAAGAAGAGGCGCAGCAAGAGTAAGAGGAAGAAGATGGCCATATTGGCCAGGAAGACCGCCACGAGAACCCGCCACTGCCAGGCCCACCAAACGGGCAGGATCGCCCTAATCAAGGGACCTCCTTAACAAGGCATAGGGGGGCAGGGGGCAAGGGAGGCGGACCGGATTGGTGTTTCCGCTGTGGATACACTCATACTCCCGTCCTCCAGCCTCGATCCGGTTGAGGCGCAAATACCAGCGCCCCTCCCGGGCGAAGAGCTCCCCCAGCTCGTTACGGCAGGGAGTCGGCTCTTCTGCCTGGGGAAGGACCACCTCCACCACATCCCCTTGGCATACCCGATCCTTGGCCAAGAAAGAGAGGCCATCCTCCCTTACCTCTCCGACGACCTGGTGGGTTCCCTCTCCAATGGAACTATCGAGCTTTTGGGTGTCGAAGCGCTCAAAGGGGCGGTGAACCAGGTAGCCGTCGGTAAAGCCTCGGTGTTTGGTGGTGGCCAACTCAGCCTGGTAGAGCTGGGGGCGAAAGCGCCCAGCCGCTAGATCCTCCAGGGCCATCCGGTAGGCCTTGGTTGTGATGGCCACATAGTAGTCGCTCTTGGTACGCCCTTCGATCTTGAGACTATCGACCACTCCGCTCTCGACAATCTCCTTCAAATGGCTGGCGAGGTTGAGGTCCTTGGCATTCATGATGTAGGTCCCCTCCCCCTCCACCTCTTCCAGACGCAAGAGGGTTCCTGTCTCGGGATTTTCGGCATAGAGGGTATACTCGAAGCGGCAATCGTTCGCACAACTCCCCCGGTTGGGAACCCGCCCACTTTGCAAGGAGCTAATGAGGCAGCGCCCACTATAGGCGAAGCACATACTCCCATGGACGAAGACTTCCAACTCCAAATCGGGGAGGTGGGACTTGATCTCGACAAGATCCTTGAGGCTGATCTCCCGGGCAGCGATGATCCGACGCACCCCCAACTCGTAGTAGACCTGGGCGTCGAGGTAGTTCATCACATTGGCCTGGGTGGAGAGGTGGATTGGAATATGGGGGGCAATCTGCTGGCAGAGCCGGATCACCCCGGGGGTGGAGACGATGAAACCATCCGGCTCCATGGCCGCCATCCGCTCGATGTGGGAGGCGTAGAGTTTGAGTTGGGAGTTGAAGGGAAAACCGTTGATGGTCACATAGACCTTGCGTCCCAGTTGGTGGGCATACTCTACCCCCTCGGCGAAGCTCTCGTAGGTGAACTCCTTCCCACTGCGCAGACGCAGACTAAAGTGGCTCACCCCCCCATAAACTGCATCGGCCCCATAGGCCAGGGCGATCTTGAGCTTCTTCAAGTTACCGGCTGGAGCGAGAAGCTCGACCTCCCGCATCGACCCTTCCTCCACGAAACCTCCTAACGGCGTTGCTCTAAAAGTTGGACCAGGTGGCCATAGCCAGTCATCCTGGCGTAATCGGCGGCACTTTTGTGGAAGCTATCCCGCACATCCGGATCGACCCCGCACTCGAAGAGGAGGTAGCGGGCGATGGGCTCGTCTCCGTAGGCCATAGCGGCCATGAAGGGGGTAAAGCCGGACTTGCGTCTGGTCGTATTGGGATCGATCCCTTGCTCCACGAGGAAGCGGACAATATCGAGACGCCCCTTCTTGATGGCCTCGTCCAAGAGCCCTACCCCCTCCTCGTCCACCTCGAAGATATCGGCCCCGGCCTCCACCAAGAGGGCAAAAAGCTCTAGAGAAGCCCCTGTACGAATGGCTACCTGTAGGGGGGACTCCCCCTTCTCATTGCGTAAGCCGGCTAGATCCTCGATCCCTTCTAAGGCCTTGCGCACCCCAAAGAGGCTATCATTGCGGATCTGGGTAAAAAGATCCATCGCCATCCCCCCTCGTGGTATAATTGGATCAATTATAGCACAATGGGGGAAGGATGGTCGTCGACTTACACAACCATACACCACTTTGCAATCACGCCACAGGTTCGATGGAGCAATTCGTCCAGGAGGCTATCGCCAAGGGGATTCACCTCTTTGGCTTTAGCGACCACGCTCCGATGGCCTTCGACCAGCGGTACCGGATGAATTTGCAAGAAGCGGACCGCTACGAGGAGGAGGTGCTGAGCCTCCGGGAGCGCTACCAGGGAGAGATCCAAATCCTCCTGGGCTACGAAGTTGACTTCTTGCCCAACTATTTAGAAGAGCGCATCCTCAAAGCCCCAGTGGACTATCTCATCGGATCGATCCACTTCCTCCCGCTCCACGGAGAGCTTTGGGGCTTTGACAATCCGGAATTCATCGGGACTTGGAAGAGTGTCGACGTGGATACCATCTACCAACGCTACTTCCAAGGGATCGAGGCCATGGCTCGAAGTGGTCTCTTCGACATTGTCGGCCATATCGACCTTATCAAACTCTTCGGCCACCGCCCCAGGCGGGACATCCGCCTCCTGGCCAAAGGGGCCCTCAAGGCTATCAAGGAGAGCCAGATGGCAGTGGAGATCAATACGGCGGGTATGCGCAAACCGGTCCAAGAGCCCTACCCCTCCCTCCTCTTGCTCCAAGAGATCGGAGAGCTCGACATTCCCATCACCTTCGGCAGCGATGCCCATGCTCCCGATCAAGTGGGATTGGGACAGCCAGAGGCCCGGGCTCTGGCCAGAGAGCTTGGCTTTAGCAAACAGGCCATCTTCCGGGAGCGTACGATGGAGCTCATTCCCCTTTAAACCTCGTCGACTCCCAAATCCTCGTCGAAGCCGCCCATCTCCCCCTCTTCACTGGCTAAATAGTCGTCCAAACTCACAAACTCCTCCCCATCCAAACCGCCATCCTCCTCCTGGGCCAAGAGGGCATCGAGCTCTTGGTCGAGATCTTCTAACTGCTCCTCAATTCCCGCAAGGCGCTCTTCGATTCCCTCCAGAGCACTCTCATCCATACCCATCTTCTCGGCCATCTCCTTGGGCTCTACCCCATCGTCGAAGAGGAGATGGTAGAGCCCCATGCCGGCCACAACCCCAGCCAGGGAACCGAGGAAGGAGGCTCCCGCATTGGCTCCAAAAGAAGAGGTTGAGCGGGGGGATAGAGCCTCTTGGGATGGAGCCATATTCCCTTTGGAAAGCTCCATACCCCTTCCTGGACCCTTATTCTCCCTGCCCTCCTCTTGGGAGGAATTCAAAACCCTCTCCTCCACTCGCTTCAAGCGCTTGTCGATCTCTTCTACCTTTTGAACCAAGCGATCCAGAACGAGGGCAACCTTTTGCAAACTCTTCTCTACATTGGCCATTGAATCCCCCTTGTCCATTTTTTCGATTATAGCAAAAGCCAATTGACTACTTTTTAAACAACACCATCCCATCCAATTGGGATATAATATGGGGCATATCCCAACTACCAAGAAGGAGCCTCTATGAGCGACGCCGTCAAGAGTTTCTTCACCCTCCTCAAGGAAGAAGAGATCGAGTTCGTCGATTTTCGCTTTACCGATGTCTTTGGCCGCTGGCACCATGTAGCCTATAACGCCAAGGCGGTCACAGAAGAGATGTTCGAGAAGGGGATCCCCTTCGATGGAAGTTCGATCCGCATGTGGAAGGACATCAGCGAGTCCGACACCCTCCTCATGCCCGACGCCTCCACCGTCTTCATCGATCCCTTCACCGCCGATCCTACGGCTGTAGTCATCTGCTCGGTCCACGATGTCGATGGAACCCCCTACTACAAGGATCCCCGCACCATCGCCAAGAAGGCCCTGGCCTACCTGGAAGAGAGTGGGATTGGTGATGCCGCCTATTTTGGCCCTGAAAATGAGTTCTTCATCTTCGACCATGTCCATGTGGTAGACGAGCCTAACAAGCAGTGCTACGAGGTCGATTCAGAAGAGGGTGAGTGGAACTGGAAAAAGGATCCCCGAGACGAGGGAGGCTACAACATCGGCCACCGACCAGCATACAAGGAGGGCTACTTCCCTGTACCTCCAGTAGACAGCCAGATGGATATCCGGGCCGAGATGGTCAATGTCCTCGAAGAGATCGGCATTGAAACCTATGTGGTCCACCATGAGGTCGGTACCGCTGGGCAAGGGGAGATCGGCGTCAAATTTGGCGACATCATCACCGCCGCCGACAATGTACAAAAGTATAAATATGTCGTCAAAAATGTGGCTCACATCAACGGCAAAACGGCCACCTTCATGCCCAAGCCCATCTATGGGGACAACGGAAACGGAATGCATGTCCACTGCTCCATCTGGAAGGATGGAAAGAACCTCTTTTTCAAAGCAGGCGAGTATGGCAACTTGAGCGATATCGCCAAGTGGTTCATCGGAGGGATCATCAAACATGCCGGAGCCGTCGCCGCCTTCACCAACCCATCCACCAACTCCTACAAGCGGCTGATGCCAGGATTTGAGGCCCCCTCCGTCTTGGCCTACAGCGCACGCAACCGCAGCGCCTGTTTCCGCATTCCCTATGGAGCCGGGGAAAAGAGTGTCCGGGTCGAGTTCCGCAGCCCTGACAGCTCCAGCTGCCCATACCTCGCCTTCACAGCAATCCTCATGGCTGGAATTGATGGCATCAAGAACCAGATCGACCCAGGAGAGCCTCGAGACGAGGATCTTTTCCAATACACCCTCGAAGAGCTGCGCGATCAAGGGATCAAAACGATGCCAGCCACCCTGCGAGAGGCCCTGGAAGCCCTCAAGCGCGACCACGACTTCCTCACGGCTGGTGGCGTCATGAGCGAAGACTTCATCAAAGAGTACATCGACTGGAAGTATGAAGTCGAGGTGAACCCCGTCGAGGGACGCCCCCACCCCTACGAGTTCAAACTCTACTACAGCTGCTAAATCCCCTGGGGGAGCCCCTCCCCCACCCCATACCCCAAAGTCGTCGGCTCC
The DNA here is from genome assembly GCA_009659925.1 of Nitratiruptor sp. GTDB lineage: Bacteria > Campylobacterota > Campylobacteria > Campylobacterales > Nitratiruptoraceae > Nitratiruptor. The sequence continues at coordinate 39,456 of PUXW01000019.1, read as the reverse complement.
TTCTGCCTTTCTATCTCCTTGCCTCCCCTCCCTCCTTCAATTTTCCTCAAAATCCTCAAAATCCTAGGTTGGAAAAAGCTGTATGCCGTAAATACACGGTATTTACACATTAGCTGTCAGATTATTTTTTTGCCTTTGTGTAGAGTAATTTAAAGAAAGCATAAAAATTAGTTTGATATATTTAGGTGCAACCAAATTTGGAAAGGAGGAAAAGATGGGTAGCGTTCGCTATAAGCTGCTCATGGGAGCGGTGGCGCTCAGCTTCATCGCGACCGGATGTGCTCAAAAGAGTGCGAGCAACTTGCCGGCTAATTGTTCGACAATTGAGGAGTGTGCCCAGCTAGCCAAGCAAAAAGAGGAGGAGCTGGCCCGAACCCAGGCACTTTTGGCGGAAAAAGAGAGTGAGGTATCCAAGCTCAAAGCCGATGTGAATAACTGTAAGCGCATGGTCGAAGAGGAGCGGGAAAAGGCAGCCAAAGCCATCAAAGTACCCCAGTCTGGACTGGTTCTGCTACCCCCAGACGCTAAACCGGGTGAGTGTTACGGAAAGGTGGTAATCCCACCAAAATATGAGATCGTACGAGAGAAGGTCCTCGTCGATGCTGGTGGTGAGCGGGTCCGGGTCATTCCCGCCAAGTATCGCTGGGTTACCAAGAAAGTTCTCGTCCGGGAAGCTGGTGAGAAGATCGTCCCAACTCCACCGGTCTACAAGACCGTAACCGAGCGGGTTCTGGTCAAGCCTGAGAGCGAGAAGATCGTCGTCGTGCGCCCAGCCAAATATAAGTGGGTCACCGAAAAGATTCTGGTCGAGCCAGAGCGCACCGAGTGGGTTCGAGGATCACTGCTCCATCAGACCAAAGAGAATTTGCGGGTTTTGGACAAGCAGTACAATCCCAGCGTCGGTGAAGTTATGTGTCTTGTCAAGGTTCCACCCAAGTACAAAACAATCCGCAAGAAGGTGATGGTTGAGCCACCTGTGACCAAGACCGTCAAAGTTCCAGCCCAGTACAAAACCATCACCAAGAAGGTTCTCGTCAAACCTGCCGGTACAAAAGTGGTCAAGATTCCACCAGTTTACAAGACGATCCGGGTCAAGGAGCTGGTCGAGCCTGCCCGAACCGTCACCGAAGAGATCCCACCACGCTACGAGTATGTAACCCGACGGGTCAAGGTTCGCGACATCCAATACAAGTTCGAACCTGTCGTGTGTAAGACCAACATCACTCCCAACCTGGTCACCAAACTCCAGCGAAAACTCAAAGAGCTGGGCTACTACAAAGGGCCAATCGATGGTATCTATGGACCCCTCACTGCCAAAGCGGTTGACGCCTATCAGCGCGACCACGGCTTTGCTCGGGGCGCCTTGACCATCGAAACCCTCAAAGCCCTCGGACTCACCTACTAACTCCCACAATACACCTACGCCGCCCCTCCCACTGGGGCGGCTTCTTACTCCCACAATCCCATTATCGTCCCAACGCCACCACTTTTGAGTATAATTCCACCCAAAAAGGGACGAGATGGATTATCAAAAGATCCTCGACGAGATCTACAAGGAGATCAAACCCCATCTGGGGAAAGGGAAAGTGGCCGACTACATCCCCGAGCTGGCCAAGGCCAACCCCAAGGACTTCGCCATGAGCCTCGTTACCCTCGATGGGGAGAGCTACCATGTGGGGCTCCACCAGAAGCGCTTCTCCATCCAGAGCATCTCCAAACTCTTCACCTTCACCATGGCCCTCAAGATCTACTCCACCAAACTCTACGAGCGGGTCGGCGTCGAGCCAAGCGGGAACCCCTTCAACTCCCTGGTCCAGCTGGAATATGAACACGGCAAACCCCGAAACCCCTTTATCAACGCCGGGGCCCTCGTCATCACCGACAGCTTGATTCGCCACTACCAGGATGAGTTCATCACCCTCGAACATATCCTCAACTTCCTCCGCTCCCTCAGCCACACCCCCGATATCAACATCAACCCCTCGGTAGCCAAGAGTGAACTCGACCATGGCTTTCGCAACAGGGCCCTGGCCAACTTGATCAAGGATTTTGGCAACTTGGACAACGACCCCCTCACCGTCGTGGAGACCTATTCCAAGCAGTGTGCCGTGGAGATGAGCAGCGAGGAGTTGGCCCGCTCTATGCTCTTTCTAGCCAACAGGGGGGTCGATCCCATCTCCAAACGGGAGTATGTCACCCCGACCCAAGCCAAGCGGATCAACGCCGTCATGCTCACATGCGGCCATTACGATGCCAGTGGGGAGTTTGCTTTTCATGTGGGATTGCCAGGAAAGAGTGGGGTTGGAGGGGGTATCGTCGCTGTTGTTCCGGGCAAGATGGGCATCTGCGTCTGGTCGCCGCCCCTCAACCGCTACGGCAACTCCTACGCAGGCACCATCGCCCTGGAACTCTTTACCTCAAAGACGGGGCTCTCAATCTTCTAGGACGATTCGAATCTTTTGGCCAGGATAGATGAGGTCGGGATCTTTGATCACCTCTTTGTTGTCCTCGTAGATCTTCTTCCACTTGTTCCCGTCGCCATAGAACTTCTCGGCGATGGCCCAAAGGGTATCTCCCTTTTGGATCTCGTAGATCTCGACCTTGACCTCCTTCTCCTCCTGGACCACAACCCCGCTGGGATCGACCTGGGAGACCCCTTCCACATTGCCAGCCATGAGGACCGCCTTCTGGAGGGCGTCGGTATCCTTGGCCTCTCCTGAGAGGCTTACCTTCCCTTCATCGTCGATTTCAACTTGCAGATTCTCAACCCCAGGGTTGTCCTCCTCGATATACTCTTTGAGCTTCTCAGGAGCCTCCTCCTTGGATCCGAAGATCTTCTTGCCAATATCCTTGATGAAATCGAACATAGAAACCTCCTTTGTTAGATGAATTTACGCAAGATGTTGATAGCCCCTTCCACGCCCCCAATCTGCTGGAAGATCTGCTCGGCGAGGGAAGGCTCTTCGTTGGTGGCCTGATCGATGACGCTTGGCAACACATCGGCAAGGGCTTTGCGAGCACTCTCCTCGCTGATGCCAAGCTGCTGGGCAAACTCGGTAATCTTTTCGGGTGGAATGAGATCGGTCACATTCTCTGGAGCAATGGGCTCGTTCTCACCACTTCCAACCCAACTCATCACAACATCCACCAGACCGCTCTGCTGGGCCTGCTGGATCAAAGAGCCCAGATCGATTCCCTTCTCACTATCCCCTAAAATGGAGCTCAAAGCCCCGACGATAGCTCCAATGTCGAGGTTACTCGTTGCCTCATCGTCGTTGTTGCGGATGTACTCTGCACCCATTTGCAAGAGTCGTTCCCAATCCATGGCAACTCCTTTCCAAGATGGTAGTGCTATTGTAGCATAACTGATCAAAAACTCTTTTTGCTACAATTACACTTCATCAAGTTTTAAGATCGACTAAAGGATGCGGATGGAACAGCTCGCCGTCATTCTCCTGGCTATCTTCATCGCTTCGCTTTTAAACATCCTCTTCAAGAAGGCCGATCTCCCCACAGCCATTGGCTATATCTTCACCGGACTCGTCGTCGGTGAGCTCTTTGGCCTCACCAGCGAAAGTTCCAAAGTCCTCGAACACATCGCCGAGATCGGGATTATCTTCTTGATGTTCACCATCGGGCTCGAATTCTCATTCCAGGAGCTCCGGGCCATGAAGCGGGAGGTCTTCCTCTACGGCTCCTTGCAAGTTCTCTCTGGCTCCATCCTCTTCGCCCTCTTTGGCCACCTCCTCTTCGGTCTGGAGACAAAGAGCGCCATCATCGTCGGCTCAGCCCTGGCCCTCTCCTCCACCGCAATCGTCTTGAAGATCCTCAACGAAAATGGGGACATCCACGCCAGCTACGGACGCAAAGCCCTAGGAATCCTCCTCTTCCAAGATATAGCCGTCATCCCCATCCTCCTCATGATCGAGATCTTCACCAAAGAGATCTCTATTTCGGCCCTCCTCCTTCAAACCCTGGGGAACATGCTCCTCTTTTTCCTCCTCCTCTACTTCCTGGGCAAGTTCCTCATCGACCGCTACCTCCACTACGCCATCGTCACCAAGAACCAGGAGATCTTTCTACTCGCCATCTTCTTCATCGTTCTGGCCAGTGCCGAGGTGGCCCACTTCTTCGGTTTTAGCTACTCCCTGGGAGCCTTCTTCGCTGGAATGCTCCTGGCCGAATCCCACTACAAATACCAGATCGAAGCCGACTTGGCTCCCTTTCGGGATCTGCTCCTTGGGGTCTTCTTCTTCGCCGTAGGGAACAAGATCGACCTCTCCCTTGTCACCCAGCACATCGGGATGATCCTCTTCATTACCATCTCGGTCATGCTCCTCAAAGCGGCCAGCATCTACCTCATCCTCTCCCTCTTCGAACAGCGCCGCACCGCCTTCAAGACTGCCCTCGCCCTAGCCCAGATCGGGGAGTTCGCCCTGGCCATCTTCGTCCTGGCCCAAAACAACGGCTTCTTGGACCAAGAGGAGGTCAATATTCTGGCTGCAAGTGTCATCCTCTCGATGATCCTCACCCCCTTCATCTTGAAAAACCTCCGCCGCCTGGCCGATTGGATCTTCAAGGAGCCAACGCCGGAGCTCGCCATCGATTCGGCAGGTTTTGCCAACCATATCGTCGTCTGCGGCTATGGGCCCCTGGGTAAAGTAGTAGCCCACTCCCTCAAGGAGCGGGGCTTCCAGTACATCATCCTCGAACACGATCTGACCCTTTACGAAGAGGCCCAAAAGGCCAATGAACCGGTCTTCTTCGCCAACGCCGCCCAGCGCAGCGTCTTGGAGCAGCTGGGGGTCAAGAAGAGCTGCGCCGTCGTGATCACCTTCCACAACCTGGAGAAGATCCGCCTCGTCGCCCAAGCGGTCCTCGATCTCGCCCCCCATGCCTATCTGGTGGCCCGGGTCCGCGATAGCAAGGAGCAAGAGGCCCTGCGGGAAACCCCCATCGACGAGCTGATCGTCACCACCGAGGTCCTCTCGGCGGCGATGGTGGAAAAACTCTTCTACTGCCGTTTCGATCGCCCCTACCAGCGGGAAGAGTCCTTAAAGGAGCGCAAAGAGGAGATAGAACGGCTCAAAAAACCAGAAGGGGACTCTTAGAAGAGGAGTTCCTCTTCACTTCCGCTCGAAGGCTCCACATCTTCCCGGGAAGGCTTGGAAATATCGGTGAAAAGCTCCCTACGCCCATCGATCTCGATCTCGTAGACCCCTTTGGGGCGGGGAAAGGTGCGGGAGAGCTCGGGGTGGGCCCGGTAGATTTCCCGGATCGTCCCCCCAACCACGGGAGCCGCCGCCCGTCCCCCCGATTCCCCTTGGCGCAACGGGGTATTGTCATCCTGGCCAAACCAGACGATCACCTCGATATCAGGGGTGAATCCGCAAAACCAGGCATCTTTGTAGTTGTTGGTGGTTCCCGTCTTGCCAGCCACCTCGACCCCCTTGACCCGGGCCCGGTGACCCGTACCGCGACGGACCACATCCTTGAGGATATCGATCATCAAGTAGGCCTGTTGGGGCTGCTCCACCTCCTCCTGGATCGGCTCGAAGCGGTAGAGCTCCTCCCCTTTGGGGGAGCGGATCCTTTCGATGAGTTGGGGGCTCGTCTTGGTGCCGTAATTGGAGATGATGGTGTAATAGCCCGCCAACTGCCAAGGAGAAAAGCTCATGCTCCCAAGGGCCAGGGACAAATCCTTGGGCAGGTTGCGAAAACCGAAGCGCTCCAGCTCCTGGTAGAGTCGATCCAATCCGATGGCCTCCACCAGATTGATGGTGGCCAGGTTTCTGGAGTGGACCAGGGCTTGGCGCAAGGTGATGACCCCGGTGAAGTTGCGCTCGTAGTTCTTGGGTTGCCAGAGCTTCTCCTTGCCCCGGATGCGCACCTTGTAGGTTCGTGCCACATCGGGAATCTTGCTGGCCGGCGAGAAGCCAAGATCGAGGGCCACCAAGTAGACGAAGGGTTTGAAAGCACTCCCCGGCTGGCGTTTCGCCTGGGTGGCCCGATTGAAAGGGCTTGCTAGATAGTCCACCCCACCCACTAGAGCGAGCACCTCACCGGTGCGCTGGCGCAAAACGATACCGGCCCCATTGAGTTTGGAATAGTCATACCCCTTCCCCCGCTCCAAAATGGCCCGGTATCCCTTGGCCAGCTGGCTTTCGAGGATTCGCTGGTACTCCAGATCGATGGTTGTGACGATCTCGTAGCCTCCGGTGCGCAAGTTGGAGATCTTGCCCTTGAGGAGGCGGAGAACCTCGTCCACCACATAGGGGGCCCGGTTGAGGGTGAGGCTTCGATCGTAGACCCGGGGACGCTCCTGCAAAGCGGCGAAGAACTCCCGATCGTCGATCCAACCCAGCTCATGCATCCGGCTCAAGACCCGATCAGCCCGCTTGAGGGATGCAGCATAGTTCTTGGTGGGATCGTAGTAGCTGGGAGCCCGGGGGAGACCGACGAGCATGGCGATCTCTTTGAGGGTGAGCTGGTTGAGCCCCTTGTTGAAATAGCCCCGGGCGGCGGTGGCAATCCCATAGTAGCCATGGCCAAAGTAGACCTGGTTGAGGTAGCGCTCAAGGATCTCCTCCTTGGAGAGGTGGCGCTCTACCTCCAGGGCGATGAGAATCTCCTGGATCTTTCGCTCAATCCGCTTCTTGCGGGAGAGCACCATGTTCTTGACCAGCTGTTGGGTGATGGTGCTGGCCCCTTCCACAAATCGGCCAGCCTTGATATCTTTGATGAGGGCCCGGACGATGGCGTCCACATTGATCCCGTGGTGCTCGAAGAAGTTGGTATCTTCGATGGCCAAAAGGGCTTCGATGATCCGCCCAGGGATGGCTTCATAGGGGACATATTCCCGATGCTCTCCCTCGAAGAGGGTCGCGATAAGCTCCCCATGGCGGTCGTAGATCCGGGTGGTCAACTTGGGGTTGTAGTCGATGATGGTCTGGGCCTTGGGGGCCACCTTGGCGTAGGTCATGGCAAGGTAGGAGATCCCCCAGATCATCCCACCCAACAGGAGGAGAAGCAGGAGAGTGGTGAAGGTCTTGAAGAGGAGTCTCATTGGCGGAACTTCCTATTGGCGAAATTGGCCTCGATAAGGGCGCGGGTGTAGGGGCTCTTGGGGGCCTGGAGGACCTCCTCCATAGGCCCAGCCTCGACAATGCGTCCATCCTTCAAAACGGCGATCTCCTGGCACAAACGCTGAGCTACATGGATCTCGTGGGTGACGAAGAGGATCAAAAACCCCAACTCCTTCTGGAGCTTCTGAAAGAGCTGGATGACCATCTCCTTGCTCTTTGGATCGAGGGCAGTAGTCGGCTCATCCAGGAGGAGGAGCTTGGGACGATGGGAGAGGGCCATGGCGATGACAATACGCTGGAGCTGACCTCCGCTGAGCTGGGGAGGGTAGCGATCGAGGAGGCTGGCATCAAGTCCTACAAGTTCCAGGAGCCGAGGGGCCTCTTCACTGAAGAACTGATCCCTGATGGTGGTCAAGGGGCTCAAAGCGGTAAAGGGGTCCTGGGGAACGAGGGAGATGGTACGCCCCCGGATCAGGGGATAGTCCCACTCCACCTCCAACTTGCGCCAGAACCCCTTGGGCAAGAGGTCCAAGAGGGCTTTAAGGGTGAGGCTCTTCCCACTCCCACTAGCTCCCACCAGGGCTAGGGCGTGGCGGATCCTACAGGCGATCTCCACCACCAACTCCTCCCCCCGCCAAATTTGCAACTCCCTACAGACAAACATCGTCCACACGCTCCAACAGTTGATGGAAGGCCTCCAAGGGCTCGCCAAGTCTGGCGATGATCCGCAAGATAGGTCGTCTGGTGGTGGGAGGTCGGATCGCTCCTACGAGATAGCCCTCCTGCAAAAGGCGCTCCTGGGCCTTGATGGGATCGGGGCAGGGGATATCGAGGATGAGTCCATCCATGGAGTAGCCAAACTTCTGGGCCAGGGCCTGACGCTTGGCGATTGCGACCTGAAACTCCTTGCGCCGGGCTATGAGGGCTTCCAGCCCCTCCCATCCCAGGGCTACATCCATGAGGGAGAGGGCGGTGGTGTAGATGATCCCTTTGGCCCGATTCTCCAGGAAAGAGATGATCTCCTCTTGGGCCAAGATGTAGGCCCCGTAGCTCCCGAGGGCCTTCCCTAAGGTTCCCATCTTGATATAGTTGGGACGGATGGTCCCATCACACACTCCCAAAAGCCGCTCCCCCACTACCCCAACACTATGGGCCTCGTCTATGATGAGCAGGGCATCGTAGCTATTGGCCACCTCCATGATACCCGGGTCGAGGCGATCCCCACTCATGGAATAGATCCCCTCCACCGCGACAATGGCTCGGCGATAGCCTCCAGCCCGAAGGTGGCTCTCAAGTGCTTCGGGATCGTTGTGGGGGAAGACTACCACATCCTCCACCAGCCGGGCCGCCAAATTGCCACTGGCATGGAATTCGCTATCGAGGAAGAGGCGATCCCCCTTGCGCACGAGTGACTCAATAAGGGCCAGGTTGGCCAGAAAGCCACTGCCAACCGTAATGGCCCCGGCAAAGCCGGTCAACTCCTTGAGCCGCTCCTCAAAGGCAGCATGGAGGGGAGTATAACCGTTGATGAGTTGGGAGGCTTTGGCCGCGTTGGCTGGATAGGCCCGCACCCGCTGGTAGGCCCGCTCCAGTAGATCCTTGTCATGGGCAAGCCCCAGGTAGTCGTTGGAGGCGAAGTCCCGGAGATCCTCAGAAAAGAGGCGACGCTTTCGAAATCGCCCAGCCCGCTGGAGGGCCTGAAGCTCCCGCTCATACATCCAAGGCCTCCAAGATAGCCTGGAACCCCTGGTGGCGGTCCCGTTTATAAAGCTCCACCCACGGGGCCAGATCGTACCCACGCAGGTAGAATCCTACAAATTGGAGGAGGTTTCGGGGATCGGGACGCCATGTGGCCCGTTCGAAGTCGATGACCCGCACCCGATCGAACTCCCCTTCGTAGAGGATGTGGCGGTAGCGTCCCAGCTCCTTGTGGTAGATTCCCATTCCGTCCAGATAGTAGCAGGCCTCCAGGGCGAGGCGAATGGCCCGTCGGGGTTGGCGCCGTAAAGCCTCCTTGAGATCGACTCCCTGGATGTACTCCATGATCAAATAGTCGGGACCCACCTCGTAGAGTTTGGGGACATAGCGCTTGAGGTGGCGCAGGATGGCCCCCTCTTTGGACAAGGTGTTGGGTTTGCCAGGACGCAACCGCTTCAAGATCGCCTTTTCCCCTCGATAGTCGATGAGGAAGATCTCTCCCCGATTCCCCTCAAAGAGCTTTTCCATCGAGGATCTCTTTGAGCCGCTCTACCTGGAGCCCCCGGGCCGTCGATTCGCGCCCTACTACTTGGCGGATATACTCCTTGCAAAACCCCTCCACCATACAGGCTCCAGCCTTACCCTGCCACTGGCCGCTGGCTAGATAGGCCTCCAAGGCCTCGGGATCGAAGGGGGCAAAGAGGTAGCTGGTGGTATCGAGATCTTCGATACGCCTCTCTCCATCGTCGTAGATCATACAGGTATGGATGTCGACCCGATTGCCACTTTGAATCTTCAAAAGCTCCCTCGCCTCTTGCAGATCCTTCGCCTTGCCCAAGATCTTCCCATCGGCGCTGACTACTGTATCGGCGACGACGAGAGGTATCGAGAGGCCGTAGCGCTCCTTGGCCGCCGCCATCTTCTCCCGGGCCACGGCACACACGAACTCCTTGGGATCGCTGAAGCGCTCCAACAGGGCCTCCTCATTCACATCAACCGGAGATTGGACATAGGCAATTCCAGCCTCTTCGAGCAGTTGGGCTCTGGTTGGACTTGCACTGGCTAGCCTAACCAATCCCCTTCTCCCAACACTCGCCTCGGACACAACTGCCTCCAGGTTTATGGCGTAAGTCTGGAATGTTGAGGACCCCTCGGAGGATGGTTTCAACCGTAGCATTTTGGGTTTTGAAGACCTCTTTGAGATAGTTGTGGGCCTTCATCGGATCGACATGGTCCCCACAGGTAAAGACATCGACAGCAGCAAAGCCATACTCAGGCCAGGTATGGATGGTCAAATGGCTCTCGCTAATGACCACCACCCCGCTCACCCCATAGGGTTCGAACCGATGGAAGGAGGTTCCAATCACCGTAGCCCCAGCAATCTGGGCCGCCTTGACCAATGCCTCCTCCACCCGTTTCACGTCATTGATCGCCGCTTCGTCACAGCGGTAATATTCGGCCAGTAGATGTTTTCCCAGTGACTTCATCCCCTTCCTTTTTCCTTAAAATCCCCGCAACACCAATCCGAAAAAGATCGCCACCATCCCGAGGAAGATATTGAGGGGGAGCATAAACTTCGGTATGGGTGCCAGGAGCTTCTTCGTAGTGGCCAGATCGCTCTTGAGGTAGGCCTCTTGGGCCTTGCGGCGCAGCCAAACCATGGCTCCGTAGTTGAGGGCCATGAGGAGCCAGATCGCCTCTTTGACATGGACGATGGTGCTCAGCTTCGTCTCCCCGCGAAAGCCAAAGAGGAAGGCGAGATAGAGACCCGTGGCCAGGAGGATCACGATGAAAGGGAAGACCAGGGTAAAGAGGCGCCCCATCACTTCGAGGGTGCGGGCCAGCCGCAAATGGTCATCCCCGATATTTTGCAAGACCGGATGGACCGCCAGGCGTACGGCGATCATTCCACCGACCCAGACCACCGCCGAGAGAATGTGGAAGAAGATCACATAGATGAGGTACTCCATCACTTTCCTTTCACCCGCTCTTTCACAAAGGCCCGGGCAGCCTCCATCGCTTTATCGAGGGCTTCCAAATGGCGCCCACCGGCCTGGGCGAAGTCGGCTCGTCCGCCACCACCTCCACCCAGAATGGAGGCTACAGCCTTCACCCACTCTCCAGCATGGAGGCCATCGACCCCCTTTACCCCAGCGGCGATGGTCACCTTCTCTCCCTTGGGTTGGAAGAGCATGACGGCAACCTGCTGGTTTCCATTCTTCACATCGTCGATGAGCCCCTTGATGTCCCCTCCCCCTTCGATTCGATCGACGATGAGCCGGACCGGACCGATCTGCTGGGCAGCCAGCTCCTTGGCCTTGGAGCGATTGGCTAGCTCCAGCTCCCTCTTGAGTTGGGCCACCTGGTTTTGAAGTTTGCCAATGCCCGCAAGGAGATCTCCTTTAAGCAAATTGCGGGCCTCGTGAATCTGGGAGCGCCACTCCTTGGCCAACTCCCAGGCAGCCCGCCCACACACCGCCTCGATCCGGCGTACCCCACTGCTTACTCCCGACTCCTTGGTGATGAAAAAGCTACCAATTTCGGCGGTGTTGGCCACATGGGTCCCCCCACACAGCTCCACACTCACATCGCCGAAAGAGACAACCCGCACCCTCTCCCCATACTTCTCGTCGAAAAGAGCGATAGCCCCCCGACGCTTGGCAAGCTCCAAGGGCATCTCCTCCACCCGGGCCGCCAGGGCGGCTCCAACCAAACCATTGACGAAGGCCTCGATCCGCTCGACCTCTTCCGAACTTAAGGCCTTGGGATGGGAGAAGTCGAACCGGAGGCGGTTCGCCTCTACCAGGGAGCCCTGCTGGGCCACATGCTCCCCGAGAATCTGGCGCAAGGCGGCATGGAGGAGGTGGGTGGCCGAGTGGTGCTTGGCAATTTCGATGCGGGAGCGATCCACGACGGCCCGCACCGACTCATCCACACCGATGCGATCCACCACTTCGATGGCGCTTAAGTGAAACCCCATAATCTTCTGGGTATCGAGGACCCGGGCTATGAGCCCCCCCTCATGGAGCCAGAGCTCCCCCCGGTCGCCGACTTGACCACCCCCTTGGGCGTAAAAAGGGGTCTCTTCCAGCAGGACCCAGCCCCGCTCTCCAGCCTCTAGATGCTCCTTGCGCTTAAAATCCTGGTCCAAGAGGGCCAAGACAATGGTGCCAACCTCCAACCGCTCGTAGCCTACGAACCGACTCTCCAGCCCTACCAGCTCTTTGAAATCCCCCTCGACAAGCCTATCGCCACTCCCCTTCCAGGCCGCCTTGGCCCGCTCTTTCTGCTGACGCATGAGCTCGTCAAAACGGTCCCGGTCCACCTCCATGCCCCGCTCCCGGAGCATATCCTCGGTCAAATCGAGGGGGAAGCCGAAGGTATCGTAGAGTTTAAAGGCCACGTCGCCGCTAAAACGTTTGCTCTTGGTACGGGCAAGCTCCTCCTCAAAAAGGCGCATTCCAGCCTCGATGGTTCGATAGAACCGCTCCTCTTCGGCTTTGATCTGCTCCTTGATGGCCGGAGCGCGCTGGGGGAGATAGTCGTAGTGGTCTCCCATGAGCTCGACCACCTGGTCGACCAGGCGGTGGAAGAAGGGCTCCTTGAAACCCAAGAGGTAGCCGTGGCGCACTCCGCGCCGCAAGATACGGCGCAGCACATAGCCCCGCCCCTCATTGGCGAAGGCGACTCCCTGAGCCAAGAGGAAGGTGACCGAGCGGATGTGATCGGCAATCACCCGGAAACTGGCCCCCTCTTCGTAGCGGTAGGGCCGCTTCGCCATCTCTTCGATTCGGCGGATGATGGGCATGAAGAGGGAGCTATCGTAGTTGCTCAAAACCCCCTCCTTGATAGCCACGATCCGTTCCAACCCCATCCCCGTGTCGATACTCGGTTTTGGCAAGGGCAAGAGTTCACCGGCCTCGTTGCGCTCATACTGCATGAAGACCAGGTTCCAGATCTCCAGGAAGCGGTCCCCATCTCCCCCTAGGTAGTCCTCTGGAGAGTTGAAGTGTTCGGCCCCCTGATCGTAGAAGATCTCGCTACACGGACCGCACGGCCCCGTATCGCCCATCTGCCAAAAGTTGTCCTTGTCCCCGAACCGTTTGATCCGCTCCTTGGGAACCAGTTTGCGCCAGATCCGTTCCGCTTCGTCGTCGCTCTCGTGGACCGTGATCCAGAGCCGTTCCTTGGGAAGTTCGAGGACCTGGGTCACAAACTCCCAGGCGTAGGCGATGGCCTCCTCCTTGAAGTAGTCGCCGAAACTGAAGTTTCCAAGCATCTCAAAAAAGGTGTGGTGGCGAGCGGTGTAGCCTACATTTTCCAAGTCGTTGTGTTTGCCCCCCGCCCGGATACAGGTTTGACAACTGGCGATCCGGGGCGTTGGAGGTGGGAGCTCCCCAGTGAAGTACTTCTTGAAAGGGACCATCCCCGCGTTGGTGAAAAGGAGGGTCGGATCTTCGGGAACCAGCGGAGCACTCGGGCGAAGCTGGTGTCCTTTGGTGGCGAAATAGTCCAGGAACGCTTTGCGAATATCCATCAACGCCTCTTTGCGATAGTTTGTATAATTTTACCAAAAAGGGCGAAAAAGGCTATTGGGGGGTGAGGTAGCCCTCATTGACCAGCTCCAAGACGATATCCCGGAAGACGGGAACCGCCGTCTGGGAGGCGAAGTAGCGTTCGGTCGGTTCGATGACGGTCACGCCGATGGTGTAGCGGTGCTTCCCGTCGTTGGCAAAACCGAAAAAGGAGCTATTGTAGCTGTTGGTGTAGCGTCCATTCCTGGCGATATGGGCCGTTCCGGTCTTTCCTGCGATGAAGAGGCCATCGATCTTGGCGGCGGTTCCAGTCCCCTTCTCCACCACCTTCTTGAGGATCTGACGCACGGTGTTGGCGGTCTTGGAGGAGATGACTTGACGGATCTTGGGCTGGGGGAGCTCTTTGCGCTTCCCATTGGCTTCGCTCAAGAAGGCGGCAATTCGAGGGGTGATGGTTCGCCCTTCGTTGTTGAAGGCGTTGTAGGCGTAGAGGAGCTGGACGAAGGTGGCCCGGATACTGTACCCGTAGCCGATGGTCGCCTTGTAGATCTCCTGTTTGAAGCGCTGTAAGGGCATGAGGGAGCCGCTATGCTCATATGGGAGGTCGATGCCGGTCTTTTGACCAAAACCGAAGCGGCGCAAACCGGTGTAGAAGAGGTCGTAGGGAAGGCGCTGGGCCAGCTGGGCGATCCCAATATTGCTGGAGTAGACGATCACATTCTCCGCACTCAGCCAGGCCCGCTTATGCTCGTCGGTGATCACCTTGTTCCCAAGCTTGTAGCGTCCGTTGTACCCCTTGACCACCTCGAAGGGGTTGACCAATTTGTGCTCGAGGAGGAGGGCGAAGGTAATGGGCTTCATAACCGAGCCGGGTTCGAAGGGGTATTCGACGAACTTGGCGTTGAGGGCATCGTAATCCCTCTTGCGGATGTGGGCGGGATCGAACCGGTTGGAGGTGGCCATCGCCAAGATCCTCCCCGTATCGCTCTCCATCACCGCCGCGAGAATCTCCTTGGCCCCCAGATCGGCCCGATGGGTATCGATAATGTGTTCGAGGATCTTTTGCAAGAGAACGTTGACGTTGAGGTGGATGTTATAGCCATCGATGCGCTTCTTGATGATGGCTTCCTTGTTGAGGATGATGTTGTTCCCGATATCCCGTTTGCCCCGGATCAACCCATCCTGACGGGGTTTGATCCAATCCTCATAGTAGCGCTCAAGCCCCTTGACCCCACTGATCTTCGTGTATCCCTCCTCCTCATACTTGCGCACATACCCGATCACCGGGGTGAGGATGTCGTGGTAGGGGAATTTCCGGGTCTCCCCACTCTCTTGGATGGTGAGCCCCTGTTTGATGTAGTTGTTGCCCACCCGATAGGGGACGAACATATCCATTTGATAGAGCTTGCGGGAGAGGAGTTTGAGCTGGTAGGCCCGCTTGGCGTCGATGTTGTAGGAGAGGACCACATACCCCCTCTTCTGAAGCTTCCGGCGCAACACATCCTTGGGGATGTCGCTGTAGATGTGGACGAGATTGATGAAAAGATCCCGCTTGGCTGGATCGATACAGCGGGTATTGACTGCGACCTTGTAGAGTTTGTTGGAATAGGTGAGCTGGTATCCATCGGCGCTGATGATCGACCCCCGGACCGCCCGATTCTTGTCGGTAATCACCAGTTTGGGAAGCTTGCGATCTTCCACGACGATCTTCACCACCGCCAAGAGGAAGATCAAGATACCCAAGACGAAGAGCAGGAAGAGGGAGGCGATCTTTAAGGTTTTGCTTGAAGTTGCCATGGAATCGCGTTTTCTGTTTCTTTTTTTGGATAAAATAATACCTCAAAACGATAAACAGCAACCTAAAGAGAACCATGCAAGATAAAAGTCTCTTCTTCATCACAGCTTTGCTCATCGGCTTGAGTATCCTCGCCTCCTACACCCTCACCACCTATGTCACCCTCTACTACGGCTACTCCTCGGACCACTTCTTCGTCCGCCAGTTGGCCAGCGGCTTCCTGGCCATCCTGCTCATCTGGTTCCTGGCCACCAAGTTCCCCCTCCACCAGGTCAACCGCCTCGGTCTTGGGCTCTTTATCCTCTCCTTTTTCCTCATGCTCGCTATGATCTTCATGCCCTCCTCCCTCGTCACCGCCATCGGGGGAGCTAAGCGGTGGATCAAACTCCCTGGAATCTCCATTGCCCCAGTGGAGTTCTTCAAAGTCGGCTTCGTCTACTTTCTGGCCTGGAGCTTTACCCGCAAGTTCAAGAACTACCAACGCACCACTCTCTCTAAGGAGCTGGCTGCCATCTTCCCCTATATGGTGATCTTCTTCATCGCCGTCCTCTCTATTGCCGTCTTCCAAAACGATATTGGCCAGGTGATGGTCCTAGGACTGACCCTGAGCTTCATGCTCCTTTTTGCCGGGCGCAGTTTCAAGCTCTTCTTCACCCTTATCGGTCTCGCTATCGCCCTCTTCATCCTCTTCGTCTCCATCTCCGAGAACCGCATCGCCCGGATCAAGATGTGGTGGGCCAGCGCCCAGAACATCATTCTCTCCTACCTCCCCCCCTCCCTGGCCCAGGAGCTTAAAATCGACAACGCCAAGGAGTCCTACCAGATCATCAACTCCCTCAACGCCATCCACAACGGAGGATTTCTTGGTCAAGGTCTGGGGAATGGCCAGATCAAACTGGGCTTTTTAAGCGACGTCCACACCGACTTCGTCCTGGCAGGTCTGGCCGAGGAGATCGGCTTTCTCGGGATCTTCGGGATCGCCTTCTTGTACATCCTCCTCATCCACCGCCTCTTTCGCATTGCCAACCGGACCAAAGATATGACCACCTACCTCTTTAGCGTCGGCATGGCCTCCCTCATCGGCTTCTCCTTCCTCATCAACTCCTTCGGGGTCACCAGCCTCGTCCCGGTCAAAGGGATCACCGTCCCCCTCTTGAGCTACGGAGGAAGCTCGATGATCGCCACCGCCCTCGGGATTGGATTGGTCTTGCTCTTGAGTAAACGGAGTGGGACTTGATCCTCATTACCGGAGGGGGAACCGGAGGCCATCTCTCCATTGCCAAGGCCCTCCAAGAAGCCTTTCTCCAAGAGGGGATCCATCCCATCTTCGTCGGCTCTACGAGGGGGCAAGACCGCCACTGGTTCCAAGAGGACGAAGGGTTTCGAGAGCGCTACTTCCTCCCAAGCAAAGGGGTCGTCAACCAACAAGGGCTGGGCAAACTTGCAACTCTTGCCGCCCTCACCCCCCTCATCGCCACGGCCCTGAGGATCATCAAACGCCATCGGATCAAGGCAGTAGTGAGCGTGGGGGGCTACTCAGCGGCCCCAGCCGCCCTGGCAGCCCCCCTCGCCCGGGTTCCCCTCTTCATCCATGAGCAAAATGCCCAGCTTGGCCGGCTCAACCAACTCCTGCGCCCTGTCAGCCATCGCCTCTTTTGCTCCTTCCTCCCCCCCTACGACCCCTATCCCATCCAATCTACCTTCTTCCAGCTGGCCCGACGACGGGAGCGGTTGGAGCGTTTGATCTTCCTTGGAGGAAGCCAGGGAGCCACCCAGATCAACGAGATCGCCCTCCAACTCGCCCCCCGCCTCCAGGCTCGAGGGATCCAGATTATCCACCAGTGTGGTTGGAAGGACTTCCAGTGGCTCAAGGAGGAGTATGGTCGCCTTGGTATCGAGGTCGACCTCTTCCCCTTTGCCCACGATCTCGCCACCAAGATGGCCCAGGCCGATCTAGCCATTAGCCGGGCTGGGGCTTCGACCCTCTGGGAGCTGGCGGCCAATGGGCTTCCCGCCCTTTTGTGCCCCTACCCCCACGCAGCCGGGGACCACCAGCGCAAGAATGCCCACTTCTTCATCCAGCGGGGTGGTGCCCTGGAATATCATCCCTCCATCCAACTCGACCACCTCGATCTGGCCTCCATGAGCCAACGCCTACTGGAACTTGCCAAACCAGGGGGAGCCAAGGAGATCGTTGGGAAGATCTTGGAAGCTATTTGAGGACCACCCGATTCTTTCCTCCCCGTTTGGCCTCATAGAGCGCCGCATCGGCCCGTTTGAGTACATCCTCGAACCGCTCTCCCGGGCGCTTCTGGGCAGCACCGAAACTGGCGGTAAAATGGAGGGAGTGCTGATCGTCTAGGACCACCGCCCGATTTTCGATGACCCCACGAAGTCGCTCGGCCACCGCCTTGGCGGCATCGAGCCCCCCTTCGGGCAGGACGATGACGAACTCCTCCCCCCCGTAGCGGTAGGTATAGGTATTGCGCCGCACATAGTTGGTGAGGATCTCCCCAACCTCCTGGAGCACCCGATCCCCAATGGCGTGGCCATAGGTATCGTTGATCTTCTTGAAGTTGTCGATATCGAGGAAGATGACGCTATAGGTCTCACACCCTCGCTCAAACTCCCGCTGATCCCGCTCGAACCGCTTCCGGTTGAAGACTCTGGTGAGGGGATCGAGATCGGCCTCCCGTCTGGTTTCGGCAAATTTTGCCTCAATGATCTCCAACCGCCGCTTGTTGGTCTCCAGATAGTCCCGGAGCCGGCGATTCTCCTCTTCGAGCTGTTCAATCTTCCGGCGCAACTCCTCGATCTTCCCCCGATCCTGGCGGTCCAAGGCATCGAGGCTCTCTCCCAAGAGGGTGGAGTGCTGGTCGATACTCGAATCGAAAGTGTCGAGGATTTCATTGGATTTCTGGGTCACATCCTTGAGCCCCACCGAGATCTCCTTCATCTCTTTGTACTCATGATCGATCTCTTCGAGCAACTCTTTACGGTATTTCTTGTAGAGCACGCGCAAATTCTTCTCGCTGAGGACATGGCGATCGTGGATCGCCTTGCAGATGACATAGAACCACTCATCGTAGTTGATGGGGGTCAGGGGCATATTGTGCTTGGTCAAGAAGTTGATGGTCAGTTTGGCGATCTTTTGGATCTCCTCCTCCTGCAGAGGACTCTGGACCCTATTTTGCCTCAAAATCTCTTTACAGTTGATCATCGCCACTTCCTAGATCCAGATGTTGTCAATAAGCCGCGTCCCACCACTGTAGGCAGCAACGAGGATGATGGTATTGCCAATTTCGACCTGGTCGAGCCGGTTGAACTCCCGATCCACAATCTCCACATACTCTACCTCCAGCGGTGCTAAGATCTCCTCCATCTGCGCCTTGATGGTTTGAGCATCCAAGATCCCCTCTTGTACCATTTTAGCAGCCCTTTTCAAAGATTTGGATAAAAGGAGGGCCTGGGAGCGCTCCTGAGGGGAGAGGTAGAGATTGCGACTACTAAGCGCCAATCCATCCCGATCCCGCACAATCTCACACGGAACGATCTCGATATCCCAGAAGAGGTCCCGGACCATCTTTTGCACCAGATAGAGTTGCTGGGCATCCTTCTTGCCAAAATAGGCCCGATCCGGACGGACGATATGGAAGAGTTTGGTCACAATCTGTAACACTCCATCGAAGTGGCCCGGACGAAAGTAGCCCTCGAGGATGTACCCCTTGACCTTGGGAGCTTTGATCCCTACCTCATCCACGCCATAGATCTCGTGAACCTCAGGCATGAAGAGCAATTCCACCCCCGCCACCTCGCAAATGCGCCTATCGGCCTCGTAGCGCCGGGGATAGCGCTCGTAATCTTCTCCTGGCAGGAATTGGGTCGGATTGACGAAGATGGATACGATGGTATGGTCATTCTCCTTGAGACTGCGCTCGATGAGGGAGAGGTGCCCTTGGTGGAGGGCCCCCATCGTAGGCACAAAGCCAACCCGCCCCTCCAGGCCTTTGCGCCGCTCCATCATCTCCTGGACCTTGGTGATGGTCTCCATCGGCCCCCTTTGATATAATTTCAATACAATTTTACCCAAACAGGAGGGGTTGTGGATAGTTACGAATATGGAGAGCTCCTGAAACGGCTCTCCCAGAAGATCGCCAACATCCAGGACATCATCAAACCCCAGGAGCTCCAGGAACGCCTCGCCCAGATTCAAGGGCTCGAAAACGATCCGACCTTCTGGAGCAACGCCCAAAAGGCGGCCCAGATCCAAAAGGAGAAGAACAAGATTGAGCGGATTCTCCAACGCTTCCAGGAGGCAAGAAATAGCGTCGAAGATGCCCAGGAGCTCTTCCAATTGGCAATGGAAGAGGAAGATAGCGAAACCCTTGAGAGCCTCTTTGCCGAAGCCAAGGAGCTGGAAGAGAAGGTGAGTAAGATCGAGATCGAGACGATGCTCAGCGGAGAACACGATGACAAGAACGCCATCATCACCATCCACCCCGGAGCCGGAGGGACCGAAAGCCAGGATTGGGCCTCGATCCTCTATCGCATGTATTTGCGCTGGGCAGAGCGCCACGGCTTCAAAGTGGAGCTTCTAGATTACCAGGAGGGGGAAGAGGCTGGGATCAAGGATGTGAGTTTCATCATCAAAGGGGAGAACGCCTACGGCTACCTCAAAACCGAAAATGGAATCCACCGCCTCGTACGCATTAGCCCCTTCGACTCCAACGCCAGACGCCATACCTCCTTCGCCTCGGTCATGGTGAGTCCCGAGGTGGACGATACCATCGACATCGTCATCGAAGAGAAGGACATTCGGGTCGATACCTACCGGGCCAGTGGAGCTGGGGGCCAGCATGTCAACAAGACCGATTCGGCTATCCGAATCACCCACATTCCAACGGGAATCGTCGTCCAGTGTCAAAGTGATCGGAGCCAACACAAGAACAGGGCGACGGCGATGAAGATGTTGCGCTCCCGCCTCTATGAGTTGGAGTTGGAAAAGCGCAAGGCAGAAGAGGAGGGGATCGAGAAGAGCGAGATCGGGTGGGGCCACCAGATCCGCAGCTATGTCCTTGCCCCCTACCAGCAGGTCAAGGACCTTCGCAGCAACAAGGCCTACTCCAATGTGGAAGCCATCCTCGATGGCGACTTGGACAAGATCATCGAAGATGTCCTCATCGCCCAGGCGAAAAGTGGCCAACAAGATCAAAAGGATCGATCCTCCTAATCAGCAAAGCTGATTCTCTTCCCCCCTTGCAGGCCAATTCCTCCCCTTTCCCTTCCCCCCCTCCCCCCCTTTCAACTTCCCTTCAAGAAAAAGGGTCTATTATGATAGAGAGCAAGGGGATCCCCTTTGCCAATTCTATCCATAAGGAGCGACGATGACCCCATCTGAGATTCTCGGACTCGTCTATGGAACGATCATGGGTGTTTCAGCCCTAGCGTGGATCGGATTCAACCTCAAGAAAGAGAGTTAATCCCCCATTGACGGGGGATTTGGCCCCAATGGGATCGATGGTCTCATTTCTTCGTGTGAAGAAGGCTTGCTGGCACAATGGGAGAGAATTGACATCGGGAGAAGAAAAAAAGAAGACTCCGCCCAGATCCCCGCGGCGCCCGGAGCCCTGGGGTGCTCTGCTGCGTTCCCGCCCTGAAGCGTTGCCCCAGAACTCCGTCGCACGGGTCTGAGCGGAGCGCTCAAAGCTCTTCGAACCTTCAACGCTCCACTCACGCTACGAAATTATAGGACGCTTTCCCCCCTTTGTCAAGGGCCCTCAAGCTCCAGGGAGGGGGTGATACTTTAGTTGCTCCCTCGAGATCCAAAACATGGTAGAATCGGAGAAAAAAGGAGTCGGTATGGATCTCAAGGAGGCGATGCTCCTCAATACCTTGGTTTTCGAGACCCTCGGCAACCCCGAGCGGGAACGCCAGTTCAAATTGAAACAGCTGAAGAAGTGGGGATTCGATCTGGTCTTCGGGAAGCGGGATGGCGAAGAGACCTACTTCGCCACAGCAGGCAAGAAGGCCGGAGATGCCTACGAGAGTGACGGAGAGCAGTTCGAGGTGGTGGAGGTACTCCAGGAGCTTCCCAAAAATAGCCAGGTTTACGCCTATATCGAGATGATCGAAGGGCAGGCCTTTCTCCTTGTCGATTTGCGGGAAGGAGAGCACAATACCCCGATCCTTCAGCTCCCAGCCGGAGAGATCCTCCTGGCCTTCCTCAAAAAGCATAAATTCGCCAAGCTCATCGAAGCCTTGCGCAACCTGGGCAGTGCCGCTAGCCTCGTCAAACACCATGGAGAAGAGGGCAAACCCCTTCCTTTCGACCAGCTTCCCCCCGTTCCCAGGCGCTTCCTGCGGGATGCGAAGAAGATCGAAAAGGAGATGGGATTTGGTCGCATCGCTCTAGCCTACTTCGGGGAGAACAAGGATGGACGGGCCCGCTACTGGCTCCACTGGATGGTCCCCACCATCGCCCTTTTCGATGAGCAGATTGCTCAAAAGATCGACAAAGCCTTGGCGGAGTTTGTCTAATGCTCATCGCCTGGAACGCCATCGCTCCCGAAGGGGAGGAGTTCCTCCGAGATCAACGGGGAGCTTACATCCCCAGGAATGAGGTACTTGAAGGGATTGAGAGCGCCCTGGTCTTCTACCTCATCAAGCGGGACCCAGCCCTGGAGAGGGCCCTTCGGCGCTTGATTCTCGAAACCGACACCCGTCCCAAGCTCAAGGATCTAGCCAAGCGGATCAAGGCCCAAACCTTCCAGCGCCACCCCATCACCATCTCCCTGCCAGAGAAGATCTACCTTCCCGAGGAGGGAATCGAGCGGGTCCATATCGAGCGATTCGACCACCAGCGCAAAACCTTCACCCAACACCTCTTCAAGGAGGTCTTCCGAGGAGTTATCGAGGAATTTTCCATCGAGTCGGACAATCCCCAACTCCTCCAAACGGCCCTCCTCAGCTACGCCCGGGGTCTGGCCCAACAGGAACACAAAGCCCTGGAGGGTAGCCCCCTTGAACCCTACATCATCGAGGTTCAAAACAAGATTGCCAACGAGTGGAGCAATACCTTACGCATCGGGGCTTGGACCACCACCCCCTACAAAGGGGATCTCCTCTTCTTCTGGCGGATCAAAGAGGTTCGGGAGCAGCTGTTGCGTACCTTCGGGATCGACATCCGCCCCAAGGATACCCTCTTCATTCCCAAGTACAAGGAGTTTCTCGGCTGGTGTGAGTGGCGCAAGTAGCCGCTAGGGCTACTTGTCCAGCTTGCCGGCCTCCATGTCGGCTCGCAGATGGCGGGTGAGCCAGTAGGCTACATTGTAAAAGCTCTGGTTCCGATTGCCGTCTTCGTTGACCAGATGGCTGGAGAATCGGGTGGGATAGCCCAGGTGATAGATCCCATCGGCTACGGTATTAATGAGGTTACGCCCTTCGATGCGGCTGATGGCCCCATCGTTTTGGATTCGATGAAAACCGGTCTCGCTCCCCTCCTCGTCATCCCCGTGGAGTTGGGCCCACTCCTCTTGGTAGCGTTCTACCAGGTAGCGGTTCATCGCCTTGACCTCCTCTGAGGAAATGAAGCGGTCCCGAGCAATTCCCAGTTCTCGAATCGCCTCGACAATGAGCTCATTCATCCGGTTGGCGTTTCGAGCAGCGATCCGGATATCCTCCATCGACACCTTGCGCAAGAGCCCCTCGTCGTGGTAGATGACCTCGATGATCCGATCCAGGGCAGTACCCGTCGTGCCCCGAACCTCTTGGACGGCAGGGTTCTTGAGGCTCTCCATATCGGCTGCAAGGCCCTGTTCGAGCCACCAGGCCACATCTTCGAAACTCTGATTCCGATTGCCATCCTCGTTGACTAGATGGTATTTGTGGTCGGTGGGATAGCCGAGATGATAGATCCCATCGGCGATGGTGTTGATCACATTGTGGCCGAACATCCGAGTCGTCGCCCCATCATTTTGGATCAGGTGGTAGCCATACTCCTCATTCTCCTCGTCATCTCCATGAAGCTGGGCCCAGCGCTCCTGATAGCGATCGACTAGGTAGTGGTTGAGGGTCCGGATATCGGCGGGGGAGAAGTGGCCATCGTTGGCGATTCCAGTAGCCTTGATCCCTTCAACGATAAGATGGTTCATCTCATCGGCATAGCGAGCTCCAGCCCGGAGGGTACTGGTGGGATTCTTGTCATTGAGTCCCCGGTCGGTGAGGATCACCTGAACGATGCGATCCAGTCCGGTTCCCGTGCTCCCTTGAACCTCGCGGTAGTCGGGGTTTTTCAAGCTCTCCTTGTTGGCCACCTCATCCAGAAGGAAGGCCACATAGGTGAAGCGATCCCCTTTGGAGCCGTCGAGTTTGGCGGTGTGTCTTCCATCGTAGGGGGAGAGGCCCAGGTTGTAGATCTTGGCCCATACGCTCCGGGCGGCGTGGTGGCCGATGGCGTAGATCTCCCCATACTTCTCCACCTTGGCGAAATCCTCCCGAAGTTCACGCCACTGGGAGGAGTAGTTGGCGGTTAGGTAGCGGTTGATCTCCATCACATCGGAGGCAAGGAGTCGTCCATCGTTGGCTAGACCATTCTCCCGGATCGCCTCCTTGATGAGCTCGTTCATGTGCAAGGCGGCCTCCTTGGCCCTTTCGATCTCTTCAGGGCTCACCTTGTAGGCGATGCGCCGGTCCTGATCGATGATCTCGACGATCTGATCGAGCCCTTGGGGTTCGAGGATCTCGTAATGGCTTCGCTTCTTGTCGAGGGTGCGTTCTAGCTCCTGGAGATCGCCACTTTGCAAGACAACTCGATCGATCAAGGCCCCATAGCCATCATTTTGCTCTGGAAGCTCCCGGATGGCGATGGTCTGCTCTCCCCCCTTCCCTACGAAGATGGCGCCGTAGGTGTACCAGCGGTTGGTGGGGCTCACCCGGGCAATCACCTCCCCATCTACGAGGACTTCGAAGTCGCTAGTACCACTGCGCCGGGCATAGGCATCGAGGGTGATGAGGTAGTGTTGCCCCTCCTGGGTCACCACCACCTGGGAGAGGTGATCGAGCACGCTCTCTTTGGTATCGAGTTCGATCTTGTACTCTCCGTCCCGGGAGATGCGCCCCTTCCTATTGCTCCACACCTCGGCCAATCCCTCCCAACCTTCCAGATGGACATACTTCCACTTGTTGACCTTTTGGGCATCGAAGAGCTCAAATCCCCCGTTGTGCAGGAGATTCCCTCCAAAAAGCAGGGCTTGAGCCAGTGTAAGACTCACAAAAATTCGCTTCCCCATAATCTATCCTTTCGCAAGAAGTTCTATCAAATTATTCCCTATTTTGCCATTACTTGCAACAATCACATCCCCAAATCGATAGGGCTCCCCCAAATGGTTGGTCACGACTCCCCCCGCCTCTTGGACGATGAGGAGCCCAGCCGCCGTATCCCAGGGTTTCAAGCCAATTTCATAGAAACCATCGAAGCGGCCAGCCGCCACGTAGCACAAATCCAAGGCGGCACTCCCCAAACGGCGGATATCCCTGGTCACTGGTAAAAGGCGCTCTAGAGCCCGGAGGACAAAGTGATACTCGCTACCACGCTCTATCTTGGCATAGGGAAAACCCGTGGCAATGAGGGCCTCGATGAGTCGATCGGTCTGGCTGACACCAATGGGCTCCCCGTTGCAAAGGGCCCCCTCCCCCCGCTTGGCGTAGAACATTTCGGCGGTTATTGGATTGTAGACCACCCCCTCCACGGGGAGGCCATCGCGCCAAATAGCCACAGAGATGGCGCAAAAGGGGATCTGATGGACGAAGTTAGTGGTCCCATCGATGGGATCGATGAAGATAGCACTTGGTGGAATCTCCCCCTCGAAACTCTCCTCCCCTACGATGGGCAACCCCAAGGAGGCGAGCCGCTGGCTCAAAAACTCCTCGATCCGCCGGTCATACTCGGTAACGAGATCGATCACCCCCTTGAACTCCACCTGCTTTCGACGAAAATAGCCCGATCGCAAGAGCTCACCGGCCTCGGCCACAACTCCACGCAACATCCATTAACCTTCGCTTACCTTTCGTTTAATCTCCGTTTAAACTTCTGTTCTATCATTATACCATCAAACCAAGGAGGCGTTCCATGTCCAAGCTACTTTCTCTCTCCCTCGTTGCGGCGGCACTGCTCCATGCTGGAACGATCCGCTTCAACGAGGCTCCCAAATACTTCAAACGGGTCATGCCACAAAGCGGTCACAACATCGTCATCTCCTACTACGACGCCATCAAGGAGGCCAAGGAGTGCGTCGTCAACATCTCCACCAAGAAGAAGGTGAAGCTCCCCAACATGAGCAACATGCCCTTCTTCAACGATCCCTTCTTCAAGCAGTTCTTCGGCCCCATGTTCAAGGATCGGCTCCCCAAGAGTCGGATCCAGCGAAGCCTCGGCTCTGGGGTGATCATCAGTAGTGACGGGTATATCGTCACCAACAACCATGTCATCAAAAATGCCGACGAGATCACCGTCACCCTGCCCGGCAGCGACACCGAGTACAAGGCGAAGGTGATCGGCAAGGACGCCCTCACCGATCTGGCGGTGATCAAGATCGACAAGCAGGGACTTCCCGCCATTAAGATCGCCGACTCCTCCCAGATCAAGCCCGGCGACGTGGTCTTTGCCATCGGAAACCCCTTCGGTATCGGAGAGACGGTGACCCAGGGGATCGTCAGCGCCACCAACCGCTCCAATGTGGGAATCAACACCTATGAGAACTTCATCCAAACCGACGCCGCCATCAACCCAGGAAATAGCGGTGGAGCCCTGGTCGATACCCGGGGAGCCCTGATCGGGATCAACTCGGCCATCATCACCCGCAGCGGCGGGAACAACGGTATCGGTTTTGCCATCCCCTCCAACATGATGAAGGAGGTGGTCACCAAGCTCATCGAAAAGGGCAAGATCGAGCGGGGCTACCTTGGCGTACTCATCGAAGATCTCAAGGGAGACCTCAAAGAGGTCTACCGCCACGACTATGGGGCCCTCATCGTCGATGTCACCAAGGATAGTGCGGCGGCAGAAGCCGGCCTCAAGCGGGGGGACCTCATCATTGCCGTCGATGGACGGCGCATCGAGGATGCCAACGACTTGAAGAACCTTATCGGCTCCCTCCCCCCTGGCAAACGGATCAAGATCACCTATGAGCGCAACGGCAAGGTCCACTCGGTCTACGTTCGGCTCAAAGAGCGTCCCGATAGCGGTGGTGAAGAGGTAGTGGAGACCCTCAAGGGGCTGGAAGTGCAAACCCTTGATGCCCGAATTCGAAAGATGTATAATATCCCCAGCGACGTGAAGGGGGTCTTCGTCACCGATGTGAAGGAGGAGAGTGCTGCCGAGAAGGCCGGGATCAAGCCTGGGGATGTCATTGTCCAGGTGGACGATCGAGAGATCGAAGATGTGGAGGATCTCAAGGAGGCCCTCCAAAAGCCTGGCGCCAAGAAGGTCTTCGTCAAGCGCCAAGGCATCCCCCTCATCCTCGTCATCAAGTAGGGGCTCTGCCCCGATAAAGGGAGGCGATGAAAGTGGTCATGATCGAAGATGACGCCGAATTGGCCGAGATTCTAGGAGAGTACCTCAAGCGCTACGGGATCGAAGTGGAAAATTACGAAGATCCCTTCATCGCCCTCTCGGCGATTCGCATCAAACCCTACGACGCCCTCATCCTCGATCTGACCCTCCCCGGCATGGATGGGCTTGAAATTTTGAAAAAGATCCGGGAATTCAGCGACATTCCCATCATCATCTCCAGTGCCCGGAGCGATCTGAGTGACAAGGTGTTGGGTTTGGAGCTGGGGGCCGACGACTATCTGCCCAAACCCTACGATCCCAAGGAGCTCGAAGCCCGTCTCAAAGCGATCACGAGACGGCGGGTCAAAAAGGAGGAGCCCCGCCAGACCTTCATGATCTACAAGAACAGGCGGGAGATCTCCTACCAAGGGAAGATCCTCCACCTCACCCCAGCCGAGTTCGAGGTTTTGAGCTTCCTCATCGAACACCCAAACCAGCCCATCGATCGGGAGGAGCTCCTCTACTCGTGTGAGAGCTTGAGTGAAAATGCCAGCGAGAAGACCATCGATGTGATCATCAGCCGTATTCGGCAAAAGCTTGGAGAAGATCCCAAAAATCCTCGCCACATCGTCTCTGTTCGGGGGGTCGGCTACAAATTCGTGCCATGAGGCCGATCTCCATCTTCTTCTGGATTACCTCCATCTTCCTCATCGCCTCCATCGCCATCGGAGCCGCCTACATCCTCGCCCTCAAATACCTCAAGACCGCCTCCCAGATCCAGATCCAAAAGCGCTACGATTTCATCTCCCAATCCCTCATCTGGCGGTTGAGCGCCCTCCACGACATCGAAGAGCTCTCTCAGGACCTGGCCCAAATCGGCATGCTCCTCATCACCTACCCCAAAGAGGTGATCGAAGTGATCAAAGGAGCCAAGGTCATCCGGCGCAAGATCCATCCCCTCGGGGAGATCCTCCTCCTCCAACATGGAAAGGACTACTACATCTGGATCCGCGCTCTGGGCAACACCCTTCTCATCAAGGATATGAACCAAGGGGAGCTCACCACCACTCTCTATACCGCTATCTTCGCCTTGATGATGCTTCTCTTGCTCTTGCTCTACACCCTCCTCATCCTCAAACTTCGCCCCCTCAAAGAGATTACCAGGGAGATCGAGCGTTTTTCCCGGGGGGAGCTCAAGCTCGCCTTGACGATCAAGAGCTTCAAAGAGATCGAGGAGGTGGCAACAGCCCTCCAAGAGGCAGCCAGCTCCCTGGAAGCCATTCAAAATTCCCGACGACTCCTGTTGCGCAACATCATGCATGAGCTCAAAACCCCCATCACCAAGGGGCGCATCGCCGCCGAGATGGTGGAAGATCCCAAGCAGCGTCAACGGCTTATCCAGATCTTCGAGAAACTCAACTCCCTCATCAACGAATTTGCCGCCTTGGAGGCGGTCAATTCCAAGATCAAACCCAACCTCGAGCCCATCCCTCTCCGGGAGCTTGTGGAAGAGGCGATCAATATCGGTATGTTCGACAAGGAGGAGATTATCATCGAAGAGCGGGAAAGCTCCAAGATCCTCGCCGATTACAAACTGATGGCCATCGCCCTCAAGAACCTCATCGACAACGCCCTCAAGTATGCCCACCAACTCCCAATTTCCATCACCATCGAAGGGGGTCGGATCACCATCGCCAATTTTGGCGCCCCCCTCAAACGGGAGCTCTCCTACTATTTGGAGCCCTTCACCAAAGACCATCCCCAAAGTGGCTTTGGCCTGGGGCTCTATCTGGTGGCCAACATCCTCAAACTCCACGGCTTCACCCTTCGCTACAAACACGAGAAGGGGGTAACGGCTTTTCAGATCGAGATTGGGGGCCAAAGGCCCCCGGGCCCCCGAAATTAATGGTCGCAGGTGCGAAAACAGGAGCGGTTTGAAGTGACCTCCTGGACTACGATGTAGGTTGAAACGGCCATGAAGGCGATGAAAAGAGTCAAGATCCCCGCCACGAGGTAGATATTCTTGTACTCGTTGGACATCCCGACCTCCTTCTTCTTCGGGGGCCCTTTCCATTATGGCTCCAAATCCATTAAAGAATCATAAGCTTTTCCAATAATTCTCTCCCTTTAGCCTCCCTCCATCTTCACGAATACGCTACAATACTTCATAACAAGCGGAGTACCATCAAAGAGACTCCCTACTCCAAGGGGAGGGGAAGTGGAGCGTCGATAAAACTTTGGCCAAAGGAGTTCGATGAACTTTCAAAAGGTAATCAGCGGATTCTTCTTCATCCTCGCCATGACCACCAACTTCGGCTTCTTCTACGGCGATCCAGCCAACATCGAATACCATAGCAAGTGGGAGCTTTTCGCTGCCATCATCGTCAACCTCATCGCCACCATCCTCAAGCTCGGGGACAAGACCCAGCTGGGCTCAGTCCTGCTGGCCACCAGCCTCGTGGCCGATATCCAGCTCATTGGGGCCGCTAGCGTCTGGGCTCTGGCGGTCTATGTGCTGGGCGGTCTCGATCTGGAGAGTACCGTCGTGATCATCTCCATGAGCGGGGGAGCGCTGCTTGCCAACATCGTCTCGGTGCTCCTTTTTATCGGTGATACCCTCAAATCCAAACGGTGACCATGGAAAGCTCCAACAGCGCCTGGATCATCATCCACCGGATGCGCATCCCCATCCTGGTGATCATCATCACCTTCGCCATCTCCATCACCGGCCTCATGCTCATTCCAGGCCGGGACGCCGATGGGAACGTCTACCACTTCACCTTCTTCGACGCCTTCTACTTTGTCAGCTACATGGCCACCACCATAGGCTTTGGCGAAATTCCCTACGAGTTCACCTACCCCCAGCGGCTCTGGGTCAACTTCACCATCTTCATAACTGTCATCGGCTGGTTTTACGGGATTGGAACCATCGTCGCCCTGGTCCAGGACAAGAAGCTGGCCCGGGAGCTGGCCCTAGCCCGTTTTCGCTCCAAGATCGAGAAGATCGCCGAACCCTTCATCATCGTCCTAGGCTACAACAATGTCACCCGGGAGATCATCAGCCGCCTCAACCAGGAGGGGATTCGAATCGTGGTAGTAGACAAGGACGAGACCAAGATCGAACAGATCGAACTGGAAAACTACATCCCCGAAGTTCCGGCCATTAGCGCCGATACCACCAAACCGGCCACCCTCAAACTGGCCGGCATCCACCATAAAAACTGCAAGGCGGTGGTGGTCCTTTTTGAAGACGACATCAAAAACGCCAAGATCGCCCTCATGTGCAAACTCCTCAACAAGAAAGTAGATGTCATCGTCAAGTCCACTACCAAGGAGAACACCGAACATCTGCGTAACATCGGTATCCGCCACATCGAGGATCCCTTCAAGATCATCTCCGACCGGCTCTACTTCGAGATCACCGCTCCCTACATCTGGCTCCTGGAGATGTGGGTCTTTGGCCACATATTGAAGATCCGCAAGCGGGAGTTCTTGCCCAAGGGCAAGTATATCATCTGCGGCTATGGCCGGATGGGCCACGCCCTAGCCCACGCCCTGGAGCGGGCCGGCATCGAGTATGTCTCCATCGACATCAAATCCAGCGACTACAAGAAGAAGAAGCAGAGCGCCCTCTACGGAGATGCCGAGGATATCCAGATGCTCATCCGGGCCGGCATCAAGGAGGCCAGCTGTATCATCGCCGCCACCAAGGACGATATGATCAACCTCACCATCCTCTCCACCGCCAAGAAGCTCAACCCCAACATCTACACCATCGCCCGGGAGAACTCTTTGGAAGATATCTCCATCTTCAAATCGGCCCGGATCGACAAGGTCTACATCCTCGAGCGGATCTTGGCCAAATATACCTACAACTTCATCGCCCACCCCCTGGCCAACAAGTTTATCCGCCTCATCCACAAAAAGGACAACATCTGGGCAATGAATCTGGTGGGGCAGCTCCGGGCCACCATCGGGAAGAATCCCCTCCTCTTCGAAGTGACCATCGACGAGGAAGAGGCTTACGCCCTCTACCATGAACTCATGGCCGGA
Source organism: Nitratiruptor sp. (assembly GCA_009659925.1). Lineage (GTDB taxonomy): Bacteria > Campylobacterota > Campylobacteria > Campylobacterales > Nitratiruptoraceae > Nitratiruptor. Next base: position 8,742 of record PUXW01000019.1, on the reverse strand, counting down.
GCCACCATCACCCTAGAGGTCCTCAAACGCTCCCGGGCCAACTGGCGTGAGCACAACCGGATCATCTTCCTCCTCTACCACAACCCCCAAAAGCGTGAAACGATTCTCCTGCCTCCGGACGATCTGGAGATCGAACCTGGAGCCGCCTTGCTGGTTGCCAGCGACGAGGAGGCCAAAACCGACTTCGAGTACATCATCAACAACTACTACGAGCTCCACTACGTCCGCACGGGCAAGGAGCTCATCCCCGGAATCCTGGGCAAGCTGATCCAGGCGGCCTAGACTAGATCCCAGCCCCGTCTAGAGCCTCCCTGGCCACCATCCGCCCAACTTCGATCACCTCGTAGGCCTTGTGAAAATCGTAGGTGCCACAGACATCCTTGGAGATCTCGATGAGCAGATCCGGCGGATATCCGGCCAGCCGGTAGCGGATGAGGGTGTTTTGCATGCCATCGAAACTCATGGTGATGATGTCGAACATCGAGTAGTCCTCGTCGCTCACAAGCTCCTTGAACCGCTCTTTGAGGGCCTCTTTGGCCTGCTCCAGCCGATCGAGGCGCTCTTGCTCCTGCTGGGGCAGTTGGATCTGGGGCTTTGGCCGATCGGCGTAGAGATTGACCGCAACGATCCGATCTGCGTGATCACTCATAACAGGAGCCACCGGCAAGGGGTTGAGGACTCCACCATCAACGAGGAGCATCCCATTCAACTCCACGGGGGTGAAGAAGGAGGGAATGGCGATGGAGGCCCGGATAGCGGTGAGGAGATCCCCCTCCTGGAACCAGACCTCCCTGTTGCGCCGCACCTCGGTGGCCACGGCAGTGAACTTGATGGGCAGCTCTTCGATCCGGCGCCGATCCACGATCTCTTCGAGCTTTCGAAAGATCCGCTCCCCCTTGATGAATCCCCGCTTGTCGAAGCTAATGTCCAACAACTTGGCCACATCGAAGGCGTCAAGCCCCAAGACCCACTCCTTGTACTCCTCCAGCCCCCCTGCCGCATAGAGCCCACCTACCAGGGCCCCCATCGACGATCCACTGATGGAGATGATCTCATGGCCCCGTGCTATCAGCTCCTCAATCACCCCGATATGGGCGTATCCTCTGGCTCCCCCACTTCCAAGTACCAGTGCGATCTTCATCGAACCACCTCCTCGAAGTGTTTGAGGGAAGAGAGGAGCAAGATCTTGCACTTTTGCACGAAGAGCTCCCCTTCCACTCCGGCCAAATCGGCCCTGGCCCGGGCCAGGGAGGCGATGGAGCGGGCAAGCTCATCCCCACTGACCAGCTGGTTCTCATAGCGCCCGAGGGTAAGCTCGTAGTAGCTCTGAGCCGCTTCCAGTCCCTTGGCGGCAGCCTTTCGTTTGGCTTCGAGGGCGTGAAGGAGGGCCTTGGCGCTGGCAAGATCGCTCTTGGCCTTGCGCACATAGTCCTCATAGGCGCTCTTCATAGCCAGGAGCTTGTATTTGGCCCCTTCGACTCCTGCCTTGTTGCTGCCTCCATGGTAGAAGTTGTAGGTGATGGCCGCCCCCACATAGCTCTCATCCCCATTGCGATACCCATCCCCATCGAGTCTGAGGCTATCGCCAAAACGGCGCAACGCCCCCCTCACCCCGATACGGGGAAAGAGTTTCGATCTGGCCAGCTCCACCTCCACCGCCCCGATGCGTAGAGCCTCCCGCAAGGCCAAGATATCCCCCCGCTCCAGGACATCCAGTTTTGCTGGTAAGTCGATTGTGGGAAGGGTGATCTTGGTCGGAGCGGCTCCGGCCAAATAGGCCATGAAGTTGCGCACCTCTATAACTCTGGCTCCAAGCTCTTCGATTTGGGCTTGAACTTCGTAGCGCTTGGCATCGATGGTGTATAGATCGCTCAATGGAATGAGCCCCTGCTCATAAAACCCTTTGGCCCGCTTGTAGCTGGCATCGAGGGCCTCTTTGGCTTTGAGGAGGGCCTTTTTGGCGTGAAGGAGCTGGTAGAGCCGACCGTAAAGGAGAGTTGCTTGCATGTAGAGTCGGCGGCGCAGGTCCCGTCTTTCCAATCTGGCTTTGATCAGCTCCAACTTGGCCCGCTGGATGGAGTGGGCGATGGCGTGACCCGTAAAGAGGGGATAGGAGATGGCAAGTTCTGCCTCAAAACGGCTCTTGCTCCCCATGGGTAGAGTCATCGAAGCCTGGGGCAGATGCAAGGTGATCGTCGGCGTAGTGGCCAGGCGCATTCCGTGCACCTTTCCATCAACCTGGGGCAGATCCTTCCCCTCCTCCACCCGCACCTGCCACTTTTTAGCCTGGATCTCGAAATCCTTGGAGCGCAGCAGGAGATTGCCATCAACGCCTGCAAGGAACTCCTCGAAGCCTCCCCCAAACAGACTCAAAGCCAGACTAACCACGACGATTCCCCGCACTTTTCCCTCCTGCAACGAAGAGTGCCACAACGAAAACAAGCCCAAAGAGCGCCCAGTAGCCAGCGTGGATGAAGGTATTGGAAAAGCCGTAGTTGTAGCTCATAAAGAGCTCGTAGCGGCGAAAGAGCTCTTGGACCACCTCCCACGAAAGGCCCAGGAACTCCTGGAACTGGCGCAAGAAGAGCTCTACATATTCGCGATTTTGGATCTCCACCATCCGATCGAAGTGGAAGTTCTTGAAGTACTCCATGTTGTTGGTGGCTAAAGCTGTGCCAAAACTCCCCCCTACGAAGCGGACATAGTCCATCAAGACGATGGCCAGTTCGCTTTTGTGCTCCGGAGCGCTTTGCAAGATGAGCACCGTCACCGGGGCGAAGAACATCCCCATCCCGATCCCAAAGGGAATGGTGAGCAGGATCGCCTGGGCGAGGGGGGTGTAGTAGTTGAGCCGGGGCAAGAGGAAGAGGGCGGTGGAGACATAGATGAGGCTGGCGATGGCGATGGTCACCTTGGCCCCGATGCGATCGCTCAAGATTCCGGCGATAGGGGAGAAGATCCCGATGAAAAGGGCAAAGGCAAAAACGGCAATCCCAGCATCGAGGGTGGGCAGCCCCTTGATGTGCTCGTAGTAGATGGGCAGCAGATAGAAGTACTGGTACATCGAAAAGCCCAGGATGATGAAGTAGATCAAGATCCCGTTGGTAAAATCGCTCCGCCTAAAGAGGCTGAAGTCGATGAGCCGCACCTTGGCATGGAGTTCGCTCAAGATGTAGAGCAGATAGCCCACCACGCTCACATAAAGGAGCATTCCAATGAGGGTCGAATCGAACCACCCCAACTGCTGCCCCTTGGAGAGCATGATCAAGAGGGCGATGGTGGCCAGAGAGAGGAAGAAGAGGCTGAGGAAGTTGAGGGTTGCCCTTTCCAAATGGCGATCTTTGGGTAAATAGAAGAGCCCGGCGACCACCAGCAAGAGCCCGATGGGCACATTGATGAAGAAGACCATCCGCCACCCGTAATACTCGCTCAAATAGCCCCCCACCGTGGGCCCCAGGGCCGGGGCGAAACTGACTCCCAGGGCGAAGATCCCCATGGCAAGCCCCTTCTTTTCGGGAGGGAAATAGCTAAAGACCATCACATGGCTGGTGACCATGATGAGGGCTTCGGCCAGACCCTGGAGGATTCGGGCTGCGATGATCTGCTCCAGGGAGTGGGAGAGGCCACAGGCAAGAGAAGCCAGGGAAAAAAGGGCTACCCCCGCCAGGTAGACCCGCTTCGAGCCAAAGTTCTTGATCAAATACTCGCAGACCAAGAGGCCAATAGCCGCGGCGATCATATAGCTGGTGATGATCCACTGCACCCCGTACATGTCGGTGGCCAGAGGTCCGGTGAGCTTAGGAACGATCACATCCACCACAGTGGTATCCAAAATGGCCATGAAGGCCCCCACCATGACGATGAAGGTAAAAAGCGCCCGCTCCCTGGGGCCAATCTCCCAAGGCCTATTTTCGTTGGATGGCAACGCTGGCCCCCATTCCAACCCGTAAATCCTGGGTAGGGTTTAAAAGCTGGATACGGACCACGAAGCGCTGATCCAGCTTGGTGAACTCCCCGCTGGCGATGTCCCGGGGCACCAGGGCGAAGGTGGCCGCCGAGGCGGGCAAAATCTCCTCCACCCTGCCGCGATAGACCCGATCCGGATAGGCATCCACCTCGATCAACACCCGATTCCCTGGGGCCACCCCCCGCAACTTCTTCTCACTCAAGAGCACCTCCACATGGAGCTGGCTGGGATCGACGAGGGCGTAGATGGGGCTACCCGCCTCCACCACCCGCTCTATATTGACGAACCGCTTGGCGATGCGTCCGGCAAAGGGGGCATAGAGCCTGCAATAGCCGATCTTCTCCTCGATCTGGGCCAGCTCTTTCTCAAGCCCTTCGATTCGATCCTCTCCAGCTTCGATCTGGCGATCCAACTCTTGGAGGAGTTTTTGCTTATTTTTTACCGCCTCGATGGCCAGTTTGGCGTTGGAGAGCTGAACCCGCTTGGCCCGAAGCTCTTGCCTCAAGGCCGCGATCTCTTTGGCCAGATAGTCCCGCTGGCTTTTGGCCGCCTCCAGATCGCTCCGGGCGATGAGGCGACGCTCCCACAAACGCTCAAGCCGCCTGGCATCGGCACCCACCTTTTCGTACCGGGCTCGTAACCCTTCGATCTTGGCCTCAAGGGCTGCGATCTGGTGGCTCGCGGCGGTATATTCGTTGCGATGGAGTTCCAGCTCGATGGCTAAATCCTTGGCAACGCGCTCCCTTTTGAGCCGCAAGGCCTGGTTGTGCTCTTTTAAACTTGCAATCTCCTTTTCAAGCCCCTCTTTGGCCAGTACAAAGTCACGATCATCCAGCCTGGCCAGCAGCTCCCCGGCTTCTACCCCTTCCCCCTCCCGCTTGGTCAGATGGACCACCTTGCCCCCCACTTTAAATCCTAGAAAGCTCAAAGAGTCGCTCCGGATAAAAGCCGCATCGCTCACGGCATATTTGCTACGGTAGGTGAAAAAATCGTAGGCGAGATAGGAGAAAAGGGCGATGAGGGCCATGATGATTCCCGTGGCCACCCACTTTCTTCTCATCTTCTTCCTTTGCCTGGAACTCTTTCCATATTGTAGAATAATTTTTACACCCTGGCCACAAGGAGAGATCATGGAGATCCTCATCGCTGGAGCCGGACAGGTAGGCTACCGCCTGGCCAGCACCCTCTGCCCACACCATAACGTCTACATCATCGACAAGAACCAGGAGGCTCTGGAGCGCTTAGGGGAGACCATCGACGTTCTCCCGATTTTAGGAGATGTGGAGGATCCAGATACTTATCGCAAACTCCCCCGATCCAGCTTCGACACCTTCATCGCCATCACCGACAGCGACGAGGCCAATCTCCTCTCCACCCTCATCGCCACCGACACCATTCAAGCGAGTCAAACCCTCATCCGGCTGCGCAACCCCTATTTCGCCAAGAGCTCCATCGCCAAAAGACTTGGCATCGACGAGGCGATCTTCCCATTTTTGACCACCGCCACATCCATCTCCTTGCTCCTGGACTTTCCCAAAGCCAACAACGTCAAAGGGATCCCCCGAAGCGACGACCTTCTGCTGGTCTCGGTCATGGCCAATGGATCGATCCCAGCCACCTTCGAGGAGCTCCACGGGGAGCTGGTGGCTCCAGTAGCTCTGGAACGAAACAAGGAGCTCCTCCTGCCCTCTGGCCCCATCCAGGAGGGGGACCTCATCTACCTTTTGGGCTATCCTGAGGGAATCCGCACTCTTTGTTCGCAACTCAACACCTCCGCCACAAACGCCATCAAGCGGGTCGTCCTCTTTGAAGCCAACTTCTTAGGACTCCAGATCGCCCAGCAGATCGCTCCCAAGGTGGAGCTCAAGATCATCGACACCGATCCCATTAGGTGCCAAAGGGCCAGCGAACTCCTCCAAAACCAAGCCACCATCATCAACGCCAAGTATACCGAACACACCATCTTCGACGAAGAGAACCTCCATCGGGCCGACATGGTCATCGCCACCAGCGACGACGACGAAGCCAACATCGTCAAGTGTCTCGAAGCCAAAGAGCATGGTATCCCGCGCACCATCGCCATCAACAACGACCCCCACTACTACGACCTCATGCACAAGCTCTCCATCGTCCCGATCCGAGGTCCCAAAATGGGGGCCTATTACGCCATCTTGGAGCGGGTCGCATCCAGCAAGATCGCTCCTCAACGACACTTTTGCGGCGGGCGGGGGAGCCTCTTCGTGCGCCAGATCTTGCCGGACTCCACCCTCGTTGGCACCAAGATCGCCCCACCCAGGTTTCCAGCACGTCTCTTCGTCGTGCGAGACAAGCTCCTCGATCCTGGGACCACCATCCTCCAGCCAGGAGATCGGATCATCCTCTTTTGCCATAGCCGCTACGAACAGGAGGCGAAGCCATGGATCGAAGGGCTCTAAAGACCATCCTCAAATTCCTCTCCATCATCGGAACGACCTTGGGACTCTTCTTTTGCATCCCCCTGCTCACAGGCCTCCTCTGGCACGAAGAGATCACCTCTTACGCCCTCTTCGTCGCCGCCTTTTTGGGCCTCAACGGGATCCTTTTGATCTGGTTGCGCCACTGGCCCCTGGCCATGGGGATCAAGGAGGCGATCTTGGCGGTCAATCTGGTCTGGATCTTGTTGGGCATCGCCGGAGGGATCCCCCTCTATCTTGGCTCCTCCATCTCCCTGATCGATGCCTTCTTCGAGGCCATCAGCGGCTTCACCACCACTGGAGCCACCATCTACACCGACATCGAGGCACTCCCCCATTGGGTGCTGATGCTGCGCTCCCTCACCCACTGGCTGGGCGGGATGGGGATCGTCGTCCTTGGGGTAGGACTCCTCACCCTCATCAACCCCACCGGCTCCCTCACCCTCTTCAAATCGGAATCGACCGGCATCACCCTCGAAAAGCTCACCCCCAAAATTCGCGACACCGCCTTGGGGCTCTGGAAGATCTACGGACTCCTCACCATCGCCGACGCCCTGCTCCTCTATCTGGGTGGGATGGAACCCTTCGATGCCATCAACCACGCCCTCTCCACCATCTCCACCGGAGGCTTTTCCACCAAAAACGCCTCCTTGGGTTACTGGGAGCACAACCCCTTTATCCTCTGGGTCACCACCCTCTTCATGATCGCCAGTGCCATCAACTTCATCGCCCATCTACGGGCCTTGCGGGGGGATTGGGGAGGTTATGGGAGCGATGAGGTGCGGTGGTTCCTGGCCATCGTCCTCCTCCTCTCTCTGGCTCTAACCACCATCCATGTGGTGGAAGGGGGCGATACCATCTGGCACTCCCTGACCCACTCCTGTTTCACCATCGCCTCCATCATCACCACCACGGGATTTGCCTCCACCGACTACTCCAAGTGGTCGACCCTCGCGATCGCCACCATCTTCGTGCCGATGTTCATCGGTGGCAATGCCGGCAGTACAGCTGGAGGGGTCAAAGTGATCCGCTATCTGGTCCTAATCAAAACCCTCCTGGCCCAGCTCAAACAGATCCTCCACCCAAGGGCACTCATTGGCATCTACATCGACAACCGGCCCATCCCCCCGCGAATCCTGGCCAGTGTGACCGGCTTTTTCTTCCTCTTTACCCTCACCACCACGGCCCTCGCCCTCTTCCTCTTTGCCAGCGGCTACGATTTCCTCACCTCTGTGAGCGCTGCTTTGGCCACCATCGGGAACATCGGTCCAGGCTTTGGCCATGTGGGTCCAGCGGAGAACTTCGCCATCTTCACCGATGGCCAGAAGCTCCTACTTGCCCTCTTTATGATCGTGGGCAGGCTCGAATTTTACACCTTCATCTTGCTTTTGAGTCCCGAGTTTTGGCGGCGGTTTTGAATTGTGTTACAATGGCGAAAATTTTGCAAGGGAGAAGATGGAGCTGATCATCTTCGATCTGGATGGCACCCTCATCGACAGCGCCCCAGACCTGGCACGAAGCGTCAACTTCATGCTCGCTCGGCTTGGTCGAGAACCTTTCGATGAGGCAACCATCCGCACATGGGTGGGTAACGGGGCCAAGATGCTGGTCCATCGAGCCCTTAGCGGCTCCAAAGAGCCAAAGCCCCTCTCCCATCGCCTCCTCAAGGAGGCCCTGGAGATCTTTTTGGAGCACTACGAAAAGAACCTCGTTACAAAGACCACCCTCTATCCAGGGGTCAAAGAGACCCTTGAGAGCCTCTCTCACAAAAAGCTGGCCATCGCCACCAACAAACCGGAGCGCTTCGTCCGGCCCATATTGCAAACCTTGGAGATCGATCTTTTCGATATCGTCGTCGGGGGTGATACGCTCCATGGGAAAAAGCCAGATCCTGCCATGCTCCACTACATCTTAGACAGGTCGAAAACCACAAAAGCGCTAATGGTAGGCGATAGCAAGAACGACATCCTCGCCGCCCAGCAAGCCCAACTCCCCTGCGTGGCCGTCACCTACGGCTACAACCAAGGGGAAGACCTCCAGGCCCTCGGACCAGACTACCTCATCCACCACTTCGCCCAATTGGAAGAGATCGTCGATGTTTAGGGTCGCCATCACCAACAAGTGGGGGCTCAACATCTTCGTCCTCTCTGGCGCTCTCAATGGGATTTTAGGCAAGATACCAACGATCCAACCGCGTCTTCACACCCGGGTGGTAGAGGTGCCCCAGGCTTTACTCTTGGCCAATCGATCTTTCGATAGTGCGAACAAAGTCGAGCTCTTTTATCTTTTCGATCCTTCTTTGTACAGGGTGGTTTGAATCGG
>PUXW01000016.1 GCA_009659925.1 Nitratiruptor sp. | reverse complement strand
GCTCCGCTTCGCTGATGATACTGCACCCTCCGGGTGTGGAACAGTAGGGCGGTGCCGGGCCGAGCAATAACTCCTCTCAACTCCTTCCATTCATTTCTTCCAGGAACGCTTTTCTCCATGGTTGGTGAATTGAACTCCTTATGTCTTCATATCTTTTTATAGGCTTGCTCCTTTTTAATGCAAAAATGTTTATAATCCCCTATTATAATTTTCTTCATCCCGTTTGATGGACTATTAAGTAATCCTTAAAACTCATTCTACTATAATCTAACTATAGTCAAACTTCACGAAGGAGAGCGGGATGAAAAAATTGATTGCACTATCTGCCGTTGCAGCTTTGGCAACCCTTTCTTATGCTAGTGGTCCTGCTGGAATTGACGATCTGCGGGCCGAGTTGGAGCAGCTCAAACGGGAGCTTGCCGAACTCAAGGAGGCCCAATCCAAGATCAACCTGGCGGCTTTGAAACGCCAGATTCGGGAGATTAAGGCCCACGATGCCGGGGACAATGTCAAGTGGAATGTCGACTTTAGGACGGCCTACGATGTAATTGGATATGAGTATGCCAATGGGGATAGCAAGTGGAATGGGATTTTTAGCAACCGACTCTGGCTAGGAATGGGCTTTGCTCCAACGGATAACCTGGTCTTTAAAGGACTTTTGAGCTATTATAAAGCCTATGGCCAGATGACCGGCGGGGCTATGCCGACCTTTAGCTACTTCGATTGGATCGTCAACGAGACTCCCAACCCCAATGGAGAGCTCCGGGTCAAAGAGGCCTACTGGCTCTACTTTGGCGATAGCTTCCTGGGGACAGGTATTCCCTGGTCGGCGAGTATTGGTCGGCGCCCAGCAACAGATGGACTCCTGGTCAATTTCCGGGAAGATCAAGACCCCAAATCCCCAATCGGCCATATCATCAATACCGAATTTGACGGGGCAAGCTTCAAATTCAAGTTCGAAGATGCCACCGGTATTCCCGGTATGTTCCTCAAACTCTGTATGGGTCGGGGCATGACCAACGCCTCTATCCGCTATGCAGGTGTCCAGCCCAATATTATCGGCCTCGTTGGTCCCGATCCCCAAAATCCTGATCAGGTGACCACCGGATCTTTGATCTTGACCAACATGAGTGGAAGCGACTATACCAAGGTTCCTGGATGGAACAATACCGATCTCTTCGGTTTCATCTTCGTCCCCTATGACGATGGTCAGTACTCCATCCATACTACCGCCTTTAAAGCCTGGAAGCTCCCTGGGCTAGTCATCAAGACTCAAGCGCCCAACGGTGCCTACCTCGCCGATTTTCGCCAGCTTGGGGATATGTATGGTGGGGCTGTGAGCCTGGTGGCCCAGGGAATTGGAGATGGAATCAACGATTTCCTGGACGATACCAATGCCTTCATCAGCTTCGCTTGGAGCAAGACAATGCCCAAGGGTGAGAACCAGATGCTCGGGATGACGATGATGACTCCCAATGGACCAATGGTCATTGGAGCCGCTCCAGGAGAGGACAAGACGGGAAGCTCTGTCTATGCCGGAGTGAACTGGCCCTGCCAGCTCATCAGCAATGCCCGGGTTGGGATTGAGTTCAACCATGGAAGTAAGTATTGGAGAAGCTTTACCTATGGTGAGGATACTTTGGCTGGAAGCAAACTTGCAACCCGGGGCGACGCCTATGAGATCTGGCTCAACAAGGAGATTATTGGGAAGAAGCTCACGGCCCAAGTGCGCTACACCTACATGGACTACGACTATACGGGGAGCAACGGATTCTTTGGCAACGGGGGTGCTCCAATTGATGTCGACTCACCCCTCGCCAAAGCGATGGGTGCTCTGAAGAAGGCCCAGGATCTGCGGTTTTACATTCGCTACCGATACTAGAACTGAACCGCCCTTCGGGGCGGTTTTAAATGATGCGGAAGTGGTTTTGGATCTTCTTCACTCTCTTGCTCGTGACCGCTTCCATCCTCTTTTACATCGTTGCTCTTGGGGTTGAGAGCGACCACTACCGGATCCTCTCCCGTAAGATCGTCCACTACTACCAAAAACTCCTCCACGATCATACAGCTCAAGCTCTCATGGTTGCCATTACCCTCGCCCAAAATAGCGCCCTCAAAGAGGCTCTCAAGGAGATCGACGAGGATCGGGGCCACGAGATCTTGGCCAACTCCTTGGGCTATCTCCACCGCTATATCCAACTGGATGACCTGCGGGCCCAGATCATCGCCAAAGACTTGACCATCTTTGCCAGGAGTTGGGACCAGGAGTATGTGGGAATGCCGATTGAGGGGTTCCGCAAGGATCTTTCCAATTTCAAGATCGTCCATCCCAAGGTTGGCATCGAGACCGGTCGGCTCTTGACCATCAAGGCGACGGCTCCCATCAAGGATGGATATAAGATCATCGGCTACTTGGAGGTGATCTCCTTCTTCGAACCCTTGACCGATCGGTTACGCGAACATGGGATTGAGCTCTTCGTCCTCATGGATGGAAGTTACTTGGAGGTAGCTACCCTCATGCGGGAAAATCCAAGTGTGCATGGTTTCGTCGTGGCCAACCGCAACTACAATGCCCCCCTCCTGAAGCGCTTGGAGGCGATTCAATGGCAAGAACTGCAACGGGAGGGTTTTACCTTCGATGGGAACTACCTCTTCATCATGGCCCCCATGCACAGCAGTACCCAGGAGCGCATCGGCATCGTGGTGTTGGCGATCCACCGGGAGCGGGCCGATGAGCTTGCCCGCTTCCAGGAGAACCTTGCCTTCTTCCTCGAACTGGATCGGGAAGATTTCTATGACCTCATCAACCTCTGGCGCCGTCCGGAAGCCAATTTCAATTCGGTCTACGATCGGAGTGTCTTGGAGTTCCTCGCCAAGAGCGAGGATCCCGAACTCAAGCGAGAGTTCGAAATCGAAGCCAGAGCTATCTTACGGGAGTACGACAAGGAACAACTCATTGACATTATCTTGGACAAGTTTCGCCGGGAGAAAAAGGAGGGGGTGATCCAATGAGGGTTTTTCTTCTGGAGGATGAGTATGCCCTGCGGGTAAGTATCGAGGAGTTCTTGGAGGATCTAGGCTACGAGGTGGAGAGTTTTGAGAGTGGAGCCGACTTTTTCGATCGGTTCTTCCAGTGCCATTGCGATTTGATCCTCCTCGATGTGAAGGTGCCAGGAGTCGACGGATTTACCCTGCTCCGGGAGATTCGTGAAGCCGGCTCCAAGACCCCGGCTATCTTCATCACCTCCCTCACCCATGTGGATGATCTGGCCAAGGGGTTTGAACTTGGCTGTTGTGACTACATCAAGAAGCCCTTCGATTTACGGGAGCTCCAGGTACGCATGGAACACGCCCTGCGGCGGGAGTGCTTTGGAAGCGTGGAGGAGCGCATCGATCTTGGGGATGGACTCTGGTACGATACCCGCCGCTTCGAGCTCGTCCAAGAAGATCAGATCCTTCCCCTCACCCGTCAAGAGCGGCGCATCCTCGAATTGCTCCTCCAGCACCGGGGTCAAGTGCTCCCGGTAGAGCGTATCTGTGAGGCGGTGTGGGGGGAGTATGTGGATGGGGCCAATGTACGGGTCCACATCAACCGGCTCCGCAAGAAATTGGGGAAGGAGCGGATCAAGACGATCCATGGGGTAGGGTACCGCCTTGATTCTTGACGCCAAAGGCTACGCCCTCCGTTACGCCCTCCTCTACACGGCACTCCTTGGGATCGCCCTCTTCGTTCCCCTCTTCGTCTATACCAACTTGATGCTCCAAATCAACGAGGCCAAGATCAAGAAAGAGCTGCGGGAGGTGGCCTTGCGTATCGTCGCCCAGATGGAGGAATACGACAACACCCAGCAGGTCTTTCGCTATCCCCGCTACAACCAGTATCGCTCTGGCCTCTTCGATCGCAATTTCAAACCGATCTTCTCCCTTTTGGACTTTACCCCCTCCTCCTTTGCCCCAGGGTATCACGCCGATGGGGCACGGCGCTACTACATCCTCGAACTTCCCGATGGGATCTACTTTGGAGCCCGCTACCTCATTGTCTCTACCAAGGCCAACCTTTGGCAGATCTACCGGATGAGCCTCCTCATCGCCCTTGGAATCGTCGTCCTCTTAGCCCTCTTCTCCTATCTCCTCCTCAAACACTTCCTCACTCCCTTCGAACAGGTCAATAGGGCCCTCGACAACTTCATCAAGGACTCGATGCACGAAATCAACACCCCCTTGAGCATCATCAATGTCAATATCGACCTTTTCAACCAGAAGTTCGGCTCCAACAAGTACCTCGCCCGGATCAAAGCTGCCGCCAAGGTTTTGGGGAATATCTACAACGATATGGACTATCTCATCAAGAAGGATCGCATCGACTACCGGCGCACCACCATAGATTTGAGCAAACTGGTCCAAGAGCGGGTGGACTATTTCAGGGAGGTTGCCGCTTTGCGCCGGATCGAACTCTCCCCTAGAATTGAACCGGGAGTGGGTGTCATCTCCAATCGGACCAGACTCCAGCGCCTCATCGACAACACCCTCTCCAACGCCATCAAATACTCCAAGGAGGGGGGAAGGGTGAAGATCTATCTCAAATCCTCCCCCAAGGGGATTCTTCTGGCCATTCGTGACTATGGCATCGGGATTGAGGATCCCGAGCGGATTTTTGAGCGTTTCTATCGGGAGGACCACAACAAGGGGGGCTTTGGAATTGGGCTAAGTATCGTCAAGGCCATTGTCGAGGAGGAGGGAATCGACCTTCGAGTTGTCTCCAAGCCTGAGAGGGGCAGTACCTTCATCTACCGCTTCTAGCTTCCCCCACTTTTTACAAAAATTTTACAACTTCTCGTTACCATTTTTGCGATCACGCCAAAAGGAGTGGCAATGCGAGGCTGGTTGGTTCTCACACTTGGAGCAACTCTCTTGTGCAGCTTTGCTAAGGACTATAAAGATGTCGTCGAACACCCAGATGCGTCGGCGATCTTGGAGCAAGACAAGCTCCCACCTCCTAAGCGCTACACCATGCCCAAGGGGTGTATCACCGATGATCCCGACGCTATTGCCAGGGGGCGGTATATCTTCCACAACCTCAACGGCAAGAAGGCCAAAACTCCCCCTCCCAAGGGGCTCCCCCGATTCATCGTCGTCAATGGGAAGAAGGTACCCAAACAGTATGGAAACTGCGTTGCCTGCCACAATATCGAGGGAGCCCAGGGACCTGGAAATGTGGGACCCGACTTGCACCGCTACAAGGAGCTCTTCATCGATACTGGAGCCAGGGATTACGCCTTCGTCTACCAGAAGATCGCCGATGCCCGGGTGGACAATCCAACCACCCATATGACCATCAACTTGACTACGGGGCTCTTCACCCCCAAGGAGATCTGTGAGATCGCATCCTATGTCGTGAGCAAAAAGGAGGAGTGATGCAACGACGAACCTTTCTCCAAGGAGTAGGGGCGCTTCCCCTGGTGCCAATTTTGGCGGGATCCCTCCTGGCCGAGGCCCCCAAGAAGCCAAAGAGCAAGAATGCCATCTCCTTCCAGAAGGCCCTGGAGGTCATCACCAACGGGAAGGGGGCCAAAGCGAGCGATCGAGTGAAGCTCATCGTCCCCGAGATCGCCGAAAACGGGGCTGTGGTACCGGTGAAGGTCAATGTGGAGTTGCCTATCGAACGGGTGCGCTCCATCCATATCCTCACCACCAAGAACTCCAATGCCAGGAGTGCCGATGTCTTCTTGACTCCTCGGAACGGGCGGCCCTACTTTGCCACCCGGATTAAACTGAGCCAGTCCCAGGATGTGGTGGCCGTGGCGGTGTTGGACAACGGGGAGGCTCTCATGGCCTCGAAACCGGTCAAAGTGACGATTGGTGGCTGTGGATAAGGAGGAAGAGATGGCACGCAAATCGATTATCAAGATCAAACCCCGCAAGTATAAGGTTGGCGATATCGTCAAGGTCGACTTCATCGTGATCCACCCGATGGAGACCGGCATGCGCAAGGACAAAAAGACCGGCAAGATCAAACCCCTCCACTACATCAACGAGGTCAAGTTCTACTTCAACGACGAACTTTTTACCACCATCCTCCCGTGGGAGACGGTCTCTACCAACCCTTACTTCTCTATCAACATGAAGGTGACTGGGCCTGGAGTGATCAAGGTGGTCTACAAGGATAATCTGGGTGAGGTCAACGAGAAGAGCAAACGGGTTAGACCGAAAGGATAGGCGATGAAACGGCTCCTATCGATTGCCCTTGCGGGCCTTCTCATGGGTGGTATGGTCGTTGCCGAAGAGAAGTTGAGCATGAGTGCTCAGGATCGGGCTTTGTACGAGGAGATGCTCGAAAACAATCCGGCCGACATCTTCGTGGAGGAGGGGGCCGAGCATCTGGAAGAATTGGGGGGTGAAGAGGCGTTGGCCAAGTTTTTAGAAATTGACGAGGAGGAGCTTCCCAAGTATCTGGCCGGATTCCCCCGCTACATTCCCAAGATCGGAATGGTGGTAGCCATCGACCAGATGCTCCAGGCCTTCATGTATGACCGGGGAAAGCAGCCCTACCCCCTCAAGTCGGCTGAGATGGATGGGTTCGCGGCATACGTGAAGTCCCTAGCCAACGGGGAGAAGATCAACATCGACGTCAATGCCAACGAAGCCATGCAGGCCGCCTACCGACTTGGGGAGGAGGTCTTCAAGATGCGCCGGGGTAAGCGGGGACTCTCCTGTGATAGTTGCCATAGCAAGGATGTGGTGGGATTGCGGTTGCGGATGCAGATCCTCCCCGATTTGGGGGATCCCAAGGTCAAAGCGGCGGCCACCTGGCCGGCCTATCGGATGACCAAGGGAAAGATGTTCACCCTGCAAAAGCGGTTCCAGCAGTGTATGAAGAATGCGCTCTTGGCTCAGATTCCGTTGGGTAGTCCCCAAATGGTGGCCCTGGAGGTCTATGTGACCAATATGGCCAAAGGGCAAGAGATCCAAATTCCCGGACTCAAAAGGTAGCATCATGGCCATCGATCGAAGGGACTTTCTCCATATCGCCGCGGCCCTTGGCCTGCTGGGCTTTTCGGGGGGCAAACTCCAAGCCCAGAAGCGGCCCGATGAGGTGGGGTTGGAAGATCTGTTGGAGTTTGAGCCGGTCGGGAAGGTTACCCTCTTGCACATCTGCGACCTCCACGCCCATCTCGAACCCCTCTACTGGCGGGAGCCATCGACCCTCTTGAGCGCCAAAAATCTGGTGGGAACACCGGGGTTTCTGTGTGGCCAGGCCTTTTTGAAGTTTTACGGCATCGAGCCCAATACCCTGGAGGCCTATTTCGATACCTACCTCAACTTCGAGGAGTTGGCCAAGAAGTTTGGCAAGATGGGGGGCATAGCCCATATGAAGACAGTGATCGACCAGATCCGCAAGGAGCGGGGTCCAGAGAATGTTCTTCTCCTTGACAGCGGGGATACATGGCAGGGAACCGCCGTTGCTTTGAAGAGTCGAGGGGAGGCGATCGTCGATGCCCAGAACTATCTGGGAGTCGATGTGATGGTGGGCCACTGGGAGTTCACCTACGGCAAGGAGCGGGTCCTCGAACTCCTAGAGCGCTTACGTGGGGACTTCGTCAGTCAGAATATCGTGGACGACGATCCCTTTAGCGATACCTTTGAGGAGACGGTCTTTCCTCCCTACACCATCAAGGAGGTCGGTGGAGCCAAGATAGGGATTATCGGCCAATCTTTTCCCTTCACCTCCACTGCCAACCCCAAACGATTCACCCAAGGGTGGAGTTTCGGGCTCAGGCTCGATAGCCTCCAGGGCTATGTAGATCAGTTGCGCAAGGACAAGGGGGTGGATTGTGTCGTGGTTCTCAGCCACGATGGGTTCAGCGTGGATCAGGAGGTGGCCCGGAGGGTTCGGGGCATCGATTTCATCCTCAGTGGCCACACCCACGATCCAGGTCCCAAGCCGATCACCATCAATGGGACCACCATCATTATAGCAGGAAGCCATGGGAAGTTCATAGGGCGTCTCGATATCGATGTGGCCAAGGGGCGGGTCCGGGATTTCGCCTACAAGCTCATCCCCATCGCCTCCAACCTCATTCCACCCGACAAGAAGGGGCTCGAACTCATCGAGCGGTGGCGGGCTCCCTATCGCCACGAGCTGGAGCGCACGCTCGGGACGACTAAGGGGCTTCTTTACAAACGGGACACCTTCTTCTCCACTTTCGATCGGCTCATCGGGGATGCCATTCGGGAGCGGATGGGATGTGAGATCGCCTTCACTCCTGGGTATCGATGGGGGACGACCCTTCTGCCAGGGGAGGGGATCCAGATGGAGCATATCTACCACATGAGTGCCATTACCTATCCCGAGGTCTACACCTTCGAGCTCAAAGGGGCCCAGATCGCCCAGCTGCTCGAAGATATTGCTGACAATGTCTTTAACCCCAACCCCCTCTACCAGCAGGGTGGGGATATGAGCCGACTCACCGGCGTGGAATATGCCATCCAGATCAACGCCCCGACGGGGAAGCGGATTCGCCAGATCCTGGTGGATGGGAAGCCCCTAGATCCCAATCGCTCCTACCTTGTGAGTGCCTGGGGAGGGAACTTGCAAAGGGCTGGAAAGGGGCTCCGGGAAGATCGGATCGAACCGGTTTATGAAGTCGTCGCCCGCTATGTGGCCCAGCAGAAGAGGATCGACATTCCTGATCGTTCCAATGTCCGGGTCCTCGATTATGAGTGTGGTTGCCCCAAACGGGGCGGTTTGTGTTAAAGGAGGGGGTATGCGTCTTGTCAAATTATCACTAGCGACCATCCTCACCCTAGGCGCGGGAGCCGGGTTGCAGGGGGAGGAGAAGCGGATTTTAAAAGGGAATATGACCCTCAAGTACAAAGTCCTCCCAGGGGAGGTGGATCGACTGGAGGATCTCTTCCGAGAAGGGATCTTCTATGGGCGGTTGCGGTTGAATGCCTTCCTATGGGATTGGGATCGGGAGTATCCGGGCAAGACCAAGGACAACTGGGCCATTGGAGTTGGGGGAAGTTTCGTCTACAAGAGTGCCTACTTCCACGGGATTGGAGGGACTATCGGGATCTATACAACCCAAAACCCGTGGCACATGGACAAAGATGAGGTGAAGTTCGTTAAGGCTGGAAAGGACACCTTCTCCCGCTACAAGGTCAAACATACGGGCCACTTCGGCCTGACCAGCGTGGCCCAGGCCTACATCGAGTATCGGCGGGGGCAAAGCTCTTTTAAAGCGGGACGCCAGATCTTCGAGAGCCTCTTGACCAAGAGCAACGACACCAAGATGATCCCCAACACCTTCCAGGGCTACTCCCTCACGAGTCGGGATCTCCCTGGAACGACCCTCAAGCTCGCCTATTTCACGGGGCAAAAGCTCCGGGATCACGAGGACTTTCACGATGTGATCACCTTCAAGGATGCCCAGGGAGATAGTTGGGGGAACAACGACGATAGCGCCGTCAACAAGTCCCTCTCTTTTGAGAACTTCGTAGCGGCCGGTAAAGATCCACGCCACAACCTGATCGTCGCCGAGCTGGTGAACAAGAGCCTCCCCGGCTTTAAGTGGCTCCTCAACTACACCCTCGTCCCAGATGTGGTAGCTCTGGGAGCCATCGAGGCCCACTATGCCATCCCCCTGGGCTCGTATACCGTGGTGCCTGGGGTGCGCTACATCAAGCAGTGGGATCGGGGAGCCGACGAGTTGGGGGTTCCCGTCGCCAACCTCAAGGGGAAGGCTGACGGGTACAAAGATCCCTACTCCTTGGATAGTTGGCTCTTTGCCGCCAGGGTTGATCTGCGACCAGAACACAAGATCTGGTGGGCGCGGGTTGGCTATTCCAAGGTGGCCGACAAGGCCGATCTGGTGGCTCCATGGCGGGGCTTCCCAACGGGGGGATTTACCCGGGCCATGGCCCAATACAACTGGTATGCCAATACCAAGACCTGGATGGTCCGGGGTGTTTGGAACTTGGATCGGGCCGGGCTCGTTCCAGGACTCAAGGCTTCGTTGCGCTATGCGGTCCAAGATTTTGACGATGCCAAGAGTGGAGTCCAGGCCGATAGCTCCATCGTCCACCTCGACCTCATCGAGAAGGTCAAGAGTCTCCCCGGCCTCTATCTCAAGTTTCGCATGGGACTGGTGGATGGGGATGATTCGACCTACGACATCCACGGGAAGTTGAAGCGGGATCCCTCCTACAACGAGTACCGCTTCGAGATCAACTACCTCTTCTAGGAGTTGGGATGCGTTGGTGGTGGTTGCTGGTTCCAGCCCTGATCTGGGGTGGGGACTCCTTTGAACAGGCCCTCCACAAGGCGAGGAAGGAGGGGAAGATCCTCTTGGTTCAACTCACCTCCAAGGGGTGCCACTACTGCCAGATGATGGAGGAGGTCCTCGCCGATCCCAAGATCGAGGAGATGTTGGAGCGCCACTTCCTCCTCCTCCCCCTCGATGTAGCCGCCAACCCTCCCTTCCAGTGGAAGATGGTCCCTACCTTCCTCTTCTTCGATGGGAATGGAACCCTCCTCAAACGGATTCCAGGTGCCTGGAGCCGAGAGGATTTTTGGACCATTTTGCAAGGGGTAGTCCATGAGTAGGCTCCTTTTGCTCTGCTGGCTTGTGTGGAGTCTTTGGGCCGAGACCCAGTTTGCCCATCCGCCGCCGTCCATCGACAACCCCCGTCGGCTGGTTTTCCCCTTAAGCCAGGGGGACGATGAATCGATCCACCATGTTCTCAGTTCGGCCAACAATGTCTTGAAATTCTATGGCCCCGATCGGGTTTTGATCGCCATCGTATGCTACTCCAAAGGGATTCGGGCCCTCCTGAAGCGGGAGAAGGCCATCGCCATGCGGGTTCGCAGCCTCATGGCTTATGATGTGGAGTTCATCGCTTGTGGCAACACGATGCGCACCAAGGGGATTGGAAAAGAAGAGCTCATCGATGGGGTTGAAGTGGTCACGGCTGGAATCGTGGAATTGGTGGAGCGGACCTTGCGGGGATGGGTCTACATTCGACCATAGAAGGAGACGATCGTGCGCTATCTTGCCCTTTTCGCCCTAGTGATTGGGATCCTTTGGGGAAATGAGGAGATCCTCCTCTTTCGCTATCCCTCCTTTGTGACTCCTCAGCAGATCGAAGAGGCTTTCGAAAAAGGGGGCTATTCGATCCAGCAGAATCGGGATATGAACGGTCCCTATTTGAAGCAGTTTGGACAGAGCGATTTTGCCATCTACAACCTCTTGACCCTCTACCATCCCAAGATCGCGATGGAGCTGGTTCTCGAAGAGCCGCGAAGTGGGATTTTCGCCCCCTTCTCCGTGGTCATCTACCGCAAGAAGGGGGATGGGCATCTCTTTGCCGGGGTTTTGAGTGCCCGGGGAATGGAGAAGATCCTCGGCATGGAGAGCCCCCTCTTGGATCGGTTGGAGCAGTCCAACCGCTCCATCCTCCAGGGCCTTGGAGGCCAGCTGGTGCCTTTGAGCTACAAACCCAAACCAACTACGAAACCCCTCCTGACCTCCTACCGCTTCCCGGTCGATCCCAAGGAGGCCCTCGACATCAAGGAAGAGGTCGAGATGGTGATCGAGGATGGGCTTGGGCCCATTGGTTTTGTCATGGCGAACTTCAACGATTTCAACTACGACCTCAAGGAGGCTGGGATCGATAGCTTCCTCTTCTACGACACCTACTCCTTGTGTAAGCTCAAGGTGATCTACACCCTCTCCAAGATCCGTCCCGAGGCTGGGGTCTTTGCTCCGTGTACCTTGGCCATCTACCAGCAAAAGGGCAAAGGAGAGATGGAGATCCTCTTTCCCAATGTGGAGAACTGGATCTCGACCCTTGCCCTGGAAGATCCCGAGGCCATTGCCACCTTGCGCAAGGCCCAACGGGACATGGAGGAGGTCTTGCGTAACGCTATACCTTGAGTTGGGGCAAAGCGGCAAAGAGGCGCTCAACGATCTGGTGGTAGTAGGCCTTGTGGCGCTCCTGGCCCATGGCCACGGGGGGCCGCCCTTCGTCGCTGAGGGAGCGGATCTCCATCTCCAAGGGGATCTCTCCGAGGAAGGGGATGGCGTAGCGGGCCGCTAATCCCTTCCCACCATCTCGACCGAAGATGTAGTAGCGCTTCTTGGTATCTGGGGCAAGGAAGTAGCTCATATTCTCGATCAACCCTCCAATTGGAACTCCGATCTCTTGGAACATAACGATGGCTCGGCTAACATCGTCGGCGGCCACCATCTGCGGGGTGGTAACGAGGATACCGCAGCTCAAGGGGAGCTCCTGGGCCATGGTGAGCTGGATGTCTCCCGTTCCTGGAGGCATGTCGATGAGGAGAAAATCGAGCTCCCCCCACTCCACATCTTCCAGAAACTGGACCAGGGCGCTGACTGCGACACTACTACGCCATACCAGGGGGGTATCTGGGGCTGGGGTGGTCAAACCGACACTCATTACTTTGATCCCGAAATTCTCGGCGGGGATAATCTTGTCGTTGGCTCCCCAGCGCAACCGCTCCTCTTGAAGTCCCACCATGCGGGGGATGTCGGGGCCATAGACATCGGCGTCGAGGAGGCCCACCCGGTAGCCCTGTTGGGCGAGGGCGATGGCCAGGTTGGTGCTGACCGTGCTCTTGCCGACCCCCCCTTTCCCGCTGGTGATGGCGATGGTCCGTTTGGCGTAGGGAGCCCGGTTGTTGGGGCGGGCGGTGGAGCCGTAGTGGATGGAGCGCTTGGGCTTGGCCTTGAGGCGTACCTCGACGGAGTACTCCTTCAAAAGGTCCCGGATGGCCCCCTCGATAGCCTCGAAGGCTGCTTCGTTGGCCATGTCCAAGGTGATCCGTACCTGCTTGCCGTCGACTTCGACTGCCTCCACAAGGCCAAGGTCGACGATATTGCGTTCAAGTCCTGGATAGCCGACGGCCCGAAGCCGTTTGCGGATAGCCTCACTCATAGGTCGCCATCCTTGCCTTTTGTTCGAGAAGGGCGATGGTATTGCGCCCCTTCTTGATATATTCGTCGATGATGGGGCGCCCCTGGGGGTAGGTTTGGCGCCACTTTTCGTAATGGTCGATGCGCTCTTGGATAAGCGTGGCGATGGCCTGGAAGAGTTGGGCCTCTTTGTGGAGTTCCTTGGCCTTGGTGATGAGGTTCTTGAGCATCTGTTCCCGATCGGCCAGGTCGATCTCGATCCCGATGGAGTGGCCAATCTGCTTGAATTCGAAGTTGCTGATATAGCTCCCGCTAAAGTGGAGGGCGAGGATCTGCTTTTCCAGGAGGGAGAAGTGGCTAGCCATGGCGACGCTCTTGGAGTTTGATTTGGGCCGCCTTGGCCACATCGGGATCGTGGTCTTTGAGAAGCTCTTGGAGGGTTGTCGTCGGGGTAGAGGGGTTTTCGGCTACTCGAAGCCGCACCAGCTTGTCTGGATCCTTGGCCAGTTGGGCGAGGATATGGGGTGGGGTGTTGGGGTTACCGCTGGTGCCGTCTCGAACGATCTTCTCATCCTCGAAGAGCTTTTCGATGAGATGGACTGGAGTGTTGGGGTTGGTGGCTACGAGGGCCCGCACCAGGTTAACCTGGTCCTTGGCCAATTTTTCGAGAATGGCTACCGGAGTGTGGGGATTCTTGGCCACCGCCCAGCGACTTCCCATATCGTCGACCTCACTCAAGGCGATGAGGAGCTCTTCCATGATGGGATGGGCCCCTTTGCTCCGATCGTAGACACTGGTGCGTAAACTCAAGTTCATCGCCACCATCCCGACCACCTGGCGATCGTTTCGGAAAGCCTCGAAGATCGCCTTTACCTCTTGAAGGGGGAGATTGCGATCCTCCAGGCGTTTGAGAGCTTCTTCGCGGGTCATGGGGCTCCTTTTTTCCTTAAATGGTAGCAAAAAATCGCCATCAATTTTCCTGCTCTCGAAAATAAATTATCCTGATGAATAGAGGCCATTGTCTCTCTTTTTAGCTTAAAAGAGACTGAGCTTTGGCAAATCATGGACCATTAAGTTTCGTTTCAAGGAGTAGCATTTATAATGGAGCACGATAGCGCAAAGTCCGATATTTCGGGCATAAGAGCCTATGAACTAAACTATAAGGAGTCGTAATGAAGAGGTTGTTACAGGCCGCCTTGGTCTTGGCTCTCATGGCTGGTGGCGCCTATGCCGAGCAACTCCTCATCACCGCTCAGGAAGCCTACAAACTCATTGGCAAGCCAGGAGTCATGTTCGTCAGCGGCGATAGCGAGACGGCCTTTGAAAATGGTCACATTCGAGGCTCCGTCAATATGTACGCCCACCACCTTCATCGCTCCGATATCATGGGACGGATGGAGTGTGCCCCCCTCTTCATGTGTCCCAAAGAGGCGGAACACTACATTGGAGCCCATGGAATCGATAACGAGACCATGGTGATCGCCTACGACAACTTCCGGGGGCCCAACGCCACAGGGGTGTTGGCCTATTTTAAAAGCTACGGCCACAAAAAGGTCTATGTCCTGGATGGAGGGGTGGAGCAGATCAAACGGCTCGATCCCAACCAGCGCAAGTACGACGAGCTCAAAGCCAAGGCTCGCCAGTTGAAGAAGGCCTACAAAAAGGCGAAGAAGGAGGGCAATTTAGAAGAGTACAAGCGGCTCAAGGCGGAGTACAAGAAGATCAAAGCCGCTATGAAGGAGCTGGAACCCAAGCTCATCATCCAGAAGGGCATTCGCAAAGTCGATCTGGGTAATGGCCATTACGCCTACTTGTGTCCCGAGAGCGAGCGCAAGATTGAACCCAAACACTACCATATCGATCCCAAGCATATCGACTATAGCTGGATCGCCGGCAAGGATGAGGTCTACGCCGCGGTTCAAGACCGCCTTAAGAATGGGGATAAGTCCAAATATGTCATCATCGACACCCGCAGTATGATCGAGATCATCGGCGAGCGCAAGATGGACAATGTTGCCCGGGGTGGCCATATTCCAACTTCCAAGTTCATCGAGTGGAAACATATCACCGACTTTGAGAACAAAAAGAGCTTCCGCGACCTCAAAGAGCTCAAACAGCTCTTCGAACGCCATGGAGTGACCAAGGACAAGACCATCTACGCCTACTGCCAGGTCGGGACCGGACGGGGTTCGGATATCGTCACCGCTTTGAAGTTGCTGGGCTATCCCAACGCCAAGGTCTACAGCGGTAGTTGGGACGAGTGGGGCAACGATATGAATCTACCTATCCGACGATAAGGAGCGAAGATGAGCACCATGAAGCGCCGAGACTTTCTCAAAATTTCAGGAGCCACGGCGGCCCTCGTGGCGAGCCAAGGATCTCTCTTTGCCAAAACCGAGGTTGTGAAGGTGGAGAATGGGAAGGAGAACTATCCCAACACCACCTACACCGAACAGATGTACCGCAACGAGTTTGGTTTCACCTACGGGAAGAAGGAGGAGCACGGCTACGCCTATCACTGTGTCAACTGCCAGGGGAACTGTGCCTGGGAGATTTGGGGGAACAATGGGGTTGTAACCCGGGAGAACCAATCGGCCAGATATCCTCGAATCAACCCGAAGATTCCCGACTTCAACCCCCGGGGATGTAACAAGGGGATCCAGCACTCCCAAGTCATGTACGAGAAGGATCGGATCCTCTATCCGATGAAGCGGGTTGGCAAACGGGGCGAAGGAAAGTGGAAACGGATTAGCTGGGATGAGGCTGCCGAGATTGTAGCCCAGAAGATCTGGGAGGTGATGACCGATCCCAAGAAGGGGCCAAGTCGGCTCATGGTCCATGCTGGAACGGGACTCTTGACCGAAGGGCGCCGAGGGGCACCGCTGCGCTTTTCCACCCAGCTTGGAGCCTATCGCATCTACCCCGCCTCCTACCTCGGGGATATGTTCAGCGGTGCAGCGGTGGCCTATGGCGAGGGGAACGTCGGATGTACCTACGACTTCATGTACCAGGTCGATACTGCCGTCTTCTGGGGAGCCAATCCCAGCGTCTCCCGAATTCCAGATGCCCACTTCGTCTGGGAAGGAAAATACAACGGAGCCAAGATCATCGTCATTACTCCCGAATTCAATGCCTCTGCTAAATCTGCCGACTTGTGGATTCCGATCAAGCCCGGAACCGATCAGTTCTTGGCCATGAGTGTCATGCACGAAATTATCAAGAACAAATGGTACAAGCCGGGCTTTATGAAGATCTACACCGATTTGCCATTCCTGGTCCGGGAGGACAATGGCAAACTCTTGCGCCGCATCGACTTGGAAGAGCCCCACAAAGAAGAGGAGCGAGAACACTACGAAGCCCAATTCTATGTGATGAACAAGAAGAGCGGCAAGATCGCCCTCATGCCAGGAAGCCATGGCAGTGAACACAAGACCCTCAACATCAAGGAGTTTGGCATCGATCCCGAGCTCGAGGGCAGTTGGGAGGTGACCCTCAAAGATGGCAAGCGGGTCAAGGTCACAACCGTCTTCGAGAAGCTCAAGCAGAATGTGGCCCAGTTCGCTCCCGAGCAGACCCAAGAGATCACAGGGGTCCATCCCGATACGGTTCGCCTTTTGGCTAGAGAGATCGCCCTTCCCAAAGTGGTAGAGATTACGACGGGCTTCAGCCTCAACAAGTACTTCAACGGAATCCTCAATATCTGGAACATCGCCTCCATTTGTGGCTTGACAGGACGCCTTGGGCCCTATGGTGGTCTCAACACTGAGAACGAGTTCAACCTGAGCGGGTTGGGAGCTCTCAGCGGCTTTGGTGGCAAGTATAAACCCCGCTTCGGTTCGGGATTCGTCGGGGAGTTTGTCTTTGGCGACGGGCTCAAGACCTTTAAGGAGTATTTCTCCAACGAGGATGTGAAACGGGCCCATGGGGGCAAGATTTCCAAAGAGGAGTACATCAAGATCGTCGAAGAGGCCCTCAAGAGTGGAGAAGATGGCAAGGATCCAGAGGAAGAGAGCCTCTACTACAAGCCTTGGTGGACCCCCGAGGTGGCCATTATTGTCGCCGATTCCAAATTCCGCCGCAATAAGGGGAGCGAGTATCGCAAGGCCTTCTTGAAAAAGACCAAGTTCTTCGCCTATGTCGACTATAAGATGAGCGAGGCGGCGATGTTCGCCGATGTCCTCTTGCCGGCCAAGTCCCACTACGAGGTCTATGACATTCGAACCAGCCCCGGATACCACCGCTTCACCAACTTGGCTCAGCCGATGGCCAACCTCAAACCGGTCGGAGAGGCTAAGGACGAGTGGAGCCTCTTTGCCTTCTTGGCCAAGAAGCTCGAAGAGATCGCCAACCGACCAGAAAATAAAGCCAAAGCCAAGGTACCAGACAGCAAGAAGTACACCCGCACCGGGTACCGAGACCTGGCGAACTTCTACAAAGAGTACACCAACACCGACGAAGAGTCGGAAGCTGCGATGGAACCCTACTTGGGAACCGATAAGCTTGCTGTGCAAGCGGCCCTGGAGAAGACGGATCAGTACCAGCCCTGGACTATGGAGAAGATGTACAAGGCAGGGGGATTCCTCCAGCTCAACGAAAAGGCTGCCAAGATGAGTCCCCTCTATGCCGATCGGCCCTATAACTCAGGGGAGTTCGTCCTCTTCAAACTGGAGCCTTTCGAGACCTTGACGGGGCGCCAGACTTTTTATGTCGACCATCCCACCTACCTCAAGCTGGTCAATGGAACCAACTACGCCCTCAAACCCATCGCACCTCAGAACAAGAAGAACCCCTTCATGCTTATGACACCCCACGCCCGCTGGTCGATCCACTCCAACTGGAAGACCTCCCGTACCCTCCAGCGCCTCCAGCGGGGAGTTCCCTATGTAGCCATCAACCGCAAAATCGCCCAGATGAAGGGGATCAAGGATGGCGATACAGTTCGAATCTTCAACGATCTGGGAGAGTTCTACGCCATGGCCAAGGTGAGCTCTTCGGTAGCTCCTGATACCCTGGTCATGGAGCACGGTTGGGAGCCCTACCAATACCTCTTCAACAAAGGGCACAACGAGTGTGTCCCAACGGCCCTCAACCTCCTGGAGCTTGCCGATGGGTGGGGCCATCTGAAGTTCGGCGGTCTGTGGGACGGAAACCAGTACGCTTATGACGGGGCCGTCGATATCGAGAAGTCGACCAAGTTCACATACTGATTGAGGAGAGTGGAATGTCCAAACGACAACTTGCGATGGTGATGGATCTGAACAAATGTATCGGATGCCAAACCTGTACGGTTGCCTGTAAGACCCAGTGGACCAACAGGAATGGCCGAGAGTACATGTACTGGAACAATGTGGAGACCTATCCAGGCAAAGGATACCCCAAGAACTGGATGGAGCTGGGCGGCGGTTTCGATGCCGCCGGGGATTTGAAGCCTGGCATCATCCCCAATATCGAGTCGGATTACGGGGTACCGTGGGATTACAACTACGACTCCCTGGCCGAGCAGAACCTCATCGATGGGGATCCAACTCCAGGAATTCGCCCCGACCAATCCCCCACTTGGGGTCCCAACTGGGATGAGGACGAGGGGGCTGGGGAGTTCCCCATGGACAACTACTTCTTCTACCTCCCCCGAATCTGTAACCACTGCACCAATCCGGGCTGTTTGAGCGCTTGTCCTCGGGACGCCATCTTCAAGCGGGAGGAAGATGGGGTGGTCCTGGTGGATCTGGACCGCTGTCAAGGGTATCGCTACTGCATCGCTGGGTGTCCCTACAAGAAGATCTACTTCAACCCCAAGATCTCCAAGAGCGAGAAGTGTATCCTCTGCTTCCCTCGAATCGAGCAGGGGCTCCCTCCAGCTTGCGCTCAAAGCTGTGTGGGACGGATCCGATTCGTTGGCTTCCTCGATGATGAGGAGGGACAGGTCTACAAGCTGGTCCACAAGTACAAGGTGGCCCTCCCACTGCGGCCAGATTATGGCACCCAGCCCAATGTCTACTACATCCCTCCAGTTGATGCTCCACCCAAGTTCGATGCCCAGGGACGCATTATCGAAGGGAGCAACCGAATCCCAATGGAAGAGCTCGAGAAGCTCTTCGGTCCTGCGGTCCACGATGCCATCAAGACCCTTCGCCAGGAGCGAAAAAAGCGGGCCGAAACAGGTGAGAGCGAGCTGATGGATATCCTCATCGCCTACCAGCACAAGGATATGTTCCGCCTCGATCACAACTACTATGTCCAAGTGGCCAAGGAGAAGGGAATGAAGCCGTTGCCACTGGTGGATGAGCGCTATGTGGCTGGGAAGTACACCAAACCATCTTCACTAACCCACTTTAAGGTGCACGCATGAGAGGAGTAGGATTGATGATGGCGGCCTTGAGTCTGGCCGCTTCGGTGAGTCTGGCTGGGAATGTGGTCCAAGCTGTCAAGGTAGCCTCCCTCAAGGATTTTCGCTGTGGGACCAAGCTGGTGAAACGGATCAAGTGGACCCCTGTCGCCGTCTACCCTCAAAGCACCATTAAACTCAACGACAAGCGGGCTCTAGAGCTCCATAAGGATGCGAAGGGGAAGATCGTCGAAGTAGGGGCCCTCACCGATGGGAAGGAGATCGCTATCGTCGTGCGTTGGCCCGATAAGAGCAAGGATGTCTACAAGGGCTACAAGAGCGATCTTTATGCCGACGGTTTCGCTGTTCAGTTTGCCAGTTCCGCCAAAGAGCCGGAAAAGCTCCCCTACATCGGCATGGGCAGTGACGGACGTCCCGTAGCCATCTATTTGCGTAAGGCCTACGATGTAGTCTACGAGCCCAATGGCAATGGCGAGGTCTTCTACCAGGTCAATCCCCACAACCTCCCCTACTTTGGCAAAGAGGTGGAGCAATTTAACAAAGAGGTGGCCAAACGGGGGGCGAGCATCTACCAGCGCGCCTTCGTCGGCGAGGGCTTCCGCTCTATGACCCAGATCAAGGATGGTTCGGCCACCTATCGCACCGACATGCACTATGTGCGCAAGCGAGGTGGCATGTGGGGTGGAACTGTAATTCGCCCCATCGAGGATGAGTATGCCGCTCCGACGAAGGGTGAGTTTGCCATCGCCATCGCCGTTTGGGATGGCAAGGAGTTGGATCGGGACGGTCTCAAGCGGCTCTCAAGCTGGATTGCCGTTCGTCTTCCCGGAGGCAAGCATAAAGCCCTTGAGCGGGTGGTCAACGAGGTAGTCAAAGGGGATCTGGCTAACGGAAAGCAGCAGTTTGAAACCAACTGCGCCAGCTGCCACCGAACCAGGGACTTCCAAAATGCCCCGCTCTACATGGCTCCAGGCTTGGAGAACATCGGAGGTCAGACGACAGCCGCCTATTTGCGTGAGTCGATTCTCGATCCCAACGCGGTGGTGGTTCCCGGATACAACCGCAACGCCCACCCCAACTTCTCCTGGTACATGGTGGATGAGAAGGGGAACCGGACTTCGACGATGCCCCCCTTCAACTACCTGGATAAGAAGACGGTGGAGGATATCGTAGCCTACTTGCAGACTCAAAAAGCGGAGGTGGAGTGATGAAAGCCTTGGTCGTGAGCCTGCTGGCCGCTGGATTCCTGTTGGCCAGCGGTGGCGCTGAGAAGGGAGAGTTCGAGAAGAAGGGGTTCTTGACGACCGAGTGGTGTGTTCAAAACGACCTTTTCGCCGATTGCCGATTGGAGAGCTATCATTGTGGTGAGGAGGGGTGCTATCGCAACTGGCTTCCTGGGGAACCGGAGAAGATGCGCCTGGTCCTCTACGTCCATGACGAGGGTACCTACTACTATGTCAAACCGGCTGGAGTCCATGTGAGCGAGCTCCTGGAAAAGGCTGCCAACCGGAACGAGGTGACCATCATCGGGAAGCTGGCCCGAGATGGAAAGACCATCGAAGCGAGTGAGTTCAAAGCCCCCCCACCTCCCAAGAAATCCTTCTTCAAAGGGTGCCTCTAATCGAGGCACCTCGTGGAAGGATTGTCGTTGGATCACAAAGCCCGAGCCTTCGTCTACGCCTTTCTCTCTCGCCTCTTTGAAAAGCCTTTGGGAGCAAGGGAGATTGAGGATCTGCTCCATCGCGAAGAGCTCCTAGAAACCATTGGCCCCAAGGCCTACCGCTACTTCCAGGAGGTTCCTCCAGAGCGGTTGGAGGAAGAGCTCAATATCGATTTCAGCTCCCTTTTCATTGTCAACTCCCAACCAGTTGAAACCCTCGTACTCGATTCGACCCGGGAGATCCTCGTCGGGCTGCAAAACCCGGTTATGTTCTTCTACTTCGAGCACGGCTATGAGATCGATATGAACCGGACCCACCTCCTTGCTCCGGATCACCTGGCCATCGAGTTCGGCTTCATGCAAAATCTCGCCTATCGCCAGGAGGATCTGGTGGCCTGTCGCTTCTTGAGGGAGCATCTACTCCAGTGGGTTCCGCCATACCTGCTAGCTATGGGAAGCGTGGCCCAAACTCCTTTCTACCAAGATGTATGCGATTTCACCATCGATTTTCTCTTCAATGAGTACAGCCATCTGGGAGGAGTGTGCGATGGCTCTTGAATACCGCATGGAGGGGGAGCGGTTTCGCTTCGATCGGCTCGCCTGCTTGCGCAGTGCCCACTTCCACAACTCCTGTCAAGCCTGTGTGGATCTGTGCCCTGAAGGGGCCTTCTTCCTGGATCGGGGGCGCTTGAGCCTTCGGCTGGAGGCGTGTAGTGGGTGTGGCGTCTGCGTTGGGGGGTGTCCAAGCGAAGCCCTGGAGCTACCCTTCTTCGACCCAAATGCCTATGTTGCCAAGTGGAAGGGGGTCGAAGAGGTGGAGCTTTCGTGTAAACGGGATATTCCCTGTTTGAGCCTCTTTCGCCCCCAACACTTTGCCGCCTTGCTCCTGGAGAGCCAGGAGGTCGCTTGCGATTTGAGCCATTGTGAGGCATGTCCCCTCAATCCAGAAGGAGCGACCCTTCAATCGATCAGAGGGCGCATCCAGGAGGCGGAAAGATTCGTAGCAGCCTTAGGGATCGAGCGTCGAATGAAAGAGCGGGCCTACCAGCCCCAGCCTTCCAGACGCCGTTTCTTCAAAGCGATTTTTGAAAAGGTGACTCCTCAAGAGTGCCCTCCAAGGGAGGAGGGGATTCCTCCCAGCACCACCCTCTTGAAAGAGTGGGTCCGCTCCCACCTTCCCCATCTGCCCAAGAAACGGCTTCCTACCACTTTCTCCTTCCTGGCTTCCTGGGCTATCGATGAAAGGCGGTGTGATAATTGTGGGGAGTGTATCCAGTTTTGCCCGACCCAAGCCTTGGTGAGCGCCAAAGATGGACGGGCGATCTGGTTCGTCGATGGAGCTTGTATTGGATGTGGGATCTGTAGCCAGGTATGCAAGAGCGATGCCCTGGGGCCCCAGGAGGAGGTGGATCTCGTCGCCTGGGCCCACAACAGGGGGCGGGAGTTGGTAGAACACACCATCGCCATCTGCCGTGAGTGCAAGACCCCCTTCGCCTTCAAGGGGGATCCCATTTGTGCCAGGTGCAAGGGGTTCGTAGAGGAGTTTGGCGATATTTTCAAACTGGCCAGGGAAGAGTCTTGATATATGTCAATGACACAGCCATGACATTGGCCTACAATTGGGAGAAAAATTATCCCAATTGGAGGTCTGCCATGGTGACGATTCCCCAAGATGCCCAGGTCGTTCCCGTCGAGGGGGCGAGTGTCGAATTCAAAAAGTTCACTCAAGATGGGACGACCTACTACGCCTTCGATACTTCCCGCTGTGGCCCGCCAGAGCCAATGGTCAACGCCATGGCTGGGCTCAAACTGGTCACCGACCCCAATACGAAGTTGATCATGATCAACCACAAAATGCCCATGGGGCTTTTGAACAAGATCGGTGACAACTACGAGATCCTCAAGGAAGAGTTGCCTGACGGACGGGTGATGCTCATCTTTGGCTATAAGCCTGGAGCCAGTGAAAAGGCCGATTTGAGCGATAACCGTTGCCACGGCTAAGGAGGGGCGATGCTGTCCATCTCCAAGGAGTTCGCTCCCCCTTTTTCCTTGATCGTCCCCTTCTTCGTAGCTGGAATCTTCTGCTACCTCGTGGCGATGGGGGCCCTCCTCTTCTATTCTGCCACCTTCCACCATGCCCAACTAGATATCGCCGGTTGGGTCCACCTCTTCCTGGTAGGCTATGTAATGACCATCATCTTCGGGGCTATGGCCCAGCTAGTCCCGGTCGTGGTGGAGGAGGGGCACTTCAGCGTAGATTGGTACTACCTCATCTTCCCCCTCCTCTTTCTGGGGACCATAGGACTTGTGGTCGGCTTCTGGATGGCTCCCCCCCTCTTGCCCTTTGGCGGTCTGCTGGTCCTTGCTGCGATGGTCATCTTCGCCACCGAGGTCTTTTTGACTATCGCCAAGAGTAGTCACCGCTCCCTCACAACTAAGGCCGTTCGGCTTGCCAATATCTTCTTGCTGGTTGGAGTTTTGAGTGGTTTTCTCATGGCTTTGGGTCTCGGAGGGTTCTGGTCCCTCGATTTGGATGGGATGCTCCAGCTCCACCTCTTCGCCGTGATTGGGGGCTATGTAATGATCACCATCTTTGGAATCAGTATCGTCTTGTTGCCCATGTTCGGCTTAGCCCACGGCTTTGGGACGTGGCCCCTGGAATATGGGATCAATACCATGGTGGCTTCGGTGGTTCTAGGGATCGTAGCAGCTTTGCTGGAGTGGGACTTTTTGACGATCCTCGCCTTCATGGGGAGCTTGGGGGCCGCCCTCTTCTACTTCTACCAAGTCTACCTGATCTACCGCCAGCGGGCCAGGAAGGAGTGGGAGATCTGGTTCCAATCTATGGTAGCCGGATATGGCTTCTTCGCTCTAGCCATAGTGCAAGGGTGGCTCTATCTACTCAGCGGTGGGGAGAGGACCTTCCTCTACGGGCTCTTCTGGGCTCTCTTTAGCTTCTTCGCCTTCTTGATCAATGGCCACCTCTACAAAATCGTCCCTTTCCTCGTCTGGTTCCACCGCTTCAGCCCCCTTGTTGGGAAGAAGAGGGTTCCCATGCTCCATGAGATGTATCCCAAGAAGCAGGCTCAAATGGAGTTCTGGCTCAGCCTTGTCGGAGCTATTCTGGTCTGGCTCGGGATCGTAACGGGCAGTGATACCCTCCTTCGGGCGGGAGGGAGCTTCCTCTTTGTCGGGGCGATCTTTTTGGCCACATCTTTGCGATTTATGTTGGCCTTCAAGGAGGTTTGATGGCAACAATCACTCAAGATCAAGTCTACGATGCCATCCGGACGGTGATCGATCCGGAGGTTGGTTTCAATCTGGTGGACATGGGGCTCATTTATGGGGTCGATGTGGATGAGGAGAACAATGTGAAGGTCCGCATGACCCTCTCGACCCGAGGCTGCCCCCTCCACCAGATGATGGAGCAGTGGGTCAAGGAAGCGGTGGAGCGGCTCCCTGGGGTTGGCAATGTGGATGTAGAGATCGTCTGGGATCCTCCATGGAATATCTCGATGGCGAGCGATGTTGTGAAAAAGGCCCTTGGTGCGGGATAGTCTCAAACGAGAACTACGCCACCTCTGGGGCGCTGGAATCCTCTTCTTCTACTATTTCAAGTGGCCAATCGCCATCGGTTTGCCGATTCTTTACACCTTTTACGGCTATCGACGCAATATTTACATGGATATCCTCTGGGTCTGGTCTGTTGCACTGATCCTCAAGGATCTCATCCTCCTTTTGCGACGCTGGAGACGGGGAGAGCGATTATGGAGATAACTCTGGAGACAAAAATTTACGACCTCCTCAAAGCCTATCCCTTCCTCGAAGAGGAGCTTATTCGCATCAATCCCAAGTTCAAGCGGCTCAAGAATCCGATTCTACGCCGAACCATTACCAAGATAGCCTCTATCCAGCAGGCAGCTCGAGTTGGCGGGATGGATCCCCTGGAGCTGGTCAACCTCTTGCGGGAGCGGGTTGGGCAGCCACCGTTGGTAGAAAGAGGCTCCCGAGAGGAAGAAGAGCCAGCCCCACCTTGGATCGAGGGGAGTCCCGTATTGACCCTCAACGCTAACGAGCTCCTCGATCGAGGGGAAAATCCCTTGGCCCATGTCAATAGAGCTCTCAAGGGGATGGAACCTGGCGAGCTCCTCCTACTCGTAAGCGACTTTCGTCCCGAACCCCTCATCGAGGAGATGGCCAAGCGGGGCCACCAGGTCTATAGCCAAGCCCGGGGTCCCGATTTATATCACACCTACATCCTCAAAGGATCGTGACCATCTGGGGCCAGAGCTCCTTTGAGAGGAGGATTTTGGCTACCCGCTCCTGCCAGAGCTTCTGGAAGGCCCTCCGATCATCGATGGTGGCGTGGCCACTTTGGAGTTTGGCCAGGAGCTCTTTCATCTCGGGATTGGGTGGGATGACGGAGGGATCGTAGCTCAAGTCGATGGATGCGCCACTATCGCATCGCTTCAAGCGTACTTCCCCCGAGATGGGAGCCTGGTAGAAGAGCTTGTTTGCCCGGTTGAACCTGCCTCCAATCCCTTTGAAGCCTCCTTCGTCACTGACACCGCAAATATAGGCTAGTCCAGTGCCGATGACTCCGTTGACCCCTTCCCCTTTGGCCCCTTGAATATGGACTTCGATCTCGCCACGAATGGGCATGGCGTCGGGAAAGAGTCGCTCTAGGCCGATCCGAGCCATGAGGTAGATTCCAGCTACCGTGGGACATGAGTGGCCGGCCAGTTTGACCAGATCGAGGTAGGTGATTTGGGTGACTCCCCCATCGAGGGCTCCGAGAAAGTCGGCGAGGGGATCGTAGAGCAAGAGGGGTTCCACCTGGTCGAAAAAGTCTGGATAGGTCATGGTGCCTCCTCAATTTTTCCTTCAAACAGTCCGATCATAGCGAAAACTAGAAAAGGAGGAGTTGACAGGGATCAAAATGAGACAAATTTTCTCTTAATTTTTCCTTGCCGTGGAAATCTAAATTTGATTTATATCAATGTTTAGCTCCGCTGAAACCAAGTAAAATAGAGTTGTCGCAAGAGTCGTTTCAAAGCAATCACTATGAGGAGGCTTGCATGGCACTAAGCAGAAGGGACTTTCTCAAGAGTACGGCTGCAGCTGCGGCTGCAAGTGCAGTTGGCCTCTCCGTTCCCAAGGAGATGGAGGCTGCTAGCAAGGAGGCCGAGAAGGGATGGCGCTGGGATAAGGCAGTGTGCCGCTTCTGTGGGACTGGATGTGGGATCATGATCGCCACCAAGGACGATCGAATCGTTGCCGTCAAGGGTGACCCTCTTGCCCCAGTCAACCGGGGACTCAACTGTATCAAGGGATACTTTACCGCCAAGATCATGTATGGCGCCGACCGCCTCAAAACCCCCCTGCTTCGCATGAACGATAAGGGTGAGTTCGACAAGAAGGGGAAATTCCGCCCGGTCAGCTGGAAGCGGGCCTTCGACGAGATGGAGAAACAGTTCAAGAAGGCCTACAACGAGCTGGGACCAACCGGGGTGGCCTTCTTTGGATCTGGTCAGTATACAATCATGGAGGGATATGCGGCGGCCAAGTTGATGAAGGCTGGATTTCGCAGTAACAACATCGACCCCAACGCCCGCCACTGTATGGCAAGTGCCGTGGCCGGTTTCATCCAGACCTTTGGTATCGACGAGCCGGCTGGATGTTACGATGACATCGAGCTGACCGATACCATCGTCTTGTGGGGATCCAACATGGCGGAGATGCACCCGATTTTGTGGGCCCGCTGTACAGACCGCAAACTCTCCAATCCCGAGAAGGTCAAGGTCGTCGTTTTGTCTACCTACACCCATCGAAGCTGTGACCTGGCCGATGATGTGATCATCTTCAAGCCCAACACCGACCTGGCTATTTGGAACTACATCGCCAGAAGTATCGTCTACGACCATCCAGATGCCATCGATTGGGACTTCGTCAAGGAGTACACCGTCTTCGCTACGGGTTATCCGGACATCGGTTATGGTATGCGCAACCCCAAACGGGCCGAGGAGCTGGGCTATAGCAAGAAGGAGATGCAAACCATCTGGAAGCAGGATCACAAGCGGCTCAGCGAAGCAGAGCGCAAAGCCCTCGCCCCCTTTGGCTATGGCAATACCGAAGTGATGAAGATGAAGCATGCCAAAGCGGCTGGTAAACATTGGGCCATCAGCTTCGAAGATTTCAAGAAGTCCTTGGAGCCTTATACCCTCGATTATGTAGCGGAGTTGGCCAAGGGAGATCCGGATGAGAGTCTCGAGAGCTTCAAGGCCAAGCTTGAGCGGCTGAAGGATCTCTACGTGGAGAAGGGCCGCAAGGTCGTGAGCTTCTGGACCATGGGTATGAACCAGCACACCCGGGGAACCTGGGACAACGAGCTGAGCTATGTGGTCCACTTCCTCCTTGGCAAACAGGCCAAACCCGGGGATGGAGCCTTCTCCCTCACAGGTCAGCCCAGTGCATGTGGTACGGCCCGGGAAGTTGGTACCTTTGCCCACCGATTGCCTGCGGATATGGTGGTCTTCAACCCCAAACACCGAGCCATCAGCGAAAAGATCTGGAAGCTGCCTAAGGGAACCCTCAATCCCAAGGTCGGAAGCCATATCGTCAAGATCATGCGCGACTTGGAGGAAGGAAAGATCAAATTCGCTTGGGTCCATGTATGTAACCCATGGCAAGATACCGCCAACGCCAACCACTGGATCAAAGCGGCCCGAACGATGGACAACTTCATCGTGGTCAGCGATGGATATCCAGGTATCAGCGCCAAAGTTGCAGACCTCATCCTGCCAAGTGCGATGATCTACGAAAAGTGGGGTGCCTATGGTAACGCCGAGCGACGAACCCAGCATTGGCGACAACAAGTCACCCCTGTAGGTGATGCGATGCCCGATTTGTGGCAATATGTAGAGTTCTCCAAGCGCTTCAAGCTCAAAGAGGTCTGGAAAGAGCATAAGCTGCCTGATGGTACGGTATTGCCCGATGTTCTCGAAGAGGCCAAGAAGATGGGCTATAGTCCGGATGACACCCTCTACGATGTCCTCTTTGCCAACGACTATTACAAGAGCTTCAAGTGGCCAGATCCAATTGGTGCAGGCTTCCCCAACACTGAGGCCGAAGGGGACAAACGAAACGTCATCGGCGCCGATGGCAAGCCATGGAAAGGGTATGGCTTCTTCATCCAAAAGGCGATGTGGGAAGAGTATCGCAAGTTCGGTGCCGGACGGGCCCACGACTATGCGCCCTTCGATGTCTACCACAAAGTGCGGGGTCTGCGCTGGCCAGTGGTCAACGGTAAAGATACACCATGGCGATTCAACGTCAACTACGACCCATACGCCAAGCGTGAAAAAGAGCTGGGACATGTCAAGGGTGAATTCGCCTTCTATGGACATGCTCTTA
The DNA here is from genome assembly GCA_009659925.1 of Nitratiruptor sp. Taxonomy (GTDB): domain Bacteria; phylum Campylobacterota; class Campylobacteria; order Campylobacterales; family Nitratiruptoraceae; genus Nitratiruptor. The sequence goes on along the minus strand of PUXW01000016.1, from coordinate 39,478 downwards.
AGACCATCCCCCAAGGTAGCCTGACTGGCCCAGACAAGAGTAAGCCCAAGATCCACCTGCCCAACAAGGCGAAGATCTTCGCTCGCCCCTATATGGAGCCACCTGAAATGCCAGACAACGAGTACGATATGTGGCTGTGTACTGGGCGGGTCTTGGAGCACTGGCACAGCGGTACCATGACCATGCGGGTTCCCGAGCTCTATCGAGCCGTTCCAGAAGCACTGTGCTACATGCATCCAGAAGATGCCAAGAAGCGAGGCGTCAAACGGGGTGATTTGGTAGTTATCGAGAGCCGTCGAGGAAAGGTGAAGGCCCGGGTTGAGACCCGAGGACGTAACAGGCCACCACGCGGTCTGGTCTTCGTACCTTGGTTCGATGAGCGGGTCTACATCAACAAAGTGACCCTCGATGCTACCTGTCCAATTTCCAAGCAGACAGACTACAAGAAGTGTGCTGTCAAGATCTACAAGGCCTAAGTGTCCGGGGGAGGGGAGATGGCAAAAACCGATGAGGGAAGGCGACGATTCATCGTCTCCATGGCCCAAAATGTGGCGATCGCCACCGTTGGGTCCCTGCTCTGGAGCGCCTATGTGGACGAGGCCAAGGCGGCGCCTCTGGTCCTTCGTCCTCCAGGGGCTCGCAAGGAGGATGAATTCATTAGCCTGTGCATCAAGTGTGGGCTGTGCGTAGAAGCTTGTCCCTACGACACGCTCATGCTTGCCAAGCCAGGGGATCACAAACCCTTGGGGACTCCCTACTTCATTCCCAGGGAGGTGCCCTGCTACATGTGTGACGATATTCCCTGTGTTCCACCTTGCCCTACGGGTGCGCTCGATATTGACAGCGTCTCCGAGGTCAAGGATGGAGAGCGGATCTTTGACATCACGAAGATGCGCATGGGGGTGGCCATCGTCGATATAAAAAATTGCATCGCCTACTGGGGAATCCAGTGCGATGCTTGTTATCGCGCCTGCCCGCTCTTGGACAAGGCGATCTACATGGAGTATCGCCAAAACGAGCGGACAGGAAAACATGCCAAACTCCTGCCCGTCGTCGATCCGGACTATTGTACGGGATGCGGTCTGTGTGAACATGCTTGCGTCACCGAGATCGCCGCGATCAAGGTCCTCCCCCGGGATGTGGCGTTGGGCAAGGTTGGTAAACACTATGTCAAAGGGTGGGAGAAGAGTGACGAGGCACGACTCCATGGAAGCCAGGGAATCGAGACGACCGTTACACCGCGCTCTCAAAAGAGCCCGGTCGATTCACTCAACGAAGGGATCGACTTTGAGTAGGATCTGGAAGAAGTATCGCTATTTGATTTTGCGTCGTCTCACTCAATTGACCATCCTCGCCCTCTATCTGGCAGGAAACTACCTTGGCTGGAAGGTCTTGCAGGGCAATTTGAGCTCTTCCGTGCTCTTTGGCACCATCCCCTTGGCCGACCCCTATGCCCTGTTGCAAATTTTTGCCACGGGTGCCATGGTGGCCGCCGATGCCATCATCGGAGCCCTTATCATTGCCCTCTTTTATGGGATTGTTGGGGGGCGGGCCTTTTGCAGTTGGGTCTGTCCTGTGAATATGGTCACCGATGGGGCCAACTATTTGCGTCGTAAGTTCAATTTGGACAAATATGAGCGCAAATGGTGGGCCAGCCGAAATATCCGCTACTGGGTGATGGGGCTGAGTTTCATCCTCTCCTTCCTCCTTGGGACTGCGGCCTTTGAGATGGTTAGCCCAGTCTCCATAACCCATCGGGGGATCATCTTTGGCATGGGCTTTGGTTGGGCGATGATCGTTGCCATCTTCCTCTTCGATCTTTTCATCCTCAAGAATGGGTGGTGTGGCCATATCTGCCCACTTGGGGGATTCTATTCCCTGCTTGGCCGCTTCAATCTGGTGCGGGTCGAGCACAACCAGCCCAACTGCACCCTTTGTATGCGGTGTAAAGAGGTCTGCCCTGAAAAAGAGGTCCTCTTCATGGTTGGGAAAAAGAGTATGCAGGTGAAGATGGGGGAGTGTACCCTCTGTGGCCGCTGTGTCGAGGTGTGTGACGATGATGCCCTCTATTTTCGTCTGCGAGATTTTCTAGACAAAGGAGCAAGAGATGTATCTTAAGCGCTTTCTTGGAGTTTCCGCTGCCCTGGCAATCCTCTTTGCTGCAGGATGTGGAGCGGCGCAAAAGGCTCAAGTGGTTAACGAGAGCGAACTTGGATATTCCGATCGAGGGACCCCTCCTAAGGTGGAATATTCCAAAGCGGCTCCTGGAACATCCCAGCGCCTCCCCCGCAGTTATGAGAACGCTCCTCCTCTCATCCCCCACTCTATCGAAGGGATGCTACCCATCACCTTGCAAAACAACGCCTGTCTAGGCTGCCATATGCCAAGTGTAGCCGAAGCGATGGGTGCAACTCCAATGCCTCCTACCCACTTTAAAGATTTCTTCTTCTCCACCAAGAAGAAGCTGATCAAACAGGGGCTCTACGAGGATGAAGCCGTCTACAAGGCCCGTTTGGCCAAGCTAGCGAAGAAAGAGGACATTGCTCCCCAACGCTACAACTGCGTCCAGTGCCATGTTCCTCAAGCCAATGCCAAGCCATTAGTGGAAAATACCTTCAAGCCCGAGTACCGGGATCCCAACGCCAAACATCGCTCCAACCTCAACCAGACTCTCATGGAGGGGGTCCAGTAGTGGAGCGTCGGGAGCTCTTCTCCTCTTTTGCCAAGTTACTGCGGGGAGAGGAGCGGCAGCTCCCCACCTATCCCCCCTACTTCAGCGACGAGGCCGATTTCCAGAGGTGTAGGGAGTGTGACGATACCCCGTGTGTGAAAGCCTGTGAAGAGGGTATAATTGAGATTGTCGATGGGGTGCCCTCTCTAGACTTCTTTAAATCGGGGTGTACCTTTTGCGATCAGTGTGCCCTTACCTGTCCTCTCCAGGTCTTGCGGGTCGATGCTAAGAGGAGCTTGCCACCCCTTGCCATCGATCCTATAGGCTGTTTGGCATGGCATGGGACTATTTGTAGTAGTTGTCGGGATGCCTGTTTGGACCAGGCCATTGAGTTTACGGGACTCTTTCAGCCCCAAATTATTGCCCAAAAGTGTACTGGGTGTGGCTTTTGTGTTGGGGTTTGTCCAACGAAAGCGATCGGGAGATAGGACGTGCGTGGACTTTTCCTCTTCCTTTTAGGAATCTGGCTCTATGGGGCGACCCTCCATCCGATTGAACAGATCGATATCAATGCAGCTGTTTTGGATGTAGCTCTGGAGGGAGATCGCATCTATGTGGCGACCGATGCCAGTAAGGTGCTCATCTTGGAGCGCAAGGGGCTCAAAGTCATTGAGACGATCCAGGTACGCCAGATCAAAGATTTCATGGGAGAGCTTAATAACGCCGACATCTATTCGGTCGATGTGCTCGATGGAAAAGTTCTCTACCTCGCCCAGGCTGAAGATGGCTATGCCGAACTCTTCCTCCATGAGAATGGGAAGAGTCGTAAGGTCTTGGACAAGTCGCTCCAAATGTATGCCAAGGCCGCCAAGTTCATCGATGCCAAGCGAGCCTTTTTAACCTTGATGAGCGATGAGGTGGTCCTTTATGATCTAGAGCAAGGGAAGGTCCTCAAGACCATCAAGGCTGGAGATTACTTCTATTCGACGATGGCCATCGACTCGAAACGGCGTTTCCTCGTGGTAGGGGACGAGGGGGGAGAGGTGGCTCTCATCGATCTCTCCGCCTTCCAGAGGGTCAAACTCTTCAAGGATGTGAACAAGGATAAAATTTTGAGCCTGGCCGTAGAGGGGGATCTCATCGCGGCTGGTAGCCGGGCGGATAAGGCCTTTGCCCTTTATCAAATCTCCACTGGAAAGGCCAAAGTCCTACGCAATCCAGACTTTTTCGTCTATGTAGTTGGACTCTCCCAAGATGGCAATTACGCCCTCTACGGGGATAATGAACACTACATCCTCAAGCTCGTCGATACCCAGAGCTTGCGAATCCTCCACCAGCTCCAAGGGCACACCCATATCGTCAATGTGATCCGCTTCCTCGATGAGCGAACTCTGATCAGTGGAAGCGAGACCGGTGAAATCATGAAATGGAGGTTACCATGACTTTGAGTAGCTGTGTGGTTCGCTGTCACCCTCAAGATCTCGAGGCGGTGCGTCAGCGAATTGAAGAGAGTGGTGTCTGCGACATCCATCTAGTCGACAAGCAAGGCTATATTATCGTGACCATCGAAGGGGAAAATATCGAGGAGGAGATTCAAAAGCTCAAGGTCCTCCAGTTTCTCGATGGAGTCCTCTCAGCCGAGATGGTCTATAGCTATAGCGAAGATCAGCTCGATGCCCTTCGGGAAGATCTAGAGATCCAAGATCCAGTACCAGAGATTTTGGAGAAGGATGTTCCTGCCGAGCAGATCGTCTATAACGGCGATTTGAAGAAGAAGTTCATCTAGGGGAGGGGTATGGAGAGCGGTTGGGATATGTTCATCGAGACCGAGGTGCCCCAGGATGAGCTCATTATCTCTCGGACCGATTTAGATGGGGTGATCACTTATGCCAATGAGACCTTCGCTCGAATCAGCGGTTATGAGGTAGAGGAGCTCATTGGCAAACCCCATAACATCTTGCGCCATCCCGACATGCCAAAGCGGCTCTTCCGAGAGCTTTGGGAGACGATCCAGGCCGGAAAGGTTTGGAGGGGGTATGTCAAAAATTTGCGCAAAGATCGGGGCTTTTATTGGGTCTATGCCGAGGTGAGCGGGGTTTATCGGGATGGGGAGCTGGTAGAGTATAAATCGATGCGCAGCTGGGTTGCGCCTCAGAAGCGGGTCGAGATGCAGCGGCTCTACGATCAGATCCGCCTCGATGATGGGGAGCAGGTGCGTACCCTCGCCTATATCCCAGCCCAGTTGTACAAGCGATGGGTAGAACGGAGTCGGGAAGAGGGGTGTACGCCGGAAGAGCTCCTTAAAAAATTGATTTAAATCAATTTGAAAACCCAGGAATTGTTATATTATTCTTAGAAAGCATCGTTAACCAAAAGTTAACGGCCAATCTTTAAAAGGAGAGACGATGAAAAGAGTTGGTCTAAGTCTAGCATCAGCACTCGTCTTGGCAGCTAGCATTGGAAGCAGTGCAAGTGCAGGAGCGCTGGAAAACATTATCTCCAATCCCAAGGTCAACCTCGAGATTCGACCTCGCTACGAGTATGCCAACGTCAAAGACAACCCAACCAAAAAGGCAAAGGGCTTTACCGTTCGAACCGCTCTTGGACTCAATGCCCAACTCTTTGGTGTCGAGGGACTGGGAGCCGAGTTGCAGGCCATCAATGTAGCCAACTTCAGTTGGGTCGACAAGTATGCTCCAGAGCGAGCGGGATATGATCCAATTGCCGATCCCTCCCAGACCCGGGTGACCCAGGCCAATGTGAAGTTCAGTTCCAATGGATTTACCGCCGTGGCTGGACGGGAGATGGTGATCTTGGACAATGCCCGTTTCATCGGGAATGTTGGTTGGAGACAAATGCCCCAGACCTACGATCTCTACGCCCTCATTTTCAACGGCCTGGAACACTTGAACCTCTTGGGTGCCTATGTAACCAGGGTCCATAAGGTCATTGATAAGAGTGTGAGCACCGGCTCTGTCCTGCTCCATGGAGCCTATACCTTCATGCCAGAGCTCAAGCTCACGGTCTATGGCTATTTGATCGAAGATTTCGCCGATCATGTTGGGGTCCGGCTGACAGGAAAGCTTGGATTGGGAGATGCGAAGCTCACCTATGCCGCTGAGTATGCCAAACAGATGGATCCAAGTCTTGAGGACAAGACCAGCGATTTGGAGCAAGATGCCGAGTATTACAATGTCAACTTGGGTCTTGGCTATCAAGGGCTTATTGCAGGGGTCGGCTACGAAGTTCTGGGTGAAAAAGGGGATGGAGCAAGTGCATTCTATACTCCATTGGCAACGCTCCATAAATTCAACGGATGGGCCGATGTCTTCTTGAAGAAGACGCCAGATGCCGGTCTGAAAGATCTCTCCTTCAAGTTGGGCTACAACTTTGGGGAGTATGGAAAATTGATCGGTATCTACCACAAATTTGAAAGCGATGCTGGAAGTATCGATTATGGGAAGGAGTTTGACGCGGTCTACAAGTACAAGATCGACAAGGGACTGGGACTCCTCCTCAAATACGCCCGATACAGCAGCGACGCCGATACCCCTGGAGCACCGTTGTGGACCCACGACGTCACCAAGTATTGGCTCCAGCTCGATTACAAATTCTCAGCGAGTATGTAGTTTTCCTCCTCCCCTATGGGGAGGTTTGAGTAAGCAGCGCAAAGTCCGCCAGTCTCCTTTGCGCTGCCTATTCAAAGAAGGATTTCAACCCCTCCCGATCCACCACTTTGTACCCACTTCCCTCTTTAACCAAGAGTCCCAACTTCTTGAACTTAGAGATGATGCGTGAGAGGGTCTCCGGAGTGATGTTCATGATGGAGGCGATCTCGCTCTTTTTCAAGGTAAGGAAGTCCTCTTCATGGTCGTAGATGAATTTGGCAACCCGTCCAGTGGATGAGAGGACGATGTCGTAGGTGATCACATTTTCGAGAAGGCGAACCTTATCTGAGAGGGATTTGATGATGGTGAAGGCAACTTCAGGATTCTTGAGGAACTCCTTTTCAAAGATATCGTAGTCGATGAGGACTACTTTTCCGTCGGTAAGAAATTCGGCAGTGGCCGGATAGCGCATTCTCTCGAAGTTGGCGATTTCGGCGATGAGACTGGGCTGGAAGAAGGAGTGAAGGATAATTTTGTTCCCCTTAGGGTCGCTCTTGTAAATTTGCAAGATCCCTTCCGTTAGGACGATGAGGTGTTCGGGCCGATCCCCCTCGTAGAAGAGAATGTTTCCTTTCTTATACTCTTTTACTTTGGAAATCGATTTGAGCCGTTGGAACTGGTCATCGGAAAGGTTCTTGAACATATAAAAGGATTTGAGTCGCTCCATCCACTCCCTTGCTTGTCTGGTGGTCGCACAATCACGACTTTGGGTAATTGTACCACAAGTTAAATGGATAAGCTTTTTTTCTAGAAAAATTTTTAATTTTGCCAGAAGAAGATTGAAAACCATTTTTGACCTATATCAAAGCTATTTTTTTCATTTAGTATTAAACTAATCGTGAAAAAGTCGTTAAGGGGGGCTGATGGAATACTATATGCCCGACATTCCATCCAGCGACTTTCTAGCGATCTTCGTCGTTTCGGCCTTGATCATCCTCTTTGGGATGGCCTATGCCGGGTTTTTTACCCTGGTCAAGTTGAAACTGCTCAAACGGGCCTTCATGGTAGCAGCTTATGGATCGTGGCTGGTGCTTGTAGGGTTGATGTTCTATCTCGGGGAGCTTCTCCGGGTCGAACCCTACACCCAGAAAGTCTTGATCGGGGCGATGGTGGGCTATCTCATCTTCCCCCATATCGTCTACTTTTTGGTGGATCGGCTCCACGAGCGCTTCGAACGCAAACCCAGTGAATCTCAATAAAAGGAGGAGAGATGGCGCAGAAGGTATCTGTGTGGACATCCAACAGATTCTGGCGTAGGTCGGCGACCTGGATCACCGGGGTTGCCAGTGTGCTCTTGATCTTGTTGACCTTCGACTCTATGGCCCAGATGAAGATGGGAACGGCCGAAGATATCGCCAAGAAGATCGACAAACGTATCCCATCTCCACTGGTGATCAATTATACCATAGAGTACAAGCTTGACCCTTACCGCGGTCATGAGATTCCCATTATCGGCGGAGAGATGCAGCGCAAGGAGGGGGGTATTAAGAGTGCCTACGAAAAGAAGGAGAAGTTCTTCGGTCGGGATGACTACACCGAAGAGGAGGCACGGGCCCTCATCCACAAGGGAAAACTCACGATCCAGGCCAAAAACTGCATGGATTGCCACACCCTCCTTGGAAATGGGGCCTACTACGCTCCCGACTTGACCAAGGCATGGCTCGATCCAACTTGGGAGACTCTGGCTCCAGCCTTCAACGGCAAGGAGTATGCAATGGCCGCCTTCTTGCAAGATCCTCCCAAGATGGCAATGCATGAGCGCAAGATGCCCAATCTCGGCATTACCGAAGAGGAGGCGAAAGCTGTCGTCGCTTACTTGAAGTTCATGTCAGCCATCGATACCAATGGATTCCCACGAAACTTCGGCAAGATCAAAGGAGCTGTCGATGCAAGGAAATAAACTCTACCAGTCTCAAGAGCTGGCGATCAAGTACTTCACTGTGGCGATCATTCTCTTCGGTGCCCAGTTGCTCTTTGGGCTCGTAGCGGCGATCCAGTATCTTTATCCAGATTTTCTCTTCAATACCCTCGACTTTTCCATTGCCCGGATGCTCCACATCAACGCGTTGGTGGTGTGGCTGCTCTATGCGATGATTGGGGCGGTCTACTGGCTCTTGCCGGATGAGGCTGGAATCGAGGTGGTCGGGATCAAGCTGGCCAACATCGCCTTTTACATCCTCACGGCGGCGGTGGCCGTAGTAGTGCTGGTCTACCTCTTCGTCCAAGTTGGGCCAGGAAAAGAGAGTACCATCTGGTTCATTACCGAGGGACGAGAGTATATTGAGGCACCACGCTGGGCCGACATTGGTATCGTCGCCGTGGTCTTGGTCTTCCTCTACAATGTCTATGCCACCGTCATGCGGGGACGCCAGACCGGAATCTTGACCGTTCTCATGGCCGACCTTATCGCCCTGGCAGGTCTCTATCTGGCAGGTATGTTCTATACCGACAACATCGCCGTCGACCAGTATTGGTGGTGGTGGGTCGTCCATTTGTGGGTTGAGGCGACTTGGGAGGTCTATGTCGCTGCGGTTGGAGGTTACATCCTCATCAAGACCTTGAACGCTAACCGCAAAGTAGTGGAGATGTGGCTCTGGATCGAGGTGGCCATGATGTTTGGTTCTGGGATTCTGGGGCTTGGCCACCACTACTTCTGGATCGGGACTCCCGAATATTGGTGGGAGATCGGAGCTCTCTTTAGCGCCCTCGAGCCAGTGCCTTTGATCGGTCTTTTTGTCCATGTCCTCTATGACTGGGGGAAAGAGCGAGGAAAAGGAAACGAGATCAAAAACGTTCCAGCCTTTGCCTGGTTGACCGTTGAGACCTTTGGAAACTTCCTGGGTGCAGGGGTTTGGGGATTTATGCATACCTTGCCTCAAATCAACCTCTACACCCACGGAACCCAGTGGCCTGCAGCCCATGGACACCTGGCCTTCTACGGTGCCTATGTGGCCATCATGATTAGTGCCATGTACATTGCCGTCCAAGGAAAGGCTGGCTTGGAGCGACTCAAGATGACCAAAGCCGGCTGGTGGGCCATTAGCCTCATCAGTGTAGGGGTTCTCCTGATGACCGTCTCCTTGACTGTTGCCGCCTATACCCAGACTATGGTTGAGCGGGGAATGCATGGAGCCACCTGGGAAGGCTATTTCGCAGCTCAATCCAATATGTGGTTCCTCCAAGGAATTGGCTGGCGACTGGTGACTGGATTGGCGGTTATTGTTGGATATGGATTCCTCGTTTATGACCTGATCACTTGTCCCAAACATCAACCAGTCGAAGAGGGAGAAACAGCAGCGGCGGCAGCCTAAGGGCTAGCCCCGCTTCATAAGCGGTTGTTAATGAAAAAATAAGTAAGATTGAAAGGAGTGGGAATGTTTGAGCCATGCCGAGATGTGGTCTGTAGCTTCTGGTCCTACCTCAACCAGGGGCCAATGACATTGACCATCTTTTTGCATACCTTAATCGTTTTACCGATGATTTGGATCTATTTCGATGAGAAGAAGCGTTTGGAACGGGGTGATATTCCAAACGAGTAGCTCTTGAGATTGGGGGGAGGGGACCCAATCTTACAAGAAGGAGTGAAGGATGCTCAAGGTAGGTCTTAGCGCGGTTGTGGCTCTCGGGCTGATGGGTAGTGCCTTCGCGGCAGATGATATCAAACTCTCCCCCGAAGAGATGAAGAAGGCGACCCAGATCTACTTCGATCGCTGTGCCGGGTGTCATGGAATGTTGCGAAAGGGAGCTTTGGGTCCCAGTCTGCTTCCCGAAAAGACTCGGGCCATGGGAACCGAAACTCTAGAGTACATTATTTTCAACGGAACGCCAGGCGGTATGCCCGATTGGGGTGCCAGTGGAGAGTTGAGCAAAGAGGAGGTAGAGCTGATGGCCAAGTTCATCCAGCTTCCTCCTGTCGCTCCCCCAGAAAAGTCTATCGCCGACATGAAGCGCAGTTGGAAGGTCCTCGTACCACCTGAAAAGCGCCCCAAGAAGCCAGAGACCAATCGCAACTGGCAAAACTACTTTGGCATCGTCTTGCGTGATGTGGGTAAGGTCGCTATCGTCGATGGAGACACGAAGGAACTGGTGAGCATCGTCCCATCTGGATTTGCGACCCACATCCTGCGAACTTCCAAGTCCGGACGCTACATGTATGCCATCGGACGGGATGGAAAGGCGAGCGTCATCGACTTGTGGATGGAAAAACCTCAAAACGTCGCCGAGATTCGGGTCTGTAACGATGCTCGCAGTATCGACACCTCCAAAGCCAAAGGCTACGAAGACGAGTATGCCGTGGTTGGATGCTACTGGCCACCCTCCATCGTCACCCTCAAAGGGGATACCCTTGAGCCCATCCAGGTCGTCTCCACTGCAAGCTACACCTATGATACCGGTGAGTTCACTCGGGAGGCCCGGGTCGCATCGATCGTTGCCAACCACCACAAACCCGAGTGGGTCATCAATGTCAAGGAGACCGGCCAAGTCTGGCTCTACAACTACGCCGATCCTCGAAACCCCAAGATCCATATGCTCATGGCCGAGCGCTACCTCCACGATGGTGGATGGGATTTGAGCAAGCGCTACTTCTTGGTTGCCGCCAACGCCCGAAACAAGGTGGTTGCCGTCGATACCAAAGAGGGTGAGGTCGAGGCGATTATTCCTACTAGCGGTATCAAGCCCCACCCAGGACGGGGAGCCAACGTCGATCATCCCAAGTATGGTCCACTTTGGGCGACAGGCCATATCGGATCCCATCACATCGACTTCATCGGTACCGATCCTGAAAACCACAAGACCAATGCTTGGAAGATCGTCAAGACCGTCACCCTTCCTGGAGATGGCGGTGGTAACCTCTTCATCAAGACCCATCCTAACTGTAAATACATCATTGCTGATCGCCCAGTCAACCCAGACCGCAAGCTCCAAACCCAACTCTATGTCATCGACAAGAATTCGCTCGAGGTAGTCAAAACCATCAAGGTTCCCGAAAAGTATGTTAAGCCACGAAAGGTCGAGGTAAATGGCAAGATGATCGAGGTGAAGCCTCGGGGACCGGTCCACATCGAATTCAACAAAGATGGAAGCGAGTTCTGGGTGAGCATCTGGGGGAACAAGCTGGTTCCATCTGCCATCTTGGTCTACGACTCCAACACCCTCAAGCTGAAAAAGGCGATCGAAGGGGATTGGGTCCGCACCCCCACCGGAAAATTCAATGTCTACAACACGATGTACGATATCTATTAATCGCCATGCCGGCCCCTTCGGGGTCCGGCTTATGGTATGATTGAGGAGCGAGGAGTGGGAAGTTTTGCAATCTTCCTACTCCCCGTTGCTCGGAAGGAGAGGGAAGATGAGAAGTGCCTTCATCATGGGCCTCCTGGCTACCGCTGTCCTTGCTTCAGAAGTGCTCATCCATGAGATTGAAGCTAGTGGTTTTCAAGAGAGTGGGGCCAGCCTCTATTACAAGTATTGCTCCTCTTGCCATGGCAAAGAGCGGGAAGGGGTCAGCGCGCCCCCGTTGCTTCCCTCTTTTTTAAAAGGCATCGACGACCGTCGGCTTGAAGGGATCATCCGCAACTCCCTGCCCCAGACCCTCATGCCCAAATTCGACTTCCTCTCCAAGGAGCAAATCGACAAACTCATCGCCTATTTGCGGACTCCAGCCACCCAGCTCCGATGGGATCGGGAGCAAATCCGCAATTCCAAAGAGTTCTTCGACCTGCCCACGCGGGAACTTGGTATCAAATCTATCGAAAATGTCACCATGGTCGTGGAGCGAGGGGCAGATCGGATCTGGGTGATGGAGGATGAGCGCATTCTCGATCGTTTCCCCTTTGCCAATGTCCATGGAGGGCTGAAGTTTACCCCCGCGGGAGAGAGATGCTACATTCCCACTAGAGATGGGTGGGTTGGCCGCTACTCCTTGGTCAAGGGAGGCTTGGAGGCGAAGGTTCGCCCCTGCATAGCCTTACGTAACATCGCTTTGAGTCGGGATGGTCGCTACCTCTTTGCCACATGCCTCTTGCCAAAGAGGGTTGTGGTTCTCGATCCAGAGCATCTTGATCCGGTAAAGCTCTTTCCAGTGGAGGGGAAGATCAGCGCTTTGTACGAGCTCTACACTCAGGATAGGGCTCTTTTTACCCTACGGGACAAACCGTGGCTCTATCTGGTCGACACGAAGCGGCTCACCTTTTCAAAGATTCCCCTCGAACAGCCGATCGAAGACTTTTTTATCGATCCCTTCGAGGAGTATCTCGTCGGCACAGCCCGGTCCGGGAAGCGGCTGGCCGTCTATCGCTTGGATGGGTTCAAAGAGGTCTTTCACGCCTCCATCCCGGGGATGCCCCATCTTTTCAGTGCCACCTTCTGGTACAAAGATGGCCACTTCTACTTTGCCACCCCCCATCTGCGTAGCTCTTCTGTGACCATCTGGCAGATGTACGACTGGAAGCTGGTCCGAGAGGTCGATGTTGGTGGGGATGGCTTCTTCGTCAAGACCCATCCGGCCACCAGCTACTTGTGGGTCGATAACGGAAGTGATCAACTGGTGCTCATCGACAAGGGGAATTACTCCATCAAGACCCTCGTACCGCGCCGGGGGAAGCGCTATTTGCATGCTGAGTTTAGCGGGGATGGACGCTACGCCTATTTGAGTATCTACGAACCGGATGGCGATTTACTGGTGTGGCGGGGCGATACTTTCCGGGAGGTGCGCGACTACAAGGCCAATGTCCCCGTCGGAAAATACAACTTCGTCAACAAGAATCGTCGCTTCTACCCTCGCCTCTTTGGGCAGGCCCTCTTTCAGGAGAAGTGTTGGGGATGCCACCATGAAGAGTCCATGGCCTTTGGTCCTCCACTGCGCCAGATAGCGGCGAAGCGCTCTGATGATGAGATCATCGCCCAGATCCTCGATCCCGAACACACCTCCAAACTCCTGGGCTACAAGCGCAACGCCATGCCCGCTTTTCCTCTCTCTCCTAAAGAGCTGGAGAGCATCCTCGCTTACATTCGGAGTGGACGCTGATGTTTCGCCTCTCCAACCTCATCGCCGCTTCTATCGAGGATCGACCCCAGCGTACCTTGGATGGGGCTATCGCCATTTGGAACTTTACCAACCGCTGTAACCTCTCCTGCCTCCACTGCTACTCCAAAGCTGAGCTGCACGGGCATGACCGCCTGACGACGGAACAGATCTTCCACACCATTCCCCAACTCAAACGGGGGGGGATTCGGTTCGTCATCTTCAGTGGGGGGGAGCCCCTGGTGCGCCGGGACATCTTCCAGATTGCCCAACGGATGCGGGAGGAGGGGATTATCACCTATCTTTCCACCAACGGGCTCTATATCCACCGCCACAATGTGGCCCAGATTCTAGAGAGCTTCAACTACATCGGCATTAGCATCGATGGAAATGAGGAGATTCACGATCGCTTCAGGGGACTGCCTGGAAGTTACCGGATGGCCCTGAAAGCGATTGATCTCATCCACGACCATGGAGGTCGGGTGGGGATCCGCTTTACTATCACCAAAGAGACCAAAGGGGCCTTGGAGCACATCTTCCAACTGGCCCAAGAGCGTGGGATCGCCAAGGTCTACATCTCCCACCTGGTCTATTCGGGACGGGGATTGGAGAATTTGGCGATGGATCTTACCCCTCAGGAGCGGCGTACGATTGTTGCGGGGATTATCGAGCGGGCCTTGGAGTACTACCGTCACGGGCGCCAGATCGAAATTGTCACAGGGAACATGGAGATGGACGCCATCATGCTCTACCAGCGCCTCTTGCAGGAAAATCCCATCTGGGCCCAGAGACTTTTGGAGCGTCTTGAAAAATGGGGGGGGAATAGCGCAGGGCGTAACCTGGTCAACATCGACAGCCAGGGAAATGTCAAGCCTGACCCCTTCTTCCCCGTGAGTTTGGGGAGTCTCTTCGAGGGGCCCTTCGATGAGATCTGGTTGGATGAGGAGCATCCTTTATTGCGCCGTTTGCGGGAGCATCCCCGGAAACTTGGGGGCCGATGTGGCCAGTGCCAGTGGATTGCCATATGCAATGGAGGGTCGCGTCCTCGGGCCTGGGCGGTTCATGGGGATTTGTGGGCCGAAGATCCCAGTTGCTATATCGATGGAGAGGAGTCGCCATGGTGCGAATAGTACCTTTGATCCTTTTACTCGTGATGGTGCTCCAGGGGGCGGAGAAGCTCTTCGTCGTGGAACGAGAGGATGGGGCCCTGGCGGTAATTGAGAATCGGCAATTGACCAATGAGATCACAGGGTTGCACAACCTCAACCATGGGGTGGTCAAATTCATCGATCAAGATGGCTACCTCATTACCAGGGATGGCTACCTCATCAAATTCGACCCTATCCGAGAGCGAAAACTCAAAGAGGTGCGGGCCAGCAAGAGCGCCATTGGTTTTACCCTCGATCGGGATTTCGTAGCTGTGGCCAACTACGCCGACAAGACGGTGGAGATCTACGATCGCGATCTCAACCACCTCCAGACCATCGAGACCGGCTCGCGCAACGTCGGGATCAAGGTCTACAAGCGGTGTGGAAAGAGCTATGTGGTGGGGGATCGGGTGGTGCGCCCTTGTGATACCTATCTGGTCTTTGCCCTCATGGATCGGGATCAGATCTGGGTAATGAAGAAGGAGCTCCTGCGGTGTATAGGGCAAAATGGGCGACCGAAGTTCACCTTCGTCAAGGTCCATGTAGTCGATGAGGCCGGGCAGATGCCCTTTGATGCTATGCTCGATGGAAACCTCTATATCGTCGGCTTTTTCAACTCTCCCTTCATCGGTGTCCTCGATCTCGATCGGCGAACGTATCACCGCCTCCCCCTCAAACTGGAAAAGCGCCAAGCGGTCCTCAAAGTCCCCCATTTTGGTTTCTGGTCGGTAATGGAGGATCGCTTCTTCGTGCCAGCGGTTGGGGATAACAAGGTCTTCGTCTTCGATCGCAACTTCCATCTCATCAAAGCCATCGAGGTGGCGGGCCAGCCAGTCTTTACCGCTCTCTCCCCCGATCGTCGCTATCTGGCGGTTACCTTCAGCGGCAAGGAGTTTCCCATCGTCGAGATCGTTGATGTCTCCACCCTCAAGCCGATCAAACGGTTGGACTTTGGTGGGAGGGTTCTGCATGTACGCTGGAGCCAGGAGGAGCCCTTGCTCTATATCTCCAACAATGGCCATAGCAAAGTGATTGCTCTAGAGAGGGATTCATGGCAAGAGCGCTTCGAGGTAGGGGTACCGAAGCCAAGTGGGATCTTCATCTTCCAGGAGCGTCGCTAAATGGGCAAAGTCTATCTCACCGGCGCCGGCCCTGGGGATATCGAACTTTTGACCCTCAAAGCGGCCAAGGTCATCGGTATGGCCGATGTGATCATCTACGACCGTCTCGCCAATCCCGAGATCCTCAAGATGGCCAAGGATGGATGCCGCTTCATCTATGTCGGGAAGGAGGATGGGCGCCATATCCTCCCCCAGGATCAAATCAATGAGACCATCTACGAGATGGCCCAGCGCTACGATGTGGTGGTGCGCTTGAAAGGGGGGGATCCCTTCGTCTTTGGGCGGGGGGGAGAGGAAGGGGCCTATTTGGCCCAGCGGGGAGTCCCTTTCGAGGTGATTCCAGGAGTCACTTCTGCCATCAGCGTTCCAGCCTACGCCGGCATACCAGTCACCCACCGGGGGATCAGTGTGGGGTTTCGAGTAGTCACTGGCCACGAAGCTCCAGGAAAGCCCAAAAGCCAGATCCCCTGGGAGAACTTTCGCAGTGACGATACCATCGTCTTTCTCATGGGATTGCACAATCTCAAGCAAATCGCTGCCAAACTTATGGAAATTGGCAAGCCGAAGGATTTCCCCGTCGCCGTTATCTCCAAGGGGACGACTCCCGAGCAACAGGTTGTGGTGGGGACCTTGGAAAACATCTATGAGAGGGCCAAGAACTTGCCAACGCCGGCCCTCATCGTTGTCGGGCGGGTGGTGGAGCTCCGGGAGCAGTTGCGGTGGTTCGATAAATTAGTTTAATTGTTTAAGCTTTTGAAAGCTAGAAATGTCACAGAAATGTCACAAGCTAAGGAATATTGGCCACTTATCTAGGTTATGAAAGGGCTCTTTTCCTTAAAAAAAATCCTTCTTTCTCCCCGTTTTCCCCTCCAAACCCCTAGCGAAATTTACGAATATCTTAAAAACTTAAGCTTTTGATAAGAGATATTGATCTATAATTTTCCTAACAGCCGATTAACTTTTGAAAGGAGCATAGATGAGGCGAGTGCGCAAGTGGCTTAGCATCGTAGCGGCTGTGGGTTTGATGGGTTCCCTCGCCTATGGAGAGAGTGAACTGGAGAAGATTATGAAGGAGCGAGGACTCACCCAAGATGATATCCTCGCTGCCGCAAAGACCTACACCCCATCCGGGCGCCGAGACAAATATATTGTCTTTAGCTCGGGCGGTCAATCCGGACAGATCATGGTCTATGGTGTTCCCTCGATGCGCATTCTCAAGTTCATCGGAGTCTTCACGCCCGAGCCATGGCAAGGATGGGGCTATGATGATGATACCAAAAAAGTGTTAAAACAGGGCTATTGGTTCGGCAAACCCATTACCTGGGGGGATACCCACCATCCAGCTATTAGCGAGACCGATGGGAAGTATGATGGGCGTTGGCTTGCCATCAACGACAAAGCCAACCCGAGGATTGCCATCATCGATTTGAAAGATTTCGTCACCAAGCAGATCGTGGTCAACCCGGTCTTCAAGTCCGACCATGGTGGGGCCTTCTTCACCCCAAACAGCGAATATATCCTCGAAGCCTGCCAATATGCTGCCCCCTTTGACAACGAGTACCATCCGATGGAGGAGTATGCCGATGTCTACCGGGGCGGGGTAACCTGCTGGAAGTTCGACCATGAGCGGGGACGTATCATTCCTGAGGAGTCCTTTGTCATTGAGATGCCTCCCTACATGCAAGATCTCAGCGATGCAGGGAAGGAGCTCAGTTATGGATGGGGCTTTACCAACTCCTTCAACTCTGAAATGTACACAGGTGGAATTGAGAAGGGATTGCCTCCCTTTGAAGCTGGGATGAGTCGGAATGATACCGACTATTTGCATGTGTACAACTGGAAGAAGTTGGCGGAGCTGGCTCAAGATCCCAAGAATGTCAAGATCATCAACGGAATGAAGGTGATCCCCATCGAGGTGGCGGTCAAACACGATGCTCTCTTCCTCATCCCAGAACCCAAATCGCCCCACGGGGTCGATGTCAGTCCGGATGGACGCTATATCATTGTGTGCGGGAAGCTGGACACCCACGCCACAGTCTACGATTTCAAGAAGATTCTTGAGCTCATCAAGAACAAGGATTACGCCGGTCGCGATCCCTACGGTATTCCAATTTTGGACATGAAGAAGGCGATGCACTGCCAGGCCGAGCTTGGACTGGGACCGCTGCACAACCAATTTGGACCCAAGTGGCAAAGCGAAGGGGAGGTCTATACCTCGCTCTACGTCGATAGCCAGGTGGTCAAGTGGGACTATCTCACCTGTAAGGTCAAAGATCGGGTCAATGTCAACTACAATATCGGCCACCTTTGTGGTATGGAAGGGAAAACTAGGGATCCCCAGGGCGAGTATATCATCGCTCTCAACAAACTGGCCATCGACCGCTTCAATCCCATTGGCCCCCTCCATCCCCAAAACCACCAGCTCATCGACATTAGCGGCAAGAAGATGAAGCTCCTGTACGATATGCCCGTCCCCCTTGGTGAGCCCCACCAGGCTGTAGCGATCCGGGCCAGCAAGCTCCACCCCGAGGTACGCTATCCTATGGGAACCAACCCCTTCACAGGAAAGCCCCACGAAGGGAAGACCTTGGCCGGGCAAGAGCGTATCGTGCGTAAGGGGAACCATGTCTATGTCTATGGAACGGTGGTCCGCAGCCACATCAACCCCGAACATGTCACTGTCAACAAGGGGGATATCGTCACCTTCTATTTGACCAACCTGGAGCGGGCCGAAGACGAAACCCATGGTTTCACCGTGGACTGGTACAATGTCCATGCCTCTCTGGAGCCAGGAAAGACGGCGGCCATCACCTTCAAAGCCGATCGTGAAGGGGTCTTTCCCTACTACTGTACCGAGTTTTGTTCCGCCCTCCACCTGGAGATGATGGGTTACCTGCTGGTCAAGGATCCCAACAAGCAGTACAAGTCGGTGAAGAAGATCAAGCTCAAGAAGATGAGCAAAGAGGAGCTTTTGAAAGAGTATGAAAAGACGGTGGCCTTGAACGAAGCGACGAAGAAGGTCATCCAGAGCGTCATGAAGTTCCTCAAAGAGAACCACTACGAGAAGTATCCCGTCGTCAAGCAGCTGGTCGAAGATGCCCTCGATCAATATAGCAAGGTTGAAGCCGAAGAGAAGAAGGCGGAAGAGGCTTTGAAGCGGGGGGATATCGAGACGGCTATCAACTTCCAATACCAAGCCTGGCAGTATCTGGTCAAGGCGGCCGATGTCGGTATCCGGGCCAAGGATCTGCTGGTGCGCAAACTTGCAACCCCAATGAGCGAAGCGGCCAAACGGGGTGAGATCGCCTTCCAAGAGGGTGGTTGTAGCGGTTGTCACGTCATTGGAAAGGTTAGCTCTGGACCAGACCTGGTTGGAGTCTTGCAGCGCCATGAGAATGGGGAGCAGTGGGTTGCCGATTTCATCAAGAACCCCGAAAAGTACTACGACGATCCTTACATCAAAGCGATGATCGACTACTTCAACCTCCGCATGCCCAACCAGCACATGAGCGACCAAGAAATCAAGGATATCATCGAATACCTCAAGTGGGTCGACGAGAACGCCCATCTCTTCTAATCGCTGGGGCCTCCTGGCCCCACCCTCCAGCTGGCCCTTGGGTAGAGCTATCACTTTTTTGCCACGAGTTTATAATAAGATCCAATAAAAGTGATAACTGTGCCTAATATTTGACCTTGATCATAGCTTTTGGCTCCAATATTGCCTATGATCATGGAAGACCCTGACAAAGGAAGAGCATGAAGAAGTACCAGATCTACGCCCTCATCGCCTTGGCGATTCTGCTCTACTGGTTCGTCATTCCCGCCGTCATCACCCACAATGTCCCTGAATTGGCCAAGGAGGGGAAGGAGATTCCCAAGCTGGTGGCTAAGGTGTGGGACCACTACATGGCTGGGCGCTATGTGAGTCCCAATACTCCTCCAGAGGCTCTGGATGAAGAGGGAAATCCCAAATTGGAGAAGATGGTCCGCTACAATGCCGAGATCGGGGTGGCCAGCGCTCCTATTTGGTATGTCTCCCTTGAAGCTCCCAACTACCCTAAAGATGCCTTTCCCGAGGGAATTCCCGTCTATTACCACTTTGACGGCTTCAGTGGTGATGTCCATGAGATGAACACCATCAACCACTTCATCGGGATGGATCCCATGGAGCGGGGGGCTCCCTATTTGCGGGCTATCGCCCCCTATGTCCTGGTGCTCCTTGCTCTAGCCTATGTCCTCTTCATCCTTTACGATTGGAAATGGCTCAACTACTTGATGTGGCTTGCGGTCCTGCTGCCAGTAATCTTCCTCGGCTTTTACGCCTACTGGCTCTACTGGTTTGGCCACCATATGCACGATTGGGGGGCCTTCAAGATCAAACCCTTCATGCCGACCGTCTTCGGAGATGGGAAGGTTGCCCAGTTTACCACCCACTCCTATCCAACCACCGGTTTTTGGCTCCTCCTAGCCATTAGCCTCTTTACGCTTCTGGCCATCATAGCCAAGAAGCGCTCCTTGAAGGAGCGGGAGGGGCGATGAGGGTGATAGCCTGGCTGGCGGTCGGGGTGGTGACCCTCTTGGGGGTCGATTTGCAGCAGCTCATCGACAAAACGCCCCCAGGTTCAAAGATCCAACTCCCTAAGGGGATCTTCCGGGGGAATTTGGTGATCGACAAGCCCCTCATCCTCGCTGGCCAGGGAGAAGGGACCATCATCCGGGGCGATGGAAATGGGAGTGTGATTCGGATCACGAGCTCCCATGTGCACCTGGAGGGATTGACCATCGAGGGGAGCGGGAGTGAGCATGAGCGCCTCGATGCGGCGATCTCCATCAAGAATGCCCGTTTTTGCCAGGTCCTTCGGTGCCACATTCGTGACGCCCTCTTTGGGATCGATCTGGAAAATGTCCATAATTCCCGGATCGAGGGGAATACCATCACCTCCAAACCCTTTCCCCTCGGATTGCGGGGGGATGGGATCCGGCTCTGGTACAGCAACGACAACATCTTACGCCGCAACCACCTCTACAAATCCCGGGATTTCGTCGTTTGGTATAGCCATGGCAACTTGATCGAGGAGAATCTCGGCGAGTATGGGCGCTACAGCCTCCACTTCATGTATGCTGGGAGGAATGTGGTACGCAAGAACCGCTACCGCCACAACAGCGTGGGGATCTTCTTCATGTATTCCCGAGATACCCTCGCCGAGGAGAATGTGATTGAAAGCTCCGTGGGGACAACTGGGATTGGGATCGGACTCAAAGATGCCTCCAACTTCACCATCCGCAACAACACCATCCTCTATTGTGCCAAGGGGCTCTATATCGATCGCAGCCCCTTCGATCCGGAGAGCACCAACCGGATCGAGGGGAACCGGATTCTCTACAACGCCATTGGGATCCATTTCCACTCTTTAAGCACCAACAACTCCATCACCTGCAACATCTTCAAGGGCAACATGGAGCAGGTCTACGACGATAGCGGCCGGATCCACTCGGTCATGAATCGGTGGGAGATGAACTATTGGGACGATTATGCCGGGATCGATCGGGATGGGGATGGGATCGGGGATATCCCCTACACCCTCTACTACTACGCCGACAAGATCTGGCTCCTCAATCCAAATTTGCGCTTCTTCTACGGCTCTCCGGTCATTTCCATCCTCAATTTTATCGCCAAACTGGCGCCAATTAGCCAGCCGGTCCGACTCTTAACCGATCCCAAACCCTTGATGCACGAAGAGGAGTGTCTCTATGAGAAAGGATAGAAGGAAGTTCGTCAAACAGATGGCCTCTTTGGGGCTTTTGGGGTTGGCTGCCGCTGGGGGTATCTATGGGGCCAGATATTTGCGTGATGATGAGTTGAAACTGCGCCCCCCGGGAGCGGTTCCCGAAGAGGATTTTACCGCCCTTTGCATCAAGTGTGGCCAGTGTTTGCAAGTGTGCCCCTACGATTCGATCCTCCTGGAGGATATCGATGGTCTCGATGGGGTTGGAACTGCCTACATCGACCCCTTTCGGCGGGGCTGCTATTTGTGCCGCCTCTTTCCTTGCATCCTCGCTTGTCCCAGTGGGGCCCTCGACCATGAGCAGGCCGACATCAAACGGGTCCACATGGGGATGGCGGTGGTGGTCAACGAGCCAGCCTGTCTCGCCCTTTACAACAAGCCGGTCCCAGATAGCGCCATCGATCGTATCTATGACCATACTACGGTCCTCACCGAGGAGGAGCGGCGAAGCAGACGGGTTCAGCACCTGCCTGGCGAGAGTGAGAAGCGTCAACTTCAAGTGGATCTGCTTTTGAAGCTGGAGCGTTATCGAGGGAAGCAGTGTCGTATCTGCGTCGATTTGTGTCCCTATGAGGAGCCGGAGGAGGCCATTGGGCTGGTAGCCAAGGGTGAGGGGTTGGTACCGGAGATACGCCACGAGTGTGTTGGATGTGGGGCCTGTGTCGAGCTTTGCCCGACGCAGGTTCTCAATATCATCCCCAGAGCCACCTACGAAGAGGTCTATGGAACGAGAAAGGGATAAGATGGAGCGATGGATCTGGATCGTTGGGATACTTCTACTCTTGAGCGGATGCGAGGAGAAGGGGGAGGATCGCAAGGCCATCCCCCAAGAGCCCCAAGGGAAGATCGAAATTACTCATAATGCCATCTCCAGCCAGGCCAAGGAGGATGGGGGAAGGGAGGGACCAGATCAAGGGGAGTTCTACTACTCCTACAAACGCCAATCTTCCAAGGAGGAGCCTTCAATTGAGGACGAGGGGCGCTATACCAAACTGGGAGCCTATCGCTACGTCAAGAACTACACTGATGTCCAGATCGCCCTGCTGGCTAACAAGCTGAGCCGGGAGTTTCTCATCTATTGCTCCGCCTGCCACGACGACTATGCCAATGGGGTCATTGGCCCTTCCCTTCTTGGCAAGAGCGGGGAGTATATCTATGAGCAGTTGATGCAGTTTCGTCGGGGTGAGCGCAAGAATGTCCTCATGGAGCAGTTGGTGCGCCGACTTCCCGAGGAGACCCTTCGGGCCCTAGCCGAGGAGATCGCCAAATTCAACCAAGAGGTTCAAAAGATCAAAGAGCAAAACAGCGTTAAAGGATAGCCAATGGTACGCCACTTCATCGCCCTCGTGGCAGCGGTTGTGAGTCTTGGGGCCATCCTCTACATGGCCAAGCTCGATATGGAGATCGACAAACTCGCCAAGATCCAGGAGGTGATCGAGCGTTCCAAACTCGAAGTGCCGCTCCAGCACCAATCCCAAGGGGAGACCAAGCAGAAAGAGCAGCAAAGGGAAGAGAGCGCCGCCGAGCGGAAACTCAAGGTGCTCAAAGAGAAAGCGGGACCTATAAGTGCCTTCGAGGTCTCCCCCCTCTATCGGCGCAATTGCGCCTCCTGCCATGGAATCAACGGGGAGGGGGGCATTGGCCCGAAACTCATTGGGCGCTCTCAAGAGTATATCTACCAAGCCTTGATGGACTTTAAAAGCGGGAAGCGGAAGAACTATGTGATGTATGGCCTCTTGCAAAATATCGGTGATGATGAGTTGCGAGCCCTTGCCCAGGAGATCGCCTCTTTTGCTACCAAGCTCCAGGCGGCCCGGTAAGGAGGGAGGATGGATCGGTATAAGTGGAGTGCCCAAGAGCTTGCCTACGCCCCGCTCCTTTCTACCCTTTACTACAGGACCCGTGATGGCAAGATCCGCCCTACCTGGCGTTTTTGGCGCTGGTTGACCATCATCCTCATCAATTTGGCCTTCTTCCTCTCCTACCACCTGGACATCCAGTTTCTCGAAGGAACCCTCACCGGTTCCAGACTCCTAGGGTTTCACCTCATCGATCCCTTCGTGGCTCTGGAGATTCTCGCCGCTGAGCACCACCTCCATACCAACATCATTATCGGGGTGGCTACGGTGGTGGGGTTCTACTTCTTCGTCGGAGGGAAGGCCTTTTGCGGCTGGGTTTGCCCCTATGGACTCTTGAGCGAGATCGGGGAGTATTTCCATATGAAGCTGGTCTCCAAACGGATTATCAAGGAGCACCGCTACAATCCCCGGATCCGCTACCTCTTCTGGCTCATCTTTCTAGCCGCTGCCGCCATCGATGGCTATCTCGTCTTCGAGATGATCAACCCAGTCGGGATTTTGAGCCGCTTCATCGTCTATGGGTGGAGCCTGGCCATCGTCTGGGTGGTGGTGATCTTGCTCTTTGAGATCTTCTACTCCAGACGGGGGTGGTGCAAGTATGTATGTCCCATCGGGACGACCTATAGCTTCATTGGTTGGGTAAGCCCCATGAAGGTCCAGTGGGATATGGAGAAGTGCGACCATTGTGCTGCCTGTTTCATCGCCTGTCCCGAGGACCATGTCTTGGAGCGCTTCAAGGCCAAGTACGACGAGGAGCGCCGGGCCAAGGGGATTACCAAGGAGTTCGTCAAGGATGGGGATTGCATCATGTGTGCCCGCTGCTTTGACGTGTGCCACGAAGATGCCTACAATTTCGAATTTCGCCTCAAGAATCTGGTATGATCGAGATTGCCCAGGCACGCAAGCGGTTTGGAGGAAATGTCGTTCTAGATGGGGTCAATCTCCAGATAGCTCCAGGAGAGCGGATTGCCCTCATGGGACCCAACGGGGCCGGAAAGACCACCCTAGTCCGGGTGGTGTTGGGGTTTTACCATCTCGATGAGGGGAGGGTCCGGGTCGATGGTTTTGATCCGGTGGCCCAGCGGGTGGAGGTGCTCCGACGCATCGCCTTTATCCCCCAGACTCCTCCTCCCATCCGCCTTCTGGTCTCGGAACTCATCGAGTATGTGGCCAGGAGCTCCCAGATCGAGGCTGAAAGGATTCGCGAAGAGGCCCAAGCCCTCGAACTCGTCGTGGAGGAGCATTGGCAAAAGCCCTTCTTCAAGTTGAGTGGAGGGATGAAGCAAAAGCTGCTCATTGCCATTGCCCTGGCCCGTCGGGGACGCTACTTCATCTTCGACGAGCCCACGGCCAACCTAGATCCCAAGGCCCGGGAGCTCTTCTACAAACGGCTCGAAGAGCTCTCTGGCGAACATGGGATCCTCTTCATCACCCATCGTATCGAGGAGCTTGCCGGCTTGATCGATCGAAAGATCTACATGGAACTTGGAAAGGTGGTGGAAGATGAACCTTTTGCGATGGATTGTCCTCGCGGTGCTGCTAGTCGGATGTGAGCGGAATGACTGGACTAAGGAGCCAGCGACACTCCATTGGGACCGGGATCTGTGTGCCCGGTGCAAGATGGCCATTAGCGATCGGAAATTTGCCGTGGAGGCGGTGGATGAGCAAGGGCGAGTCTATAAGTTCGACGATATTGGCTGCCTCGTTCTCTGGCACAAACAGGAGGCTCCCAATGTGCGTCTCGTCAAGATCTGGATCAAGGATGCCAAGAGCGGAGAGTGGATCGATGGGCGCCAAGCCTGCTACCAGAAGGGCTTCCATACCCCTATGGCCTATGGGTATGGAGCCTTGAAGGAGGGGAATGGGAGTTGTTTGTCCTTCGATGAGGTAGTGAAAGCCATCGAGAGGATGAAGCGGTGAAGAATCTCGCCCTGGTCGCCTGGTTGGATATGCGCGAGTCGATGCGCAGTCGTTGGTTCCTCGTCTACCTCGTGGTTTTCGGAGGGCTGATGGCCCTCTTCTTCGTGACGGGGATCACCGATAGCGTGGTGATGGGCTTTACTGGATTGAGCCGTCTCCTGCTGGTCTATATCCAAGTGACCATCGTTATCTTGCCCATTTTCATCCTTATTACCACCGTCAAGTCGATCTCTGCAGATCGGGAGAGCGCCATTTTGGAGTATATGCTCTCCTTTCCCATCTCCCTGGGCGAGTATTATTGGGGGAAGATGGTTGGACGCTTCGTCATCACCTTCACCCCCGTCTTCCTGGCCCTTGTTGGCGGGATTGTCTGGGGGGCCATCCAAGGAGCCCCAATTCCCTGGGGTCCCTTCCTCCTTTATGGAGCCTTCGTCTTGGCGCTGTGTGTCGCTTTTCTGGGGATCGCCTTTTGTATCTCAACCCTGGTCAAGAGCCACGACATGGCCCTTGGGAGTAGTTTCGTCCTCTGGATCGCCCTTTTGGCCTTCTTGGATGTGGCTTTGATCGGGTTGATGCTCCAAAATCGCTGGAGCGATTCGTTGATCATCACCCTGGCCCTCCTCAATCCCTTGGAACTCTTTCGGGTGGGGGCTATCGCCTTGTTCGATCCTGAGCTCAGCGTCATGGGACCTGTGGCCTATTTTCTCCTCGATACCTTCGGACGGCCCCTCCTGTTGGCCTATACCATCTTCTACCCCATCCTCCTTGGAGGGGTGGCGGCTTGGGCGGGGTATTGGCTCTTGCGCAAACGAGATCTTCTCTAGGAGGTGCGATGGTACGCCTTTTTCTTCTCCTTTATTTGACCCTCATGGGCCTCATGGCCAAGGAGGTGCACGATCCGGTCTACCATATTCCAGTCTCCAAGGAGTCTCCCTTCGCCGCCAAGATTGTCTTGCGCAGCGGGCAAGAGGTTCTCTTCTGCTGTCCCAAGGCGATGTTCGCCTTCTACTTGCGCCCCTATCTCTATCCCGAGTACAAGATTGAGAGTGAGCTGGACTTCAAGGAGCTGCTGGTCAAGGACTACTTGAGCAAATCGTGGATCAAAGCGGAGGGAGCTCTTTATCTCTTTGGAAGCCGATTGGTTGGACCCAAGGGGGACGATCTCATCCCTGTACGCAACCAGGAGGCCCTCCATATCTTGCGCCTCAAATATGGGGGGAGTCGGGTCTTGACCTTCCCCGAAGTCATCCACAAGGGGATGGGGCTTATCGAGTATCTCGATCTGCCTTGAAGAAGAACTCCTGAACCCAGTGGACCTCCTCGGCTCCTTGGAGAGGAATGGTAGCGCGGGGGTTGCCTTGATCGTCGAGAACGATGAGACGATTCCCTTCGAGACGCAGGTGTTTGCGCCCCCACTTTTTCAAAAGCTCGTCGTAGACGATATAGACCTTGGCGTTTTCTACATCGAGATCCTTCCCGGTCCGTTTGTCCACGATGTCAAGGCCTCCAAACTCCTTTTCGATCCGGTAGGGAAAGTAGGGGAGGAGGGCCTTATAGACCCTAGGATTCTTGGACTCGGGCATATTGGTCAAGAGAGCGATCACACTCAAGAAGATGAAGATGAAGGCGAAGCCCCACAAGAGTCGTGTGCTAAACATCTGCTCCTCCAAAATGGCGTTGGACGTAGTCCCGGGCCTTGCGATCGAGGAGTTTCATACGCTCTTTCCCTTTGGGCAAGGAGGCGCGCAGCCGCTTCAAGGAGGCGACGAAATCCCCGATATCCGGGGGAAGGAGCCGCTCGAAAGCGCGGCGCAGATATTTGGCCAGGGAGGGGGAGGCTCCTCCGGTGGAAAAGGCGATGACCAGATCGCCCCGTTTGATGTAGGATGGAAAGATGAAGTCGCAAAGGTCCACACTATCGACGCTATTGACCAGGACACCCGTCCCTCTGGCCTCGTGGAAGATGGCCTCTTGCAAGGCGAGATCATCCACCGCCACCACCACGAGGAAGAATCCATCGATATCCCCCTTGCGGTAAGGGCGGGGGTGGTAGGTGAGCTGGTGTCTCTGAATGAGGGCGGCAAGCTCCTGGTCGCACTGGGGGGCAATAATGGTGATCGCCCCGGTGAAGTCGAGGAGGCGAGCGACCTTCTCCCTGGCGATCTTGCCACCTCCAACGACGAGGACCTTCTTCGAGCGCAGATCGAGTAGGGCGGGGAAATACATCCAACTCCTTTTTGGCTATGGTAGCACATGGAAGCTGGGATATCTTTGATAGCCATCAAGGACATGGGGCCAAAAAGGGACTAGACTAAAAAGAAAAAGGACTGCTATGAAAGAGGCGCTGCTCAACAAGATCCAAGAGGCCTTTCCCATTGCCGAGCGCCCCTTTGCCCTCCTAGCTCAAGAGCTGGGAAGCCGAGAGGATGAGGTTCTAAGCTGTTACAAAGAGCTCAAGGAGCAGAGGATCATCCGCCAGACCTCGGCTATCTTCGATACCAAATCTCTGGGATACTCTTCCTCTCTGGTTGCCTTCAAAGTGGACGACATCGATGCAGCGGCGGCCTTCGTCAATACCCATCCAGGAGTCTCCCACAACTATGAGCGGGATCACCCCTTCAACCTCTGGTTCACCATCGCCATCCCTCCCGAGAGTCGGCTGGGTCTCGAGGAGACGGTACGCATTATGGCCCAGCGCACCGGAGCCAAGGAGTATATCCTCCTGCCAACCAGGAAGATGTTCAAGATCAAGGTCCACCTCGACATGGGTGGGAAGGGTATCCAAGGGCGGGAGCGGCTCAAGCGGCGCCAGCGGATCCCAATGGAGCTGGAGCCGATCCACATCGAGTTGATCAAACTGCTCCAGGAGGATATCGCGGCAACCCCAAGGCCCTTCGACCATATCGTGGAGGCCTTGGGACGCGATTATGGGTGGCTTGCTCGCGAGAGCCGTCGCCTCCAGGAGGCAGGATACATGCGGCGCTTTGCTACCATCCTCTACCATCGCCGAGCCGGATTTGTTGCCAATGCCATGGTGGTCTGGGACGTGGATCGCCCCGAAGAGGTCGGGGAGGTGGTGGCCCAGTATAAGGCTGTAAGCCACTGCTACTTGCGTCCAACCTATCCCAACTGGCCCTACGCCCTTTTTAGCATGATCCATGGCCGAAGCAGGGAGGAGGTAGAGGAGGTGGTCCAGCAGATCGCTCGTCAAATTGAGCCCCGTGACTATCGCTACCTCTATTCCACCAGGGAGTTCAAGAAGCAGCGCATCAAATACTTTAGCCCAGAATTTGCCCTATGGGAGGATCGCTATGGTCGCTGATTTCTTCAAGGAGGAGCTGGTCTTCATCCTCATCGCCCTCTTTCTCTTCGGAATTGGGGTCTATGTGGCGACGAGGGAGTTCGTCCCCCTCAATCCCAAGCGCTTTCTGCCCCTTTTTGCCCTCTTCCTCACGGGACTTCTCATCTTCCATTACACCTGGCGCAAGGAGCACATGGCCAAGGTTGCCAAGGCCTTCCACGAGGGGAAGCGGATCGAGTGCCTCGATAAGACCTCCAAGGTGGGAGGGATTGTTATTCACAAGGGGGCCTGGAGTCTGGAGGGGGATACCTTCGTCAACCCTAACTTCTACCGAACCTATAACATTCGCCAGTGTATCGTGGGGGAGTAGAGTTTGGGAAGTTTCCTCACTTGCTCTCTTCTTTCTCCTTGCACTCCCTGGCCGCTTCATAGATCCGCTGCAAAAAGGCCTCCATCCCCTGGAGTCGCGTAGGGCTGAGGATCTTTTCAAAGCCAAGGGCGTAGAGCTCCTTGGGGTCGAAATTGAGAATCTCATCGGGACTTCGACCATTGAAAATACGCAGCAAAAGTGGGATCATCCCCTTGGCCATCTCCGAGGTTCCTTCCACCGTGAAGTAGACTTTGCCATCTTTGCACTCGTGGACCATCCAGGCGTCGCTGGCGCAACCGTGGATCTTGGTCTTGTCGTTCTTGAGCTCGGGAGGAAGCCGCATGTCGTTGGTTTTGGCAAAGTCGAGGATATATTCGATGATCGCCTCTGGCTCTCCGAGAAGCTCGAAATCGCCCTTGATAAGCTCAAGTTCTCCTCTCATCCCCATGCTCACCTCCTTCTTTCCCCCTACTATAACCTCGGCCAGGTTAAACTCCACTTAATTTTGTGGTATGATAGGAGAAAGGAGGTACCATGCCACACCACAATAAGCGACGGGAGCGACTAGAGCGCCTCAAAGAGGCGATCCGCAACAATCCCAATCTGACCCCGGAAGAGAAGTCGAGTGCAATGGCCCTCGTGGAGGAGTGGTACATCGAGGATCAGGCGGATCAGTACTTCTGGACGATGGTCAAGGAGA
Source organism: Nitratiruptor sp. (assembly GCA_009659925.1). GTDB lineage: Bacteria > Campylobacterota > Campylobacteria > Campylobacterales > Nitratiruptoraceae > Nitratiruptor. The sequence continues at coordinate 9,910 of PUXW01000016.1, read as the reverse complement.
AGCTCCTGGAAATTAGCGCCAAATTTGAACCGATCCTGGCTGAGCTCGGATTTTTGTAGTGCGCCTCTATCTTCTCAGCGGGGCTGGATTGAGTGCGCCCAGCGGTCTTGCCACCTTTCGCGATGGAGGTTTGTGGGATCGTTACGATGTCGTGGAGGTGTGTAGCATCCAAGGGTATAGGAGGGATCCCCACAGGGTGCACCGCTTCTACGATGAGCGGCGCCAAGAGCTCGGACAGGTTCGCCCCAACCGGGCCCACTACTATCTGGCCAAGCTGGAAGAGCGCTTCGACGTCGTCCACCTTACCCAGAATGTGGACGATCTCTTGGAACGGGCGGGGGCACAATCCCTCATCCATCTCCATGGGGAGCTGACGAAGTTACGTTGCCTCGAGTGTGGCCACTCCTTCTCCATCGGCTATCTCTCCCAAGAGGGGAAGAGCTGTCCTGGATGTGGATCCTGCAAGGTGCGTCCCGATGTCATCTTTTTCGGTGAGAGTGCCCCCAATTATCGCTACCTCTACACCATTGAAGCCGATCTCTTCATCGCCATTGGAACCAGCGGGCGGGTGATCGATATCGCCGATATCGCCCAACACTATCCTCGCTCCATCCTCATCGATCCGGTGCGCCACAAGCGGGTGACGATGTTCGGGGAGTTCGACTGCTATATCGACGAGTACTTTACCCACTTCATCCAGGCGGATATTTGTGAAGCGTTGGAAGAGTTGGAGCTCCTCTTGCAGCGAGAGGCTGGAGGCGCGGGAGACTTCATGGATTGAGGCGGATGAAGGTGGGGCATGGAGGAGTGGCAAGGAGATAGCCCTCTTGGACTCGTGCTACCTGGAGAGGGATTTGGGATCCATTGGCGTCGGTTACGAACCATTGTCCCTGGCGCTTGGAGGCCGCCGCTTTGGGAATGGAGCAGAGTTTGATCTGTTGGACCAGGGTGAGGGAGAGGGGTTTGCGATAGCGCCCTGGGAGCTGGACTCGGCCATTGCGGATGGGATAGAGTTTGCCTTGGTAGAGGACCCATTGGAAGCCATCGGATGGGATAGAAAAGGTCGTTTTGGCGAAGAGGCCCAGGGGATCGGTTTCTGGCCGATCCTCTTCTGGGGGGACGATGGGGTGGGCGAGGATTGTTTTGCTCTTGTTGGCTTCCACTGTCGGAACCGGGATGAGGAGGGGTTCGTTCTTGGTAAGTTTGAGGATCGCGATGGCAGCGAGGATAGTGGCTAGGGCGAGGAGGAGGGAGGTTTTGAGCTCTTTCATGGAATGGGAGAAGGGTCGATGGGTTCCCCCAAGGTGGCATAGCGCGCTCCGACCCTGGCGATGAGGTCCAGCTCGATTTGGCCATCTTTGATGTAGCGGTCGTCGATGTAACAGTGGTCCATTGAGAGGATGAGGGGGATGGTCCTGCCCCCAAGGTTGATCTCCTGGTGGAGGCTACAGCCAATTGCGGCAGGTACCCCCTCGACCATGGGGGGATAGTCGGCGAAAATGGAGATCAGGGGGATTTGGAACTCCTGGGCCTCGCTCTTGCCCCGGGGCAAGGGTTTGGAGGTAGCATGCATCGGCTCCAGGTGGGCCCGATCCACCATGGAGATGGTGCACCGCTTGGTCTCTCGGAGGTTGGCCAGGGTATCCTTGGGAGTACCATCCTTTTTGTGACCCACGCTTACAAGGAGCATTGGAGGTTCAGAGCTCAAGGGGATGAAGTAGCTGAAAGGGGCTAGATTGATGGTGCCATTCCTATCCTGGGTGGCGATCCAAGCGATGGGGCGGGGGATGATGGTCCTGGAGGTGATTTTGTAGCGCTCTTTGGGGGTGAGTTTGGCAAAGTCGAACTTCATATGATCCGCTCGATCTCTTCTTTGGTATTTTCCAGGATGAGGTTGATTTCGGCAAGGATGGCGAAGTGGCGGTTGTGGGGGGCGAGGAAGCGTTTGGACTCCTCGAATTGGTTCCATAGCTCCTCGACGACGTCGAAGTCCCCCATTTTGAGGGCCTGGAGGGATTGGGCGGCGGCAAGATAGCCCTCAAGGAGGGGAGCGCTCTCCTCCTCACAGAGGTTGACCATCTCCTGGGCCAACTGGATCGCCTCTTTGAAGTTCTTCTCGATGATGGTGTCCATGTAGTAGAACATGTATCGCTCCAGGGCCGCCATCGTCTCCTCCTTCTTCACTTTTTACTAATGATAGCGAAAATCCCCGCTCCATCTCAAGGGGAGGATCAATCCTCCTCCCCTTCTTCCCACTCCCTTTCCTCCCCATCTTCGCCGTAGGGGCCATTGTGGCAATCGTAACAACTTACCTCATGGCCGGCCTGGAAGACCTTGCGTCCATACTCACTGAAAAAGATCCTGGTGGCAAATGTTTTGGCCAATGGACCTCCCCGATAATCCTCTCCGTGACAGCTGGCACAGCGCTGGAGGTTCCTTTCGGCATACTCTCCATGCTCCTCCAACCACCAGGTACCGACGCTATGGAGGCCGTGGGGACCTTTCTCCCCTGTGGCTGGGACCTGGGAGTGGCAGCTCGTACACTCGGCGATGGTGCCCTCATGGCCCTGGATCCCGATACTTTGGAGGTTATCCTCAGGTTTAGCACTGGGATAGATGGCATGGGGCGAGCCGTGACAGGCGGCGCAAGCCAACTTCCCGTGGCCTTTGCTGAATCGATAGAGGCTCTTGCCGGGGAGGGGGGTGTTGGGATTGGTGGCGAAACGCATGTCCAAGGCCTCCCGTAGCGTTCCCCGATAGCGGTCGATGGTGGCTACTTCGTAGCGCTTTCCTCCTTGGTGACAGCTTTGGCAATTGGGCTCGTCCAGCCACCCTTGCCGGTTCTTGCTACCCACGGCACTCATCGTTCCATGGCAATCCTGGCATGAGATTCCCTCCTTACCCATGGCTCCCCGCAGACAGCGGGTCTGTTTACCCGGATGGCAGGCGTAGCAGCTCCGGGGATCGTCCATCTGGTTGAGGGGTTGACCAGTGGTTGGCTCCTTGACCTGAGCGTGGCTGGTGTGGATGGCTTGGGTGAGGGGGAGGATCCCCTTGATCCCACTACCAGGGAGGGCATTGCTCTGGTGGCAACTGGCACAAAGGATCGGGGTGTTGGCCCGGGCTGTGGCCTCGAGGCCTTGGGGATCGTAGGTATACCCCTTGGCTTCAAGCCTTTCGGCATACTTTCGAACCGCTTCCGGGTGGTGCTGGTCGTGGAGGCGGAGGATGTTGAGACGGTACTCTTTGATGGGATCGTCCATGCGAATCCATCCCCCCTCAGGCATGGCGGCTTGGTTGGAGGAGGTGGGGGAGTGGCAAGAGCGGCAATCCATCTCGGTACTTACAGGAAGGGTGGTGATGGTCTGGGCCAGGAGGTTACCGGCCTCGTCCCAAGCCTTCACAGCAACCAGTGGGTAGGGGTTGTAGCCTCCATCGTCATCAATGGGGGTGATAGGAAGCCCTTCGGCACTCCACCACCCATGGGTTGGATCGTAACGCATCGGGGTCGGTTTTCGGGAAGGGGTAGGAAAACCTGTAAGACCGATGTTGGGAGGGGGGCTCTTGTGGTAGAGGGGGGTGACGAAGCGCCAGAAGTTGGTCTTTCCGGCGCTGTAACTGTTGAGGACTCCATCCAGGGAGGGGAAGGCTTCGTAGGTGATGGTGACCCCCTGGGTGATGAGTTGGGGTTTGGTTCCCCGTTTGATGAGCTGGGCGTTGAGGGTGTTGTAGGGAGGGAGGATGGAGAAGATGGAATAATCGTCGTCCATGCAGTGCATTCCCAAATCGTTCCAGGCGAGTAGGGTGTAGCCCCGATCTGTGACGATTTGATCCAGGGGGTGGGTGGATTGGGGGGTCTCTTCAGGTTGGGAGGTGGGGCTGGGTACTGCTCCAGGGAGTTTGGGGGTGGAAAGGAGAATCCAATCTCCTTTGAGCTCCACTGCCAGATTGGGGAGGGGATCGAAATGGCCATCCCCATCGAGATCGAGGTAGGCAAAGGTATTTTCGGGAGTGGCTCCTATGAGTTTGTAGACGAGATGGGGTTTTGTGGCGGTGACGTAGAGCCAGGAGAAGCGGGGGTCGGGATCTTTGGGGAAGTCGACATAGATAAAGTAGCCCGCTGGCTTGTCCTCTTGAAGCCCTGGCGGTAGGGGAATGGGGGCGAAGCCAAAGGCGTTTTTAGGGGATGGGGGGGTGGCAAGGAGGCGGTAGCCCTTTCTTTCTGGAAGGCTTATATAGATCCACTCATCCGGGGCGATTGTGCCATCTCGATCGAAGTCGTAGGGGTAAAACTTCCCGTTGATGGGGAAGGAGGATTTGGAGGTCAGGTAGTGGAGAAGCTCTTCTAGATAGCCTCCGTACAAAAGGGCAAAGGGGAAAAGAAAGAGGAAAATGGCCCGTCGCATTTGGACTCCTTGAGATAGTTTTCATAGAAAAATATTATATGAGATTGGCTAACGGGCCATTAACATTTCTAATAATCGTCCTATTTTTCCTAAGAAAAACTTTTTCCTTGAGTAAAAAAGTAACACTCACGGGGCGATAAGCCCTTTCTCATAACAGCTCTTGTCGAATTCACAAACGATCTTGGGATCGTAGGCCAGGAGTTTCTCGTCCTTGTTGGGATAGTCGAGGCGGGTGAGGAAGTGTTTGATGCAATTGATCCGGGCACTTCTCTTATCATCGGCCCGGACCACATACCATGGGGCAAAGGCGAAGTGGGTCCGGCTAAACATCGCATCCCTGGCGATGCTATACTCCTCCCACAGCTCCTGAGCTTGAAGATCGATGGGGCTCAGTTTCCACTGTTTGAGGGGATCCCGCTTGCGCTCTTCGAGGCGCCTTTTTTGCTCCTCTTTGGTGATGTCCAGGTAGTATTTGGTGAAGATCATCCCATCGTGCACCAGGAGAAACTCGAATTTGGGGACCTCTTCCATGAAGCGCTCATACTCTTCCTGGGTACAAAAGCCCATGACCTTCTCCACCCCAGCCCTGTTGTACCAGCTCCGGTTGAAAAAGACCATCTCACCTCCATGAGGCAGGTGGGGGACGTAGCGCTGGAAGTACCAGCTCTTTTTTTCGATGTCGCTGGGTTTGCCAAGGGCCACCACCCGGGTCTCCCTGGGGGAGAGGTGTTCGGTGAAGCGCTTGATGGTCCCATCCTTGCCTGCGGCGTCCCGTCCTTCGAAGATGGTGCAGACCTTCAAATCGTGTTCGATCACGTGGCGTTGGAACTTGACCAGCTCCACTTGGAGGTGGTAGAGCTCTTTTTTGTACTCCTTCTTGTTCATGGGCGGCTCCTTTCATGAAATTCAAGGTATACTTGTCACTCAATAGTAACACAAAAAGGAGGCTGGGATGGAGGAAAAGGCCTTTGGTCTTTGGAGTGCGGTCTTTTTGGGGATCGGCGCGATGGTGGGAATCGGGATCTTCATCGTCATCGGCGAGGCGGGGGCGATTGCCGGGAATTTGGTGATCTTGACTTTTATTCTTGGTGGAATCATCGCCCTTTTGGCCGGATACTCCCTGGCCAAGTTGGCCCTGGCCTTCCCGAGCCGGGGCGGTGTGATCGAGTACCTGGTGCAAGCCTATGGGGAGGGGATTTTTAGTGGAGCTCTTGGGGTGCTCTTCTATTTGGCCCAGATCGTGGGGCTTGCAGCGGTGGTGAAGTCCTTTGGGGTCTATGCGGCTACTTCTATGGTGGGAGGGGTTGAGCCCTTTTGGGTCAATACCTTCGCCCTTGGGATCTTGAGCCTCTTTGTGGTGATCAACCTCATCGGAGCCTCCTTCGTGGCCAAGAGTGAGAACATCATCGTCGTCGTCAAGCTCACCGCCTTGATCCTCTTCGTGGCCGCGGCCCTGCTCTTCGTCGATCCGGCTAGGCTCCTTCCCGACCAAACGCCCCACTGGATCAACCTCTTCTACGCTTTGGGACTCGTCTTCTTCGCCTATCAAGGCTTTAGCGTCATCACCAACAGCGTCGAGGATATGGAGGATTCGCAGCGCAACATGCTCCGGGCCATGATGATCGCCATCGGTTTCGTCATGGTCCTCTACACCGCCACAGCCATCGCCGTTATCGGCAACCTCCCGATGGAGAGAATCATCCAGGCCAAGGACTACGCCCTGGCTGAGGCGGCCAAGCCGATCTTTGGAGAGCTTGGATTCAAGATCATGGCAGCCGTCGCCCTCATCAGCTCCACCAGCGCCATCAACGCCTCCCTCTACGCCGCTACCCAGATCAGCTACGATCTGGCTAGAAAAGGGGAGCTGCCCAAGGTCTATGAGTACAATGTCTTTCACTCCACCGAAGGGCTGATCGTCTCGGCCCTGCTCATCGTACCCATGGTCCTCTTCTGGAATTTGGGGGAGATTGCCACCATCGCCTCCATCGTGGTCCTCTTGATTCAAGGTTTTGTCCATGTGGGCCATCTCCTCTTCTTGATCGAGCGCACCAGGGCCAAGGGATTTCTAGTCCTTTTAGCGGCTCTTGGAGCCTTCGCGGCGGCTGGGTTTGCCCTCGATTACACCGCCCAGAAGATGTCCGCTGTCGGGTGGTACGTGGCGGGAGCCTTTTTGGGGGCCTCTCTGTTGGAAGTTGGGCTCCGTTTGACCAGTCGGTGGGTGATTCGCAGGCAGGTTGTTTAGGGTTGTTTTTTGAGTGCTCGTTTCTTGCGCAAGATTCGACGGCGGATGCGCTGGAAGCGGGTGAGGTTGTGGGGTGGAATGTCAACCTGGGCCTTTTCGATCTCATCGCCAATCTTAACTTCGAGGATCTCGCTCTTTTTCATCGCCAGAATCTGGCTTGGGAAGATACTGCGATGGCCTGTGGCTAGGAAGCTGATGACGGCACTGATAGCCGCATAGTGGGCGATCTCGATCCCAAAGAGCTCCACGGCCATGATGGTGGCGGCGATGGGTGTGTTGGTGGCTCCTGAGAGGACGCTGATGAAGCCCAGGGCACTAAAGAGAGCGATATGCTCAGGATCGAACCATGCCCCGAAGGTATGGCCACTGGTGGCACCCACGAAAAAGATCGGGGTGATGACTCCACCGCTACCCCCTCCACTGAGGGTCAAGGAGGTGGTGAGGATCTTGAGCAAGAAGGCGTACCAAGGCAGGTCCTTGGCAAAGTAGGGGTCGGGGTTGAGGGTGTCCTTGATGGTCTCCATCCCGAGGCCCAAATAGCGCTCTCCCACGAAGTATCCAATCGCCACCAGCAGAAGTCCGATGAGGAAGGAGCGCAGATAGCGGTTGAGCTTGATCTTCGCGATCCCTTTATGGATCTGGTTCATGGCAGTAATCATGAGATCGGAAACGAGGCCGAAGAAGAGCCCTGCGGCGATTACCTTGAAGATGAGAGGGATGTCGAGGGCCATGGTCCGGTAGGAGTGGTAATCGAAGTAGGTATAGTCGATGCCAAGGAACTGGGCAGTGGTGAAGGCGGCAAACCCAGCAATGAAAGAGGGAAGTAGCACATCGTAGAGGATGACGCCGATGATGAGGACCTCCACCCCGAAGATCGCTCCAGCGATGGGGGTGCCAAAGACCGCCGAAAATCCAGCGCTGATACCACAAATCACCAACTTTTTGCGATCCTTGTCGCTAAAGTGCAGGATGTCGCTGACAAAAGAGGCGCTGGCCGCCCCGATCTGGCCTGCTGGTCCCTCTTTGCCCACGCTTCCGCCTGAAAGAATGGTGATGACCGTAGCGATCAGCTTGATGGGAACCACCTTCACATCCATCTTGCCATGCCTCTTGTGGACCGCTTCGATTACCTTCTCGGTGCCGTGACCCTCGGCGCTGGGGGCGAAGGTGCGCACCAGCCAGACCACGAAGACCAGGGCGACAGGGAGGGTGAAGTAGTAGGGGAAGGGGAGTTGGGCCTGGTAGTGTTCGCCATACTGGATGATCTTGAGGAAGAGGGTGACGATGGCGCCGATGAGGATGCCGACGAAAGAGGAGAGAACGAGCCACTTGGTCAAGGAGATGAAGATGGCGGTCTGTTCGGTGAGATGCTTCTTGATCATGGCCCCCCTTTTGGCCTATTGTACGATCTTTCCCGTTAAGATTGAATAAATTTTGCCACCGCCTTCTTGGTGAGGCTGGAGATGGGGGCCTCGTCGAGGGCATTGAGAGGAATCCAGGTAGCCTCTCGGGGCGGGTCGGTGTGGTAGAGGTGGGCCTTGATGCGATAGCGAGTATAGGTGTGGGTGATGGTGGCGATGTAGCGTGTAGGGTCGGGGGTAGTGGGAGGGAGGACAAGGAGCCCTTGGTAGAGGCGCTGGGTCGAGGGGATAAGGGCGAGTCGGCCATCTTGGATGCAAAGGCCTAGGAAGAGTTGGAGTTTTTCGTAGGCCTTTGGTTTTGGGGCGGAGTAGGCGAGAGGATCCTCGTGGCCCTGGCATGTGGGGTGCAAAGGGCACTCGTGGCACTGGGGGGCGGTCGGGGTGCACACTAGGGCACCCAGATCCATGAGGGCCAGATTGTGTTCTCGTGGGTGCTTGGTGTCCAAGATGGTCTTGGCCAGATCCCAAAGCCCGTTATCCTTGGTGGTGGCAAAATAGCGGCGCAAGACCCGCTTGATGTTGGTGTCGATCACCACCACTGGCTGATCATAAGCGAAGGCGCAGATGGCACTGGCGGTATAGCGGCCAATACCGGGTAAACGCAAGAGCTCCTCGTAGCTCCGGGGCAGCCCCGTAGCGGCGCAAAGCTGCGCGCTCTTCAGGAGATTTCTGGCCCGGGAGTAGTAGCCCAGACCGCTCCAAAGGGCCAGAACCTCCTCCTCTTTGGCCAGGGCCAGAGCCTGTAGACTCGGCCAGCGCTCGATGAAGCGCTGGTAGTAGCCCAAAACCCGCTCCACTTGGGTCTGCTGGAGCATCACTTCGCTCACATAGACGCGATAGGGGTCCCGACTCTGGCGCCAGGGCAGATCGTGGCGACCGTAGTGCTTGTACCATTCTAAGAGGATTTTTGTGGCTTCGTTATAATTCATCATTACTTGACATTATACTATGGAAGGCTTATACATGACAAAATTTTTCACGAATAAGGAAAATGACAACCTCGAAACAAGGCTCCAAGATATCCTGCGCTATCATAAGCCAAAGTTTTTAGAGTTTTTGATCGCATATTTTAGAATGAGTGGTTTTAAAAAGATTGCCGGTCTTTTAGGTGGGGTAGAAAAAGCGCGGATATTAGTAGGTATCAATGTAGATGCCTTGACATTGGAAGCAAAAAAGAGGGGATCTGATAGAAATATCTTTAAAGCCAACAATGCTATAGACCAATTTCATAAAGAACAGGTACAGTTGCTGCAAGATACATCCACTCCGTACACCGAAGAAATAGATAGAAGTATCGAACTTTTGGCGAACTATTTAGCTAATAAAAAGGTCGAAATACGTATCTATCCAGATAAGAATATTCACGCAAAATTTTACATTTTGCGGGATGAAAGACGAAGCAGAACCCATAAAAGCGGTAAGGAATATATAGGTGCTGTGATCATAGGCTCATCAAACCTTACTGCAAGCGGTTTAAAAGACAACTATGAATTCAACGTGGAACTAAGGGATCACGATGATATCGCGTTTGCACTCAATGAGTTTGAAGAGCTTTGGAAAAAAAGTATTGAGATTACTGAAAATGACATAGATGTTATTATCAAACACACATACCTTCGTCCTCTTACGCCATATGAGCTTTATATAAAATTTTTGATGGAGTATTTTGAGGATCGTGTTGATTTGGATCCAAACTACCTCACCTCCTTGCCAAAAGGCTTTAAAAAGCTTGCCTATCAGATCGATGCAGTCAAAGAGGGAGTTTCAAAGATCAAAAAGCACGGCGGCTTTTTTCTCTCCGATGTTGTGGGGCTTGGCAAGACAGTCACTGCTGCGATGAT
>PUXW01000007.1 GCA_009659925.1 Nitratiruptor sp. | reverse complement strand
TATAATCTATCGTATCGGAGAGGACAAGGAGATCTATATCTCCTCCCTTTTGGAACGGATCCGTTCTGCTCCCAAAGAGGATGATCCGTGCCTTGGGATCATATTTTTTCACTGTCTTCTTGATCTGTTGGATCTCTTCTGGAGAGAGTCGGATTTTTTTCATCATTAGGCTCAGTTTTCATTGAAAATATCCCTCGTATAGACCTTCTCTTTGAATGGCTCCAGGGGCTTTTCCATTCTATTAGCTACGATGATGTCACATTCTGTCAGCTCTTGGAGATCGGTCGTTATCGGGATTCCATCGATCTCATCCTCTTTGGCCACAGGTTCATAGATGATCAGCTTGGTGAAGGGTCTGAGCATATCCATAATGTCGAAGATGGCGCTAGAGCGGAAATTGTCGCTCCCTGCCTTCATAATGAGGCGGTAGATCCCTACCTTCTTAGGCTTTCGCTCCAGGATGCGGTGGACGATGTACTCCTTGCGCAAAGTGTTAGACTCGACGATGGCCTCCATGAGCTTTTGGGGGATATTTTCGAGGGTGTAGTTGGCCAGGAGCTGTTTGGTATCCTTGGGCAGGCAGTAGCCCCCATAACCGAAGCTTGGGTTGTTGTAGTAGTTACCAATGCGCGGATCGAGACAGATCCCCTCGATGATCTCTTGGGTGCTCAGCCCCTTGGACTCGGCGAAGGTGTCCAGTTCGTTGAAGAAGGCGACCCGCATAGCCAGGTAGGTATTGGCAAAGAGCTTGATGGCCTCCGCTTCGGTATTGTTGGTATAGAGGATGGGAATGGTCTCCTTGAAGGCTCCATCTCGCAACAAGTTGGCAAAAATCTCCGCCCTGGTACTCTTCTCCCCGACGATGATGCGGCTGGGATAGAGGCTATCATAGAGCGCCTTGCCCTCCCGCAAGAATTCGGGGACGAAGAAGATGCGCTCATACTCAAACTGCTCCTTGATTCGCTCGGTGTAGCCGATAGGAATGGTTGAGCGGATGACGATAGTCGCCTTGGGGTTGATGGCGAGGACATCTTCGATGACGCTTTCAATCGACTTGGTGTTGAAGTAGTTGGTCACAGGATCGTAATCGGTCGGAGTGGCGATGACGATATACTCGGCCCCCTCATAGGCCTCTTTCTTATCCAGGGTCGCCTTGAGGCGCAGCTCCTTGGTCTGGAAGAACTCAGTGATCTCTTTATCTTCAATGGGGCTGATGCGCTGGTTGATGAGCTCTACTTTGCGAGGATCAATATCGAGAGCGACCACTTCATTGTTTTGGGCCAAAAGGACAGCGTTGCTCAGCCCCACATAACCCGTTCCAGCGATGGCAATTTTCATGGTAACTCCACAATCAATTCACACTTTTTAGATAAAATTGTAGCGCAAAATCGTAGAAAAGGAGGTCGTATGCGAGCCATCATCTCTGCTGCTTTAACCCTCTCTTTGCTTACAAACCCTCTCGCCTTTGCCAAGGCCAATCCTCCAGCCACCAAGGGGAAACGCAATTTCGAAACGGTTAAAAAAGAGAAGCTCAAACGGCTTACAAACCGTTTGGAGACGATCCAAAAGCGCATTGCATGTATCAAGAAGGCTCAAAGGATGAAGGAGCTTCGCGAGTGTGAGCGCAAGTATCCCCTAGTCAAACGCTCGAAACGCAAACAGAGGAAGCAAGAGAGCCAAGCGAGAAAGGGCAAAGAGGCAAAATAGGAGGGGCGGTCCTAAATGGGCCGCTTGGATAGAGCCAGAGGGAGTGGGCCGTGCAGGACTCGAACCTGCGACCAACCGGTTATGAGCCGGCCGCTCTAACCAACTGAGCTAACGGCCCCTAGATGTGGGAGGAATTATATAAAAACTTAAAGCGAAATGCAAGCAGATGTTCGAGGATCCCAAAGAGGATCATGAAGGTGACGAAACTACTTCCCCCGTAGCTAAAAAGTGGTAGTGGAACCCCCACCACAGGCGCCAATCCGATGGTCATCGCAATGTTGACGCTCATATAGGTGAAGAGGAGCAGGGCGATACTTACCGCCACCACTTTGGTGAAGTAGTCGCCCTTAAGGGCAAAGTAGAGGGTGAAGATGTGCAAGATCAGGGCTGCATAGAGGAGGATGAGAATGAGAGCCCCGAAAAAGCCAAACCGCTCCACATAGTAGGCGAAGATAAAATCGCTGGTGGAAATGGGCAAAAAGCGCAGCTGGGTTTGGGTCGCTTCGTCCTTCGGCTTCCCCCACAAGCCTCCAGAGCCAATGGCGATAATCGATTGTTGGACATGGTAGCTGGGCTTTTCACTAAGAAAGTCTTGGATCCGTTTGCGCTGGTAGTCGTGGAGGAGGTTGTGGTAGGCGAAGGGGATGAAGAGGATTGCGGCAATGAGGAGGCTCGTCCAGATCTTCCAGTTGACACCTACAACGAAGAGAACTCCAAAACCGATGATCAGCAGGATCAGCGCCGTCCCTAGATCCGGCTCCTTGGCAATGAGGATGAAGGGGAGGAGAATGTAAAAGGAGAACTTGAGGAATTTCTTCCAGCCATACCCTTCGGGTGGTGGGGGGTCGTTCTGGATGAGGTAGGCCAGCATGAGGATGAAGGCCGGCTTGAAGATTTCGGAGGGTTGGATGGTGAAGTGGGTAAAGGGGATTTCTAGCCAGCGCTGGGCCCCAAGACGTTTGACCCCGAAAAGATCGACGGCAACAAGCAGGGCAATGTTGATCCAGTAGAGGAAGGGGATGAGCCATTTGTACTCCCGGATTGGAGCCAAGAAGGCGAAGAGGAAGGCGAGGATCCCTACTCCAAAGTAGACCAACTGCTTATGGGCGAGGGTGGCATTGACCTCGGAGATGAGGTAATTGGAGAGGACCATCAAGGGGAGGATGAGCAGGATCAGGGTAAAGTCGAAATGTGTTATGATTCGTCTATCGATGAGGATCATGGCCCAATTATAGCACAAAGGAGGCGCTGGTGGAATTTCGGGTAGAGGAAGGGGGCCGGCTCGATCGGGTTTTGGCCCAGGCGATGGGGGAGAGTCGCAACCAGGTGGAGCGGCTCATCAAGGGGGGACATGTAGCTGTGGATGGTCAGAAGGTTCAAAAAGGGGGGGCGAAGGTGAAGCAAGGCTCCCTTATACGGGTTCAACTACCTCAACCCGAAGAAGCAAAGTCCCATCAGCCCGTCGATTTTCCCATTGAGCGACTCTATGAGGATGAGGGGATCCTCGTGATCTCCAAGCCCCCTGGGGTTGTCGTCCACCCGGCTCCAAGCTTTCAAGGACCGACACTGGTTGATTGGCTCCAGACCCAGGGAATCCGTCTCTCTACCCTCAATGGTCAGGAGCGCCACGGCATCGTCCATCGTCTCGACAAGGAGACCAGTGGGGTCATGGTGATCGCCAAGGAGAATCGAGCCCACGCCCACCTGGCCCAACAGCTCCAAAATCGCACCATGGGCCGCTACTATCTGGCCATCATCACCCCTCCCCTGAAGGAGGATCTCATCATCGAGCGTCCCCTTGGGCGCAATCCCCGGAATAGATTGAAGATGGGGGTCGTGGCTGGGGGACGCTATGCTAAGAGTGCATTCAAGAAGTTGTTGCCCAGTTCCAACGGTCGAGAAGAACTCATCGCCGCCAAACTCTTCACCGGTCGCACCCACCAGATCCGGGCCCACTTGGCATCCATACAGCGCCATATTTTAGGGGATTCTTTATATGGCTTTAAGAGCCAAAAGGGTACAATAGGGCGTGTCTATCTGCACGCTTACATACTCTACCTTGTCCATCCCTACACCCAGGAGCCGATGCGCTTCGTCGCACCTTTGGCTCCGGACATGGCGGAGTATCTGCAAACGCACTTTGACGTGGAGAGTCTCGATGCGACGATTGATCCGGCTACTTTTGAGCGCCACTTTGCCCATCTTGATCGCTGGTTGCGGCGGGATACAGCCCCAACCGGCCAAACCTAAAATCGACCCCAAGCTGCCCCAGGTCTCTCAACTGCGTACCCTCAGCGACATCACCTCCATCGCTTTGGAGTGGAGCCCCATCTACGACGAGCGGATCACGGGGTATGGAATCTATCGGGCTAAGAAGGGGGAGCCCCTCAAACGGATCGCCACCATCAAAAATCGCTACAGCTCCCACTACCTCGATAGGAAGCTCGACCCAGACACCCTCTACCTCTATACGGTCAGTGCCCTCTCCAAAAAGCGAGAGTCCAAACCGTGCAAAGTGGTGGAGGCCAAGACCCTTCCCATCCCCGATTCGGTCCCCTTCATCTCGGCCATCGACCATCTCCCCCGTCAGATCAAACTGATCTGGCGGCCCCACCCCTACTTGCGTGTGGAGCGCTACATTCTCCAGCGTCGGGGGGCAAGTGAGACCAAGTGGAGGGAGATAGCCAAAATCCCCCACCGCCTCAATGTGGAGTACATCGATCGGGGGCTCAAAGACAATCAGATCTACTACTACCGCCTCTTCGCCCAAAGCTGTGATGGAATCCTCTCCAAACCTTCCAAGATTGTCAAGGCCAGTACCAAGCCCCGTCCCAAAATGGTCCAAGGGCTTGAGGCCTCCACGAATCTCCCACGCAAGATCGTCCTCCATTGGAAACCCAACCCAGAACCGGACATCATCCACTACAAGGTCTACAAATCCCTCTTCGAGGTGGGACCCTACGTGGTAGCAGCTAAGGTGAAGGGGCGTGAATATACCGACAAGATCGACGAAGATGGAGTGCGTCGCTACTACAAGGTGACGGCGGTGGATCGGGATGGTCTAGAGAGCTTCAAGCAGTATGTCCCCGTAGTAGGGCAAACCCTGCCCAAACCACTCCCCCCCCTTATCACCGAGAAGAGCTTCGACGGAAGTCGGCTCGTGTTGCGCTGGCGCTCCCCTGATGGGCGAGCCGTCCGCTACATGGTGAAGAAGCGGGAGATCGTCGGGCTCTTCAAATACAACGACTACACCTTCAAGAATATTCGCTCCACCAGCTTCATCGATACCAAATTCCAGCCAAACGCTCGATATATCTACAAAGTCTATGCCATCGATCGCTACGGACTCATCTCCAAACCGAGCGAAGAGATCACCATCTCGACGAAAAGGTAGCTATGCCTCACATTGTCGCTCGAAGCTACACTCCCTTCCCGACCCCTGCCCGGGTGGGGGAGTTGACCTTCCTCTGGTTCGCCGATCCCCTCAAAGGGGCTTCCAACCGGCTCGTCGGGGTCCAATATCGCCAAGATCCCCCTTTCCTTCTTGAAATGAAGTCCAAAGGGGACCGTTTCGTCATCAAGAGTGTGAAGGCCACGAGGATCTCCCCCACTTATCGGATCAAAGAGGCTCTCCAGGCCTTTTGCCACCTGGCCCAGTGCGATATTCTCAGCCACAACCTCTCCTCCCTCAAGCCAGGCCACGCCATCAAGGCCGAGAGCTACTTCAAGGAGATCGACTACTTCGTCCACAACTTCCCCAAGGAGCGGGAGGTATGGATCGAGATCGGTTTTGGGAGTGGACGCCACCTCCTCTCCCAGGCCAAGGCCAATCCCTACATCCAATTTATCGGAATCGAGATCCATAAACCATCGATCGAACAGCTCCTCAAACAGATCGCCCTCCAAGGGCTGACCAATATCCTCGTTGTCGATTACGACGCCCGGCTCTTCTTAGAGTTTGTCCCATCCAACCTGGTGGGACGGATCTTCCTCCACTTCCCCGTCCCCTGGGAGAAGAAGCCCCATCGCCGGGTGATGAGCCCAACCTTTGTCGATGAGGTCCATCGGGTCCTCAAGGTGGGGGGCAGACTGGAGTTGCGTACCGATAGCCTCGATTACCTGCGCTATAGCCTCGACCTCTTGCTCCAGCGCCCCTTTGTCGACTTTCAAGTGAGCAAGAATAGGGAGGCCCTAGTGGCCAGCAAGTATGAGGAGCGATGGCGACGGCTTGGAAGGGATATCTACGATCTCCACCTCCTCTGCCATGAGATCGCTCCTCCAAGACGAATCGAAGCCGACTTCTCCTTTGACCTGGTGTCGTGTGAAAAAATTGTTGAAAAGTTCGATAATAGAGCAAAGGTCTATGATGGGTATTTTCTCCACTTGCAACGGCTCTACCAGATCGAGGGGGGTGGACTCTTGCTGGAGCTCTCCTTTGGGAGTTTCGATCGACCAGAGCATCGCTACATCAAGATCGAGGCAGATGGGAGGGCCTCCTACTTTCCAACCCCTCCCATTCCATCCCAAGCCAACCTCCAGGCTCACAAGCGTATAAGAGAGTGGCTCCATGAGTAAGAATGTTATCGTCGCCAAGGATTTGACCCTCGCCTACAAGCCCAATGTACCCATCATCAAGGAGAGTTCTTTCAAGATCCGCAGCGGCGAGTTTGTCTTCGTGACCGGTCCAAGCGGGAGTGGCAAATCGACGCTGATGAAATCCTTTTACGGAGAGTTGCGGCCCCAAAGCGGTATCTTGCAAATTGGGGGGGTGATGATGCAAGATATCAAACCCTCCAAACTCGCCTTCTTGCGCAAGTATCTCGGGATCATCTTCCAAGACTACAAGTTGATCAAAGATTGGACGGTGAAGAAGAATGTGATGCTCCCCCTCCTCATCGCCGGTTATTCCAAGGAGGTTTGCGACTCCCAGACCGCCAGACTCCTCAAACATGTCCACCTCCAAGACAAGGGGGACTACTATCCCCTCGAACTCAGTGGGGGAGAGCAGCAGCGAGTCGCCATGGCCAGGGCATTGGCCCACAACCCGGTGATCATTCTGGCCGACGAGCCGACCGGGAACTTGGACGAGTATTCGAGCCGGGTAATCTGGAGACTTCTGGAAGGAGCCAATGAGCAGTTGGGTACCACCGTCGTGGTCATGACCCATTCAATTCCCCCCAACCTGGAGGTTCCCTACCGCCACTACTACATCGAAGAGGGGAAGGTGTATGAAATCGCTTAAGAACCACATCTCTTTGATCATCCCCCTCTTTGCCATTCTCTTCGCTGTGGAATTTTACCTCATCGTCGACCGGCTCATTGCCAGTTACGAAACCAAGCTCTCCAATGACTACTCCATCATCGTCGTCGCCCAGAAGCCCTTGACCCTAGAAGAGCTGCGGGTAGTCGATCCTGAGATCACCGCCCTCAAGCAGATCGACGCCACTCTCATCATCAACCGCCTCAAGCAAAATAGCCTCAATCTCGATTACGACGAGCTCCAAGGGCTCCTCCCCTCCTTCTACCGCCTCTATTTGAGCAGTTTCCCCTCAACCCAAAAGCTGCAAGAGCTCAAGGAGCAGCTCCTCAAGGTGGAGGGAATAAGCCGGGTCGAAACTTTTACCAAGACCCACCAGCGTATCTACAACTTCCTCCTCTTCATCAAGAGCATCTCCAAACTCTTCCTGGCCATCATCTTCGTCACCAGCGCCATGCTGGTTTTCAAGCAGATCGAGGTCTGGAACCTGGAGCACCAGGAGCGAATGTATATCATGGCCCTCTTTGGAGCTCCATTGTGGATGCGCAACGCCATCCTGGTCAAACTCTCCATTATCGATACGACCATCAGTACCCTCCTGGTCTACGGCTTCTACTCCTATATGGTCTCCTCCGGCTCCTTGATGCGCTTGCTGGGGGTGGAGGATTTGACCATCGACCAGGCCCAAATCGCAGGGGATATGCTCTGGCTCTTTGGAATCGGTTTGATGATCTCGATGATTAACATCATTATCGTCGCTTCCCGACAGTATAAGATGGCAACGACATGAAGGCACTTATTCTCCTCCTTCTCACCATATTCTGCCTCTCTGGGGCCTCAATCGATCACAAGATCAAGGAGAAACAGGCCCAGCTGCGCACGACAAACCGCCAGATCAGCGGGCTCAATCTTCGTTTGGAGCGGCTTTCTAAAAGTATTCGAAAGCTCGAAGGGGAGCTGGAGCGCATCAACCAGCGGTTGCAAGAGCTCGATGGCCTCGTGGCCCGTTTGAACCAGGAGCACAAAGAGAAGTTCAAGCAGTATGAGGAGACCCAAAAGCGCATTGAGGAGCTCCATGATCGCTACGCCGCCTTGAAGGAGAAGCTCATCCAGGCCATCTCCAAGAGCTTCTCCCAATCCTTGCTCCTCGCCTCCATCGGAGAGGGGGGAGAGGAAGATCTCCTCAAGGAGGAGATCCTCAAGACCATTCAAAAGCGCGAGGATCGTAACCTCTCCCATATCTCCAAGCGCTACGAGGCGACCAAACGGGAGTTGCGCCAGAAGAAAGAGCTTTTGGCCAAACTCAAAGGGCAAATCGACGAACTGATTAAAAAGCGCCAGGAGCTCAAGGCTTTGAAGCGGATCAAGAGCAAGAAGCTGAAGAAGCTTGCCGCCCAAAAGCGGCGGTACAAAGAGGAGCTCCAGCGCCTCACCCAACAGCGTCAGGCCCTGACCAAAACCCTCCAAGAGCTCAAGATCATCAAGAGTCGCCGTACCGCCAGCCGTTCGGCCTCCAAGGTGCGGGTCAAGAAGTATGGAGGCTACAAGAAGGATCGTACCGTCCGCTATCGGGGGCCTAAGACGATCCCCCCTCTCAAGCAGTTTGTCATTACCAAACGCTATGGGGTCTATGTCGATCCCATCTACAAGATCAAGATCCCCAATGAAAATATCGAACTTAAACCCTTAAAACCCAACGCCAAAGTACGTAACGTCTTGAATGGACGGGTCATTCTAGCCAAGTGGACCCCCCATCTGAAGAATGTGGTCATCGTCAAACACGACAACAACCTCTACACCATCTACGCCAACATGGACCGCCTCTCCCCCTTCATCAAGAAGGGGAAGCGGATCAAGAAGGGGTATATCATCGGTCGGGTCAACAACAAACTCATCTTCGAGGTGACCAAAAACAGCGCCCATATCGACCCTCTCGACCTTATCCAAGCCCGATAAGCTCTCTATTATCCAATTTTGGGTAGAATATGGAAACTTTTCACGAGGGCGGTCATGGCGAAACGGGTCTTGATCAAATTCTCCGGTGAGGCACTAGCCAACGAGGATGGCCACGGAATTGATAGTGCGACACTCAAGTTCATCGCATCTGAGATCAAACCCCTGGTCGAGAGTGGGGTCGAGATCGGTTTGGTAGTGGGCGGTGGAAACATCATCCGGGGGGTCAACGCCTCCAAGGAGGGGATTATCCGCCGCAGCAGTGGCGATTACATGGGGATGCTCGCCACCGTGATCAACGCCGTTGCGCTCCAAGAAGCCCTGGAGCATTTTGGCCTCAAGGTTCGAGTCCAAAGTGCCATCGAGATGAACGAGATTTGTGAACCCTTCATCGTCCGTAAGGCGATCCGCCATTTAGAAAAGGGACGTATCGTCATCTTCGCTGCTGGCACTGGAAACCCTTTTTTTACCACCGACACGGCGGCTACCCTCCGGGCCGTGGAGATTGGGGCTCAAATGATCATCAAGGCTACCAAGGTGGATGGGGTCTACGACAAAGACCCTGCCAAGTATCCCGATGCCAAAAAGATCCCGATTCTAAGCTACGACGAGGCCCTCAAGGACAATATCAAGGTGATGGATGACACCGCCATCGCCCTGGCCAAGGACAATGGACTCCCCATCATCGTCTGTGATATGTTCACCAAGGGGAATCTCTACAACATCATCGTCAACGAGGACTATTCACGCTGTTCCATCGTAACCGACAAGGAGAAGCTATGAGATTGGAAAAGATTGCTGCACAAGCACTTGAGCGGGTAGGGTATGATCGCTACCTCCTTTCGGTAGCCGTGGCCAAGCGGGCCAACGAGCTTGCATTGGGCAAGGAGCCCTTGGTGGATGTGGATGTGAAGCGGTTCAAGTATACCGACATCGCCTTGATGGAGATCGCCCAAGGGAAATTGCAGATCGAGGTGGAGCGAAACGGGCGTCGATGAAGGAGTTCATCCGAAGGATCGAGGGGATCACGAGCCTGGAAGAGGCTCAAGAGCTCCTCATGGAGGTGGTCGAAGAGCCCAGCGAGCAGGTTCTCAAAGCTCTAGACTTTGCCAAGAAGGCCCATGAGGGCCAGTATCGCAAAAGTGGCGATCCCTATGTGATTCACCCCATCCTCGTAGCAGCCATCGTCGCCCATGTAGCCAAAGATGAGACGATGATCGTCGCCGCCTTGCTCCACGACGTGGTGGAGGATACCCCCTATGGGATCGACGAGATCCAAGAGAGCTTCGGGGAGGATGTAGCCCACCTGGTGGAAGGACTCACCAAGATCGTCGAGATCCGAAGCGAGGAGCTCCCCCCCTCCAGCTCCAAGGAGAGTCTGGTCAAGGCTGCCTTGAGCTTTCGCAAGATGCTCTTGGCCTCCATCAAGGATGTGCGGGTTCTCATTGTCAAACTCTGCGACCGCCTCCACAACATGCTTACCCTCGCCCCCCTTCCCGAGGCCAAGCGGCGGCGCATCGCCGAGGAGACCTTGGTGGTATATGCCCCCATCGCCCACAGGCTCGGGATCTCAACCCTCAAGAATGTCTTGGAAGATCTCAGCTTTTTCTACCTTTTCCCCGAAGAGTATCGCAAGATCGACGAGTATATCCGATCCCACAAGCAGGAGCTCCAGTTCAAACTCAACGGCTTCATCCAGGAGCTGCGCCAGCATATGGTCAAAAACGGGTTTGGCGCCAACGATTTCGAGATCATTGGACGGATCAAGCACTACTACTCCATCTATTTGAAGATGCAGCGCAAAGGAATCAGCATCGAGGAGGTCCTCGATCTACTAGCGGTGCGCATCCTCGTTAAAGAGCCGCTGCAATGTTACCAGGCCCTTGGGATTGTCCACACCAACTACACCCCCCTCATCATGCGCTTTAAAGACTACATCGCCCTCCCTAAGGAGAATGGCTACAAGACAATCCACACCACCGTCTTCGCCCACTCCTCCATCTTCGAGGTCCAATTGCGCACCTTCGCCATGCACAAGACCGCTGAGTATGGGATCGCTGCCCACTGGAAGTACAAACTGGGCTATGTGGATGTGAATCTGAAATGGCTGGAGAACCTCCAGTATCAACAGCGGGATATTGAGGAGTTCTACGAGCTGGTCAAAGATGATCTTTTTAGCGAAGAGATCGCCGTCTTCACCCCCAAAGGGGATGTGATCACCCTGCCCCGGGGTGCCGTCGCCCTCGATTTTGCCTATGCCATCCACACCGATGTGGGCCATCGGGCCAAGGCGGCCTACATCAACAAGATCAAACAGCCCCTCATTACCGAACTGCGCAACGGCGACATCGTCCGGATCGAGCTAGCCGATGAACCCCTCTATCGGTGTAGCTGGATCGACACCCTCAAAACCGCCCGGGCCAAGGAGCAAATGAGACTCTTGTGCCGCCAGAAATACAAGGAGATCAACGCCAAGGCGGCTGTCAACATCTTGGCCAGCGAGCTCCGGATCGAACCGGAGGAAATTGAAAGGTGGCTCCAGGAGCATGGAATCAGCCGCCACCGGGTCGCGACTGACCTCAACTACTTCAAGGATGTCAAGAGCCGCATCTTGAGTGAGTACCGCAAGCAGAAGTCCTTCCTCGGCTTCATCGGTCCTAGAATGAAGTTCGAGGAGAAGGAGCGCGAGCACTTCCTCTTCTACACCCACTATCCCCTTGCGGCCGTGGAGTTCGACTATTGTTGCCACCCCAAACGGGGGGATGAGGTCGTCGCCTTTCGGGATGGGACGAAGGCGATCATCCACCACAAGATGTGCCAGCGGGCCCAGCAGATGATTGGCCAGGGCCATCCCATGCTCTTCGTCCAATGGAAGACCCATACCATCCCCCGCTACAAGGTACTCGCCCTTTTGCCCGATCAAAAGGGGGCTTTGGCCAAGCTTTTGCAATTTTTACTCAAACTTGATATAAATTTAGTTTCCATCGAACTTGGAAAGAATGTGGAGCAGAGCAACTTGTGTGAGATGACCATCGAGAGTCCACGGCTTGATCCAGAGGCGCTCCAACACAAACTCCGACAGCAGCGGGTCAAGATCATCCAGTTCATCCCCTGTAGCGATCCATACACCAAATAGGAGGGGCGATGTTGCACGAAGCAATGGCCGAGATTCGGCGGGGCGTGAGCGAGATCATCGACGAAGAGCGGCTCGAACAGCTACTTCGAGGCTACTTCGAGGAGGGGAAAAACTACACCGTCAAAGCTGGCTTTGATCCGACGGCGCCCGACCTCCACTTGGGCCATACCGTCTTACTCCAGAAACTGGCCACCTTCCAGCGTTATGGCGGGATCGTCCAGTTTATCATCGGGGACTTCACGGCGATGATTGGAGATCCCACAGGCAAGAGCGAAACCCGCAAGCAGCTGGATCGAGAAACCGTCTTGGAGAATGCCAAGACCTACCAGGAGCAGGTCTTCAAGATTCTCGATCCCGAAAAGACCCAGCTCCTCTTCAACTCCTCCTGGCTCGATGCCCTCGGGGCCCGGGGATTGGTGGAGCTGACCACCCTCTTTAGCGTGGCTCGAATGTTGGAGCGAGACGACTTTGAGAAGCGTTTCAAGGCCCAAAAGCCCATTGCCATCAGTGAGTTTATCTACCCCCTCCTCCAGGGTTACGATAGTGTCCACCTCCAGAGCGACATCGAGCTGGGAGGGACCGATCAGAAATTCAACCTCCTCATGGGGCGCCACCTTCAGCGTAGCTTCAATATCGGCAAGGAGCAGGTGGTCATGATGATGCCCCTCCTTGAAGGACTCGACGGGATCCAGAAGATGAGCAAGAGCCTAGGCAACTATGTGGGGATCAACGAAGATCCCAAGACGATGTACGCCAAGCTCCTCTCCATCAGCGACGAGTTGATGTGGCGCTACTACGAGCTTTTGAGTCAGCGCTCCCTAGAAGAGATCAGGCAACTCAAGGAGGATGTTGCCAAGGGACGACTCCATCCCAAACGGGCCAAGGAGCTGTTGGCTCTCGAACTGGTGGCTCGATACCATGGTCAAGAGTTAGCCCAGGAGGCCAAGGAGGAGTTCGATCGGGTCTTTGGCAAGGGGGATTTGCCCAAGGAGATGGCCACCGTCGAGGTCGAAGGGCCCATCTGGATCGCCAAGGCGCTGGTGGCGGCCGGTCTAGAGCCTTCCACCTCCCAGGCGCGCCGGGATATTCAAGCCGGAGCAGTTCGGGTTGATAGGGTCAAAATCGAGGATAAGGATCTCCATCTGGAGCCTGGGGAGTACATCTTGCAAGTTGGCAAGCGTAAATTTGCACGATTGAAGGTACACTGATGGATCGACTGCCACCGCTGCGAATTGGGGCCTACACCATCCCCTATCCCATCATCCAAGGGGGGATGGGGGTTGGGATTAGCTGGGATCGGCTGGCCGGGAGTGTAAGCAAGGAAGGGGGGCTGGGAGTCATTAGCGCCGTGGGAACAGGCTATTACGAGAATCGCCGCTACATCGACAAGGAGATTGCCGGCAGACCCTTCGAGGCCATCAACTTCTACTCCCGCAAGGCCCTCTTCGAGATCTTCGAAAATGCCCGGAAGATCTGTGGGGATGCCCCTTTGGGGTGTAATATCCTCTATGCCATCAACGATTATGGCCGGGTAGTGCGGGACGCTTGCGAAGCGGGGGCCAATATCATCATTACTGGTGCAGGCCTTCCCACCAATATGCCCGAGTTCACCCGGGACTTTCCCGAGGTGGCCCTGGTTCCCATCGTCTCCAGTGCCAAGGCCCTCAAGATCATCTGCAAGCGGTGGAGCAAGCGGTACAACCGACTCCCAGATGCGGTGATCGTCGAAGGCCCTTTGAGTGGAGGCCATCAGGGCTTTACCTACGAGCAGTGTTTCATGCCCCAATTCCAGCTGGAGCGCATCGTCCCTGAAGTGATTGAAGAGGCCAAGAAGTGGGGGGATATTCCCGTCATTGCCGCTGGGGGTATCTGGGACCATGGGGATATCGTCAAATTCCTCCAGATGGGAGCGGCTGGAGTCCAAATGGGGACCAGATTCATCGGCACCCACGAGTGCGATGCCAGTGATACCTTCAAGCGGATCCTCCTCCAGGCCAAGGAGGAGGATATCGTCTTGATGAAGTCTCCCGTTGGCTATCCGGCCCGTGGGGTGCGCACCAAGCTCATCGAACTCATCGAAGCTGGAGAAGCGCCGGCCATCAAGTGCATTAGCAACTGCGTCGTCCCCTGCAATCGGGGAGAGGAGGCGAAGGTAGTGGGCTATTGTATCGCCGATCGCCTCAGCGATGCCTATTTGGGGGATGAGGAGCTTGGCCTCTATTTCAGCGGCTCCAATGGGTACCGGCTCAACGAGATCATCAGCGTCAAGGAGCTCATGCGCAAATTGGTGGAGGGAGAGGAATCATAAAGGGGATCTGGTTCATCCTGCTCCTTGGCATCGGTCTCCTCTTTGGAGGGGAGCTGGAAGAGGCCCGCCGATATCTGGCCAGCTCCAAACGGGCCGATATCTATCGGGCCTACCAGATCTATAAGTCGGCCTATATCCGCTTCCTCCTCAACGACGGCCAGGTAGCTCGCCGCATCGAGATCCTCCAGGGCCTCATCAAAGCCGCCAAGCGACTGGGCCTTCCATATCGGGCCTACGAGAAGGAGCTGCGCCACCTCCAGGGGAAGGGCATCTTGCGTCCCAACCGACTTCAGCGGGTCGTCCTGCGCCGAGGATTCATTGAATTCCACTTCCAACACCCCCTTAACTCCAGCTCCATCCTCTTCAAACAGCTCCTCTCCAAAGGGCGCTACAAACACATCTACGAGATCAAGGCCCGCTTAGGGGTCCCTCCTAGAACCTACCGACTCCGCACCATCGACCGGATGCGCCTCCTCCAATACACTAAGGGAAAGCTTCGCATCCTCTTCGACCACAAGGCCCCCTTTCGCACCAAGTCAAAAATCGATGGGAAGCGGCTCATCATCTCCCTCCACCCCGTCAAGCCTCCCTCCTCCCAGGCCAAGAAGAAGGATCCTCCCCCCCCTCCGGCTCCCACTTTGAACCAGACCATTGTCATCGACCCGGGCCACGGGGGACGGGATAGTGGGGCTGTAGGTTACAAACGGAAGCGGGAAAAGGATATTGTCCTGGCCATTGCCAAACGGCTCTACGAAGAGCTCAAGAGACGGGGCTATCGGGTCTACATGACCCGGCGTGGGGACTATTTTGTGCCCTTGCGCAACCGTACGAGGCTGGCCAACCGGATGAAGGCCCACCTCTTCATCTCGATCCATGCCAACGCCGCCCCTTCCAAGCGCAAATACCTCTCGATGAAGGGGATCGAGACCTTTTTCCTCTCTCCCAGCAAGAGTGAGCGGGCCAAGCGGGTTGCGGAGTTGGAAAACAGGGTTGACACCCGTAATATGAGCTACTTCTCCAAACAGGTCTACCTCGACTTTCTCAATCGGGAGAAGACGATCCTCTCCAACAAGTTAGCCATCGACATCCAACGGGGGATCCTCTACAACTTGCGCCAGCGCTATCGCGGAGTCGTGGATGGGGGGGTGCGTCCGGGCCCCTTCTGGGTCCTGGTAGGGGCCCAGATGCCTGCAGTTCTCATCGAAGTGGGCTATATCACCAACCCCACCGAAGCGATGCGTCTGGCAAATCCCCTCTACCAGAAGCTCCTAGCCAAGGGGATCGCCGATGGGATTGGCAACTACTTCATCCACAACCAGAAGTAGGCCTACTTGAAGTTGGCGATCGCTTCAGCCAAGATCTTTTCGGCCTCCGCCCTGCCCCGGTACTCTCGAACCTTGACCCACTTATTGGGCTCAAGCATCTTGTAGGTCTCGAAAAAGTTCTTGATCCGATTGAGGGTGTGGGGGGGCAGATCCTCGATATCATTGATGGGTCCATAGGTTGGATCGATCTTGGTAGTGGGGACGGCCAACAACTTCTCATCCAAACCGCTCTCATCCTCCATCATCAAGACCCCAATGAGACGGCTCTTGATCAGGCTCCCTGGTTGGAGGGGGTAATCGGTGAGAACTAGAATATCGGCTGGATCCCCATCTGCCGCCAGGGTTCCAGGGACGAAGCCATAATTGGCTGGATAGAACATGGCGCTATAGAGCACCCGGTCGACCCAAAGGGCACCGCTCTCCTTGTCCAGCTCATACTTGATGTTGGAGCCATAGGCGATTTCGATGAGGGCGTGGACCTGATCGGGATTTTTGCCTGGTCCGATTGTACGCAAATCCATTTTCAACCTCCTTTTAAGCTTCGTTGCCCAATCCGAAGACATTGGAAAGGGTGTTGATGTAGTTGAAATAGCCGGTGATGGCCACCGCCTCCAGGATCTCTTGGTCCCGCCAGCCTAAGGCTTTCAAGGCGTCGATCTCCTCTTTGGTGATCTTATAGTTGTCCTTGCGGCTGGCTCGAACACAAAAGCGCAGGAGGGCCTTGGTGGCCTCGTCGGTCTCGATGGCCTCGACTCCCTGGAGGATCTGGTCAATTTGCTCTTGGGTGAGGCCAAGCATCTTGGCTATCTTCTTGTGTACGTCGACACACATGGAGCAGCTGTTCTCCTTGGAAACGAGGAGGGCGATGGCCTCCTTGGTGAAGTAGGGGAGATGGGTCTGCTTGAGGAGGTAGTTTTGCACCATCACATCGGTGGTATTGTAGATATTCTCATCGATGGCCAGAAGGCGGAAGATCTCCCCAAGTTGCCCACTCTTTTCCAGAATGGCTTTGGCCTTCTCCTGGATGGGAGGGCTCATCTCTTCCAGTTGGGGCAGGGGGATATGGGCCATGGGAATCTCCTTTTCAAAGTAGTTCATAGGAGAGGGAGTAGTCCAGCTCAGGGAAGAGCCGCTCGACCTCCCGTTCGATGCCCTGAAGCTTCTTGAGAGCCTCCGGCTCGCTCAAGGCGAGAAAGCATATGGCCAAGGTCGCCTCCTTGGGATAGTCGGAACTTAGATCGAGAATCGAGAGGTTGCGCTTTTGGAGGCGCTCTTTCAAGGCGTTGAGGATTTTGCGCCGCCCCTTGAGGGAGTGGGATAGGGGGAGGTCGAGTTCCAGGAGGGCGTTGACTAGGAGCATTCCTCCCCCTCTCGGTATTGGATCTGGCGCTTGCGCAGTTCTCGGGTAAAAAAGTCCATCCACTCCTTGGCACCCTCTCCACTCATGGAGATTACATCGTAGTAGCGCCCATCTTGAATTATGGGGAGGCTCGAGAGCTCCACCTCTGGAGGGATCTGGCGCATGAGATCCATTAAGTCGTTCTCACTGGCTTTGACACAGATGGTATAACGGGGTTTGCTCTGGCCTCGAGGGAGGATCTTCTCCAAGGCGTAGCGGACCATCGGGTGGGCCATCTGGGGAAAACCGGGCATGAAGAAGTAGCGCCCCTGGAGGAAGAAGCCAGGAACTTGGTTGACCGGATTAGGAAGGAGCTGGGCTCCCTTGGGGAGGCGAGCCATCTCGATACGATAGGGAAAGGCTTGGGCGCCAAAGCGCTGGACGATGAGCTCCTTGGCCCCTTGGTGTTCGTAGAGCTTCCCATCTCCGAAGACCTTGGCCGCTACCTCCCTCGTGTAATCATCCGGTGTTGCTCCAATCCCCCCGAAGCTAAAGAGGACCCCCTGGGGATCGGATTTGACCAGATGGAAGAGCTCTTCCATGAGTTTGGGATCATCTTCGACGATAAAAGAGCCCTTGAAGCGGTGGCCGTAGCGGAGGAGCTGATCCCGCAAAAAGGGGAAGTGGCTATCGTTGCGGCGTCCGTTGAGGATCTCCGTACCGATGATGACCTGGTAGCAATTCATTGCTGCTGGTGGAAGATAAGCTTCTCAATGTCCTGGACGATCTCCTCGATGGAGCGCTCCCCATCGACCTTGGCCAGATGTCCCCGCTCCTGGTAGAAGGCCTCAATCTGGGGGAGCGGTTCGAGGTAGACCTGCATTCGATTGTGGAAGACCTCCTCGTTGTCATCGGCCCCCCGTCCCCGTCCCAAGACCCGCTCCTTGGCAGTCTTAGGGGAGACGACGATCTCGACCACCTTCTCCAAAGCGATTTGGGGGTTGGCTTGGAGCATGCGATCGAGAGCCTCCATCTGTTGGACGCTCCGGGGAAATCCATCGATGAGGACGATCTCCTTGTCACTCTCCTTGATGGCCTCTTCGATGGTATCCATCACAATCTCCAAGGGAACGAGGGCCCCCCGATCCACATAGCTTGCAATTGTCTCTCCCAGCTTCGTGCCCCGTTCCACCTGGGCTCGGAGGAGCTCTCCGGTCGAATAGTGGACCACCCGCTCCGGGTACTTCTGGGCGATCCGCTGGGCGTCTGTTGTCTTTCCGCTCCCTGGGGCACCGATGATGAGGAAGAGTCGTTTCATTGTAGCTCCTTTAGAGTTTTTCGACATCGATCCGCTTCGCTTGGCCTCGACACAAGGCGACCTTGGATCCATCGATCTCGACAGTGATGGGCCCAAGGAGGCTCTTTTGGACCACCTCCACCACCGCTCCACGACCAATACCCAGGGCCCGGAGCCGCTCTTCCAGGAGGCGGTCCTCCCCGTCGAAGGCACGAATACGTACGAGGTCTCCCACCTTCGCTTCGCTCAGCTTCATCCCCGCTTGGGTTCACGGATACGCAGGTGAAGTTCCCGAAGCTGTTGGGGCTCCACTGGGCTGGGGGCCTGGGTCAAGAGACACTGGGCCTTTTGGGTCTTGGGGAAGGCGATGACATCCCGGATGCTCTCTTGTCCGGTCAAGAGCATGATGAGGCGATCGAAACCGATGGCAAAACCTCCATGGGGCGGTGCTCCAAAGCGCAAGGCCTCTAGGAGAAAGCCAAACTTCTCCTGAGCCTCCTGCTCAGAGATCCCTAAAATCTCAAAGATCTTCTGTTGGATCGAAGCCTTGTGGATACGGATGCTCCCCCCACCAAGTTCGACCCCGTTGACGACGATATCATAGGCCTCACTGATCATCTCCTCGATCTCTTCGGTGTCGATATTCTTGGGCATGGTGAAGGGGTGGTGGAGGGCCTTGATCTTGACCTCTCCCTCCTCGATCTCGAACATGGGAAAATCGACGATCCAGACGAACTCGTAGCGCCCCTGGTCGATGAGCCCCATCAACTTGGCCACCTCCTGGCGGAGTCGCCCCATGTATTCCAGCACGACCCCTTTAGGACCGGCCCCGAAGAAGATGAGATCCCCCGGTCCCACACCTGTGCGCTGGATAAGTCCCTCTTTTTCCTCCTGGGAGAGGAATTTGACGATGGGCCCCTGGAGCTCCCCATCCTCCTTGACCTTGACCCAGGCAAGCCCCTTGGCGCCAAACTTGGCTACAAATTCGGTCAAGGCGTCGATCTCCTTGCGGGTCAGTTTGGAACCGCCAGGGACCGGGAGGGCCTTGATCCGGTTGAGCTTTCGAAACTGGGCAATCTCCCGGAAGACCTTGAGCTGGGTGTTGGCAAAGAGATCGATCACATCCACCAGCTCCAACCCATAGCGCAGATCCGGCTTGTCGCTTCCGTAACGCTCCATCGCCTCCTTGTAGGGGAGACGGCGGATAGGGGTTGGAACCTCGATCCCTGCTTCAGCGAAGATGGCCTGGATGAGCCCTTCGGCGACCTCCATCACCTCATCCTGGGTGCAAAAGCTCATCTCCACATCGATCTGGGTGAACTCCGGTTGCCGATCGGCCCGAAGATCTTCGTCTCGAAAGCAGCGGGCAATCTGGAAGTAGCGATCGAAACCGGCCACCATGAGGAGCTGCTTGAAGAGCTGGGGGGATTGGGGGAGGGCGTAGAAGTGGCCCGGATAGAGGCGGCTTGGAACCAAGTAGTCCCTCGCTCCCTCTGGAGTCGACTTGGTGAGGATCGGGGTTTCAACCTCAATGAACCCTTGGCGATCCAGGTAGTTCCGGGCGGCCATAGCCGCCTTGGAGCGGAGGGTGAAGGTCTCTAGAGCCCGTTTGGTGCGCAGATCGAGGTAGCGGTACTTGAGGCGGATCTCCTCCCCGACTTGGTCGTCACCGATGGTAAAGGGCAAGGGATCGCTCTCGTTTTCGATGGTCAACTCTTCTACCACTACTTCGATCTTTCCCGTGGCAAGGCGCGGGTTTTCCAACCCCTCTCCCCGAAGCCGCACCCGCCCTTTGGCGATGAGGACATACTCGTCCCGAACCCGTTCGGCAACTTCGTGGGCCTTGGGGCTAATGGCTGGATCGCATACAAGTTGGACGATTCCGCTACGATCCCGTAAATCGATGAAGATAACGCCGCCATGGTCCCGGTAGCTGTTGGCCCAGCCGGCCAGGACTACCTCCCGATCCACATCCTTTTCGCTCAAATGCGCGCAGTAGTGGGTCCTCAAATGCTTGTCCTTTTTTTAGCGCCAATTATACAAAAGAATCCTTTAAACACTTTAAAAAGTCGATATGCTAGAATATGGCAAAAATCCAAAGAGGGGCGATGGAGATCGAACGCGCTGGGGTCGTCCTCAAACCCGAGGCACCGGAGCTCAAAGAGCTCTACAAACGGATGGAGCGGATCCTACTCAAGGAGGGAATCACCCCACTGCTGGATCTTGCCAGTGCCCAGATGATCCAGGAACGGGGGGTCCCCTTCGATCGGATGTGTCAGGAGAGCGACATCTTGATCTCGGTAGGAGGAGATGGGACCCTCATCAGTTTGGTACGGCGCAGCTACGAGTACCACAAACCAGTATTGGGGATCAACGTGGGGCGCCTGGGCTTTCTCACCGATATTCATCCCGACGATTTGCCCCGCTTCCTCAAGCGGCTCAAGCGAGACGAGTTTCGCATCGATGAGCGGATGATGATCGAACTTTCCATCCTCGGGAAGCGGGACCATATCGTCGCCTTCAACGATGTGGTCTTCAGCCGCCCGGTCGTCTCCAAGATGGTCCAGCTGGATGTGCGCAACGGGGGGGATGGGACCCTCATCAACAGCTACTACGGCGATGGCCTCATCGTCTCTACCCCGACCGGCTCCACTGCCTACAACCTCTCGGCCGGAGGTCCCGTCGTCTATCCCCTCACCAACGCCTTCATCTTCACCCCCATCTGCCCCCACTCCTTGACCCAGCGCCCCTTAGTCCTACCTGGGGAGTTTGAGCTGCAGATCCAGACCAACTCCAAATCGGCCCTCGTCATCGTCGATGGACAGGATATGTACGAGTTTGAGGCGGGGGATACGATCCAGATCAAAAAGGCTCCCATCGGAGCCCGTTTGATCCACCGCAAGGAGCGGAACTACTTCGATGTCCTACGGGAAAAGCTCAACTGGGGACGATGAGGGTGATCGAGCGCCTCTTCCTCCGGGACTACTTGGGATTTGAGCGGGTGGAGCTGGAGTTCGCCCCCTCCCTCGTGGTCTTCACCGGACCAAGTGGGGCGGGCAAGAGCCTTCTCCTGGAGGCGATTCTCGCCCTCTTTGGCCACAGGAGTGTCCAGGCGAAGGTGAGCCAGATCGACCTGGTAGGGGATTTCGGCCTGGAGTCCTTTGGCTTCCTCCAGGAGGAGGTCACCTCCATCCGGGCCATCAAACGGGAGAAGGTCCGCTACTTTCTCAACTCCCAGACCATCTCCAAACGGACCCTCAAGGAGCTCTTCGCCCCCCATCTGCACTACCTCTTTCAAAAAGATCACACTTTCTTCTCTAGTGCCAATCTCCTCCAGCTGGTGGAGAGTTGTATTGAGATCCCCGAGTACTGGCAGGTGCGGGAGCGCTACGACAAGCTCTATGCCAGGATCCAGGAGTTGCAGGAGCGTCTGGAGCAGGTGCGCGCCCTTGCAAGCAGGCACGAGGAGCTCCGGGAGTTCCTGGAATTCGAGATTGCCAAGATCGAGGCCATCGATCCCAAGGAGGGGGAGTATGAGGAGCTCCTCAATCTCAAACGGGATCTCTCCCGCAAGGAGCGGCTCTTGGAGGCAATCCAACGGGCTCAGGGGATCTTCGAGTACGAGGGAGCGGTGGGGGAGGCTCTAGAGCTCATGGGCCATGGAGGAGAGCTCTTCAACCAAGCGATGGAGGAGTTGCGAGAGCTCTTTGCTCGAGAAGAGGAGCGGCTTCAAGAGCTTGAGAGTGTAGATATTGCCAAGCTCCTGGAGCGGTTGGAGGCTCTCTCTTCCCTCAAGCGGCGCTATGGTTCCATCGAAGGGGCCCTCCAGGCCAAGGAGGAGAAGCGCCAGGAGCTAGCCCGCCTCCAAGGGATTCGAAGTGAGGAGAGGGCCATTGAGAGGGAGCTTTCCCAAGTCCACAAAGAGCTGCGGCAGCTGGCCGATCAACTCCACCGCTACCGCCTCGAAGGGGCACAAAAACTCCAAGAGCGGGTCAATGGTTACCTGGCCCCCCTCCATCTCCCCTCTGTCACCATCACTTGCCACTTTAAAGCCCTTGAGAAGATGGGAGGGGACCGGATCGAGGTCCAGTTGGCGGGGGTTCCCATGGAGCGAATCAGCTCAGGAGAGTACAACCGCCTGCGCCTCGCCTTTATGGCGGCGAGTGGCCGGGGCTCAGGGATCTTGATCCTCGATGAGATCGACGCCAACATTAGCGGCGAGGAGTCGATGGCGGTTGCCAAGATCCTCAAGAGTCTGGCCCAACGCTATCAGATTCTCGCCATCAGCCACCAGGCCCAGCTGGCCAGCCAGGCCGATCAACACTTTCTCGTACGCCGTGTCGGCACGGCCAGTATCGTCCAGGAGCTTCGGGGTCAAGAGCGCATCGAAGAGATCGCCCGGATCGTGAGCGGGCCAGAGATTACCCGGGAGGCCCGGGAGTTTGCCAAAAAGTTGTTGAAGGAGTCTTCGTGATCGTCGATACCCATACCCACTTGGACCATCCCAAATTTGCCGCCGACCTGGAGGAGGTCCTCCACCGGGCCCAAAGGGCCGGAGTTGATTGTTACATCATCCCAGGTGCCGATCCAAAGGATTTGAGCCGGGCCATGGAGTTGGCCACGACCTATCCTTCCATCTTCTTCGGGGTCGGTGTCCACCCATACGAAATTGAGCAATTCGACGAGGCACTCTTTGAGGTGGTGGACCATCCCAAGTGTGTAGCCGTAGGGGAGTGTGGCCTCGACTACTACCGTCTTCCCTCGGACCAAGGGGAGCGGGCCGCCATCAAGGAGGCACAGCGGGAGATCTTCATCCGCCAGATCGAGATCGCCAAAAGGGCTGGCAAACCCTTGATCGTCCACATCAGGGAGGCTAGCAGGGATGCCAAAGAGCTCCTTGAGCGCTATGGGGGACCGCAGGGCGGGGTATTGCACTGCTACAACGCCAGCCCCATCCTCCTCGATCTGGCCCAACGCAACTTCTACTTTGGCATCGGGGGGGTGGTCACATTCCACAACGCCAAGAAGCTGGTAGAGATCTTGCCCCAAATTCCTTTGGATCGTATGTTCCTTGAGACCGACGCCCCCTACCTCACCCCCCACCCCCATCGGGGAAAGCGGAACGAACCGGCCTATCTGGTCTATGTCCTTGAGCGGATCGCCCAAATCCTCGGGCGTTCCACGGAGGAGCTCGCCCAAATCACCACCCAAAACGCTACCAGGCTCTTTGGGCGGCTTTGTTATAATT
This sequence comes from Nitratiruptor sp., assembly GCA_009659925.1. Taxonomy (GTDB): domain Bacteria; phylum Campylobacterota; class Campylobacteria; order Campylobacterales; family Nitratiruptoraceae; genus Nitratiruptor. Next base: position 127,224 of record PUXW01000007.1, on the reverse strand, counting down.
AGAGAAAAACGGTAAGGAGGTCTTTTGCGCCTTTTACTCGTTTTGTTGTGGCCCTTCACCACCCTCTTTGGCTCCTTGAGCATCTACAATGACTACAAGGTGGACCACTACATCTCCGACTCCTTGCAACTGCCCCCCTCTTTCCTCCATAGCCAGCGGTTCGAGCGGGTCTATCAACGCTACAAGCGGATCAAGGATCGTCCCTTCATCAATGTAAAGCGTATCGAGAGCTACTTCATCCCCGAACTGGAGAAGATCCTCGAGGCCCAGGGGGTGCCTGAGGTCTTCCTCTTCATGGCGATGGTGGAGTCCAACTTCCGCCCCAAGGCCCGAAGCCACAAGGCGGCGGTAGGTATCTGGCAGTTCATGCCGGGAACGGCTAGGAAGTATGGACTCCGGGTCGATCGCTATGTAGACGAGCGCAAGGATCCTATCAAGGCCACCAACGCCGCCGTCAAATACCTCAAATTCCTCCATAAGATGTTTGGCAAGTGGTACTTGGCCGCTCTAGCCTACAACGCTGGAGAGGGCACCCTCATGCGGGCCATCAAGCGGGCTGGCACCGACGATGTCCATGTCCTTTTAGATCCACGCAAGCGCTATTTGCCCCGGGAGAGTCGGGAGTATCTCTATAAGATCGCAGCCCTTGCCCGGCTCTCCTACGACTTCGATTCCAAGCTGAGCCAGGAGATCGGCTACGTTTTGGCCCGGGGAGAAGACTACCACCTCATGCCGGTCCGGGTAGCAGGGGGTGAGTCCATCGCACGGGTGGCCCAAGCCCTCCGGCTCAAAACCGGCTACCTCAAGGCCCTCAACCCCCACCTTGTCCGGGGCTACACTCCGCCAGATCCCAAGGGTTACCACCTCTATATCCCCCACTTCAAATATGCCCAGTTCAAGAAGAACTACACCCCGCGGGCCAGGAAATTCCGCTACGCCCACACCATCTACAAGGTCCGTCGTGGAGATACTCTCTATGGAATTGCCCGCCGCTTTGGGGTTTCCGTCAAGGATTTGCGCCGGCTCAATGGATTGCGGACCAGCCATCTGCGGGTGGGCAAGCGCCTGAAAATTCCTATACGCAAGCGGATCTATCGGGTCCGTCAGGGAGATACCATCTTGAAGATCGCCAAGCGCTTTGGCGTCGACCCCAAGAAGCTCAAAGAGTGGAATGGGAAAGAGAGCAACTTTATTCGAGTAGGAGAGAAACTTGTGGTACTCTACTAACGCCATAGGAATCGTAGCTCTGGTTTTCGCCCTCTTTCTGGGAGGGTGTGGCACGAAGCAGGAGATCGTCGTCGATGAACCCAAGGAACACGGGATCCAGGAAGAGCCCATCATCGTCCAAGAGAGCCAGCCCAAGCAAGAGGAGAAGCCAGCCCCCAAGGCGACAATGCGCCCCTACGAGGTGAATGGTGTCGTCTATCGCCCGACAGTGGTTCGCATTGGAGACAAATTCCGGGGGGTCGCCAGCTGGTATGGCTCCGACTTCCACGGGAAGAAAACGAGTAGCGGCGAAGTCTACAATATGTATGAGCTCACCGCTGCCCACAAGACCTTCCCGATGAACACGATGGTCAAAGTGACCAACCTCAACAATGGCAAGAGCGTGATAGTCCGGGTAAACGATCGGGGGCCCTTCGTCAAGGATCGGATCATCGATCTCTCCTATGCCGCCGCCAAGCGATTGGGCATGCTCGATACGGGGACGGCTCCGGTGGAGCTGGAGATTCTTGGCTTCGACTCGACCATTGGAACCTTACCCAAGACCGAGGGGAGTGCCGCCCCGAAAGAGGTGATATTGAAGGATTTCGCCGTTCAAATCGGGGCCTTTCGCCGCTATCGGGGGGCCGCTTACGTCAAGAGCCAAAACGCCCTGGTGGATGGGCGCTATCGGGCCATCATCCGCAAATTCGACTACGAAGGAGCCCCGATCTACCGGGTCTGGCTCGTCGGCTTTCGTAGCGAGCAGGAGGCCCGGGACTTCATCGCCTCGGGGCGCTATCCAGGGGCCTTCCTCATCAGGGATGTCCAATGATCCGGCGCAGTCGTGAGACCAAGGAGACCCGGGTCGAAGTTGCCCTCACCCTCGATGGGATGGGCCGGGGCGAGATTGAAACGGGAATTGGCTTCTTCGACCATATGCTCGAAGCCTTGGCTAAACACAGCCGGATGGATCTTGCCATCCGGTGTCAGGGGGATCTCCATGTCGACTTCCACCACAGTGTCGAAGATGTGGGGATCCTCCTGGGGGAGCTCTTCCACGAGGCAGCCTTTCCGCCCAAGGGGCGGGAGCGCTTTGGGGATGGAGTGGTGGTGATGGACGAGGCTGCCATTAGCTGTGCCATCGACCTCTCCAACCGCCCCTACCTCCTCTTCGAGGTCGATCTTGATGGCAAGATCGGTACCTTCGACGCCGAACTGGTGGAGGAGTTCTTCCGGGCCTTCGTCTCCAATGCCCGGATCACCTGCCATGTCACCCAGCTCCGGGGCAAGAATCGCCACCACATCGCCGAAGCGACCTTCAAAGCCCTTGCCCTCGCTCTGCGCCGGGCCCTCCGTTTCGACGAGCGGGCCGGTCTGCCAAGTACCAAGGGAAGTCTATGATCGATCTCCTCGTACTCGATGTAGATGGGTGTATGACCGATGGGAAGATCACCTATAGCGGGAGTGGAGAGGAACTCAAAAGTTTCGATGTGCATGATGGATTTGCCATCGTCGCCTGGAAGCGTTTCGGAAAGCGGGTAGCCATTATCACTGGGCGCACCTCGGAGGTGGTGGCGATCCGGGCCAGAGAGCTTGGAATCGACTACCTCTACCAGGGGGTCAAACGGAAAGAGGAGCGATTGGAGCAATTGGTAGAGGAGCTGGGGATCCCGCTGGAGCGGGTAGCGGCCATCGGGGACGATCTCAACGACTACCGCCTCCTCTCCAAGGTCGCTCTTGCCTTCATGCCCCAAAATGGCTCCCCCCACATTGAGGAGGTGGTGGATGTGGTCCTCTCCCGGCGTGGTGGGGATGGGGCCATTCGCGAGATGATTGAGTACCTGTTGGAACGGGAGGGGCTCTTGGAAGCCTACTTGAACTTCTGGAAAGTGCCGTGAAGATCTCCCTCTTTTACATCTCCCTCGTCCTCTTCATCCTCGGTTGGCTCCTCCTCTTTCAACCCTACGATTTGCCGGGTCTGCAAGAGAGTGCCCCGATGCTGCGGTTTCAAAATTTCCAAGTTCGCCAGATGGACACCAATGGGACCAATCTCATCCTGAGTGGACGCTATGGACTCTACAAACACCGCCAGATCTACATCGTCTCCCCCAGGATCCGTCTGGTGGGACGGGACGAGCGGCTCCGGGCCCAGCGGGGGATCTACAAGGTCGGGATCGTACGGCTCCGGGGGGATGTGGCCTATAGCTCCAAGCTCTATCGCTTCTACACCCAAAAGGCCAACTATGTCATCGACAAAGAGCTTATCTACACCCCGACTCCCTTTGAATTTGAAAGTCCCGAGCTCAATATGAGCGGTTCCAAGCTCTTCTATTTGAGAAAAAATGGTAAAATAGTAGCCTACGATATCGATGCAAAGGCGTTGATCCGATGAGATGGCTCCTTCCTCTCCTCCTGGCCCTTCTCCCCTTGGTGGCGGCCCAGGAGGTCCAGATCAAAGCGAAGCGGCTTGAGGCCGATCAGAAGCGGATGGTAACCAAGTTCCTCGGCGGGGTCCTCTTCCGCCAGGGACGGGATGTGATCCGGGCCGATACGGCCTACATCTACTTCAACAAAGCGAAAAAGCCGGTGAAGTTTGTGGTAGTGGGCAATGTCCGTTTCGAACTCTTTCGCAAGGGGAAACACTACAAAGGCTCGGCCAAGGAGCTAATCTATTACCCGTTGAAGAAGGAGTACCTCCTCCGAGGCAATGTCCATATCACCCAATATCCCGACGAGCGCAAGATCATCGCCCACAAGGTTATTCTCGACCTGCGCAGCGGCAATTTGCGGGTGGAGGGGAGCGAGGAGAAACCGGTCGAGCTGATCTTCAAGATCGAAACCCCATGATCCAGCCAGTCCAGGCCAAATTCCTCACCAGCGCCCCCTCCATCCGCCAGGCCCCTCCGGCCAGCTTGAGCGAGGTGGCCTTCCTGGGTCGATCCAATGTGGGCAAAAGCTCCCTCATCAACGCCTTGACCGGACGCAAGGGGCTGGCCAAGAGCTCGGCGACGCCTGGGAAGACGAGTCTCATCAACTTCTTCGACGTGCTCTATCGCATCGGGGAGGAGGGCTATCCGGTGCGCTTCGTCGATCTTCCAGGCTACGGCTATGCCAAACGGAGCAAACGCTTGCAAGAAGAGTGGGGACGCAAGCTCACCGAATTCTTGGCCAAGCGGGATGCGATTCGCGTCTTCGTCCACTTGCGGGATGCCCGCCACTTCGATTTGCCCATCGACCAGCAGACCAAGGAGTTCCTGGAGCAGATCAAACGAGGGGATCAGCTCATTCTGGAGGTCTTCACCAAGGCCGACAAATTGAAACAGCGGGAGCGGGCGGCCTTGCGCCGGGCCTATCCGGAGGCCCTTTTGGTCTCTGCCACCAAAGGCCAGGGGATCGACGCTCTTCGCCAAGCTATTCTGGAGCACCTTTTTGGAGCCAATATCCTACCGCAAAGCGAGACTCGCTGATATAGCCCAGATGCAATCCCTCGTCGCTTCCGAGGTAGAAAGTGGGGTGATCCTGCCCCGCAGCGACGATGAGGTGGCCACCAACATCCGCTCCTACTTCGTCGCCCATGTAGGGGAGGAGATTATCGGGTATGTAGCCCTCCATATCCACTCGGTCCGGCTCGCTGAGATCCGCAGCCTCGTCGTCAAGGAGGGGTGGCGGGGCAAAGGGGTGGGGGGTCAGCTGGTCCAAATGGCCCTGGAAGAGGGGCGCGCCCTGGGGGTCCAGGAGGTCCTGGCCCTGACCTATACCAAGCCCTTCTTCCAGCGTCTTGGTTTCGAGGAGATCCAAAAGAGTGCCATTCCAGAGCACAAGATCTGGCAAGATTGTATCCGATGCAAGCACTTTCCAGTATGCAACGAAGTGGCTATGATGCGCAGACTCTAAAGCGGATTGCCTGGCTCCTGGGGCTCTTACTCTTTTACGAGCCCTTGACCACTATCTACGTCTATTTGCCCCCCCTGCTGGGAGTCATGGCTTGGTACTTCCTCCAAGGGAGGACCTTTGAGCGCATCGGCGCCCTCCTCTATTTGTACATTTTTGAAATCGACCACTCCCTCCCCTTCATGAGCCTCTTCATCGCCCTGCTCTTCTACCAACTGGCGATGCGCTGGCTCTTTCGCTATGTGGCCTGCCCCTCCTGTACCATGGCCCTTTCGGTCCTCTTCTACTACCTCATTCTCGAAGGGGTCTTGCTCTTTTACGGCCAGATCCTTGGTGTGAATTTGGATCCAGTGGATCCCCTGCTCCTGGGGCTTTACATCATCCTCGATCTCATGGTGCTCCATGCGCTTTAAGTTCATCATCGCCCTCTTCGTCACCGTTTGGCTTTTGCTCCTCTCCAAGGTCTACTATCTGACCATCAAATCCAACGACTACTACGAGGCCCTGGCCAAACAGAACATGATCAAGACGGAGCGCATCCTTCCAACCCGGGGGGAGATCTACGATTGCAACGGGGTCCCTCTAGCTGTCAACTACGTGGGGTTCAAGATCAAAGTGGCCCCCCACCTCTCCAAATCCCAACTAAGCCAGGTCATCCAGCGGATTATCGACTACTTCCCCGAGGAGAATGCCACCAAGCTGATGCGCCGCTACCAGCGCCAAAACTCCTACTACAACCACGACTACATCGAGGTCATCCCCTATGTCGATTACGATCAGATGCTCAGCCGCTACACCGGCTTAGCCATGGAGGAGCTCGTGCGTATCGAGCCCACCTTTAAGCGGTACTACCCCTACAAGGAGTTGGCTTCCCACGTTATCGGCTATGTCGCCAGGACGAATGCCAAGGAGGCGGCCAAGGACAAGGTGGCCAAGGCGGTAGGGATCATCGGCAAGAGCGGTCTGGAGCGCTACTACAACCGCTACCTCGAGGGGGAGTTGGGCTACAAGAAGCTCAAGGTAACCGCCTACAACCAAGAGATTGCCGTTCTGGAGCAGAAGAATCCCGTGCAAAACCGCAATCTCCACCTCACCCTCGATGTACGGTTGCAAAAGTACATCCAAGAGCTCTTCCAAGGGAAGGCGGGGGTGGCCATCGTCATGCGCACCAACGGGGAGATCCTGGCGGCTGGAAGCTTCCCCGAATACGATTTGAACCTCTTTGTCAATGGGATTAGCCGGAAGCAGTGGCAGGAGATCATCAACGACCTCAACCACCCCTTCACCAACAAGCTGGTCAACGGCCTCTACCCTCCAGGGTCGACCATCAAGATGGGGGTGGCCCTCTCCTTCCTCGAAGCGGGGCTGTTGACCCCAATGAGCGCCTTCTATTGCAACGGAGCCATCCAGATCGGGCGCCGCAAGTTCCGGTGCTGGAGCCGCTATGGCCATGGGGAGGTGCGGTTGCGCAAGGCGATTCGGGAGAGTTGTGATGTCTACTTTTATGAAGGGAGTTTGCGGGTTGGCATCGATCGGATCGCCAAAATGCTCCGGACCATGGGATTTGCCAAAAAGAGCGGCGTCGACCTGCCCAACGAGTTCATCGGAGTCATCCCCGACAAGGAGTGGAAGGCCAAACACTACAAGATGCCCTGGTATATCGGCGAGACGGTGGTCTCGGCCATCGGGCAGGGATATGTCCTGGTAACCCCGATGCAAATTGCCAACTATACCGCCCTCATCGCCACCGGTCGCCTCCCAACCCCCCACTTCGCCAAGAATGTCGGTGATTTTCCGAGTAAGGATGTCTTGACCCTTGGACAAAAGCGGATGCTTCCCGCCATTCGGGAGGCGATGTATGAGGTGTGCAACGCTCCCAAGGGGACGGCTACTTATCACATCTCTACCCCCGTTCCCATCGCCGGCAAGACGGGAACGGCCCAGGTGGTGGGGATTCCCCAGGAGGAGAAGGAGCGGATGAAGGAGGAGGATATGGCCTACTTCATGCGCTCCCACGCCTGGCTGACCACCTACGGCCCCTACCAGGATCCCCAGTTCATCGTCACGGTTCTGGTTGAACACGGGGGCCACGGAGGTTCAGCGGCCGGGCCCATCGTCTCCAAGATCTACGACAAACTCATCGAGCTTGGCTACCTCAAGGGGTATGATTGATGAGGAAGATGGCCAGGGTCGCTAGCAGGGCGATTCCCGCCGAGCGGTTGTAGAGCTTGGTGGCGGTGATGAAGACCAGCATCAACGAGGCGATGAGGGCCACGAGGATGTCGAAGCCATCCCGAACCAGGTCGACCCGGAGGGGGTTGATTGTAGCGGCAGAACCTAAAACGACGCTGAAGTTGGCCACATTGGAGCCGATGATGTTGCCAATGCTCATATCGGCTTTCCCGTTCCAGGCCGCCTGGATACTCACCACCAGTTCGGGCAAACTGGTACCAAAGGCCACGAGGAAGAGGCCAATGAGCCACTCCCGGACCCCAAGGTGGCGGGCGATGTTGGAGGCGCTCTCAATAGCGATGTCGGCTCCGTAGACCACGGCGATGAAGCCAAAGGTAAGCCAGAGGATGGTTGGAGGCCAGTTGAAGGGCTCCCGTTTCACCTCTTCGTCGATCTCTCCGGCCACGATGGTTGGCTCTTGGGCCAGGAAGAGAAGATAACCCCCCATGAGGACGAGGAAGAGGATTCCCTCACCCCGGCTAATGGTTCCATCGTAAGCGACCATGAGGAAGGTGAAGATAGGGAAGAGGGCCCAGGCGCTATCCCGGGAGAAGATATCCCGCCGGGGGTGGATCTGCTTGGCGATGAGGAAGACCAGCCCCAGAACGAGGGTGATGTTGAGGGTCACACTTCCAATCACGTTGGAGATGGCCAGATCACTCTTGCCATCGATGCTTGCGGCGATACTGGCGGCCATCTCAGGGAGACTGGTCCCAAGGGCGATGAGGGTCGCTCCGATGACAAACTCGCTGATGCCAAAGTGTAAGGCGATCTTCTCGCTCTCCTTGATGATCCAATCGGCCCCCTTGATCAGTGCGGCCATCGAAAGGAAAAAGAGGAGGTAATCCATCACGATTCGCTCCTTACGATGAGACTGGATGGAAGGTTGAAGGCTTGGATGAGCTCTACCTCCAACTGGCGCATCTCGCCTCGGTCTTGCTCATGGTCGTAGCCTAAAAGGTGGAGGAGGCCGTGGATGAAGAGGAGGAGGAGTTCTTCCTCGGGGCTATGGCCGAATCGTCTAGCCGCCTCGACGACCCGATCGGCACTGATGACGATACTCCCAAGGGGAGCTCCGGGAGTTGCTTCCAAAGGGAAACTTAAAACATCAGTTGGCCTGTCGATACTGCGGAATTGGCGATTGAGCCGTTGAATTGTGCTATCATCTACCACGAGGAGCTCGATGGGACGATCCGTCAACTTTCGGGCTATTCGTTCGATAATGGCTTGTGGGATGGGCAGTTGGGTCTGGTTGTCTATTGCGACCATTGTCCTCTCTTTCGTTGCAATTTTACCATAAAGGCCGTTTGCGATGTGGCAGAGTGTCAAGTCCAAACAGATTGCACTCATCCTCTTTTTCAGCCTCTATATTATTGGCTTGTCCTATGTGATTCTTGAGGAGAGTTTTGCATCCTACACCCAGAACAAGAAGCTCAAGGATGAGATCCTCCTCAGTATCTATCTCTCCAATGTGGTGCACGAGCTCCAGAAAGAGCGGGGACGAACGGCGGGATATTTGGGAAGTGGAGGGAGCAAATTCGCCCAGGAGATCCGGCACCAGCAGCGTCTTACCGATCGCCACATCGCCAAACTCAAGGCCTTTATCAGGACCGACCACTACCGCTCCATCGACGCAGATATCCAGCACCGTATCCAGAAGATCCTCCAACGCCTCGCCCTCCTCCCCCAATTGCGCCGCAAGATCCTGCGCCAAGAGATTGCAACCAAGGAGGCTATCGCCTTCTTCTCCTCCTTGAACGCCTATATCATCGACACCATCGGAGAGCTGGCCAAACGGAGCCAAAATGCCAAGATCTCCCGGGAGCTCATTGCCTACACCGACTTCATGTTGGCAAAGGAGCGGGCTGGAATCGAGCGGGCCGTCCTCTCCAACACCTTTGCCAGGGATAGCTTCCTGGAGGGCTTTTTCGTCAAATTCGTGCGTCTTGTGAGCCAGCAGGAGGCCTTCCTCAAAGCCTTCGAAGTAGCCGCCTCCCCCAAGTTGATCGAGTATTACCGACGCACTGTCCGGGGAAGCGACATCGACGAGGTGAAGCGGATGGAGGAGATCGCTATGCGGCTTGGTCGGGAAGGGGGATTCCATATCGATCCGGCCTACTGGTTCGAGCAGATCACCAGCAAGATCAACAAGCTCAAAAAGGTGGAGGACTTCATCGCCCGGAGCATCCTTGAAGAGGTGGATCGCTCCATCGAGAGCGGGAAGCGGACCTTCTACCTCACCCTCCTCTTTAGCCTCCTTGGGATCGGGATCGCCCTTGGGATTGGTTACCTCATCATCAAGAGCATCAACCTCAAGATCGACCGGATCAACGAGGCTCTAAGCCAGATCGTCGAGACCAGGGATTTCAACAAGCGGATCGAGATCGAAGGGGAGGATGAGCTCGGACAGATTGCCCGGAGCATCAATAAACTCATCGACTTTTGCGAGCGAGTCATCACCATGACCAAAGAGGCCATCGCCCAAAACTCCAAGACGGCCAAGGAGCTCTCCACCACCTCCCTGGAGATTGGAAAAAATATGGAAGAGGAGGCCTATTTCGTGGCCAACACCGCCAAGAACGCCCTCAAGATCAAAGAGCCCCTCTCCGAATCGATCCAGGTTCTCGAACACTCCCAAAAGGAGATTGTCAAATCCAACGAGCGGCTTCAAAGCTCCCATGAGAAGCTGAACAACCTCGTCGAGACGGTCCAGCGCAGCGCCGACGAGGAGGAGGTCATCGTCCAAGAACTCCAACGCCTCATCAAAGCCACCGATGAGACCAAGGATGTACTCGGGCTCATCGAGGAGATCTCCAACCAGACCAACCTTCTGGCCCTCAATGCCGCTATCGAAGCAGCCCGGGCTGGAGAGCACGGGAAGGGGTTTGCCGTCGTAGCCGAGGAGGTCCGGGCCCTGGCCGAGAAGAGTCGAGACCATGTGGCCCATATCAGCGCTATCATCTCCTCCCTCATCAACGCCATCGAGGAGATCAACCAGAAGATTTTGGAGAATGCCAGCCAGATTACCAAACTCTCCAAGGAGGCCAGCGTCATTGGGGAGGATGTGGACCATGTGACCGAGACGATGAATCAAACGGTCAAAGAGAACCTCGCCTCCTCCCAGAAACTCAAAAGTATCATCGGTCAAATCGAAGAGATCATCAACGATGTGGACAAGATCAACCAACTCTCCTCCCTCAACGCCCGGAATGTGGAGGAGATCGCACGGGCTACCGAGTTTCTCTACAAGCAGATCGACAAGCTCAAAGCCGAACTGGCACGCTACAAGACCTAAAGGAGGATAATCGATGCAAGGGTGTATAGAGCGTGTCGCCAAGGTGATCTACGAGCGCTCGGGGGTGACTTTCAAGGGGAAGTGGCAACTCTTCCAGATCCGCTTTTTGGAGGCTTGTGAAGAACTTGGAATCTTCAGTTGTGAAGAGTTCTACCACCGCATCGCCCATCCCAACCACTTCTACGATCTCCTCTCCTACTTCATGGTCTCCCAGAGCTACTTCTATCGGGAAGCGCGCCATTTCGAGATCCTCCTAGAGCTCATCGAAAGGGAGGAGATCCAAGAACCCCAGATCCTCTCGATCCCTTGCGCCCAGGGCGAGGAGCCCTATTCCATTGCTATGGCCTTGGACCATCGTGGCATCGAGGGATACCATATCGATGCCATCGATATCAACCCCAAAGCCATCGAAAAGGCCAAGGAGGGGCGCTACTCGCCTCGGGAGGTCTTCCCCATCCCCTCCACCATCCTGGCCCGCTATTTCGATTTCGATGGCCACTCCTATCAAATCGATCCCAAGGTTGGGCGCTCCATCACCTTCCAGGTAGGCAACCTTTTTGAACTTGAAGGTCCAGGATCTTACGATTTCCTCTTTTGCCGCAACCTCATGATCTACCTCGACTGGTCCAAACGCCAAGAGGCTCTGGCTATCTTCCACCGCCTCCTGCGTCCTGGAGGCTACCTCATTTTGAGCTTTTCCGACTACATCCCCAAGATCGAGGGATTTGAGACCATCACGATTCACAACAAGGAGATCTATCAGAAGCGATGAAACGGGCAGTAGCGATTGTAAGTGGCGGTATGGACAGTTCCTTGAGTGCACTTATCGCCAAACGGGAAGGGTACGAACTCATTGGTGTTCACTTCAGCTATGGGCAGCGAACCTGGCGGCGGGAGCGCCAGGCCTTCGAGGCTATCGCCCAGTGGCTCGGCATTACCAAGAGGTATCCCATCGAACTCCCCTTCTTCAAAGAGATCGGGGCAAGTGCCTTGACCGATACCTCCATAGCGGTCCCTACCGATGGACTCAAGCCGGGGATTCCCATCACCTATGTCCCCTTTCGCAACGGTATCTTCCTCTCCATCGCCGCAGCCATCGCTGAAAAGGAGGGGGCCGAGGCGATTGTCATCGGCGTGGTGGAGGAGGATAGCAGCGGCTACCCGGATTGTCGTCGATCCTTCATCGAGGCAATGGAGCGGGCCATTAATCTAGGAACCAAGGATGCAACCCAGATCACCATCAAAACCCCCCTCATCCACCTCAAAAAGGAGCAGATCGTCGCCAAAGCTTTGGAACTCGGGCTCCCTCTGGAGCTGACCTGGAGTTGCTACCAGCGAGAGGATCGAGCTTGCGGAGTATGTGATAGTTGCCGCTTGCGCTTGAAGGGCTTTGCCCTGGCAGGAGCCAAGGACCCCATCCCCTACCTCTCCCAGTGACCTTGGCCCTCACGACGCTGGAGCCGCCTATCGATGTAGGGAGCAAGCCGCCGTTTGCTGATGAGGCGGTAGAAGAGCTCGAAGAGGAAGGTGGCTCCTAGGACGATGAGGGAGGAGCGGAGGTTGTCGGGATGGTGGAGCCAATTGTAACCGATCAATACGGCGATGGAGAGAAGGCACAAGAGGAATCCGGCTAGGGAGAGCCAGCGGTTGGACTGAGTTTGCCGGTAGAGCTTGAAGTTGACATAGTTGACTGCTGCGAAGATAATGAGAAAGCCGAGGCTTCCAGCAATGGAGATGTTCTCGATGTTGAAAGAGATGGCAAAGAGGGCTGAGAGGGTGGCCAGGATCAAAAGCCCCTCACTCCCCTCTTTCCAGATCTTGCGGGAGAGGGTGGGGGGAGGGCCCCCAGCTTAGCCACCAGATAGCTCACCCGGGCCCCGCCGTAGAGGGTAGCGTTGATGGCACTCGATGTGGAGAGCAAAGCGGCGATGCCAATGAGGATGAAACCGGCATCTCCAAGGAAGGGTTTGGCTGCAATAGCCAGGGCGAAGTCGCTGTAGCGCTCCACCTCCTCATAGGTCAAATTGGCCACCGCCACTGCAGCCACAAGGACATAGATGGTCATCGTGGTCAAGACCGCCGCATAGAAGGCCTTGGGGAGATTCCGCTTGGGATCTTCGATATCGGCGGCGGTGTTGGCGATGAGCTCAAACCCTTCATAGGCCAGGAAGATAATGAGCCCTCCTGTGACGATCTTGATAGGGCTTTCGTAGTGTTCGGGGGAGAGCTTGGAGAAATCCCCTGTGAGCAGGCCGAAGATGATGAAAAGGAGGAGGATCGCCACTTTGCCAAAGACAAGCAGATCCTCACTCTTCCCGCTGATGTAAGCCCCCATGAAATTTAAGAGGGTGAAGAGGGCGAGAACTCCAAGGATCGCCGCCTTCTTGACCAGCTCCACCTCCTGGTGGAAGAGGAGGGCACTCAGATAGCTTCCAAAGGCATAGGCGTAGAGAGCGAGCATGATGATGTAGCTGGCCAGGAGGAGGGTGTTGAGGTAGGCGCTGAGTAAGTTGTTGCCCAATCCCTGGACGAGGAACTCTACCGTCCCCCCTTCGCTAGGATAGCGAACCGAGAGCTTGGCGTAGCTGTAGGCGGTTAAAAGGGCGATGATCCCAGCAAAGAGGAAGGCGAGGGGAGCCGCCCCTTTGGCCAAGAGAATGGTCAAACCCAAGACGGCGAAGATCCCGCCCCCGATCATTCCCCCTACCCCGATGGAATAGGCTTCCCAAAATCCGATTTTCTTCTTCATGGTCCATCCCGCATGGTAAGGTAGTTCTTCAATCCCAAAGCGGTCCAGGCCCGATTGATCTGCCAAAAGGGCTCGATGGCTTCCCAGACCTCTTTGAAATCGCGACTTTTGGCACTTTGCTCCTGAATCACCTCTTGGAGGGCCCTCTTGGCCGCTTCGACGATTTCTGGGGGAAAGGAGCCCAGCTGGACCCCGAATTGGCGAAGTTTCTGGAGAGCCTTGGCATTTTGGGCCTGGAACTCGTAGAGCATAGAGCTGTTGAGCTCGTTGGCTGCTGCTGTGATGAGCTGGCGCACATCTTCGTCGAGTCCATCCCAGAAGGATTTGTTGAAGGTGAGCTCCAGGGTGCTCCCCGGTTCGTGGAAGCCGCTGTAGTAGTATTTGGCTACCTTGTAAAAGCCCATGCGCAAATCCAGGGCCGGGCCGACCCACTCGGTGGCATCGATGGTTCCCCGCTCCAAGGCGGTGTAGATCTCTCCGGCTGGCAGGAGGATTGGATTGACCCCCAGTTTGGCAAAGACCTCCCCGCCCAATCCGGGAATACGCATTTTCAGCCCCTTCAAATCGGCCAAGGAGGTGATGGGTTTGCGAAACCAGCCCCCCATCTGGACCCCCGTATTGCCTCCAAGGAGGGGGTAGAGGTTGTAGTGGGCATAGAGCCTCCTCCACAGCTCCAACCCACCCCCATACTCCATCCACGCCCCCATCTCGGTGGCGGTGAAGCCGAAGGGAAAGCCTCCAAAGAGGGCGAAAGCGGGATTCTTTCCCTTCCAATAGTAGGGTCCTGAGTGGAAGGCTTCGATCTGGCCTGCACTACAAGCATCGAAGACCCCGAGGGCTGGAACCAGGAGATTCTTGGCAAAAACCTTGATTTGGACCTCTCCCCCACTGGCCTCATGGACCCGCTGGGCGAAGCGCTCGATCCCCGTTCCCATGATGGGGAAGTTGGCGGGCCAGCTCGTGGCCAACTTGATGGCGATGCGCCGCCCCTTGGAGATGGAAAAGGAGGGGCGGCTTGTCTCCTCCCGCTTGCACCCTCCCAGTACTCCAGCCGCTCCCAGAAGGAGAAAGGCTCGACGCTCCATTGCTGCTCCTTTAATACATTGCTGCGATCACGGCGAAACAGGCGAAGAACATGAGGTGGGAGACCCCCTCAATGTAGTTGGTCTCCCCGTTGTCGGTGGTCTTCCAGGCGAGGATAACCGTGAGCAGGAGGGCTCCGATTTGCAAGGAGTTAAAGTCGAGGGTGAAGGTAATCCCCTTGAGGTAGGCGAGGAAGAGGAGGATTGGCACGGTGAGGAGAATGGAGACGGTACTCGCCCCCATGGCGATATTGATCACCCGCTGGATCTGGTCGTTCTTGGCGGCCTTGATGGCGGTGATAAGCTCTGGGGAGACGCTAATGATGGCAATGATGAGTCCAGCAAGCCCAGCGGTGATCCCCAGGTCGGCGAAGACGCTAGCCGAATCGTGGGCGAAGATCTCGGCCATGATCCCGACTCCAAATATCAAGGCGAAGACCACGAGAAGGTTGGCCCATGTCGGGAAGCGCTCGAAGATGTAGTCACCCTCATGCTCCTGGGCTTGGTGGCGCCGCTTTTGCAACCGCAGGACCCGACTCCTAGCGGTCGATTTGAAGAAGTGGGAGTGGGTCTTGGTCTGGAAGATGTAGATGATGAAGTAGTAGGTGAGCAGCAGGATGGAGATGGTTACGCTGGCTTGAAAGAGCTTCTCGCTGTTTTCTGAAAATTTGAGGAGGCTTGGAACCAGCAGGGCAATGGAGGAGATGAAGAGGATGGTGGTGTAGGTACTTGAGGTATCCTCGTTGTGCTCCTGCTCCTTGAAGGCCAATCCTCCGACGAAGACGGCCAATCCTAAGAGGACATTCATATCGACGATAACCGCCGAGATAATCCCACTCTTGACGGTCTCCAGGGCCTTCCGATCCACTTCACCGGCGGTGAGGATCATGTATAAGAGGATGATCTCCACCGCCACGGCGCTGAAAGTGAGGACGAAGCTGCCATAGGGCTCACCGAGACGCTCGGCTAGGATCTCGGCAACCTCGCTCACCGTTACCGAAAAGGCGACAATGGAGAGGGCTGAAAAGAGGGTAGCGACATAGGTGAGGTGGAGGTGGTGGGTGTAAAAGGCGGCCAGGGCCGCAACGATACCAAGGGCGATGTCCCAATAGTCTTCAACAAGGTCGCGCCAGTTGGAGGGGGAAGGGTCACTGTGCAAGGGGGTGCTCCTTAGAGTAGAGTTGGTTCCCGCTGGGGGAGGGAGGGTTGGATCGTCTCAAGGGTTGCTCCGACATAGAGTGTGTAGTGGAACGGGCTATTATACAACATTTCCACCACCCCTTCAATCGGGACCTCTTGAAAGCCCGCTAGCTTCTGGACACTCCAATAGCCCCGTTTGGCCCAGGGGACCGCCTGCTCCAGATAGGTTCTAGCCCGCTGGGCTAGGGAGAGATCGGGTTCGACGATGAGGACCTTGGAGCTCTTCCCGAAGGGGACGATCCGCCCTCGGGGGGTGAAGAAGATGGGGGAGAAGTGGCTCTTGGGAGGAGCGCTCCAGCTGTAGCGGAGCTGGTGGTGGTGGATGAGGCCCCAGAGCTTCACCAGCTCTTCCTCGAAGAGGGGGGCTATGGGGAGGCGTTCGTGATAGTGGCCTTCCACCAGGAGGCTCGTTTCAAGGGGATAGCGTTGGAGGATCTGGTACGAGGGGGAGGGGATGAGAGCTGGATCGAGCTGGAGCTCTTGGAAGTAGCTTCCAGTCCAAAAGGCGAGGAGCTGGGGAGGATTGGAGCGAAAGTAGGCCAGATCAGCCAAGGGATCCCCAGTGCTCCAGGCGATTTTGGGATCGTCCAGGTACTCTTGGGCCAGATCGAAGGTGATGGGATCTAGCAAAATAGGGGTGGTGGAGTGGCTTACAATGAGGAAGCGCAGGAGCCGCTGGGCCGCTTTGGAGATGGAGTCGACCCGAATCCAGGCGATTTCTGGATCTTCCATGGCCCCCTCTCCGGCAAAGACGATGGCGTAGGCCCCTTTCTGGATGGCCTGGGGAATGAGGGCCGGGGTAGAGGCGAAGAAGAGATCCCCCCGCCTGACCTCATCGATGGTGGCACTCCACCCCTCGATAGAGCGGATGGAGGGGGTATTGAGGAGTTGGCCTTGGAGGAGGTGGGCCAGATTTTCGATTCTCATCGGACCCGGGTACCGTTGGCTACCATCTCCTTGGGGGCTACGAGGCTAAGCCGCTGGCCATCTTGGGCGGCCAGAATCATCCCCTCGCTGACGATCCCCATCAGCTTGGCCGGTTTGAGGTTGGCGACGACACACACCTGCTCCCCCACCAGCTCCTGGGGCTCATAGTGCTCCTTGATCCCGGCGACGATCTGGCGGGGGCGCTCTTCTCCCAGATCGACTAGAAGGCGTAAGAGCCGTTTGCTCTTTGGAATCTCGTGGGCCTCGACGATGGTTCCCACCTTGATCTGGGTCTTGAGGAAGTGATCTATATCGATGGTCTCATCCTGTGAAGGCTCTGTGGCCTCTTTACCCTTTTCCTGGAGCAAGGGCTTGTCGATCTTGGGAAAGAGGGGAGGGATGGGTTGGATGGTGAAGGGCTCCAGGAGCTCTCCCTCGTCAATGAGACGCTGGAAGGTGGCAGGATCGATGGTAATGCCCAAAGCTTTGGCGATCTGGCCCGCTTTCTCGGGCATGACCGGAGCCAGATAGAGGGCGACCCGGGCCAAAATGTTGGCCACCAAGGCGATGAGGGCCATCGCCTCCTCTTCACGCCCCTCCTTGACCAGCTTCCACGGGGCGTAGCGATCGATGGAGCGGTTGGCCAGGGTCAAGGCCTGCCAGAGCTCGTCGAGGAACTTGTGCCAGCGCATCTGACGGATATGGTCGTCGAGGGGAGCGAGAATCTGCTGGAGCTCCTGGAGCTCTTGGCCATAGTAGTGGGGAACCTTGTGGCTTTCGATCCGATGGTCGAAATACTTCCCACTCATGCCAATGATCCGGTTGAGAAGGTTCCCCAGGTCGTTCCCAAGGTCGGAATTGATCCGGTCGATCAGGGCCCGTTGGGAGAAGTCCCCATCCTGACCGAAGGGGACCTCCCGCAAGAGGAAGTAGCGGAAATTGTCGAGCCCATAGGCCCGGGCCACCTCCCGAGGATCCACTACATTGCCCTTGGACTTGCTCATCTTCTCCCCGTTGCGTGTCCACCAGCCATGGGTGGCGATGTGGCGGGGAAGGGGGAGTTCGAGGCTCATGAGGAAGGCCGGCCAGTAGACTGCGTGGAAGCGGAGGATATCCTTGCCCACGAGGTGGTAGTTGGCCGGCCAGTAGTCCATGAGCCGTCCATCCCCTCCAAAGCCGAGGGCGGTGATATAGTTGAGGAGGGCGTCGAGCCAGACATAGATCACATGTTTGGGATCGTTGATGGAGGGTGGGAGTTTGATCCCCCAGTCGAAGCTGGTTCGGGTAATGGAGAGGTCCTGAAGCCCGGATTCGACGAAGCGAACCACCTCATTCCGTTTGGAGCGAGGGAGGATGAAATCCTCACGCTCTTCATAGAGTCGAAGCAGCGGCTTCTCATAGGCCGAGAGGCGGAAGAAGTAGCTCTCCTCCTTGACGATGGAGGTCGGTTTGCCGCAATCGGGACAAAACTCCTTGTCGATCAACTGGTTCTGGGGGAAGAAGGCTTCGCAGCTGATGCAGTAGTGCCCCTCGTAGACCCCCTTGTAGATATCCCCTTTCTCGTACATTATTTCGAAAGCCCGCTGGACTCCGCGGATATGGTCTGGATCGGTGGTGCGGATGAACTTGTCGTAAGTGATGCCAAACTCATCCCAGAGGGCTTTGAACTGGGCGCTGATCTCGTCGGCATACTCCTTGGGACTCTTGCCCCGCTTCCTAGCGGCCTCCTCGATCTTTTGCCCATGCTCATCGGTCCCGGTCAAGAAGAAGGTATCAAAGCCCCGCAGCCGAAAGTAGCGGGCGGCACTGTCGGCGATGATAGTAGTGTAGGCGTGGCCGATATGGGGCCGATCGTTGACGTAGTAGATGGGTGTGGTGATGTAGATCTTCTCCCGTTCAAAACTCAAATCCGCCTCCTTGGCCTTTGTTCATACTCAAATAGACGGCAGCGACATAGTCGTTGCGCAAAGGGCAGCCAATTACCTGCTGGCAGGGGAGACAGCTCTTGAGCCCCCGCTCCTGCTGGCAGGCTCGAAGTTGTTCCCGCTTGCGGGCCAACTCCTCCTGGAAGGGGTCGTGGCCCTCATCGGGTCTGGTAGAAGGTTTTGACACGTTGGATTTCATAACTGGATCCAAAGAAGCAGGGGGTCGTCTCATGGAGATCGTCGCAAGGCAACTCCAAGAGCCGTCGTCCCCGATCGTCGATGGCCTCCCCCCCAGCCCGCTCGAAGACCAGGGCGAAGGGGAAGACCTCAAAGAGCTTGCGCAACTTCCCCTGGGGGCGGTCGGTGGTTCCAGGGTAGCTAAAGAGCCCGCCCCCCTTCACGAGGATCTGGTGTAAGTCGGGAACCATTCCCCCCGAGTAGCGCAGCCGATACCCCTCCTCGAAGAGGGATTGGATCAGAGCCTTGTGGTGAGGGTACCACCCCTTTTGAGTTCCTCCTGGGGCGTTGATCTTCCCCCGCTCTCCCAAAGCAAGGCTCTCCTTGAAGATCCATCGCCCTTGGGTGAGGATGAAGCGCTCCACCCCCTCCCGAGCCACGACCAGCTCCGTTCTGGGTCCATAGACCACATAGACACTTGCGATGAGGTTGCCTCCCTCGAAGGCCCCTTCATAGATTCCGAAGATGGAACCCACACTAAGATCAACGTCGATGAGGGAGCTTCCATCGAGAGGATCGTAGGCTATCAGGTAGGCTCCCCCGGGATTTAACTCTTGCACCTGGGAGCGCTCCTCGCTGGCGATGGCCTTGATAGAGGGAACTTGGGCCAGGTGGTGGGCGATGATCTCATCGCTCATGAGGTCCAGTTTGAGCTGCTGCTCCCCTGAAGCGTTCTGGCTCTTGGCGTAGTCGAACTGGACCCCTTCGATCTCCCGGCGAATCGCAATGGCTGCTTGCTGGATAGCCTCGATAACCTTTTCCATCAGAGCTCTTTCCCCTTTCGTAAAATCCAGGCCACGATCTCCTGAGGATCGTTGAGATTCAGGAGTTCGATGTGGCTAGGGATCTGGTCGGTCTGGATGGTCCCATCGGTGGCGATGGCCTCAATGTAGGGAAGGTAGCTGGGATCGAAATGCTCCCGGAAGATGGCGATCCGGGGGAGTGGGAGCTCTTTGAGCCCCTCGACCAGGAGGATGTCGAAAGGGGCAAGGAGCTGGATCGTCTCCTCGAAGGAGCGGGGGCGGTGGGAGAAGTAGGTGGTCCGACGGGGGGAGACGACAGCCACATCGGCTCCAGTTTGGAAGAAGCGCCAGCTATCCTTCCCTTGGGTATCGAAGACCCCTTTGTCCTTGGGGTCGTGTTTGATGATGGCGACCCGATAGGTTGGAATGAGGAGTTTGGCCAGCTTTTCGATTAAGGTCGTCTTACCGCTGTTGGATGGACCGGTGAAGGCCACCGCCTTTGCCATGGAACCTCTTTAAGCTTTTTGTTTGGGATTTTATCGAAAGTAAGATAAAAGTTGGATATAATGTAGCAAAAAAGGATGGGAATGGGACGAGTTTTCCTACTCATAGCCGTCTGGCTCTTTTGGGGCTGCCAAGGGACCCCCTCCCTCCTCCACCCAGACCCCCTCTACCTCGAGGCGATGCGCCATACCCAGAAGGGGGATATCACCCTCTCTTTGGAGAATAAGGCCCTCATCATCGCCACCTACCTCAACCCCATGGAAGAGGGGGATCGAAAGGAGGAGCGCTTCTTCGTCCGGGTCTACATCGACAACGACTTTGAAGAGAGCAACCGCTCGGGACTTTTCCACCCCGGCTTCAAGATTGCCCTCAACGGCTACCCCCCCACCAAGATCGAGACCATAGACCACCAACACCTCCTGGCCAAGACGATGCCCTTCACCCAGCGCTGGTATCGCCTCTACCTGGTCCACTTTCCCGCCATTGCAGAAGATCGCCTCACCTTGCGCTTTTGGCATCGGGACTACGGGAGCGCACTGCTAGCGTTTGAAAAAAGTCTGCAAGATTGAAGGGGGCTTTGAGGATCTTGCGGTAGACATAGTAGTTGGCCAAGACCCGCTTCCCATATTCCCTGCTCTCCCCATAGGGGACCAGCTCCATGGCCAGGAGGGGGTCATACTTCTGGAAGAGGGGGAGAACCTTGCGCCGGGTAAAGCCGATTCCCCCATTGTAGGCGTAGGCGACGAAGAGGGGATTTGCCTGGAGACGGGGTTCGAGGAAGTCCAAATGGTGGCGGGCGAAGCGCAAGGCTATGGCCGGTTCAAACATCATATCCAGATCGAACCCCTCGACTTGAAGCTCTTTGGCGACATGGCGGGCAAGAAAGGGCATGAACTGCATGAGTCCCAGGGCGAAGGAGTGGGAGATCGCTCCTGGAATGAAGTGGCTCTCTTGCCTAGCGATAGCATAGATAAGGGCCCTTCGGTGATTTGAGAGGCCCGAGAGCTCCTCCTTGTAGGGGAGGATGAAGGGGTGGAGGCGATAGTTGGCCTCTCGCTGGGCCAAATAGGCATAAACGGCCAAGGTATTCTCGTAGAAGAACTCCTCCTTTTTGAGGGAGGGATTCGTCAGAATTGCGTGCCAGACGAAGGGATCGCTGAGGTTGAGCTCCTTGGTCCCCTTGGCCTCGAAGATGGTATAGGGGATGGGGAGCTTGGCCTCTTCCCGGGCGAGGATGGTATAGATGTTGAGATCCCACGAGTCTAGGAGCTTTTGGCGGTACCTTCTATCTCCCGTGAGGCGGTAGAGCCAGAAGTTGGCTTGGTCGATATGCTCCTGGTAGTACCCCTTGCGGGCGGCGTGGTGGAGGTAGTCGATGGCGGTGTTGGGAAGGTTGCTCTTGAGGGCTTGCATTGCGAGGAAAAAGGCGCTTCGAGCATCAAGAAGCTCGGGAGGGGTCAAGAGGAGGGAGGTTGCCAGTTTCGGGTAGTCCTTGGAAAAGACCACCGTTCGCACTAAAGCTTTAAAGGCCCACTTCTCCTTGGCCATGGTCGCTAGTTGAGCCCCCTTGAAGTAGCGATCCATCCTCTTGCGATAGCTGGGGGCCGCGGCGTTGAAAAGGGCGAGAAACTCCTTGGGACTCAAATGGCTGCGCAGGAGGAGTTGTGCCTCCTGGGGAAGCTGGTAAGCGGCGAGCCGATCCATGAGGGTGGCAATCGCCCCTTTGGGGAGTTGGGAGAGCTTGGCTACACTTACTCCAGCGGCGGCGCAAGAGGGTTCGACCTCAAGGAGCCTCTTGGCTGGCAGTTTCCAACATCGAAGGACCCGCTTCGTCGCGGGATCGGCCCGCTTGGCATAGGCCTCCAGGAGTTTGGGGGTGACGCGCTGGGCCTGTTGGAGGGCGGCTCTCGCTTGGGAAGGGGTGACTGGTTGCTGGAGGTAGCGCCAGATGTAGTAGTCCTTGGCCCGGGAGGTCGGTTGACCTTCGAGCCAATGGAGGTCGATCTCCTTCCCTTGGGCCAGGAGCCAGAGCCCTAGGAGCCAGAGTCCCCTCAAGCTCCAAGCCTCATGGCGATGTTCATCAAGAGGCGAACTAGGAAGAGATCGATGAATTGAAGGACCAGGATGAGGATGAGGGGAGCCAGGTCGATCCCCCCGATAACCGTTGGGATGTAACGGCGAATGAGGGCGTAAGCCGGTTCGGTAAGGCGGAAGAGGGTCTGGACAATGGGATTATAGGGGTCGGGGCGGACCCAGGTGATGAGGGCGGCGATGATGACGATCCAGATGTAGATGGTGATGACCATGTGGAGAATCTGGGCGATGGCTTGCAAGAGTGTAGCAAGGACGATCATTGGACCACCTTTTGGATATGATCTCGCAGGTGCGGATAGAGGAGATGGAGTTCGGGCCCATGGGCCAAACCGGTCATGAGGATGCGCAGCGGCTTAAAGAACTGCTTTCCCCGCAGCCCTGTAGCCTCCATGAGTTGGCCTTTGAAAACCTCAAATTCGGCTGGAAGCTCTCCCATCCCAGCAATTGCCTGGCGCAAGAGCTCCCCCTCCCGTTCAAACTCTCCCAAATCCCGATCCTTGGCAAAGATGGGCTCTATTTTAGCGCGAAGCTCTTTGAGGGTGCTGGCCTCTTCGAGATAGATGGCCGCTAGCGCTCCCTGCGCCGGTTCTATGCCCAGAAGGGCCGCCAGTTCCTGGGGCCCCTTGCGGCGGAGGTGGGCCCGGTTGATGAAGCGTAGCTTCTCGAGATCGAACCGGGCCGGGGCCCGGGAGAGATTGGCCAGGTCGAACCATTGGATGGCCTCTTGGAGGGTGAAGATCTCGGTTGGGGTCTTGTTCCCGAGGAGGAGAAGGTAGTTGGCGATAGCCTCGGGAAGGTAGCCCTCCTCCAAGAGCCAGCGGACGCTGGCCCCTTGCTCCCGCTTACTCATCTTCTTCCCCTCCTGGTTGAGGATCATGGGCAAGTGGGCGTATTCGATCGCCTTGGAATAGCCCAGTTCCTGGCGGATGTGGATCTGCTTCGGCGTGTTGGAGAGGTGGTCCTCCCCCCGGACGACGAGGGAGACATCTGAGAGCATATCGTCGATGGCACAGGCAAAATTGTAGGTTGGGCGACCATCAGCCCTGAGGATGACGAAGCTATCCACATCGAAGGGGTCAAAGGAGATGAAACCTTTGATGCGATCTTGGAAGGTGATGGGGGCCTCGGGTTTCTTGATACGGATCGAGAACTTGCCTGGATGGCGGCTGGCCTGGGCTAGGGAGCGTTGGGCACACTTGCCACTGTAGCGATAGGGCCGCCCCTCCTCCTTGGCCCTTTGGCGCTCCCGTTCCAATTCTTCTGGAGTGCAAAAACAGGGAAAGGCCTTCCCCTCCTGGAGCAATTTGAAGGCCAGCTGCTGGTGGAAGTGGAGGTTTTGACTCTGGTAGAGGAGCTGGTCGTATTCGATGCCAAAGCGCTGGAGGATCTCCAAGATCTCTCGATCCTTCCCCTCGACATTTCGCTGGGTGTCGGTGTCTTCGATGCGCACGAGGAAGGGTTCGCGGCGCTGCTTGGCAAGGATGTAGTTGATCAGGGCGACCCGCAGGTTCCCGATGTGCAAGTCCCCTGTGGGTGATGGGGCGAAACGGAGCATGAACCTCCTTTAAATGGATCTAAAGCCCTCCCACTACTTTCCTGGCTCAACGGGAGGGAAACCTTTTTTGGTTATACTCGGCCATCATGCGAGGGCTCGTCTTGAAAATCCTGCTACTCTCCCTTATCGTCGCCGCTTTGCACGACTATTTCATCGCCCAGTGCGATGTCCTCCATCCAACCCAAAAGTGCGATATTATAGCACAACATGTCGAACACAAGCTCTACCACCAGTACTTCCTCCTCGATACTCCCTTAACCCTCGCGCCCCACTTTTTGAGACTTCCTGCCATCGAAGGAGGCCCCACTCTCTTACCCCAAACCGAACCAGAAGTGGCCACCCCCCCTCCCCGAGGCTAACCCTCGCTCCAACCACCCTAACTCATCTTTGCACAAGGAGGGTCCATGCCGCTTATCTGGTTCCTTTTTGCCCTACCCCTGCTGGCCCAAGATCTTCTCAGCCTGTGGAGCCAGATCGAGGAGGCTCCCAGCTATCGCCAGCACTCCTCCAAGATCGAAGCCCAGATCCTCACCCAGCAGGCCCAGACCTTCAACGCCAACCCCAGGATCTCCCTGGCCCTTGGCTACGGGGAGAGCGACGAGGGGCCTGGGAAGATGGAGTATGAGGTTGGGATTGGGCGGGATCTCTTCGTGGGTGGCGATTTGAAGGGGTATATGCGCCATAGCAAGCGCTACGGGGAACTCATCCAGCTCTATGAGGCCAACCGGCTCAAGATCGAGCTCTGGCGGCTCTATGGGCGCCATTGCCTCATCCAAGAGAGTCTCCAGGCCAAACGGAAATTGCGCGATCTCTATGCCAAGATGGCTGACCATATCGAAACAGGGGTGCGGTTAGGGGAGTTTGGAGCTAATGAGGCCCTTATGGCCCGGCTAGAACTCCGTCGCCTCGAACTCGAATTGACCCAAATCGCAATGGAGCTGGATCGCTTTGCCAGCGGGATTGCAAGTCTCATCCCCTCCTTCGATGGCCACTTCGTGTGTACCCTTCCTCCCCTAGATAGGAAGGCCCTCTTTGAACCGGAGAACTCTTTGGCCTGGAGGGTCTACCAGGAGCGAAAGCTTCTACTCCAACGAGAGCTCGATCTTCGCTCCAAGCCAATTCAAACCCTCGGCCTCGACTTGACCCTTGCCAAGGAACTCGACGCCAAGCGGGCCAGTCTGAGCCTCTCCATTCCCCTGGCCACCTCTTCCTCGACCAAAAGGGCCAAAGAGGCAGCTCGCAAGGAGCTACTTGCAGCCCATTACGAACTGGAGCGCTTCACTCTAGAGTACCGCCAGGAGCGGGAGCGCTTGAAGAGGCGGTTGCAACTCTATCAACAGCGGCTCCAGAACCTTGAGAGCTCTATGGAGGATCTAGCCCAGAGCCTCGTGGAGCAGAGTCAAAAGCGCTTTCTCGCCGGCGAAGAGGGGGTTTTGGGGCTCTTGAAGGCCCTGGAGAGTCGCCTTGCCTTAGTAGAAACCATCCTCCAGACGAAATTGGACCATCTCGAAGCCATCGCCGAGTATATGGAGCGCTATGGAATCGAAATTGAAAGGGTATTCCGATGATGAAACTCGCAACGTTTTTGTGCACGCTGATGCTCCTTTTAGCCCAAGGGGAGCCGATTCCAGCCGATTTGCCCACGGCTCCCGTACGGGTGGCGGATCGCCTCTACATCGGGAGTTTTCTAGCCGTCGGCTACCTGCCAGCCAAAGGGCGTTATGTGTTAGATGCTCCCATTGAAGGGGTTGTGGAAGGGCTTGAAGTCGATCTCTTCGATCCAGTTCAAAAGGGGCAGCTCATTGCCACTATCAAGAGTCCAAAGATCCTTGAAATCGAAGGGGAGTACCTCAAGGCCCTTATCGAGTACGACTACTACCGCAACGAGGTGAAGCGGCTCAAACCCCTCTCCGAGGCGGCGATCGTCCCAAAGAAACGCTACCTCCAAGCGCGTAACGAGCTCCTCAAGTTCCAGAGCCAGGTCCACTCTCTCAAGAACCTTCTGCTGGATTGGGGACTGGAGCGGGAACAGGTAGCCCGGATCACAAGGACGAGGCGCCCCGATCCGATCCTTCGCCTCCGGGCCCCCATCGATGGACGGGTGAGCGATCTGGCCATCAATCCCAAGCTCTACCTCCATCAAGGAGATCACATGCTTACCATCACCAGCCCCCAAGGGACAATTGTCAAGGTGGCCCTCCCCCTGGCGGTGACGAAAGAGCTCCGTGAGGGGGGAGAGATCCATCTCAACGGCCACCTAGGTCGGATCCAGCGGATCTCTCCCCTCGTCGACGAGGAGAGCCAGACCCGCTCGGTCATGATCCAAGCCCCTTTGAAACTCCTTCCAGGTCAAAAGGAGCGGGTGAGCCTCTACCTCCCCAAAGCGGTTCTCGTGGTCCCATCTACGGCGATCGTCGAAATCCAAGGGGAGAGTGGACTCTTCGTCAAGGGGGAGGGAGGATTCTCCTTCGTTCCGGTCCAGATCCTCGCCCGTACCAAGGAACAGGTCTACATTCGCTCCTCCCAGGTGCGCCCTGGCGATCTGGTGGCCATAGAGGGGGTCATCTCCCTCAAGGGAGCACTGGAGGGGGACCATGATTGATCGCATCATCGCCTTTGCCCTCTCGCAACGGCTTTTGGCCATCATGGTGGCTCTGGCCATCGCCATTGGAGGGGTGATCGCCTATAACCGCCTCACCATCGATGCCTTTCCCGATGTCTCTCCGGTCCAGGTGAAGATCATTATCAAGGCACCGGGAATGACCCCGGAGGAGGTGGAACGCCAGATCACTATCCCCATCGAACTGGAGATGCAGGGTATCCCCCACCAGAAGATGGTTCGCAGCATCAGCAAGTATGCTCTAGCCGACGTGACCATCGACTTTGAAGATGGAACCGACATCTACTGGGCTCGGAATGTGGTCTACCAACGCTTCAACGATATCAAAGGGGAGCTGCCCCCCTCCATTACAGGGGGAATCGCCCCCATCACCACTCCCCTGGGGGAGGTCTTCATGTTCACCATCGAGTCGGATCGCCTCTCCCTCATGGAGCGGCGTACCCTCTTGGATTGGGTGATCCGCCCGGCTTTGCGCAATATCGAAGGGGTCGCCGATGTCAATGCCCTTGGGGGGCTGGTGAAAAGCTATCGGATCGAGCCTGATTTTGCCAAGATGGCCCAACTGGGCATAAAACTCGAAGAGATCGAAGAGCGCTTGATAAAAAACAACGCCAACTATGGAGCCGGACGGATTGAACGGGGGGAGGAGGCCCTGCTGGTCCGACTCCCAGGGCGGATGGAGAGCCTCGAAGAGATGCGGGAGCTGGTGATCCGGGTCTTGGATAATGGGGCAATCATACGCCTCGGGGATATCGCCAAGGTCGAAATCGACGCCTTGACCCGCTACGGCTATGTGACCCGGGATGGGAAGGGAGAGACGGTGGAGGGGCTGGTCTTGAGCCTCAAAGGGGCCGATGCCTCCAAGGTGACGGCCCGGGTCAAGGAGCGCCTCGAAGAGCTTGCCCCTTCCCTACCTGAAGGGACCAAGATCGATGTCTTCTACGATCGAAGCGACCTCATCGATCGGGCCCTCTTCATGGTCAAGAAGGCCTTGGTCGAGGGGGTTTTCCTTGTGATGGTGGTACTCCTCTTGTACCTGGGGAACATGGTCTCGGCCATCACCGTTGCTTTAATTCTCCCTCTAGCCATTTTGAGCGCCTTCATCCTCATGTATACCTTCGACATGAGCGTGAACCTTATGAGCCTTGGGGGAATCATCGTGGCTATCGGGATGATCATCGACTCAGGGGTGGTGATGGTGGAGAACATCATTACCCGTTTAGCCAACAGCCCCACCAAGCCCCGGCTCCAAGTGATCTATGAGGCGGCCAGGGAGGTGGCTTTGCCCATCATCTCTGGAGTGACGATTATCATCATCATCTTCACACCTCTCTTGAGCCTTTCTGGCCTTAGTGGGAAGCTCTTTTCCCCCGTAGCCTGGAGTATCATCTTCACCCTGGCCAGTGCTATCTTGCTGGCTCTCCTCGTCATCCCCACCATCGCCTCCTTCTTTATCCGGCGGCCAAAGCATGGACAAACCCTCCTCATGCGCGCTCTCTTGGCTCTTTACACCCCCCTGCTGCGTTTCGCCTTCAAAGTGGAATACCTCATCTACGCCCTGGTCATCCTCCTGGTGGGCTGGACCATCTGGGCCTTTGGTCAAATCGGCAAGACCTACATCCCCACGATGGACGAGGGGAATATCGTTATTGGGATTGAAGCCCATCCATCCATCAACATCCCGGCTGGCATCCGCCTCAATACCAAAATCCAGCGGGCCCTCATGGAAGGGGTTCCAGAGATCAAAGCCATCATCGCCCGGACGGGAAGTGACGAGATCGGTCTCGATCCAATGGGGCTCAACGATACCGATACCTTCCTGGTCTTCAAACCCAAACGGGAGTGGCGGGTCCAGGATGTAGAGTGGCTCAAAGAGCAAATGCGTCAGATCCTCCAGGGCTTTGAAGGGATCGAATTTACCTTCACCCAGCCCATCGAGATGCGTACCTCCGAGATGCTCACCGGGTCCCGGGGGGATGTGGTGATCAAGATCTTCGGCGAAGAGATCGAAACCCTCGAACGCCTGGGCCAAAGGGTCAAAGAGATTGTCCAAGCGACCCCGGGTAGCGTCGATGTCTACATGCGCCAGAATGAGGGGGTCGCCTACTACGAACTCCACTTCAAAGAGGAGAAGTTGGGCAGCTACGGGCTCAACAAGGAGGATGTGGCCCGACTCCTCAAAGCGGCGATTAGCGGGATCGAGGTCGGAGTCGTCTATGAAGGGATGAAGCGCTTTCCCATTATTATCCGGGGCCCCTACAAGCGTGAGGAGCTCCAAGGGCTCTACCTCGTGGGTCAGAAGGGAGAGGCGATTCCCCTCTTGGAGGTAGTGGAGGTGATCAAGCGCTCTGGACCAGTGGAGATCAAACATGAACATGCCCGTCGCTTCGTCTCGATCCAGACCAATGTCCAGGGAACCGACCTGGTCACCTTCGTCCAAGCCATCAAGGCCCAAGTGGCCCAGAAACTCCCTTTGCCTCCAGGGTATCAGATCGAGTATGGAGGGGAGTTCAAGAGCCAACAAGAGACGATGGAGCGGCTCATGATCGTGGTTCCCATCGCCCTTGTGGTCATCTTCCTCATCCTCTATCTGACCTTCCACTCTCTGGTGGAGAGCCTCATCATCTATACCACCATTCCCCTGGCGATGATGGGGGGGCTCTTTGGCCTTTACATCCACCAGGAGTACCTCTCGGTTCCAGCCTCGGTAGGTTTCATTGCCCTCTTAGGGATCGCGGTGCTCAACGGGGTGGTAATGGTGAGCTACTTCAATGAGTTGCGAAAGCGCCTCCCCATCGACCAGGTCGTCGTCGAAGGAGCCAAACGGCGGTTGCGTCCGGTGATGATGACCGCGACCATCGCAGCCCTCTCCCTGGTTCCCATGCTCTTTGCCACCGGACCAGGAAGCGAGATCCAGCGTCCTCTAGCCATCGTCGTGATCTATGGGCTCATCACCTCCACCACCTTGACCCTCATCCTCCTCCCCCTCCTCTATCGCCGTTTCGTGAAGGAGTGATATGGTACAATGGGGGAAAAAAGGAGTCTTGTGAAGGGTCTGCTCTGGAGCAATATCTTCTCCCGGGGCTTCGGGAAGTTTGCGGCCTACCGCTTCCCCGGCCCAATCCAGCGGTTCATCAACCGCTCCTATGTCCGCCTCCTGGGTCTCGATATGGGGGAGTTCGAGCCTGCCGAATCTTACGAGAGCCTCAACGCCCTCTTCACCCGCCCCCTCTCCATCCAGCGTCCCCTCCTGGCCGACGATCGCTACTACATCTCCCCCTGCGATGGGCTTGTTACCGAAGTGGGGGAAGTGAAAGCGGGCAAGGCCCTCCAGATCAAGGGGATGGCCTATCGAATCGACGATCTCCTGCAAGGGGGCTGTTTTCTCGACAAACTCCGCTCCTTCCTCAATCTCTACCTCTCCCCCCGGGACTACCATCGCTACCACATGCCCTATAGCCTCCAAATCCTCCGGCTCGTCCACATTCCAGGACGGCTCTTGCCGGTCAATCTTCCCTTCTTGCGCAAACGGGCCAACCTCTTCGTCGAGAATGAGCGGGTCTTCTTGGAGTGTCGCACCAGGGATGGAGCCATAGTCTATATCGTCTTGGTGGGAGCCCTCAACGTGGGGCAGATCCATATCGTCTTCGAGCCACGGCTTCAAACCAACAGGGCCAATACCCGGCCGGTTATCTTCCAATACCAAGAGCTCTGGCTCAAAAAGGGGGAGCTGCTTGGCTACTTCCAGATGGGTTCAACCATTCTCCTCTTCTTCCAGGAGCCCCTGGAGTTTCTGGTCGAGGCTGGGGATCGGGTCATTTTCACCCAAAACATAGCCAAACGGCTCACTTTGTAGTATAATTTGGCCATATCAAGTTCATAAAAGGAAGTGATATGTTGCCAAAACCGAAATCTATTCTCCTTGCACTCACATGTGCCATCACCCTTCAAGCCGAGGATTTTCCCTCTTTGAACCAGTACTTTGCCGCCCTGCCAAGCCAGAGCGCTCCCAACGAGGTGATCCTCCTCCTAGACGAGGGGGTTCCCTTCGCCGAAGTTGCTTGGGATCTGCTCGATCGCATCGACTATACCCAGTACAATCTGGTCAATGCGGTCTGGGTCAAGTCCCCCATCCTCTCAACCAGAGAGCTTCTGGAGCTCTTCTCCCAGCCTCCTTATAGCAACTTCGTGCGTTCCGTGACCCCCAACTACGCCTACATTCCCCTCAGTAACGATCCCTACTACCAGAAGCAGTGGGGCCTGGAGAACCAGGGACAAGAGGTCAACGGGGAAGCTGGAACCTACGACGCCGATATCGATGCCGAAGAGGCCTGGGAGATCGAGCGGGGAAGGCGATCCCTGGTAGTTGCGGTTCTCGATACCGGAGTCGATTATACCCATAGCGATTTACGGGAGAACATGTGGCAGGGGAACCCCTACCACGGATATGACTTTGCCGGAGATGATGAGGGGAACAACGACCCCGATCCGATGCCCGATGCTCCATATGACGAAAATGGCCACTACCATGGAACCCTGGTGGCTGGAGTCATCGGAGCCGTAGGAGACAATGGAGAGGGGATAAGCGGTGTGGCCCCTGAAATTTCCATCATGGCCCTCAAGGTCTTTCGCCCCAACGGGTATGGCTATACCAGCGACATCCTGGAAGCGCTGGACTATGTCTCCCAGAAGGTGGAAGAGGGAGAGCCCATCGTCGCCATCAATGCCAGCTTCGGTGGCCCTGGAGGCAGCCAGGACGATGCGACCAATGAGGCCATCAAACGGCTGGGCGAGCAGGGGGTAATCTTGTGTGCCGCCGCTGGGAATGAAGGGAAGAACATCGATGATGATCCCATCTACCCAGCTGCCTATGACGCACCCAATATCATCAGCGTTGCCGCCAGCGACCAGCACGACAATCTGGCTGACTTTTCCAACTACGGTCCCGAGAGTGTCGATATTGCCGCTCCAGGGGTCAACATCCTCTCCACCTATCCCGGCGATAGCTACGCCTATGCCGATGGAACCTCCCTGGCTACCCCCTTCGTCACAGGTTCCATAGCTCTGCTTAGCGCCCTCCATCCCCAGATGGGCGTAGAGGAGAAGATCGCCCTCATCAACGACTATGGGGACTATCAAGATGCCTATGAAGGGGTGATTGGCTCTGCGGCCAGGCTCAACCTCAACAACTCCCTCCGGGCCAAGGCTCCTGGAGATGGAGGAGAAGATGGAGAGAGCGGGGGTGGAGATGGTGGCAGCGAGGAGCCAGAGCCCCAGAACACCCCTCCCGTCGCCCACGACGATGAGGCGACCACCCAGGAAGGTGAGTCGGTGGCTATCGATGTCCTCGCCAACGACAGCGATCCGGACGGGGATGCCATCTGGATTGAGAGCTATGAGCAGCCATCCCATGGTTGGGTGGAGGAGCGGGATGGACTCCTGGTCTATACCCCTGAGGATGGTTTCAGCGGCCAAGATCGCTTCCGCTACACCATCAGCGACGGGCAAGACCAGGCCGTGGCTTGGGTCTATGTAGAGGTCGAAGAGCGAAATGAAGGTGGTGGAGGCTTTTTCGGAGGCCTCTTCGGTGGAGGTTGGTTCTGGTAGGAGGAGTCGATGCGCAACGATCGAGGTGAAGAGGTCGCCCCTGAGGATCTCTTGGTCGTTACCGCCCAGATCAAACCCAATGGCATGGGGGGATGGTTCATCGAGGCGGTGAACACGGAGACCGGGGAGAAACGGATATGCAAGAGTATCGAGGAGTACAACGCCTTCATGAATGAGGCGGTCTACTCCACGAGTAAGAACAACTTCCAGGCCGTCTGGCTTGAATCCCCTGAGGCTACTCTGGCGATGATTGCCGATGTGCGCAAGAAACTCTTTGAATTCTACCAACAGCTGGAGGGGTGAGCTTCCTTGCCCCTCTTTGTGCTATAATACCGCTGGAACATGATAATGATTCTCACTATCGGAGTTTTCTATGCGCCTCCTCCTGATCCTCATACCCCTCTTGCTCCTGGCCCAGAGTTTACGGGAGCGCCAAGGGAGGTATGTGTTGGCCCAACATTTACGGGGAGAGGTACGCTTTGGCTACATCGACACCGAGGAGAATGGCTTCGGAGTGGCTGGCCACCTCCACTACCACCACTCCCTCTCGAAGGGAATCGATCTGGGCATAACCCTCGAAGGGGCCAGGGCTTTGTGGGGGGAGAGTGGCCAATTCTTTGGAGATGGGGAGAAAGGGGTTGTATTTGTAAGTGAGCTCTTTGCCCTTGTTCAAGGGGAGGGATTCTCCCTCAAGCTAGGGCGTATCGCCATTCCCTGGACCCCCCATGCCGATAGTGACGACATCCGCCTCGTCCCCAACTACTTCCGAGGTCTCTATGGGGAGATAGGCCGCAACTTCCGCCTCCTCTACCTCGATCGTATGGCCGGATGGGGGAGTGGAGGCTCGATTGGAACCTTCAAGAAGTTCTCCCAGATTCTCGACCTTCCTGGAAGTTTCGATGCCATCTGGGCCCTAGGGCTAGTGGAGGAGGAGTGGCAGTTGTGGTACTATCTTTTCGGTGGGTATGGGCAGAGTCTCTATGGAAGCTGGGAGAAGGAGCAGGGCCCCTGGCGCTTCGGGGTCCAATTCGACATGGGAGGGGGGGCCTTCGACAACAAGAGCTTTGGAGGCTACGGGGCCGTGGAGTTTGAGGGAGTCCAGCTCTATGGGGCCATGAGCTGGGAGTTGGGATCCAACCTGGCCCCCAGTTTTGGAGGAGGACCCCTTTATACCTCCATGGAGCTATGGAGTTTGGATGGAATCGAGCGACCGAAACGGGGAGAGGTTGTGGGGGTGGAAATCGGAGGGTTTGGGCTCATGGTCGGTCACTTCCACGGGAGAGGCTATACCCGGGAGCTCGATTGGTACTGGAGTGGGAAGATTCTCGGAGTCGAGGTGGAGCTGCTCCAGGCTCAGAGTCCTGGAAGCAACCTCTTTCGGTGTACTATTCGATACGGCTTTTGAAGGAGCAGAGTATGCGCGTCATCGATATGAAAATTGGACAAGAAGGGGTGATCCAAAGGGTTCAGGCTCCAGAACCCATTAAAAGTCGCCTCTACGCCATGGGAGTCGCCAAAGGCAACAGACTTCGACTTTTGGACCATACCTTGAAGAAGCAGACCTGGGAGGTGGAAGTGGAGGGGACGCGAATCGCCTTGCGCAAGGAGGAGGCCCAGGGAATCGAGGTGGAGCCATGAAGAGGATTCACGCCGTCATGGTGGGCCAGCCCAATGTGGGCAAATCCTCCCTGATCAACGCCATCA
Source organism: Nitratiruptor sp. (assembly GCA_009659925.1). Lineage (GTDB taxonomy): Bacteria > Campylobacterota > Campylobacteria > Campylobacterales > Nitratiruptoraceae > Nitratiruptor. The sequence goes on along the minus strand of PUXW01000007.1, from coordinate 93,653 downwards.
GTGGAGCCCGACTCCATGTGGGCAACTTCGCCGGGGTGACGGTGGAGAAAAAGGAGGTCCGCTTCCAGCGAGGTGAGTATGGGATTGAGATCGTCGATCTGCCTGGAATCTACTCCCTCCACGCCTACACCCCTGAAGAACATGTAACCAAAGAGTACCTCATCCAGGAAGAGTACGACCTCATCATCAATGTCGTTGACGCCAATGTCCTCCAACGCAACCTCATCCTCACCCTCCAGCTCATGGATATGGGCAAGAAGATGGTCCTCGTGGTCAATATGGTGGATGAGGTAGAGGCCAAAGGGGGGCGTATCGATGGCCCCCTGTTGGCCAAGCTCCTGGGTATCCCGGTCATCCTCACTTCGGCCAAGGAGGGGCGTGGAATCGAGGAGCTGGTGGAGTCGATGATCCAGGTCTATGAGCGTTCCGACGCCATTGCAACCATCACCTACAACGAGAAAATCGAGGCCGAAATCGACTTCCTCACCGCCATCTTGCGCCAATCCCCCCACTTCCAGGATCAGCGTAAGGCCAGATTCTATGTAATCCGCCTCTTGGAGAATGACGAGCTCATCTACAAGATCGTCCACGAACTCCCCATCTTCCTGGAGCTCCACGAGGCCCTGGGAGAGAGTATCCGCCGCCTTAAACTCGAATTTGATGCCCCAAGTGTGGCCGATATCTTCGCCAACGAGCGTAGCGCCATTGCCCGGAGCATCGTGATGCAGGCGGTCAAACTCCCCCGGCGCGAGAGTTTAACCGATCGGATCGATCGGATCTTGATCCACCCCATTTTCGGCCTTCCTATCTTCCTCTTTTTCATGTGGGCCCTCTTCCAGATCACCTTCACCGTGGGCTCCCTGCCCATGGAGTACATCGATGCTGCCATCACCAACTTCGCCCACTGGCTCCAGCAGATCCTCCCACCAGGGGATGTAAATCTGGCCATTACCGATGGGGTTATCCCAGCCGTGGGGGCGGTGATCATGTTCTTGCCCAACATCCTCATTCTCTTCCTCGGGATCAACCTCCTCGAACAGACCGGCTACATGGCCAGGGCCGCCTTCTTGCTCGACGGCTTCTTGAAACACTTTGGCCTCCAAGGGAAGGCCTTCATCCCATTGGTGAGTGGATTTGGCTGCACCGTGCCAGCCTACATGGCGGCCCGCACCCTGAAAAATCCCAAAGACCGCCTCATCACCATGCTCATCCTCGGCTTCATGAACTGCTCGGCCCGACTCCCCGTCTATGTCCTCCTCATCGCCGCCTTCTTCCCGACCCAGAGTGCGGGGAACATCCTCTTTGCCATCTACCTTACAGGGGCCCTGCTGGGTCTCATCGTAGCCAAGATTTTGCGCCACCTCCTCTTCAAGGGGGAGCCGGAGCCCTTTGTCATGGAGATGCCCCCCTACCGCTTCCCCTCTCTTAAGGTTCTCGCCATGGAGCTTTGGATCAAGGCCAAACTCTTCATCAAGAAGGCGGGAACCTTCATCGCCGCCGCTGCTATGATCATCTGGTTCCTCAGTAGCCACCCCAAAAACCAGGAGCTCATCGCCTCCTATCAACAGGCCATAGCCGCCACCCCCCACCAGGAGAGGGAGCTACGCAACGAGCTGGCCGCCCGGAATCTCGAGTATAGTTACCTCGGTCGCATTGGCAAAGGGATTGAGCCGATCTTCGCCCCCTTTGGCTTCGATTGGCGCTTGAGCGTGGCAGTTTTAAGTGGCCTCGCCGCCAAGGAGGTGATCGTCTCTACCCTGGCCACCCTCTATGCCGTAGGGGAGAGGGAGCACCAAGGGCTCATCCAGCAGCTTCGCCAACATATCGACTTCAAGACGGCGATGGCCCTCATCGTGATCATCATGATCTATAGCCCCTGCGTCGCGGCGATGAGTACCTTCTATGCCGAAGTGCCCCAATGGGCCTGGAGGCTCTTTTACACCATCTACCCCAACATTCTGGCCTGGATCGGTGCCTTTGCCATCTACCACATCCTGGAGTGGCTGGGTTACTAGGTATAATTGCCTTATGAATTTTGTCTCAAGGGGTGTTCCATGAGAAAGTACCTCCTCATCATACCGCTCCTGCTCTTCTTCGTCGCGTGTGCCAAGAATCCCTATACCAACCGCTCCCAGCTGATCCTCATCTCCCCGGCCCAAGAGGTTCAAATGGGCCTTCAGGCCCGGAATGAGATCCTCAAGAAGGCCAAGGTCTCCAGGGATCCCCGCTACAACGCTATGGTCAAACGGGTAGCATCGAGGATCGCCGCCGTAGCCGAGGCCGAGTTCCATCCCAACTTCCAATGGGAGTTCTATGTCCTCGAATCCCCCCAGGTCAACGCCTTCTGTCTGCCTGGTGGGAAGATCTTCGTCTATACGGGACTTTTGAAGTTGGTCCAAAACGACGACCAGCTGGCCGCCGTCATCGGCCACGAGGTGGCTCACGCCATCTTACGCCATGGAAGTGAGCGGGTCTCCATGGCGATGGTCGGGAATCTGGGTAAAGAGCTGCTAGCACGCGGACTTCAAATAAGTGGCAAGAGTTGGGGGCCCCTCTTCGATCTGGCCTACGGGGTTGGAACCCAGTATGGGATCATCTATCCCTACAGCCGGAAGTTCGAGTATGAAGCCGATCAGCTGGGACTCTACCTCATGTACAAGGCCTGCTACGATCCCCAAGAGGCTATTCGCTTCTGGGAGCGTATGCGCCAGGCCAACCGCCAGCAGATCCCCGAATTTCTCTCGACCCATCCGGCCGATATCAACCGTATCCGGGCCCTCCAGCGCTACATCGCCCAGCTCCGCTCTATTCCGCGCAACTGTCCCTTGCAAAGAAGAGTCCAATGAAAGTTGTGGTACAATCGGTGGCAAAAAGGAGGGGCAATGGAGTGTCCACTTCCCCAGATCAACGCCAATGAAGAGGAGATACGTCAAATCTTCGAGACGGTGAAAACCATCGCCGTGGTGGGACTTTCTCCGGATCCGAGCAAGGATAGCCACAAGGTAGCGGCCTACCTGCAGAGCGTGGGCTATCGGATCGTCCCGATCTACCCCCGGGGAGGGGAGATTTTGGGCGAGCGGGTCTACCGCTCCCTCGAAGAGATCCCCTTTCCCATCGATATGGTTGACATCTTCCGGAAACCAGCAGCCATCCCTCCCATCGTGGAGGCGGCTATCAAGCGAGGGGATGTGCGGGTGATCTGGATGCAAAAGGGGATTGTCAACGACGAGGCGGCCAAGCGGGCCCGGGAGGCTGGCTTGATCGTGGTCCAGAACCGGTGCACGATGGTGGACCATCGAAGACTGGTGGCTGGGAGATGATCCCCCTCCAAGAGATCGAAGCCGCCTCGAAACGGATTGCCAAAGTCGTCCTAGAGACCCCTTTCGCCTTTGCGCCTCTCTTGAGTCGGCGCACGGGGCTCAACATCTTCTTGAAGAAGGAGAACCTCCAGGTCACAGGGGCTTTCAAGCTCCGGGGAGCCTTCAACAAGATCTCGACTCTCAGCGACGAGGAGAAGGAGGCGGGGGTCATTGCCGCCAGTGCCGGAAACCATGCCCAAGGGGTTGCCTTCAGTGCCAACTACTTCAATGTAGAGGCCACCATCGTCATGCCAGAAAATACCCCCCTCACCAAGATCAACGGGGTCAAGAGCTATGGGGCCCGGGTGGTTCTAGCTGGAAAGAACTATGACGAGGCCTACCTCCATGCGATCCAATTGGCCAAGGAGCAGGGTAAGAGTTTCGTCCACCCCTTTGCCGACGATGCCGTCATCGCAGGGCAGGGGACCATCGCTTTGGAGATCCTTCGAAATCGGCGAATCGACGCGGTGGTGGTTCCCATTGGAGGGGGGGGACTCATCGCTGGAATTGGGAGTGCCATCAAACAGATCGATCCATCGATCCAGGTCATCGGGGTCACCGCCGCTGGGGCTCCGGCCATGCGCAACTCCTACCTCCTGGGACGGGCCGTGGATACCACCCAGGTGCGCACCATCGCCGATGGGATTGCTGTCCGGGATACCTCTCCCAAGACCTTGGAGATCATTTTGCGCACCGTGGACGAGATCGTGGAGGTGGATGACGAAGAGATCGCCGATGGGATCCTTTTCTTGCTGGAGAACCAGAAGCTCCTGGTGGAAGGGGCTGGAGCCGTGGGAGTGGCGGCCCTCCTCCACAGCAAGATCGACCTTCCTCCAGAATCGGAGGTAGCGGTCGTTCTGAGCGGAGGCAATATCGACGTAACGATGCTCAATGTCATCATCGAGAAGGGGCTCATCAAGAGCTATCGGAAGATGAAGCTGATCGTCACCCTCATCGACAAGCCTGGAAGCCTCATGCGTTTGACCGAACTCCTGGCCAAGGCCAATGCCAACATCGTCTCCATCGGCTACGATCGAACTTCCACCCACCTCGCCTTTGGAGATGCCAATGTCTCCATCGCCTTGGAGACCAAGGGTAGGGAACACCAGGAGGAGATCCGCCACCTCCTGCTTGAGCATGGATACCGATTCCACGAGGAGCGCTAATGAGTGTGATCGCCATCGATATCGGCTCTAACTCTTTGCGGGTCGTCCGGCTCCAATGCCTCGATCTGGAGATTGAAGAGCGCATGGAGTGGATCGTGGGAAGTGGTTGGGGGGTTGCTGAGGGAGGGGCCATCCCCCCCGAGGTCCTCGAAAAAGTTCGCACAATCCTTTGCACTATCAAGGAGCGCTATCCAAAAGATCCCAAGGTCGCCGTGGCTACTGCAGCCTTTCGCAAGGCTCGCAACGGCAAAGAGTATATCCAAGAGCTCCAGGCGCTGTGTGGCTTTCCCATTGAGATCATCTCCCCTGAGCTGGAGAGCTATTACAGCGCCCAGGGGGTCGCCTTCGGACTGGAACGGGTCGGCTTGGATCCGCAAAAGTTCTTGCTGGTCGATATTGGAGGGGGCTCCACCGAGATCATCCTCAAACACCGCCAAGAGCTGGTGGCCAAAAGTTTCGACCTGGGGATCTTGAGTGTGGCCGAGCGCTACAAGAGCAAGGAGGAGATCCACTTTGGAATTAAGCGGAAGATGGGGGAGATCCGGGAATACTGCCACGATATCTTCGAATTCTTCGGCAAACCCAAACTCTTCGTGGGCACCGGTGGGACCCCGACGACGGTAGCCGCCCTGAAACTGGGGCTGGAATACCGGACCTACGATCCGTTAAAAGTGGATGGGACCAGGATCGATCGCAACGATATCGCCAAAGCCTACAAGGAGCTCTTGGCCCTTTCCAAGGAGGAGCGGGCTAGGCTCGTTGGGACGGGACGAGAGGAGGCGATCCTAGCCGGGCTGGTCCTCTTGGAGGAGCTCTTTGAAAAGTGTGGCTATGCCCAGATGGTGGTGGTGGACGAAGGGGTTCGGGAGGGACTTGCCATCGAAGAGTGTCGCCGTATGGAGCGAATATTCACCACAATTTGAAAAATTAGGATAAAATAACTCCAATTAACTTCGCAACGAGGAGCTGTTATGGCCGATATGAGCGGTGCCCAGATGGTCGTGGAGGCGATGCGTCGGGAAGGGGTCGAAGTGGTCTTCGGCTATCCTGGCGGTGCCATCATGAACGTCTACGACGAGATCTACAAACATCGGTATTTCCAGCACATTCTCACCAGACACGAACAAGCGGCGGTCCATGCCGCCGACGGATATGCCCGGGCAACAGGCAAGGTGGGGGTCGCCTTCGTCACCAGCGGTCCGGGATTTACCAACGCCGTCACCGGACTGGCCACAGCCTACATGGACTCCATCCCCCTCGTGGTCATCAGCGGCCAGGTTCCCCTCTCGATGATTGGAACCGACGCCTTTCAGGAGATCGATGCGGTGGGGATCAGCCGCCCCTGTACCAAGCACAACTACCTGGTCCAAAGTGTCGAGGAGCTGCCCCGGATCCTAGCCGAAGCCTTCTATATCGCCCGCAGTGGACGGCCAGGACCGGTCCATATCGACATCCCCAAGGATGTCACCGCCCAGGTTGGCCCCTTCAACTACCCCGAAGAGGTGCGGCTTGAAACCTACAGACCCACCATCCGGGGCAACATGCGCCAGATCAAGAAGGCCGTAGAGGCGATTCGGGAGGCCAAACAGCCCCTGTTCTATCTGGGCGGGGGGATCATCCACTCGGGAAGTGCCGATCTGGTCCGCAAGCTTGTAGACGCCACCCAGATCCCGGCGGTGGAGACCCTCATGGCCCGGGGAACCCTCCCCTATGACCACCCCCAGCTCCTTGGCATGGTGGGAATGCATGGAAGTTACGCGGCCAACATGGCCATGAGCGAGGCCGATTTACTCATCGCCCTTGGACCCCGATTTGATGACCGGGTGACTGGGAAACTCTCTGAATTTGCCCGTTACGCCAAGATCATCCATGTCGACATCGATCCAAGCAGCATCGGGAAGTTGGTCCATGTCCACTACCCCATTGTCGGAGATCTCAAAGCGGTGCTGGAGGAGATGGTTCCCCTCGTCGAGGAGCGTATCGATCCGGGGCGCTACCAGCAGTGGCGGCAAACCCTCAACCACTACAATGAACTCCATCCCATCACCTTCGAGGACAGCGATGAGGTCCTCAAACCCCAGTGGGTCATCCGCCGTATCGGGGAGCGTCTTAAAGGGAGGGCTCGAATCGCCACCGATGTGGGCCAGCACCAGATGTGGACGGCCCAGTTCTACCCCTTCACCCGGCCCAGAGAGTTCATCACCAGCGGGGGGCTTGGGACCATGGGCTTTGGCTTTCCAGCTGCCCTGGGGGCCAAACGGGCTGTGGGCGATGGGGAGGTCGTGGTCAACATCAGCGGCGATGGTTCCATCCTCATGAACATCCAAGAGCTTATAACCGCCGTCCAATACCGCCTCCCCGTCATCAATGTGATCCTCAACAACAACTATTTGGGTATGGTGCGTCAGTGGCAAACCTTCTTCTACGACAAGCGCTACTCTGAGACCGATCTGTCGATCCAGCCGGATTTTGTCAAGGTTGCTGAGGCCTTTGGAGGCGTAGGCTACCGGGTAAGTACCAAAGAGGAGTTCGATCAGGCCCTAGACGATGCCCTCAATCGGGGGGTCGTCGCCCTTATCGACGTGGTGGTGGATCGCCACGAGAATGTCTTGCCCATGGTTCCAGCTGGTGGAAGTCTCTACAACATGCTACTCGAGTACAAGGATTGATCATGACCCAACGGCGCGTCATCTCCGTCATCGTTCTCAATGAACATGGGGTCCTCACCAGGATCACCGGGCTTTTTGCCGCCCGGGGGTACAACATCGAAACCCTGACGGTTGCCCCCATTCCAAAGAGCAAGTACTCCCGATTGACCATCGTCACCAAGGGGAGTCCTAGAGTGATCGAACAGATCATCAAGCAGCTCCATAAGATCATCCCCGTCTACAAGGTGATCGAACACAGCGAACTGGTGGAGAAAGAGATGGTGATGGCCAAGATCCCCCTGGAAGAGCGGCTCGCCGATGTGGAGGCCCTCTGTCGCGCCTACAACGGCAACATCGTTAACATCGGTAAGGATAGCGCCATCATCATGGCCGCCGATGAACCCCAGCGGATCGGTAACTTCATCGAGGCCCTGCGGCGCTTCAACCCCAAAGAGATCGTCAGAAGTGGAGTGGTGGCCATCGAACGATGAGACTCTCGACCATCGCCAAACGCTTCCAGCTCCATCTCATCGGGGCGGATCGGGAAATTTGTGGTCTTGAGGCCCTTACCCGGGCAACGCCTTGCCATTTGAGCTTCCTCGAAAACCCCAAGTACCTCTCCGCCCTCGCCAAAACCAAGGCGGGGGCCGTTATCCTCAAGGAGGAGCACCTCCCCCATCTGCCGGAGGGGGCAAGTGCCCTTGTAACCCCCGAGCCCTACCTTGCCCTGGCCCGGATCAGCGCCCTTTTTGCTCAGGATCCCTTCTCCCAAGAGGGGCTAGAGCCTACCATCGGGAAGGGGGTGACCATCGGTCCCAATGTCTATATCGGCCGGGGGGCCAAAATCGGCGACGGGGTCCTCCTGATGCCAGGGGCCTTCATCGGAGACCGGGTCGAAATTGGCCCCAATACCACCATCCACCCCAATGTCACCATCTACCACGATTGTAAGATCGGCAGTGGATGTATCATCCATGCGGGTACGGTTATTGGAAGTGATGGCTATGGTTTTGCCCACACCAAAGATGGACGCCATGTCAAGATCTACCACAGCGGCAATGTGGTGATCGAGGATGAGGTCGAGATCGGAGCCAATTGTACCATCGACCGGGCCGTCTTTGGAACGACCCGGATCAAACGGGGGACCAAGCTGGACAACCTCATCCAAATTGGCCACAACTGCGAGATCGGAGAGAATGTCCTTATGGCCTCCTTGGTGGGAATCTCCGGCTCCACCAAGTTGGGACGAAATGTAACGATGGGGGGGCAAAGTGCGACGGCAGGCCATCTGGAGATTGGAGACTTTGCCACCATCGCCGCAAGGGGGGGGGTCACCAAGAGTCTGCCCGGCGGTAAAACCTATGCCGGTTTTCCCATCATGGAGCATCGGCTCTGGCTCAAACTTCAAGCCATGCTCATGCGCCTTGTGAAAAAGAGCAACTAAACTACCACAACTCTCTCCACGGGTGTGCTATAATGGAGAAAACCATCAAGGAGGATGCCATGGCCAAGACCCATAGCGAAATCAAGCTCTTCCACCTTTACGGAACCAAAGATGGAGTCGTCAGCGTCGCCCACATTACCGAGCCTTACGGCCCAGGGAGCGAGCCGGTGGTGAGTATCGGGGTCTCTTTGAACGGGAATGCCCTCAATCCCGAGTGGAAGGTCCACATTCCCTACGAAAACATCGACGATCTCATTGAGGCCCTCGAACTGGCCAAGCGGGAGTTTGGAAAAGATTACGTTCCCGACGAGAAGGCAACTCCCCTCGATGCCGATGAAACCATCGGGGGAGATTAGGAGTCCTCGTTGTCCTGGTGGTCTTCCAAGCTCGCTTACATAGGAGGGCTCCTTGGAGCCTACCTGGTCGCCCTCCTAGGCCACCTGCTTCTGGCATGGTATGCCAAGGAGCAGCCCCAGTTTCTCGTGGAAGACAAGATCATCTCCTTGTGGACCGCCGATGGAGGGCTCCATGGCTTCTATGCCAAGGAGATCCTGGCGGGCCACTCCATCCCCTTCAATAGCACCACGGCCCTTGGCCATCTCCTCGCCTTCCTAGCCGACAAGCTCCACCTCGATCTCGATAGGGTCCTCTTCTATGCTCCAGGGTTCTTGGGCTCTCTCATCGCCCTTCCCCTTGTGGGCATTTTTTGGGTCTGGCGGAAGTTCTGGCTGGGGGTAGCGGTTGGCGCCATTGCTGGAATCGCCGTCAACTACTACTTCCGCACCCACCTGGGCTATTGTGATACCGATATGCTCATTTTCCCCCTTTTCTACCTCTTACTCTTCTCGTGGATTGCCACTTTAAACCGGGGGCTCCTTTGGTCCCTGGTTGGAATTGGAGCGATCCAACTCCTTTTAGCGAGCTACCACTCGGCCCGACCCATAGTCTATGGGAGCCTCCTCTTCTTGACCCTCTACCTCTTCCTCTTGGAGCGTAAGAATCCCCGGGCCTACTTCTTGGCCCTCATTCTCTATGGGGCAGCCCTTCCCCTTCCCTTTCCTTGGAGCCTTCTCCTGGCTTTGGGACTTTTAGGGCTTGGTCTCTGGCTTGAGAGGCGTTCGATTGATCATCGCATTTTGATGGCTATCTTCCTCCTTGGTGCCCTGGGGATCGGGGATTATGGCTGGACTAAAGGCTACTTCAAGCGTATCGGGGACTACCTCTACAAAGAGAGCCATTTGAGCTGGAGCGATAAGAGGGGCCAAGAGGTCCAGCTTGAGGCGACCCTCAAAACGGTCTTCGAAGCCCGGGGAATCTCCTGGGAGCAGCTCACCCTCTATGGAGCAGGAGGAACTCTCCCCTTTCTCCTTGGCTCCATCGGCCTCCTCCTTTTGGCACGACGGGAGCGGGGAGGAGCGCTCCTCCTTTTTCCCTATCTCATCGCCCTTCTCGCCCTCAAAGGGGGGGTTCGTCTCACTACCTTCGGGGTCCCTGCCATCGTAGCGGGGAACCTCTACCTCTTCTACCTCCTCTCCCACCGCTTTGCCACCAAGAGGTGGGGGATCGCCCTCTTCGCACTGCCAAGCCTCATCCTCTTTGGCTATTACCTGCGCCTTGTCGACCAGTACAACCGCCTCTTGTCCCCCTTTTTCACCAGGGACCAGCTCCAAGTCATCCAAAAGAGCCTCAACGATTCCAAGAAGGGGTATATTCTCACCTGGTGGGATTATGGTTGGCCCTTGTGGTACTACACCAACAAGCGAACCCTCATCGATAATGGGAAGCACCAGTGGGACAACTTCGTCGTGGCCAGGAGCCTTTTAAGCAGCGACCTTGCCTTCGTGGCCCGATTCGATCGATTCGCCATCGAATGGTTCGATCGTATCTACCCCTGGGCCGTCTTCCCCTATCTCCTCAAACGCTACTCCTACCAGGAGCTCATGGCCAAGTTGCAGAGGGGCGAACTCCAGATGAAGAAGCGCAACGAGATCTACTACTACTTCGATGATCGGATCCTCTTGCGCCTTCCCATCATCCAACGCTTCGCCTACCTCAAAGGGGAAAAGCCTGAGGGATTCATCTGGACCGACCGGGTGGTTGCCATCGATAGCCAAGCCAAGAGGATCACAGGCCGCTTTGTCCAGATCGATCTGGGCAAGGGGCTAGTCTCCATCCAGGGCAAGGAGTACCCCTTCGGCTATTTGATCCTCCACGATGGCACTGCCTGGAAGGCCATTGGCTATCGCAAACTTCCCTATACCATCATCCTCTACAAAAAGCGCTATCTCATTGGAACCAGCGGCTATTTGAAGAGCTTCTTCTTTCGCACCTTCTTCTTCAACGACCCAGGCCCCTACTTCACAACCTTGGCCTACACCAAGGAGGCCAAGGTCTTCAAGCTCAAATAGACTCGACGAAACGCCGGATTCGCTGGATTCCAGTTCGAATGGTGGCCATATCGGTGGCGAAGCTGAAGCGGAAGTGGCCATCACTGCCAAAGGCGGCTCCAGGGACGATGGCCACCCCTTCTCGCTCCAGGAGCTGTTTGGCAAAGACCATACTATCGGGCTCGATGGCCTCATGGTTGACGAAGAGGTAAAAGGCTCCAGCCGGGGAAAGGACCTTGAGGCCATCGATCTGGTTGAGCAGGGCTACCGCCTCATCTCGGCGCCTTTGAAACTCCAGGCGCATTCGCTCTATTTCGGGTTCGATGGTCCCATCGAGGCCTGGGATGGCCGCCTTTTGGGTGATGGAGTTGACGTTGGAGGTACTCTGGCTTTGGAGCTTCTTCATCGCCTGAACATAGTGGGTATTGGGGGCCGCGAGATAGCCAAAGCGCCATCCGGTCATGGCCGCCGATTTACTCAATCCGTTGATGGTGAAGGTACGCTGGTACATATCCTCGCTGATGGAGGCGGCACTTACGAATCGCCCTTCATAGACCAGCTTCTCGTAGATCTCATCGCTGCAAACGAAGATCTCCCGCCCCTCCAAGACTTGGGCCAACCCTTCCAGCTCCTCTTTGGAATAGATGGCTCCCGTTGGGTTGGAAGGGCTGGTGAGGATGAGCATCTTCGTTCTCGGGGTAATGGCCTCTTCCAACTGCTGGGGAGTGATCTTGAATCCTTGCTCCTGGGTGGTAGGGATGATGACAGGGGTGCCCCCGGAGTATTTAACCAGTTCGGGGTAGGTTACCCAGTAAGGGGCGGGGATGATCACCTCATCCCCTTGGTCGATGAGGGTTTGGAAGAGGTTGAAGAGGGACTGTTTGGCCCCGTTGCTGACGATGATCTGGTCGGGTTCATAGTTCAAGCCGTTCTCCCGCTTGAACTTCTGGCTGATGGCCTGGCGCAGCTCTGGAATCCCCTCGACAGGAGTGTACTTGGTAAAGCCCTCTTCGATCGCCTTGATGGCCGCATCTTTGATGGGTTGAGGGGTGTCAAAATCGGGTTCTCCCGCACTAAAGCTTAAAACATCTCGCCCCTGGGCTTGGAGCTCCTTGGCTAAGGCGGTAATGGCCATAGTCATCGACTCCGAGAGCCGTTGGATCCGTTGAGAAACCATACATTGCTCCTTAACTCTTCATGGATTTGATGAAGGCTTCATAGATGTGTTCGAGCTCCTCTTCCTCCTTGAGGATGCTCTTGTCGCCAGTGATCAAGGCGTGTTCGATGATGGCAACCCGCTTGACCAGGTACTCGAAAAGCTCCTTATCAATGTCGGGTATCTTGTCGTGGCTCAGTGGCGAGGCCTCAGGTCCCTTCTGGACCACCTTGGCCGGGATCCCGACAGCGGTGGAGTCGGGAGGAACATCCTTGATGACCACCGAGTTGGCTCCAATTTTAGAGTTGGCTCCAATGGTAATGTTGCCAAGGATCTTGGCTCCAGCTCCAATGACGACCCCTCCTTCGATGGTAGGGTGGCGCTTCTTCCCCCGGGCAAGGCTCACCCCCCCCAGGGTCACCTGCTGGTAGATGAGGACATCGTCGCCGACGACGGCGGTCTCCCCGATGACCACGCCAATCCCATGGTCGATGAAGACCCGTCGTCCAATGGTCGCCCCCGGGTGGATATCGATTCCGGTGAAGATCTGGTTGATCCCCATGATCATTCGGGCCAGGACCCGAAAGCCCCGGCGATAGAGGCGGTTGGCGATGCGATACCAAAAGAGGCTCCAGACCCCTGGATAGTTGGTGAGCAGTTCCAGCCAGGAGTTGATGGCCGGATCCCGCTCCCAAACGATGGCAAAATCTTCCCGGATCAGGGTCCAAAGGCTAGCCATCCTCTCCCCTTTTGGGCGAGATCTTGAGGTAGTTGTTCTCGTGGAGGAGGAGGTTGAGCATCTCGATGATCCGATCCTTCTTGGCCGTTTCGATCAAGTCGCTCTCGGCGATGAGGCTCTTGAGGCGGCTTTGGAGGGCGTTGATATCGTAGTCCAGGTCGTAGAGGATATCCAGAATGCTTTGGGCCTCGACCATGTTTTTCAGGGTGTAGCTCCCATCCTTGGCGAACTCCACCGTCACCTCGGTGGGGTGGGTGAAGAGATTGTGCTTCATTCCCAGGATCTCCTGGTAGGCTCCAACCAGGAAGAAGGCCAGGAAATATTCCTCCTTGGCAAGATCCACATCATGAAGGAGGAGGGGGTAGTCCACATTGAAGTCGATCTCCCCATCGCTATCGCAAGTGATATCCCACAACGAAGCGCTCCGGGTCGGGGTTTCGTCCAGGCGGTTGAGGGGCATGACGGGAAAACGCTGACCCAAACCCCAGAAGTCTGGAAGGCTCTGGAAGAGGCTGAAGTTGAGGAGGTAGCGCTCCTGAACCCGATCCTGGATCCGTTTGAGTTCGGCACGCCCCTTCTCCTTGGTGAGCTCGATGGCCTTCTTGATGATGAGATGGACGAGGATCTCGGTGTTGGAGCGATCTTGCAGGTCGATGTAGCCCAGATCGAAGAGGGTTAGGAGGCTCTCCATATGGTCCAAGCTGTCGTGGAAGTACTCGATGGCGTTGCTGGGGTTAATACTCTTGTACAGGTCGTAGAGCTCTTGGACCAGGGGAGGATTGTGCTCTTTGAGGCGCAACCCCTTCTCGGTGTACTCCTGGCTAAAAAGCTCCAGGACAGGGGTGACGAGGACGGCATGGCTTGCAGCGATGAAGCGCCCCGATTCGGTGTAGATGTCGGGCTCTTGAACCCCCTTTTGGTGGGCGATCTCCTTGAGGAGGAAGACCACATCGTTGGTGAACTCGGTGAGGGTGTAGTTGCGGTGGTGGATATGTTCGTGCTGGGAGTACTCCACCGCCAACCCTCCTCCTAAATTGATGTTGTTGAGGTTTTTCGCCCCCATCTTCTTCAACTCGGCATAGATGTTCCCCGCCTCCCTGAGGGCCTTTTTGACCGGGTTGATCTCTCCGATCTGGCTGCCGATATGGAAATGGATCATAGTGAAGCGATCGAGGAGACCACTCTTGCGCAACATCTCCATGGCCTCCAAGAGTTCGGTGGAGGTGAGACCGAATTTGGAGTTGATCCCCCCGCTCTTGGCCCAGATCCCGATCCCCGAGGTGTGGAGTCGAATCCGCAAGCCGATATTGGGGGTGAGGCCATCGAACTCCTTGGCCACCTCGATGATATTTTCCAGCTCATTGAGCCCCTCGATGGTCAAGGTCGTATCGTGGCCCATCCGGGCACTCAAAAAACCCAGGGTGATCATGGAGCGATCTTTAAAGCCGTTGACAGTGATGGGGGCGTTCTTGTTGTTGTAGGCCATGGCGATGATGAGCTCGGCCTTGGAACCGGCTTCAAGGCCGTAGTTGAAAGGGCGGGCGATGGGGATGAGGCTCTCGATGAAGTTGGGGAACTGGTTGACCTTCAGGGGAAAGACGGCATGGAAGCGCCCCTTGTACTCGAAACTCTCAATAGCCCGATTGAACTCGCTGTAAAGGGCGGCAATCTGTTTGCGGATGAGGTGGGGAAAGCGCAAGAGGACGGGGCCTCGAATTCCGGTCTCCCGGATCCGTTTGATGATCTCGTAGAGGGAGGGTTTGGAGCGGTAGTTGACCTTAACGAGGCCATCTTCGATGATAAAATCGTCATTGGACCAGATATGGATCCCATAGTTTTTCATCGAACTTCGGCCACCTCATCCACTGGCAGACTATACTCCCGCTTAGCCACGAGATCCTTGATCCACACGAGCCCCTTGGCCAGCTCCTCCTCGCCGATGATGGCGGCGTAGCGAACATTGCGCCGATCAGCCCCTTTGAGGTGGGCCTTGAGGCTCTTGGGAGCCGCTTCGAAGTGGGTGGGCTCCCGTTGCCGTAGCCGTTGGGCCAGGTGGAAGGCCCGATCCACTCCGTCGGGGAGCAGGGCTCCCACATAATAGCCTGTGCGTTCTTGGGCTGGAGGGGGGATGAGTTCGAGGATCCGCTCGATTCCGATGGCAAAACCGATAGCCGGTGTGGGCCGCCCTCCAAGGCTTGCCACCAGGTTGTCGTAACGTCCCCCACCGACAATGGCGCTCTGGGCCCCAAGGGCCCCACTGAGGAACTCGAAGGCGGTTTTGGTGTAATAGTCGAGGCCCCGGACCAGGGTGGGATCGACCTCGTAGGCCACCCCTTCTTGATTGAGGATCTCTTGAAGCTTGGTAAAGTCCTGGTGGCACTGGTCGCAGAGGAAGTCGCTGATCTTGGGGGCCTCCTGGTAGCGCTCCTGGCAGGCTGGATCCTTACAATCGAGGGTACGGATCGGATTGTGTTCCCGGCGCCGCTGGCAATCGGGGCAGAGCCCCTCTTGCTCCCGCAAAAAGGCGACAAGGCGCTCCCGATAGCCCCCAATACATTTGGGACAGCCCAGGGAGTTGATCTTGAGGGTATACTCGATGGAGAAGTGGTCGAGGATACTTTTGGCCAGGAGGATGATGGCGCCATCTTCATAGGGGCTGGCCTCCCCGAAACTCTCTACTCCAAACTGGTGGAACTGGCGCAACCGCCCCTTTTGGGGGCGCTCGTAGCGGAACATTGGACCATGGTAGAAGAAGCGGTGGACTCCACCTTGCCGGTCGAGCCTATGTTCGATAAGGGCCCGGACCACCCCGGCCGTTCCTTCAGGGCGCAAACAGACATCGTGCCCCCCTTTGTCGATGAAGCGGTACATCTCCTTGCCGACGATATCGCTCTCTTCACCGACACTGCGCAAGAAGAGGGCACTCTCTTCAAGAATCGGTGTCTCGATGTACTCGAATCCAAACCGGCTGGCGATGGTGCTTGCTTCCTGGAGGAAGGTGAGGTATTGGGCACTTGTGGGTGGGAGGATATCCTTCATTCCCCGTAGGGCTTTGATTGCCATCGGGCTCCTTTGATGGTGGCTACGATCTCTTGGGTTATGGCCTCTTGGCTTTTCGTGGCCTCAATTATAATATAATCGACCCCACTTTTAAAGAGGGCCTCCTTGAGGTGCTCCTGGACCTGGAGCAGATAGTCGATACCCCTGGTTTCGATGCGATCCTCCCCCTGGGCGAAGCGGCGTGCAAGCTCTTGGGGAGAGAGTTCTAGGAGGACGATGAGATCGGGATAGATCCCCTCAAGGGCGATCTGGTTGAGCTTGAAGAGCTCTTCGAGTCCCAGATCTCCATGGGCCAAGGCGTAGCCGATCCCCGAGATGAAGCTGCGATCGGAGATGATGAGGCGGTGGCGGTTGGGGCGGATGAGGTGGTTGATGTGGTGGTTGCGATCGGCCAGGAAGAGGAAGAGCTCGCTACGGGGAGAGAGTCGGGGGCCATGGAGGAGGAGGCGGCGGATCTCTTGGCCCAGTGGGGTGCCTCCTGGCTCCTTGGTGAAGATGGCTTCGGGAAAGTGGGCTTGCAACCGCTGGATCTGGGTCGATTTTCCTGAGCGATCGATCCCTTCGATGGCCACATACATCAGGACCCTTTCAAGAGGGGGAGGATCTGGCTGGGAACCAGGTGGCTCACATCGCCGTCAAACTTGAGGATGGCCCGCACCATCGAGGAGCTGATGAAGGCATTTTCCAAGCTGGGCATGAGGTAGAGGGTTTCGATCTCGGGATCGAGGGATTGGTTGGCATAGCCCATCTGGAGCTCATATTCAAAGTCGCTCACGGCCCGCAGTCCCCGGATGATGATTTTCGAACCCTCCCGCTGGCAAAAGGTCACCAAAAGGGTGTCGAAGGCCTTGACCGTCACATTGGCCAGGTGGGCGGTGGCACGCTGGGCCATTTGGACCCGGGTAGATAGATCGAAAAGGGGACCTTTCTCCTGGCTCTTGGCCACCGCTACCACAACCTCGTCGAAGATGGTGGCGGCCCGACGGATGATGTCCACATGGCCGTTGGTGATGGGATCGAAGGTTCCAGGATAGATCACCTTCATTGCCACCGCCTGTAAAGGTCGTGCTCGATCCCAAGAAGATCGAACCACTTTCCGATGATGAAGTCTTCCATCTCCTCCAAGCTTTTGGGAGCCGAATAGTAGGCAAGAATGGGAGGGGCAATGAAGACCCCCAAATGGGCCAGTTTGAGCATCGCTTCCAGAGCGATGGGATCGAGGGGAAGCTCTCGGGGAGCCAGAACGAGGGGGCGACGCTCTTTGACCATCACCCGGGCTGCCCGGGTAGGAAGGTTGTCGCCAATGCCTGCGGCGATCTTGGCCAGGGTGTTCATGGAGCAAGGAGCTACCAGCATCCCATCGATCCCAAAGCTCCCGCTGGCTGGACCGGCCCAGATCTCATGGCCTTGGAAGTGGTAGCCCTCTTTTTGGGCGACGATGGGAGCGTTAGGGGTTGTAACGAGGTACTTTTCGACGTTGGGAGGGAGTTTCTCGTAAGCCCGTAGTCCAAGTTCAAAACCGCTGGCTCCGGAGATGGCGATGAGGATCTTCTTCAAGGGGTTGCCTTCACTTGGAGCGGGAGACGGGATTCGAACCCGCGACCCCCTCCTTGGCAAGGAGGTGCTCTAGCCCCTGAGCTACTCCCGCGAGTGGTACCGGGGGTGGGACTCGAACCCACACGGGCAAAAGCCCACGAGATTTTGAGTCTCGCGTGTCTACCAGTTTCACCACCCCGGCTTGCGGGAGTATAACTATGCCACGAATTCCCTTAAAAAAACATAAATTATGCGTTGGCGACCGCCTCTTTCAGCTTCTTGCCTACCTTGAACTTGACTACCCTGGTGGCTGGAACCTGAACAACCTTGTCGCTTCCTGGAACCTTGGTCTCCCGAGGAGCCCGTTTGGTAGTGGTGAAGGTGCCAAATCCGATGAAAGAGACATCCTCACCCCGCTTGAGGGCCTCCTCGATCACTTCGAGGGCCGCTTCAATGACCCGTTGGGTATCTTTTTTGGAGAGTCCAGCCCTTTGGGCAACAGCTTGAATGAATTCGGCCTTTTTCATGGATCCATCCTTTTTATAAATTTGCTTTACACTTCAATTTTACAAACATTTTTTAAAAATATCAATAAAAATCCCACGAATCGGGACTTTTCTCCACCTATCTTACCAATCGTAACCACCAGAATTTGTTGTATAATTCATCCATCCCCGAACCGATAGAGGAGTAGCCGTTGCGACTCTTTTTGCTACTGACCTTTCTCTTTGGAATCCTCTTCGTCGAACTTGCCACCATCTTCGTCGATTTCACCTTCGTCGGGAAGGTTGGAACCTTCATAGGCTCCCTGAACCGCAAACTCTTCGGACTGCTCAGCTACCTTCTCCCCCTGCTCTCGGGGCTCATCCTCTTCATGAAGCCCCGGGTAGGGGACCGGGAGCTCTGGCCTAAGATCGTGGGAGGAGGGCTGATCCTCGTCGCCCTCGTCCTGGCCCAGGCCCTCCTTCTACCATCCCATCTCGGGGGGGCCATCGGATTGGCCATCGTGGACCTCTTGGCCCCCTACATCGGTATTATCGGTCTATGGCTCCTTTTCTTGCTTCTGCTCTCCCTCGCTTCGATCTTACTGGAGCTGCCAAAGCCTGGATTCTCCCTCGCCTCCTTCTCCCAACTCCTTGCCAAGGGGCGCCGCCTCTTGAATGATCCTCCCCCCATCGAGCTTCCCACCCCCCCTGCTCCCAAAGTTCAGATCGACCCCATCCAGCCTTCAAAGAGGAACCAGACCAAGAAGCAGAACAAAGGCAAGACCACCAAAGCCAACTCGCCCAAGGAGACTCCCTCCACCACCACTCCTAAAAGCTCCCCCAAGAAGGGTGGCTCCTACTCCTTACCCCCCCTCGATCTTCTCACTCCACCACCACCTCAAGGAGAGGATGAGGGAATGGGAACCAAGGCGGAAGAGCTGGTGGAGAAGTTGGCCCAGTTCAATATCGAAGGTTCGATCTTGCGAACCATCAAGGGGCCGCTGGTGAGTACCTTCGAGTTCAAACCGGCCCCCAAGGTCAAGGTTTCCAAAATTCTCGGTCTCCAGGACGATCTGGCCATGGCCCTTAAAGCCCCAACCCTGCGGATCCTCGCTCCCGTTCCGGGCAAGGATGTGGTCGGAATCGAAGTCCCCAATCCCACACCCCAGACCATCTATCTCCGGGAGATCCTTGAGAGCCCGGCCTTTGCCAAGAGCGAAGCCGCCCTTCCCCTCGCTTTGGGGAAGGATGTGACGGGAGAGCCCTTCGTCACCGATCTAGCCACCCTTCCCCATCTGCTCATTGCCGGAAGTACAGGGAGCGGGAAGAGCGTGGGGATCAATGCCATGCTCCTAGGACTCCTCTACCGTCACACTCCAGCGACCCTCCGACTCCTCATGATCGATCCGAAGATGTTGGAATTTTCCATCTATGAAGGACTGCCCCACCTGTTAGAGCCGGTTATCACCCAACCATCCCAGGCCCTGGAGGGGTTGCAGAAGATGGTCGAGGAGATGGAGCGGCGCTACCAGCTTATGAGCAAAGAGCGGGTCAAGAATATCGCCAGTTTCAACAAGAAGATGGCCAAGAAAGGGCAAGAGCTGCTCCCTTATATCGTCGTCATCATCGACGAGTTGGCCGACTTGATGATGAGCGGAGGGAAGGATGTAGAATACGCCATTGCCCGGCTTGCCCAGATGGCCCGGGCGGCGGGTATCCACCTCATCGTCGCGACCCAGCGCCCCAGTGTTGATGTGGTAACGGGGCTCATCAAGGCCAACCTACCGGCCCGGATCGCTTTTAGGGTGGGGCAGAAGGTGGATAGCCGGGTCATCCTCGATACAGGGGGAGCCCAGAACCTCCTGGGGCGGGGGGATATGCTCTTTGCTGCCGGAGGGAGCCCACCTCTCCGGCTCCACGCCCCGTGGGTGAGTGAAGAGGAGATTGAGCGGGTGGTCTCTTTTTTCAAGAGGGCTCAGCCCAAGGAGGATCCCCTTACCAAGGTGGCTTTGGAGCGCTTCGGGAAGCGCCCCTCCCTCGCCAAGCTCCAACAGGAATTGGAGATTTCAAAGGAGCGGGCCAAGCGGATCCTCTCCCAGCTCCGACGCTATAGTGAGTCGTGATCTGTTACGAAATTTTACAACGACCACTTTTGCTGTTACCATGGGTTACAACTTTGGCCAATCTCATGGAAGATGTTGTATCATCGTACTACAAGAATTGCCAAGGAGGAAGGATTGGAAGATTTTCTTAAAAAGATGGAGGAGAAAGTCGAACATTTCGAGGGCGTCATCGCCCAGATGCGAGAACGCATTGCCCAGGTGGACGAGGAGCTCAAGGAGGTGCGCCGAAAGCTCTCCAAAATCGAGGAGGAGATCCTCGAAGTGGCCCGGCTCAAAAAGGAGCACGAGCACCGCATCCATGAGATTTTGAATAAGATCAAGCGGGTCCAAAAAGCGACAATCCAGGCCAAGACCCAGCGGGAGATCGAGATGCTCGAACGGGACTACAAGCGCCTCATGGACGAACTCCACCACCACGACCAGGAGTTGGCCCGCCTCAAGGAGCGCTACGAAGAGTTGACCAACGAGGAGATGCGTCTTTTAGAGCAGGAGATGGAGCTCGAAGAGCGAAAAGCCAAGTTGCTCCATGAAAAGGAGATCGCCTTGAGGCGGCTGGAACACTTCTTGGAGCAGCTCCAAAAGCGGATCGATCAGTTCCGACACAACCAATAAGGAGGCACCATGAGCTTCATTGAAGAGTACAAGAAGGCAGCGGCAGAGCGAGAAGCGATGGGGATTCCCCCCAAGCCTCTCACAGCCGAGCAGGTCAACGAGGTGATCAAACTCCTCAAGCAGGTTCCCATCGTGGAAGAGGAGTTCCTCATGGATCTATTGCTCAATCGGGTTCCCCCAGGAGTGGATGATGCGGCCTATGTGAAGGCGGCCTTCTTGCGGGATATTGTCCAAGGCCACGCCCAAACGGCGGCCATTAGCCCCAAACGGGCGGTGGAGATCCTTGGCACCATGCTGGGTGGATACAATGTTGGTCCCCTGGTAGAGGCCCTTGACCATGAAGATCCCGAGGTGGCCCAAGCGGCAGCCGATGCCCTCAAAAAGACCCTCCTGGTCTACGATGCCTTCAACGACGTGGTGGAAAAGGCCAAGACCAACAAGTATGCCAAGGAGGTCCTGGAATCTTGGGCCAACGCCGAGTGGTTCCTCTCCCGCAAACCCTTGCCCGAGTCGATTAAGGCGGTCGTTTTCAAGGTTCCTGGAGAGACCAACACCGATGACCTCTCTCCAGCCAGTGAGGCCTGGAGCCGCAGTGACATCCCCCTCCATGCCCTCTCGATGCTCAAGGCCAAAATGCCCGATGCCCAGGAGACCATTAAAAAGCTCAAGGAGCGGGGACTTCCCATCGCCTTCGTCGGAGATGTGGTGGGGACAGGTTCAAGCCGTAAATCGGGGATCAACTCCCTCCAGTGGTGGATTGGCGAAGATATCCCCCACGTTCCCAACAAGCGCACTGGCGGAATTATCATCGGCGGGATCATCGCCCCGATCTTTTTCAACACCGCCGAAGACTCCGGAGCCTTGCCCATCGAAGCTCCCGTAGACAAGCTGGAAACGGGGGATGAGATCGAGATTCGCCCCTACGAAGGGAAGATCCTCAAAAACGGGGAGGTAGTGAGCGAATTCAAGCTCAAGCCCAATACCCTCCCCGACGAGTACCGGGCTGGCGGACGGATTCCTCTTATCATCGGTCGCGGTCTCACCAGAAAGGCCCGGGCTGCTTTGGGTATGCCTGAAGAGCAGATCTTCACCCGCCCAGAACAACCGGCAGACAAAGAGGGGGTCGGCTACACCTTGGCTCAGAAGATCGTCGGGAAGGCTTGCGGCATGGAGGGGGTGCGTCCTGGCATGTATGTGGAGCCCGAAACCCTTACCGTAGGAAGCCAGGATACCACCGGAGCCATGACCCGGGACGAGATCAAGGAGCTAGCGGCTTTAAGCTTCGGGGCCGACTTCGTCCTCCAGAGCTTCTGCCATACCGCCGCCTATCCCAAGCCGGCCGACATCGAGCTCCAACACACCCTCCCCGAGTTCATCACAAGCCGTGGAGGGGTGAGTTTGCGTCCTGGTGACGGGGTTATCCACTCCTGGCTCAACCGCATGGTTCTGCCCGATACCGTAGGAACTGGAGGGGACTCCCATACCCGCTTCCCCATCGGTATCAGCTTCCCGGCCGGATCTGGATTGGTCGCCTTCGCCGCCGTGACGGGAACGATGCCTCTCAACATGCCCGAGTCGGTTCTGGTTCGCTTCAGTGGGGAGCTGCAGCCTGGCATCACCTTGCGGGATCTGGTCAATGCCATTCCCTACTTTGCCATCAAGCAGGGACTCTTGACGGTAGAAAAAAAGGGCAAGAAGAACATCTTCGCCGGACGAATCCTCGAGATCGAGGGGCTTCCCTTCCTCAAGGTGGAGCAAGCCTTCGAGCTTAGTGACGCTTCGGCTGAGCGGAGTGCGGCGGCGTGTACGGTCCAGCTCGACGAAGAACCGGTCATCGAGTACATCAAGTCCAACATCAAGCTGATCGAGAAGATGATCGAGTCGGGATACCAGGATGCGAGGACCTTGGAGCGACGCAAGAAGAAGATGGAGGAGTGGCTCAAGAACCCCACCCTCATGAAGGCCGACAAGAACGCCGAGTATGCGGCGGTCATCGAGATCGACTTGAACGAGATCAAGGAGCCAATCGTCGCTTGCCCCAACGATCCCGACGATGTAGCCACCCTCAGTGAGGTCCTAGCCAACCCCAACCGACCCCACAAGATCGACGAGGTCTTTGTCGGAAGCTGTATGACCAACATCGGCCATTACCGGGCTCTTGGAGAGATTCTCCGGGGCGAGGGGCAGGTGCCAGTGCGGCTTTGGGTTGTTCCACCGACGAAGATGGACGAAGAGAAGCTCATCGAGGAGGGGTATTACTCCATCTACGGAACGGCTGGAGCCCGAACCGAACTGCCAGGATGTAGTCTGTGTATGGGGAACCAGGCCCGGGTCCGGGATGGAGCGGTGGTCTTTAGTACCTCGACCCGAAACTTCGACAACCGAATGGGGAAAGACGCCAAGGTCTACCTGGGAAGTGCTGAACTTGCAGCGGTCACTGCCATTCTCGGTCGCATCCCAACGGCTCAAGAGTATATGGAGATCGTTCCCAAGAAACTGGCTGGAAAAGAGGATCGCGTCTACAGCTACCTCAACTTCGACCAGCTCGACGAACGTCTGCTGGACGAAATGGTCCACAAATACCTCTAAACCCCCCGGGGCCCTTGGCCCCCTATCGATAGACCCGATCGAAATGGGCTGGAATCTCCATCTTGAAACAATCCTGTGACAACCCTCCATTTTGAACCGGTCGAGTGAAGCGGATCGTCACCTGGTTGGCCAGTTCATCTTGATAGCTAATTTGGCGGATCGTCCCATTGTTGTCGGTAGCAATTTGAAAAGTGTACCCTTTGTAGGAGAGCTGGTAGCGGTTGGGGGCGATGGGATGGGCCCGTTGAAGGAGGGCGAGGACATTGTGCTCCTCTTTGAGCTTGGTAGTGGTTACCTGTTCGAGTTCTGGTTCCAGGACGATGAGTTTTTGCCCAATTAAGAGGACCTCTTTTAAGACTGGCTTGGTATAGATCCAATGGGTCAGGTTGGGGGCCTGGAAACAGACCCGCCCCTCATAGCGGAGGGTTCTGTTTTGATCGTTGCGTACCTCCTGGACGAAGGGGCTCTCGAAGTCTTCTATCTGCAGCCCTTCCCCATGCAAAAGGCTGGCCAAGAGGACGATAATGAGTCGTCGAACCATGGCGATCCTTTCGTAAACCTTGATGTGTTACAATTGTACAACTAAAAAGTAAGGATTTTCGATGCTCAAGAGTGTGGTGCGCAAGGTCTTTGGTACGAAGAACGACCGGGAACTCAAGCGCTATTGGAAACGGGTCAAGCGGATCAACGCCTTAGAACCCAAATATGCCAAGATGAGCGATGAAGAGTTGCAAAGGGCCTTCCAAGAGCTCCGGGAAGAGGTGCGAAGTGGGCGAAAGAGCATGGATGAGGTCCTGGAGGACTCCTTTGCCATCACCCGGGAGGCCAGCAAACGGGTCCTCGGGATGCGCCATTTCGATGTCCAGCTGATTGGAGGAATGGTGCTCCATGAGGGGAAAATTGCCGAGATGAAGACCGGTGAGGGAAAGACCCTGGTGGCGACCCTGGCGGTAGCCCTCAACGCCATGACCGGCGAGGGGGTCCATGTGGTTACCGTCAACGACTACCTGGCCAAGCGGGATGCCACCCAGATGGGCAAGCTCTACTCCTTCCTCGGCTATACCACCGGCTGTATCACCAGCGACATCCACGACGATCGGGTACGCAAAGAGCAGTACCAGTGCGATATCACCTACGGCACCAACAACGAATTTGGTTTCGACTACTTGCGGGACAACATGAAGTACTCCCTGGACGAGATGGTCCAGCGGGGCCACAACTACGCCATCATCGACGAGGTCGACTCCATCCTCATCGACGAGGCCCGTACGCCGCTAATCATCTCCGGGCCGACCAATCGCAAGTTGGACAACTACATCAAAGCCGACCGGATTGCCAAACAGCTGGAAAGGGATAAGCACTTCACCGTCGACGAGAAGGATCGGGTCATCCTCCTCACCCAGGAGGGGATTGCCAAGGCCGAAGAGCTCTTTGGAGTGGACAACCTCTATAGTCTCGAGAATGCCATCCTCGCCCACCACCTCGACCAGGCTCTCAAGGCCAACTACCTCTTTCAAAGGGATGTGGACTATGTGGTCAAAGATGGGGAGGTGGTGATCGTCGACGAATTTACCGGGCGTTTGAGCGAGGGGCGCCGGTTCAGCGAGGGGCTGCACCAGGCCTTGGAAGCCAAAGAGGGGGTCGAAATTCAAGAGGAGAGCCAGACCCTGGCCGATATCACCTTCCAGAACTACTTCCGTATGTACAAGAAGCTGGCAGGCATGACCGGAACGGCCCAGACGGAAGCGGCCGAGTTCGCCCAAATCTACGGTTTGGAAGTAATCTCCATCCCTACCAACAAGCCGGTGATTCGCAAGGACCACGACGATTTGATCTTCAAAAGTGAAAAGGAGAAGTTCGAAGCGGTTGTGCGCAAGATCAAGGAGCTCCACAAGAAGGGGCAACCGGTCCTGGTAGGGACCACCTCCATCGAAAAGAACGAACTCCTGCACCAGATGCTCAAAAAGGAGAAGATCCCCCACACCGTCCTCAACGCCAAACACCACGAGAAGGAGGCCCAGATCATCGCCCAAGCCGGCAAGAAGGGGGCCGTCACCGTAGCAACCAACATGGCCGGACGGGGGGTCGATATCCAAATTGACGACGAGGTCCGGGCACTGGGGGGACTCTTCATCCTCGGGACCGAGCGCCATGAGAGCCGCCGGATCGACAACCAGCTTCGGGGTCGGGCTGGACGCCAGGGGGATCCGGGTGAGAGCCAGTTCTTCTTGAGTCTGGAGGACAACCTCTTGCGTATCTTTGGGGGGGATCGGATCAAGAACATCATGGAGCGTCTGGGAATCGAAGAGGGGGAACATATCGAATCGAAGATGGTCACCCGGGCGGTGGAAAAGGCCCAAAAGCGGGTGGAGAACCTCCACTTTGAGGCCCGCAAACATATCCTCGAGTATGACGATGTAGCCAATGAACAGCGCAAGACCATCTATAAGTTCCGCACTGAGCTCCTCAATCCAGAGTACGACATCGCTTCCAAAATCAAGCAGAACCGGGCCGAGCTGGTAGAGCAACTCCTCCACGAGGCCCAGATCTTCCCCGAAACTCCCCGGGAGGACTACAACCTCTCCAAGCTGGTCAAACTCTTGCAAGAGGAGCTGGGAAGCTCCCTGGATCAAAGGGAGTTGGAGGGCAAGGAGTATGAGGAGCTCAAGGAGACTATCCTGCGCCGTCTCACCCAGGAGTATGAGGCCAAGATGGCCCCCCTCGATCCCAAACAACGCAGCGAGATTGAGCGGATCTTGTATCTTCAGGTTCTCGACAATGCGTGGCGGGAGCACCTTTATCAGATGGATATCCTCAAGACCGGAATCGGGCTGCGGGGCTACAACCAGAAAGATCCCCTGGTAGAATACAAGAAGGAGGCCTACAATCTCTTCGTCGAGCTGGTCAATCGGATCAAACACGAGGCGGTCAAGACCCTCCATCTGGTCCAGCTGCGCAGCCAGGAGGAAGAGGAGCAATTGCGCCGCCTCGAAGAGGAGTTGGCCAAGATGGAGCGAGAACTCCAGGAGCAGGCCACCTTCCAACATGGCTCCCTCCCCAAACCCGGAGAGGCTCCTAGGAAGCAGGCAAAAAAGCCGGCCCGGAACGATCCTTGCCCTTGTGGGAGCGGGAAGAAGTACAAGCACTGCTGTGGGAAGAGTGGACCCAAACGGGGGGTTCTAGCCGCCACCGCCAATGGATAGCCGCCTCGTCCCCTTCATCGTCCGGCGCTACCTGCGCTTTGACCGGGAGCAGCCCTTCATCTTCCTCTCGGCTCTCCTGGCCTTCTTGGGCATTTGCGTCGGGGTGATGGTCCTCATCATCGCCATGGCCATCATGAACGGCTTCGATCGAGAGTTTGAACGCAAACTCTTCACGATGAACTACCCCCTCACCATCTATCCCAAAGTGACCCCCTTCCTGGAAGAGGAGCTTTTAGAGCATCTTGAAGCCCGCTTTCCCCAGCTCAAATTGAGCCCCTACATCTCCTCCCAGGTGATCTACAAGAAGGGGGAACGCCTCGAAGGGGGGGTCCTCTTTGGAGTCGATTTTGCCCGGGAGCAGGCCATCAACGAGGTGTTACGCCAGGCCCTGGAGCAGATTCCCGAACCCAAGGGATTCCAGGCAATTGTTGGCAAGGAGCTCTGGGAGCGCCTCTTCCTACGTCCCCACGAACGCCTCTTCTTCATCTTCGCCAAGGCTGAACCCAGTGGATTTGCTATCGCTCCCCTCTTCAAACGCTTCGAGGTTGTGGGCTCCTTCCACTCTGGACTTATCGCCTACGACAAGGCCTATGCCTACACCACCCTCGAAGCGATGCGCAAGGTCCTCCACCTCCCCCACGGCTTTAGTGGCATCCATGTCTACTCCTCCGATCCCCAGCGGGATATCCAACGGATCGCCGCTGCCTTGCCCGAAGGGGTTGGAGTTGTGGGGTGGTGGCAGCAAAATGGGAACTTCTTCGCCGCCCTCAAGATGGAGAAGCGGGCCCTCTTCATCGTCTTGATGCTCATCATCCTCATCGCCTCCCTCAATATCGTCAGCTCCCTCCTCATGACCGTTATGACCCGCCGCAAGGAGATCGCCCTCCTTTTGAGTCTGGGGGCTAGACCGAAGGAGATCGAGGCCATCTTCTTCCTCCTGGGTTCCATCATCGGCGGACTTGGAATCCTCTTCGGCCTCTTGCTCGGCCTCCTTGGGGTCTTCCTCTTGGGCCATTTCGACATCGTCGATCTGCCAGCCGACGTCTATGGAACCTCCCGTTTGCCCCTGGAGCTTAGCCCCATCGATCTGGGGGCTATCCTAATCGGGGCAATCCTCATCACCATCCTCTCCTCCCTCTATCCAGCCAAGAAAGCGACCCGGGTCGACCTTCTGGGGGTTTTACGCAACGAGTAGCCTCACCTGGCCGGAGCAAGGAGGTCGAAGGGGAGCTGGAGGGTGCGTCGGAGAATTTGAAAGGGGAGCTGGAGGCTCTCTTGAGGGAGGAGGGAGCGCACCTGAGGACGCTCCAGGGAGCCCCTCACCTCAATGCGTGTCGTGATGGTTCCCTTCTTGCCAAGCAGGATGTAACCCGCTACCGGAATCTTGTGAACCAGGTGGGCTAACCCTTTGAGGGTCTCTATCTCCAGGAGGAAGGCCACATTACCCCCCTTGCGATCGATGGCACCGCTCCCGCGAATGGTCATGGCCTTGGAGCGAAGGTGGATGGAGGGGAAGAAGAGGTAGTTGGAACTCACCTGAAAGGCGATCTCCCCCTCTTGGATGGGAAGCCCCTTAGCGGCAAAACCGGGACTGGAGAGGGTTAAGAGGGCTGGAATGGTATTGAAGAGGGCGAAGAGGTTGTTGAATTTGGTGAGGTGGCGGAGAGTACCCTGGGCTATATGGAGCTTGCCTTCTACCACTCCATCCTGTATCACCCCTTCCACTTCGTAGCGCCCCCGATCCACGAGGGGAAAACCTAAAAGGGCATTGAGCTCTTGGCTGGAGAGGGCGCTGGCCCGAAAGCGGTAGCCTTTCCCCCTCTCCTCGATGGTCACAAAACCGTGGGGCAAATAGCCTAGGAAATGGAAATGTGGTCCTAGCTGGAGGGTTCCCGATTGGATAAAGAGGGAGTGGTCTTGGTAGGTGAGGCTCGTGCGGGTGAGGGTGACGGTTAAGGTGGCTCTCTTTCCCCCTTTGGCTGGGAGGAGGGCCGCCAGCTCCTTCAAATCGATGGTAATATCGTTGAGATCAATTTGGGGCTTTGGGCCAAGGTGGATGGTGGCGAAATCGCCAATGGATCCACGGCTCTTGGCAAGGTGGATGGTGCCATGCAAGGGGGAGATGGGGATGCCGTTGCGAGAGAAGATAGGATGGGTCAAGATGGCGTTCCATTGTCCCTGGCCCTTGGCCAGATTGATGGTCAAATTCCCCTCTCTTAAAGGGGGAAGCCAGGGAAGGTAGGGGGCGAGGAGGGGGAGGTTGTGGATGGTGAGGCGTTTGGTAGCCATGGAGTAGCTCACTTGAAAGTGGGGGAGGAGGAGGCGCTGGTTTTGCAGGTCGACCTCCAATGGAGTGGTTGTTGGGGGGAGGTGGATGAGGGGAAAGGTAGGATCGCTCCTGAAATTGGCGAGGGTGTAGCGCCCGATCCCCTGCTTCAAATCGAGAACGCCTTGGATCCTCCCTTGAAATGGCAAGAGTTCGATCTGGCTTGGCAGGAGGAGGAGCCGTTGAGAGCGAAGGCGGAGCCGGAAGTTCCTCGAAGTGAGGGGGACTCCATCCCCGCAGACCACCTTTCCTCTCCCTTTCAAGGCTCCGGCAATCTGGAGACCTTGAAGAGTCCAAGGAATTTGAAGGTTCACCTCGACCTGGGACCTCCCCTCTTCCTGAAGGCATGGAAGGTGGATCCCATAGGCTGCCAAGAGTGTTTGGATTTGTCGATCGATGGGGGTATCCAGTTGCAAGGAGAGGTGGACTCCCCGGGAATCCACCTGGGCAAGGAGCTTGGAAAGCCTTTTCTCCTGGAAGGAGGCTCCGGTGGCAACGCACGAGAGGCGATCCCCATCGATGGTTCCATCCAACCTGGCTATGGTCACTGGGGGGAGTTCCGGGTGAAATGGGAGTTGGACCCCCTTAGCCTGGATATGGCCTTGGATATGGGGGGCTTTCCCTTCGAGGATGGTGATGGTGAGGGAGGGGATTTGGTACTCCTCGGCTTCGATCTTCAAGGGCCAGGAGACTTGGGAGGGGGGAAGGAGCTGGGTGATGAGGTGGTGCCAGACCCTTTGATCGAAGGGATGGGATCTGATGGTCCAAGTGAGTTTTCCCTTGCCCTTTTCCAGCCAGTAGCTCCCCGGGGCTCCGTGGAAGGTGTAACTTCCTCCCATTCGCAAATGCCCGGTCCTATCCAACTTCCCCCTTCCTTGCAAACGCAACCCATAATCGGGGAGTTGGAGCTGGTGGAGGATGAAGTAGAGATCGGGGAGGAGGCTCAAAAAAGAGGCCTCCAGGCGGAGGGAAGGGGAGTTGAAGCGGAGCCGATTTCGACTATAGGAGAGCTCCCCTTGGTAGGAGCCTATTGTGAGCTGACGGATAGTAAGGGAGTCGATAGTGGCGGTGGCTACTTTGAGAAGTTTCAACTTCTCCCGGATGGGGAAGGTATCTCCCTGGGGCAGTGGGAGGGTGAGGTGGTGGATCTGGACCACCAACTTTTTATCGAGTTTAAGATACAATTGGTCTAGGACAACTGGACCAACGGCGATGCGCTCGATGAGCACTCCATCTTGCAAGAGTCCAATGAGTACGAGGGAGAGGAGGAAGAGGATGAGGATGGTCTCGAAGATGATCTCCTTGATGGTTGATATAACACTGATGATCATGGTGGCGCTGCTTTTCTACTTCGCAACATCGATCCAACCTCCTCAACAGCTCCAGATCCAGCGGGGCTCGATTTCCAAGATTATAACAGATCTGACCCGAGACTACGGGCTCCCACTCTCCCAGCTCGATGTCTATCTCCTCAAGTTCATCGGGATTCCCCAGTCGGGATGGATCGATCTGGGGAAAGGGCCAATGAGCCGGGCCGATCTGCTCTATCGTCTGACTACCGCCAAAGCGGCCCTTTTCCCTGTCCAATTGATACCAGGAGAAACAACTTACGACATCCTCAGACAACTTAGCCGTAAGTATGGTTATCGGTTAGAAGTGTTACAAAAAGAGTATGACCGCCTCGCTCCCTATCCGGACGGAGTCCTCTTTGCCGAGACCTACTATCTGCCTAAAGGAATTGACGAACATGGACTGATGACCTTCCTGGTCCGAGAGAGTTTGCGACGCCACGAGCGCCTGGCCCACAAACTCCATGGCTCCTTCAATCCAACCCTCTGGTTCACCCGGACCGTCACTATCGCTTCCATCATTCAAAAAGAGGCGGCCAATCGGGAGGAGATGCCCTTGGTGAGCGCGGTGATCTACAATCGCCTCCGCCTTGGAATGCCTCTTCAAATGGATGGAGCCCTCAACTATGGCCGCTTCTCCCACCAGAAGGTAACGGCTAGACGGCTCCGGGAAGATCGAAGCCCCTTCAATACCTACCGCCACAAGGGGCTTCCTCCCTATCCGGTCTGTATCGTTGGGGTCGACGCCATCAAGGCGGCGGTGGCCCCAGCGAAGGTGGACTATCTCTACTTCGTACGGGGACCGGATGGGGTCCACCTCTTTAGCAAGAGCTACAAAGCCCATCTGCGCAATATCCAAAGTGTCCAAAAAAGAAACAAGAGCTCAAAGAGTCCGGAGTAAAGAGGCGATTTGAGAGGAGATAAAAGAAAGTTGGGTTACTATTATAGGTGTACAAACTTTCATGAAGAGGAGTGAATATGGCAAAGGCACGCGTTGTCTGGACCAAGATCGACGAGGCTCCGGCCCTTGCAACCTATTCGTTGTTACCAATCGTAAAGGCCTTCACGAAGGATGCTGGAATTGAGTGGGAGCTTCGCGATATTTCCCTAGCCGGGCGTATTCTTGCCGCCTTTTCCGACAAGTTGCCCGAGGAGCAGCGGGTTCCCGATGAGTTGGCCTATTTAGGCGAGCTGGTTCTCAAGCCAGAGGCCAACATCATCAAGCTCCCCAACATCTCTGCCTCCGTACCCCAGCTGGTCGCAGCCATCAAAGAGCTCCAAACCCAAGGCTACGATCTTCCCGACTATCCCGAAGAGCCTAAAACCGCCGAAGAGGTGGAGATCCAGGAGCGCTATAAGAAGTGTGTCGGTTCGGTAGTCAACCCCGTATTGCGCCAAGGAAACTCCGACCGACGCCTCTCGGAAGCCGTCAAACAGTATGCCAAGAAGCATCCCCATAAGATGCGGGAGGTCAGCCCCGATAGCAAGTCCTATGTGGCCCATATGGAGAAGAACGACTTCTATCAGAACGAACAATCCTTCATCAGCGATAAGGATCAGACCGTCAAACTGGTTTTCGAGTCCAAGGATGGCAGCAAGAAGGAGGTCCTCAAGGAGGTAGAGCTCCTCAAGGGTGAGGTCTTCAGCGCCGCCAACTTGAACCGTAAGGAGCTGCGCCAATTCTACGAGCAGGTCATCGAGGACGCCAAGGCCAAAGATATCCTCTTCTCCCTCCATGTCAAAGCGACGATGATGAAGGTCTCCGACCCGGTCTACATTGGCGATGCCATTCGGGTCTACTACAAGAAGCTCTTTGAGAAGTTTGGTAAGGAGCTGGAGGAGATCGGCTTCAACCCCAACAACGGACTGGTCGATTTGTACAACAAGCTGGAAAAGCTTCCCGAAGGGGTTCAGGAGGATATCAAAGCCTGCATCGACGAGATCTATCAGGAGCGCCCCCGCATGTACATGGTCGACAGCGATGCTGGCATCACCAACCTCCACGCCCCCAACGATGTGATCATCGACGCCTCCATTCCAGCCGTCATCAAAAATGGCCTCAAGGGATGGGGACCCAGCGGGGAGGTCGAGGATCTGGTCATTACCGTGCCTGATAGAACCTACGCTCGGATGTACAAGAAGATCGTCAGCGACATCGTGAAAAATGGGCAGTTCGATCCGGCCAAGGTCGGAACGGTTCAAAACATTGGACTGATGGCGAAGAAGGCCGAAGAGTACGGGAGCCACGACAAGACCTTCTTTCCACCTGCCGACGGCTACATCAAGACCATCGATGAGGATGGCAACACCCTTATGTGCCACGAAGTGGAGGAGGGAGATATCTGGAGGGCTTACAGCGCCAAAGACGACGCCATTGTCGACTGGGTCAAGCTGGCGGTGCGCCGGGCCAAGGAGAGCGGCTATCCCATTGTCTTCTGGCTCGATAGCAACAGGGCCCACGACGCCAACTTGATCAAGAAGGTTCTTGATACTCTGAAAAATGAGGATCTCAGCGGCATCGAGTACCACATCATGGCACCCGAACAGGCGATGACCTATACCCTCAAGCGCTTCCGCAAAGGAGAGGGAACCATCGCCGTTACGGGGAACGTCCTCCGGGACTACCTCACCGATCTCTTCCCCATCATCGAAGTTGGAACCAGTGCCCGAACCCTCTCGATCGTCCCCCTTCTCAACGGCGGTGGGGTCTTCGAAACGGGTGCTGGTGGCTCCGCTCCCAAACATGTAGAGCAGTTCCTCAAAGAGGGCCATTTGCGCTGGGACAGCCTCGGGGAGTTCATGGCTCTGGTTGAATCCCTCAAACTGGCTAAGCGCCAAGGGGCCAGTGAAAAGGCCACCATCATCGCCGATGCCTTGGATCGGGCGGTTGGAAAGTACCTGGATCAGGACAAGACCCCCAAACGCAAGGTCGGCGAGCTGGATAACCGGGGCAGCCACTACTACCTGGCGCGCTTCTGGGCTGAGGAGCTGGCCAATTGTGGCGATGCCGAGCTGGAGGCCAAGTTCAAACCCATCGCTCAAGAGCTCGCGGCCAAAGAGGAGCAGATCCTCGAAGAGATTCGAGCCGCAGAAGGGAAGAAGACCGACATTGGCGGCTACTATCATCCAGACGACGCCAAGGCCGAAGCGGCCATGCGCCCAAGCAAAACCTTCAATCAGATCATCGACTCCATCTAATCCCCGGGGCCTTTGGGCCCCAGTAGAGAGAAAGGAAGGCCAATGCCAAAGGGATCTAAGGTATCAATCGTTGGGGCGGGTGGCAATGTTGGGAGTATCGTCGCTTACTCCATCGCCATGCAAGGCCTCGCCCATGAAGTGATCCTCGTAGACCGGGACAAGGATCGGGCCAAGGGGAAGGCACTGGATATGAACCAGGCTGCCGCCGCATTGCGAACCCACTCGGTGGTCCGAGCCGCTGAGACCTACGAAGACATCGCCGATTCCAAGGTGGTGGTCATCACGGCCGGATTTCCCCGCAAGCCTGGGATGAGCCGGGACGATCTCCTTTTTGCCAACGCCGATATCGTTAGCGAAGTCACCGAGAATATCGTCAAGCACGCCCCCGACTCGATCATCATCGTAGTAACCAACCCCCTTGATACCATGACCTACGTTGCCCTCAAAAAGAGTGGCTTCCCCAAGCATCGAGTTATTGGAATGGCTGGGATTCTCGATGGCGCCCGGATGACCCACTTCATCTACGAGAAACTCGGTTTTGGAGCCGGTCAGATCAGGGCCACCGTCATCGGAGGGCACGGGGACTACATGGTACCACTCCCGCGCTATTCCACCGTCGCAGGTATTCCAATAACCGATCTCCTCACGCCTCAAGAGCTCCAAGAGGTCATCGACTTGACGAAGAATGGGGGGGCTCAGATCGTCAAACTCATGGGTACGAGTGCCTACTTCGCCCCTGGGAAGGCGACGGCCATCATGGTCGAAGCGATTTTGAAAGACTCCAAGAAGATCTACCCCTGCTCGACCCTTTTGGAGGGTGAGTATGGGGTCCATGGAATCCCCAACGGTGTCCCCGTGACCCTTGGAGCCGAAGGGGTTGAGGATATCATCGAACTCCAGCTCACTCCTAAGGAGCGCAAGGAGTTTGAGCGCAGCGTCCAATCGGTCAAGGAGCTCATCGACATCCTCGAAGCCCAGAACTACTTTGGGGAGAAGAAGTAATGCGCACTCTGGCCTACCGGGATGTGGTCGATGCCATCAAAAATATGGTCATCTACGCCACGACCCACCTGGGCGAGGACATGCTCCAGGCTTTGAAGAGAGCTTATGAAGAGGAAGAGAGCCCTGTGAGCAAGGCGGTCCTGGCCCAGCTGTTGGAAAACGCTAAGCTGGCCGCTACCCAGAACAAGCCCCTCTGCCAGGATACGGGGTTGGCCGTCTACTTCGTCAAAGTCGGGGAGGATCTGCGTATCGAGGGAGGGGGTCTCAAAGAAGCCATCTACGAAGGGACTGAGCGGGGGTATCGGGAAGGCTATTTGCGGGCTTCCACTTGCGACTGCTTCACCCGGGAAAACCTGAAGGAGAAGGTAGGCTACAACCTCCCCCCCGTGATCTATTTCGACATCGTCCCTGGCGATCGGCTTGAGATCGAATATGCCGCCAAGGGGGGGGGAAGTGAGAACGCCTCCCGAGCCCGGGTTTTGGCTCCGGCCCAGGGGATAGAGGGAATCAAGGAGTTCGTCAAGGAGGTGGTCAGCGACGCTGGTCCCAACGCCTGCCCCCCCTACACTGTAGGGGTTGGAATCGGTGGAACCTTCGACTATGCCGCCGTTTTGAGCAAGCACGCCCTCTATCGGGAGGTAGGGAGTGTCAATCCCGATCCAGAGCTGGCCCAATTGGAGGCGGAGCTTAAAGAGGAGCTCAACAAGCTTGGAATTGGAGCCATGGGAATGGGGGGGACCCAGAGCGTTCTCGCGGTCCATATCGAAACCTTCCAACCGGGACGAATGTGCCACATCGCCTCGCTTCCGGTGGCCGTGAATATCCAGTGCCACAGCGCACGCCACGCCCATATCAGTCTATAAGGATGGCTCTATGGCTGAGTATCGGCTCACAACCCCACTAAGCGACGCCGATGTCACCCAGCTCAAGGCGGGGGATATCGTCTATTTGAATGGCACCCTCTACACTGCCCGGGACGCAGCCCACAAGCGGCTGGTCGAGTTGATTGAACGAGGAGAACCCCTTCCCTTCGACTTACAAGGGGCGGTGATCTACTATGTGGGTCCCACTCCTCCCAAGCCTGGAGAGGTTATTGGCAGCGCTGGGCCTACGACCAGCTACCGGATGGATAGCTACGCCCCAATCCTCATCGAACATGGGCTCAAGGGCATGATCGGAAAGGGGCGGCGCAACGAGGCCGTCAAGGAGGCGTGCAAGCGGTACAAGGCAGTCTACTTCGGGGCCGTCGGCGGTGCCGGAGCCCTCTTGGCCCAGCGCATCAAGGCCGCCAAGGTGATCGCCTACGAAGAGCTGGGTCCGGAAGCGATTCGGGAGTTGGTGGTCGAGGATTTCCCCGTCGTCGTAGTCAACGATGTCTACGGCAACGACCTCTACGAGGCGGGGCGTCGCCAATGGGCGAAAGTTTGAGAAAGGAGGTGCGATGAATATCCATGAGTACCAGGCCAAGGAGATCTTCCGTCAATATGGAGTCCCCGTTCCCCGGGGTGGAGTCGCCTTCACAGGGCCTGAGGCCAGGGAGGTAGCTGAGCAGCTTGGAGGCGATTTGTGGGTGGTCAAGGCCCAAATCCATGCTGGAGGACGGGGAAAGGCCGGTGGGGTGAAACTGGCCCGCAGTCTCGATGAGGTGGAGCGCATCGCCGAGGAGATGATCGGTATGACCCTCGTCACCCATCAAACCGGCCCAGAGGGCAAGAAGGTGGAAAAGGTCTACATCGAGGAGGGGGCCGACATCCAGAAGGAGTACTACCTGGGAATGGTGCTGGATCGAAGCCTCGAGATGCCGGTCATGATGGCCTCTACTGAAGGGGGTATGGAAATTGAAGAGGTAGCCGCCAAACACCCAGAAAAGATCATCAAGGTGGCTATCGATCCAACCATCGGCTTTCAGGGGTTCCATGGGCGTAAATTGGCCTTTGGACTGGGGCTTTCCAAAGAGGAGATGCGCCCCTTCATCCAGTTCGCCCAGGCCCTCTACAAGGTCTACATGGATAAAGATGCCGAGATGATCGAGATCAACCCCCTCATCAAGACTGGGTCAGGAGCCTTCCTCGCCCTCGACGCCAAGATGGGCTTTGACGACAATGCCCTCTTCAAACATCCCGACATCATGGAGATGCGGGATCTAAGCGAAGAGGACCCCGTAGAGTTGGAGGCCAAGAAGTATGGGCTCAGCTATGTCAATCTCGATGGGGATGTGGGGTGTATGGTCAACGGAGCTGGACTGGCCATGGCGACGATGGATATCATCAAACACGAAGGGGGCGAGCCAGCCAACTTCCTCGATGTGGGTGGAGGTGCCAACCCAGATACGGTGGCCAAGGGATTTGAGCTGATCCTCCAAGATCCCAACGTCAAGTCGATCTTCGTCAACATCTTCGGTGGTATCGTACGGTGCGATCGCATCGCCAATGGGATCCTCCAGGCGACCCAACAGGTGGAGGTTAATGTCCCCGTAATCGTCCGCCTCGATGGAACCAACGCCCAGGAGGCTGCTGAGATCTTGCAAAAGGCCAACATCAAGAACATCATTCCAGCCACCGACCTGGCTGATGGAGCGCGAAAAGCGGTTGCGGCTGCGAAAGGAGAGCTTGCATGAGTATCTTGGTCAACAAGGATACGAAGGTCATCGTCCAAGGCTTCACAGGGAAAGAGGGTACCTTCCACTCCCAGCAGTGCATGGAGTATGGAACCCAGATCGTGGGGGGCGTGACTCCAGGCAAAGGGGGCCAGACCCATCTGGGCAAGCCGGTCTTTAATACCGTCAAGGACGCCGTCGAAGCTACGGGGGCAACGGTGAGTATGATCTTCGTCCCTCCAGCCTTTACCGCCGACGCGGTGATGGAGGCGGCCGATGCTGGAATTGAACTGGCGGTTATCATCACCGAGGGAGCTCCCGTTCAAGATATGATGTACGCCAAGATGTACGCCACGAAGCAGGGGATGAAGACCATCGGCCCCAACTGCCCTGGGATCATCACCGCCGAGGAGTGCAAGATCGGGATTATGCCTGGATTCATCTTCAAGCGGGGGCCTGTGGGGCTCATCAGCAAGTCGGGAACCCTCACCTATGAAGCTTCCAACCAGGTGGTTAAAGAGGGACTTGGGATCACGACCGCCGTTGGAATCGGTGGGGATCCCATCATCGGCTTGAGCTACAAACAGCTTTTGCCCCTCTTCGAGGCCGATCCCGAGACGGAGGCGATCGTCATGATCGGGGAGATCGGAGGGACTTTGGAGATCGAAGCGGCCGAGTTCATCAAGGAGAACATCTCCAAGCCGGTGATCGCCTTCATTGCCGGACAAACGGCGCCTAAGGGCAAGAGGATGGGCCATGCCGGAGCGATCATTAGCGGCAGTAGTGGAACGGCCCAGGAGAAGATGGAGGCCTTGGAAGCCGCTGGAGTCCATGTGGTCAAATCCCCAGCCGACATCGGGAAGACGGTGGCTAGAGCCCTGGGACGATGAGACGCTCCTTCGC
This sequence comes from Nitratiruptor sp., assembly GCA_009659925.1. Classification (GTDB taxonomy): domain Bacteria; phylum Campylobacterota; class Campylobacteria; order Campylobacterales; family Nitratiruptoraceae; genus Nitratiruptor. The sequence continues at coordinate 55,772 of PUXW01000007.1, read as the reverse complement.
TCTGGCCAATGTGCGGTGTGCGGGGTGCGCCCGGACGATCGAAAGGGCGCTGAGCCCCCACTTTGGCCCTGTCCATGTAGATTTGACCCAGATGCCTAGAATCGTAACAGTGGAGTTAAAAGGTCCCGAAGAAGAGGCCCGATTCAAAGAGATATTAATAAGTCTGGGTTATCCTCTCATTGATGAGAGGTTATCCACCGGCGCTGCCATCGGGGCCAAAGCCAGAAGTTTGGTCAGCTGTGCTATCGGGAAGTTTACTTTAGCAAAAGGAGAGGAAAATGGGTCTCATCAAAGCCCCTGAAAATACTCCCGTGTGGGTGGAAGAGAGCAACTGCAAGGCCTGCGATTTGTGTGTTGCCTACTGCCCTGCTGGCGTCTTGGTTATGGTTCCAGAACCCAAGACGATCCTCGGGGCGATGGTCAAGGTTGCCTATCCAGAAAGCTGTATCGGGTGCAACGATTGTGAGCTGGAGTGTCCAGACTTTGCCATTATGGTGGCCGATCGCAAAGAGTACAAGTTCGCTAAATTGACCCAAGAGGCCAAGGAGCGTGCCGAAGCGATCAAGAAGAACAAGTTCATGGCCCGCGAAGAAGATCTCAAAGCACTGTGTGCATAGGAAGGAGCATCCATGGCAAGAGAAGTCATATCTACGGGGAACGAGCTGGCAGCCCAGGCGGCTATCGATGCTGGATGCCGCTTCTTCGGTGGTTATCCCATCACTCCCTCAAGCGAAGTTGCCCACGCGATGAGTGTCCTGCTCCCTCGGGTTGGTGGGAAGTTCATCCAGATGGAGGATGAGATCGGCGGTATCGCCGTCGCCCTTGGAGCCAGTATGAGTGGGGTCAAGTCGATGACCAACACCTCAGGTCCAGGGATGAGCCTCAAAGCAGAACAGATCGGCCTCGGCTTCATGACCGAGACTCCCTTGGTCATCACCAACGTCATGCGGGGCGGTCCCTCCACCGGTCTGCCAACCCGGGTCCAACAAGGGGATGTGATGATGTCCCGCTATCCTACCCATGGGGATTATAAATCGATCACTTTTTGTCCTGGGAGCTTGGAGGAGTGCTATACCGAGGTGGTCCGGGCCTTCAATGTCTCCGAAGAGCTCATGACCATCGTCATCGTCCTCCTGGACGAGACTCTGGGCCATATGCACGGGAAGGCGATCTTGCCCGATTTGGAAGAGGTGCAAAAGTCCATCGTCAACCGGGCCAAGCCAGATCCATCCATTCCCAAAGAGGAGTTCAAGCCCTTCGATGTTCCGGAGGACAAACCGGCCATCATCCCTCCCATGTTCCAGGGCTATAGGTTCCACCTCACAGGTCTCCACCATGGACCGACAGGGTTCCCGACAGAAGATGCCGAGATCTGCCAGCGCCTCATCGAGCGGCTCCACCGCAAAATCGAGGTACGACGCAAGGATCTGCTGGAGAGCAACGAGGAGTATCTCCTCGACGATGCCGAGTGGCTCATCATCGCCTATGGAAGTGTGAGCCGTGCAGCTCGGGAGGCCATTAACCGGCTCCGAGAACGGGGGATTAAGATCGGAATGTTCCGTCCCATCACCCTCTGGCCAAGTCCCCAAGAGAAATTGGAGGAGCTGGCCCAACGCTTCCCGGCTGAACGAATTCTCATGCCAGAACTCAACATGGGACAATATATCGACGAAGTCGAGCGCATCATGAAGAAACGGCCCGTCGCGCTCAACAAGGCCAATGGCCGCCCAATCTCTCCAGCCGAGATTATCGCTAAGCTGGAAGAGATGGGGATCCAATAAACAAAGGGGGAGAACATGGCTTTCAACTACAACGAATACCTGCGTACCGACAAGATGCCCACCCTCTGGTGTTGGGGGTGTGGCGATGGGATTATTCTCAAAGCCGTGATTCGGGCTATCGACAAGTTGGGCTGGAATATGGACGATGTGTGCGTCGTCTCTGGAATTGGCTGTTCAGGGCGTTTTAGCTCCTATCTCAACTGCAACACCGTCCACACGACCCATGGACGAACGGTGGCGTATGCTACTGGGATCAAATTGGCCAACCCGGACAAGCATGTCATCGTCGTGGCCGGTGATGGGGATGGACTTGCCATCGGGGGAAACCATACCATCCATGGATGCCGCCGCAACATCGACCTCAACTTTATCCTCATCAATAACTTCATCTACGGGCTGACCAACTCCCAGGTAAGCCCTACCACTCCCAAGGGGATGTGGGCGGTAACAACCCAATACGGCAATATCGATCCAACCTTCGACGCCTGTGAGCTGGCCAAAGGGGCTGGGGCCACCTTCATCGCCCGGGAGACGGTAACCGATCCCAAGAAGCTCGAAAAGATGTTCATCAAGGGATTCGAGCACCGAGGCTTCAGCTTCTTCGATGTTTTCAGTAACTGCCATGTGAACCTGGGGCGCAAGAACAAGATGGGAGAAGCCATCGAGAACCAGCAGTGGATCGACTCCATCACCATGCCCAAGTCCAAGTACGACAAGTTGCCTGAGGAGGAGAAGATCAACTACTTCCCCACGGGTATCCTCCACCATGTGGACGACCAGATGGAGTATTGCGACGCCTACGACTTGGTCATCGAAGCGGCTCAGAACAAGAAGCGGGTGGATGTACCTATCCAGATCAAACCATTCTAGGAAGGGGTTCCCCTTCCTTTCGCCCCATTCGGGGAAAATTTCGAGCCAAAGGGAGTTGGAATGAGACATCAGCTGCGCTTTACTGGGGTTGGTGGACAAGGAGTCTTGCTGGCAGGGGAGATCCTGGCCGCAGCCAAGATCAAACAGGGGGGCTACGGAGTCAAGGCGGCAACCTATACCTCCCAAGTTCGAGGTGGACCTACCAAGGTCGATATTATTCTCGACGACGAGGAGATCCTCTACCCCTACGCCAACGAAGGGGAGATCGAGTTCATGCTCTCCACCGCCCAGGTGAGCTACAACCAGTTTAAAGATGGCGTCAAGGATGGGGGGGTCATCGTTATCGAACCCAACCTGGTCACTCCAACCCAAGAGGATCTGGATCGCTGGGAGATGTATGGGATCCCGATTATCTCCATCGCCAAGGAAGAGGTTGGGAATGTGGTGACCCAGTCGGTTGTCGCCTTGGGGGTAACGGTGGAGATGACCGGAGTCTTGCCCAACGATCTCGTCTTCGAGACGATGATCAGCAAGGTTCCCCCCAAGTTTGTCGATCTCAATAAGAAGGCCTATGAGCTTGGGGTCAAGTATGCCAAGGAGGCCAAAGAGAAGGGGGCCTTGAAGAGCGTCGCCGAGGTCGAGGCGATGAAGGCCAAAGATGTCTGTGAGACCATCAAGTAGGTAAGTTTGCCGATTTATGGTATAATTGGCCCTGGCGCGACGGATAGCTGCTTGGGGTTACCCAAGAGGAAAGTCCGAGCTGCAATGAGGCAGGGTTCCACCTAACCGGTGGCCGGCGAAGCCCGAAAGGGATAAGCCGAGGGAAAGTGCAACAGAGAGGAGACCGCCGATGGCCTTCGGGCACAGGCAAGGGTGAAAGGGTGGGGTAAGAGCCCACCGCCTCCCTGGCAACAGGGAGGGCAGTGTAAACCCAACCCGCAGCAAGCTGGACCAGGTTGAAGCCTCATAGTTGGAGTCCAGCGCTTGAGCCCTATGGTGACATAGGTGCCTAGATAAATAGCTATCCCCGACAGAACTCGGCTTACAGTCGCGCCACTCCCATCCTTACTCTCCTTCGACCTTCTTCTTTGTCTGCATGGATCCCAAAGAGCCCCCTTTTTATGAAGCCCCATCCCATAGGAAGGGTTTGCCCATGGATCGATTGCTCTCCCTTGAAGCGAGTGCTGGAAGTGGCAAGACCTTCTCCCTCGTGTTGCGCTACATCGCCTTGCTCTACAAAGGGGCCAGGGCGAGGGAGATTCTCGCCGTCACCTTCACCAATAAGGCGGCCAACGAGATGCGCCACCGTATCCTCCAGGCCCTGCGCCATTTTGATGATCCCTTCCTCGAAGCCCTTGCCCACGAAACCGGTCTCCATCCCCAGGAGATCCTTGCCAAGGCTCCGAAGATCTTGCACCACTTCCTCACTTCAGACCTTTTCATCATGACAATCGATGCATTCTTCCAGCGCATTGCCCGTAAATTTGGCCACTACCAGGGGATTGGAGGGGATTTTGCTATTGTCGAGCGCCACCCTTTCCACCAATTTTGGCCCCTCCTCCTTACCCAACTTCACAGGAAAGAGCTCCAAAGACTCACCATCCTGGCCCGGGAATATCCCAAGCTCGAAGTCCTCTTTCCCCTCCTCTACGACAAGGAGAAAGAGCTCCCTCCTCCCCCACCCCCACCTCCCGACACCGCCAAACTCCAAGAGCGCTACCAGGAGATTCAACGCAACCTGTTGACAAGCAACCTTTTAAACAAGTGCTCCCAGACGGCCCGCAATATTGTGGCCAAAGAACCCAAGGAGCTCCTTGAGACCCAAGTGATCCAAAAGGTGCAAGGCTACAAGAGTCTAGACTTCCCTCGATCCCACTTTAAAAAGTGTAGCAGTGAGCAACTCCTCCACCAACTCCTAGAGCTCATTGGGGTGGCTCACGAGATAATCGATGGAAAAGAGGCTCTGATCAAGTGGGCTCTGCGCTACTGCTACGATCAGTACGCCGCCCTAGTGGATCAGGTGTGCAAAAGGGAGAATTGGCTCGATTTCAAGGGGGTCGAGCACCTGGTATACGATCTGCTCCGGCAAGAGCGGGGCCATATTGAACCAGCCTTCCTCTATTTTCGCCTCGATAGCCAGATCCGCCACATCCTCATCGATGAGTTCCAAGATACCTCCCTGACCCAGTGGGCCATCTTCCAACCCCTCGTGGAAGAGATTCGATCCAGTAACGCCTTTCGGACCTTCTTCTATGTGGGGGATGTGAAACAGGCTATCTACCGGTTCCGTGGGGGCCATAAGGAGCTTTTTCACCAGGTAGCCGCATGGCTTGAGGACTATGGCCTCGTCCAGAAGAGACTCCAGACCAACTACCGCTCCAGAGCGACCATCGTCCACTTTATCAACAACCTCTTCCACCTCAACGAGGAACCGGCCAGGAGCGAGGGAGGATATGTGGCCATCATCTCCAAGTCAGGACCCAAAATCGACGATTACTGGCCCCAGCTCCAAGAGGTGCTAGAAAGGCTGGTGGACCAGGGTGCCTCCCTGGAGAGCATTGCCATCCTGGTCTACCGCAACGAGACGATGCTTGGCATTGCCGAAAAGATCAAAGCCAACCTCAATCTCGCGACTCTCACTACCAGTGGGCGTCAAGTGATCCACCAGCCCCAGGTCCGGGCTATCATCGACCTCCTCAAAGGGATCTACTACCAGGAGCGAGGAGCCCTCTATTGGGCCAATTTCTGGAGTTTCATCGGGGAGAGTGATTGGACTAAACGCCTCTTGCTCCCCATTGAACGCCCCGCCCGGATGATCAAGGAGATCCTCGATCGCTTCCAACTCTGGGACGAGGGGACGGTCCAGCTCCTCGAACATGCAATGGAGTATGACGATTTGCTGGAGTTCATCCACCATATCGACCAGTGGGAAGGGGAGCTCCGCTCCAACAGGCTCTCTGGCATCAACATCCTCACCATCCACAAGGCCAAGGGACTCGAATTCGACCATGTCATCGTCATCGATGACAATCTTCCAAAGCGGGAGGAGATTATCTTCGAATACGATGGCCTCGAGCTCAAGGATATATGGATCAAGATCCCCCAGCTGGAAGAGGCCAATCCCCACTTTGCTTCCATCCTGGAGCGGGAGCGCCAGCTCGTAAAAGAGGATCTGCGCAACCTCGAATATGTCGCCTACACCAGGGCCCGGGACTCCCTCTTCATCTTCAAGAACCCATCCAATAGCTCTCTCCTGGCCCTGGAAGCGGCTGGCCTTCAATCCCAAACATGGGGCACCTTGGAGGTGACTCCAGCCCCATCAACTCCCGCCACCAACCCCTCCCCCTTCCAAGGGGATCTTCGCTATTTTGGTCGCCAAGAGTACAAAGAGATCCCCGAATACAATCCCAACGACTACGAGGCCATCTATCTGGGACTTGCGGTCCATGCTCTCTTCGAGATGGAAGGGAGCGAATATGCCCGTAACCGCTATGGTCTTTACTGCGACTTTGAGAGGGCCAAAGCCCTTTACAACGCGGGCAATGGGGCCAAGGAGTACCAGAGGCTTTTAAAAGAGGGGCGGATTAGACGAGAGGTCCCCTTCGTCTACCGAGGCCAGTATGGGATTATCGACCTCCTTATCGAAGGGGAGGAGGAGCTTGTCATCATCGACTACAAATCGGTTACCCCTAAAGACCAGCGCCCCTACATCGATCAGGTCGCCTTCTACAAGGATGCGATGGGGGCAATCCACAAGAAAGGGGTCCGGGGCTACATCTTCTACCTGGATCGACTGGTTTTGGAGGAGGTCTAATGCGACTGCGGGTACTCACAACAACCAGAGCGATTCGCCAACTCTTCAAGAGCCTACCCGATGGGATGGTGGATCGCTTCATCTCTATCGAAGAGTTCTTTTCCCGGGCCATCACCATCCCAGAAAGGACCATCATCGACGAAGATTGGCGGCGGATCTTCTTGTACCGGGCCAAGGAGGGGATCGATCTGCGTCCTTTGGGACTGGAAGAGGAGTTCTTGTCCTTCTTCAAGAACACCCGCTTCGTTCTGGAGTTCTGGAATGAGTTGGCCCGGGAAGAGGTCGCCATCGAGGATTTGATGATGGAAGATCTCTATGGGGAGTATCAAGAGCACCTTCAAATCCTCCAACGCCTCCAGGAGCGCTACCTAACGCTTCTAGACGAAGCCGGATTGGCCGATCCCATCCTCTTTCGCCAATACCAGATTAACGAATCTTTCTTCGCCCAATTCGAGAAGGTCGAACTGGAACTTCTAGGCTACTTGAGTAAGCGGGAGCGCCAGATCCTCCAGGCCATTCCCATCGACGTGGAGCTCCATTTCACCATCACCCCCTACAACCGTTCCCTCTTTCAAAAAATGTATGGTTCCTTCGAAGAGGGGATCTACCGCTACGACCCCAAAAGGAATGAGGTCTTGGAGTTTCGCCCCCTCCCACCCCGGGGGATGGTGGAGGTGGTCGCCCTCTCCCAGCGGATCTGGCAGGTCCCCTACGCCCTTGCCTCCATCGAGGAGCTGGTCCAGGGAGGGATCGAAGATCCCAGTCAGATCTCCATCATCCTTCCAGACGAGGGGTTTGCTTCTACCCTCGCCCTTTTGAACAATGGAAACCTCAACTTCGCCATGGGCTTCCCCTTCACCCATGCCCCCATCTACACCACTCTCAAATCGATTGAAGGCTACCTCACCAAGGGGGATCCCATCGCATACCAGCGGATCGCCCACCTTTTAGATTCCTTCAACAGCCAAGATCTCGTCTCCTTCATCCGGAGCCAGGCAAGCCCCAAAGAGTTAGCCGTGCTTGATCGCGAGCTCTACCGCTTCGAGAAGCTGCGCCCCTATCTCCCCCCCAATCCCTTGGACCAGCTCCACTTCCTCCTGGAGCAGCTGGCTCAATCCTCCTTTGACGATGTAGAGGGAGGGAAGGTGACGGTAATGGGGGTACTGGAGAGCCGAGGAATTCCTCTCGATGGGGCGATCATCCTCGATTTCAACGAGGAGTTGGTACCTAAAGTAGGCGAGGGGGATCTCTTCTTGAACTCCCTGGTGCGCAAACGGGTTGGCCTTCCAAGCCGCCAAGATCGCGAGGCCCTCCAGAAACACTACTACGCCCAGATCCTCCACAACTCCAAGCGGATCAAGATCGCCTATGTCGCCAACGAGGAGTCGGCTCCCAGCCGTTTCCTCTATGAATTGGGATATGAAGAGGGGCCCGTTGTGGATGGACGCTACCAGGGGATTCTCTGTCCCTCCAGACCCCGGCCAAATCCTCGAAACTACGACGGGATCCCCTTCGATCCTCCCAAGATCCTCACCCCCACGACTCTAGCCATCCTCCTTGGCTGCACCAAACACTACTACTTCCGCTATGTCCGCGCTATCAAGAACGAGATCCCCGAGACGACCTTCAACTTTGGCAACCACTTCCACGAGACCATTGCCTCCTTGCTCCGGTCTCATCCCCACTTCACCTCCTCCCAGCAATATTTTCACACCCTCATGAACCGCCTCTTCCAGGTCTCGAACAAGGAGGAGTGGTTCGTGATCAAGAGCTTCTGGGAGCCAAGGGTTCGCTGGTTTTGTGAACACGACTTCCCCCGGATCCAGGGCTCCTACAAAGTGGAGGCCTTTCAGAAGAGACGGGAACTGGGAGGTTATCTCCTCACGGCCAAGTTCGACCGCCTCGACGATGAGGTTGTCATTGACTACAAGACGGGCAGGAAGCAAAAGGAGCGGGAGGAAATTCAGGCTCTCTTCTACAACTACATCTACCAGCGCCCCACCCTCTTCTACTACCTCAAGGAGAAACGGACCAAGATAAAGGAGTACTCCCAAGAGGATGCTATCCAGAAGCTCCAGGATCTCTTGGGGCAACTGGAGTTCGTAACACGGCCAGCCCGAGACGAGGGGCTGTGCCGCTGGTGCGATTATCGCTTCTTGTGTAAAGGGGAGGCCTGATTACTGGATGGTCAAGACCTTGGAGACCAGGGGCTCGGGTTCCCCGACGATCTTGATCTTGCGGATAGCCAATTTGCCATCTTGCCCCTTTTCCACTTCGAAGTCGAGGAGGACCTTGGCGAGGATGGCAGTTACCCGATCCCCCTTTTGGAGGGGAAAGTCGTAGCTGAAGCGGCGCCGCTCATTGGGGGCGAGCATCGTATCGAGGAGGACCCGGGTGGCAAACCATGGGATGGCGATCTCCCCCTGATCGTCGCTCAAGGCCCGGATGAAAAACTCCGGCTTATGAAAGACGATCTTGCCATTGCGGATGACATCCACCGAGAGGTAGAGGGACTTGAGGGGGGTTGTCAGGACGATATGGGGAACCTTGGAGATCACATCGACATGGAAGGTGTTGGAAGAGGGGGTGATCTCCAAGGAGAGATACTCTTGGATGCGCTCTTTCAAGATCTTGCCAAAGCCTCCATGGTAGGCATGGGTCTTGGTATCGACCAGGGTGTTGGAGCTTCCTTGAACTTGGGGCATGTGGCACTGGACACAATTGACCTGGGGGAGGTTGGGGGTGGAGGTGTAGATCTGGAGGCCATGTTTATTGGAGTAGTGGCCGTGGCAACCGACACAGTTGTTCCCCTGCTGGTAGAGGGGGTTGGAGGTGTCGATCTTGTGGAAGGGAGAGGCTGCAAGGGGGGCCTTCCGGGCGAAGTAGCGGCGCTGCTCCTTGGAGACGACATTGAAGTTGTGGATCTGTCCCGATTGGATCTTTTCGATCCGGTGGCAGAAGGCACAAGCGATGGCATCATTTTGGGTCGGATTGTAAGGGTCTGGACCGATGCCGTTGGGCTGGATGAGCTCCTGGAGATTATTGGCCGCTGGGGTGTGGCAATAGGCACAGCTATACTCACCCCGCTGGGAAAAGGGAAGGGTCTCCCAGACCTTCTTGTGGATGGGATCCTTGAAAATCGTCGCTCTGGCGTGCATCGACTCCATGTATTCCTGGTAGATCTTGGGGTGGCACTCTTTGCAGGTGATGTTCAAGGAGAAGATCTCCTCTGCCCCGAGCAAGAGGGGGAAGAGGAGGAGTAGGTACAATTGGCGGACCATCTTGCAAACCTTTTGGAACCTGGTTCTTTTTTCCTATTATACAAAATTTTAAGGCTCGAATCAGAATCTCCAAGATGGTCCAGTTACATCATCCCCAGCACCAGTTTGGCCTCATCACTCATCTTGGAGCGATCCCAAGGGGGATCGAAGACGAGCTCCACCTCCACCTCCTGGAGATGGTCGATCTTGTTGGCCAGGGAACGAACCATGTCGACGATACTCTCTCCTACGGGACAGACCATGGAGGTGAGGGTCATGGTGATATGGGCCTTGTACCCATCGGGGCGGCGGATGAGTTTGATGTCGTAGATGAGTCCCAGGTCGTAGATATTCACAGGGATCTCGGGATCGTAGATGGTCTTGAGATACTTGATGATCTCCTGGTAGATCGCCTCAGGAGGGCCATATTTGCTATTGTGCTCCTGGATATCGAGTCCTTCTGGATTCTCGACGACGATCTCCCGTCCATCAACGACAATTTTCTCCACACTCATTGGCGCTCCTCGTAGATGGCGATAAACTCCCTTCGAAGCTCCTCATCTCCCAAACGGGTGAAGATCTCCTCCAGGAAGCTTAAAACCAGCATCTCTTTGGCCTCCTCCAGGGCGATTCCCCGCTGGCGCAAATAGAAGAGGGCCTCCTCGTCGAGATGGCCGGTCGTGGAGCCGTGGCTTGCCTGGGTGATATATTCGGTGTAGATCTCCATCTGGGGTTTGGAGACCATATAGGCCCCGTCGTTGAGGAGGATTGTCTTGGAGCTCTGGGTGATGGAGGCGAATTTGGCCGGGTTCTTGACGATGAGCAGACCATCGAAGATCCCCCGGCCCCGATCCTTCAAGATATTACGGGAGCGCTGGGTTGTCGTGGCCTCCTTGCCCCGATGTTCGATGTGGAAGGTGTTGCCCAAACGGGCCTGGCGTTTGGCGAAGATGACATGGTTGGCCTCGTGGCTGGCGCGTTCGTGCAGGATCGTGTGGTAGTTGTGGATCGTCTTGGCGTTGCCCAAATCGAAGGTGAAGAGGGTGAAAGTCGCCTCCTTGCCAACTTCGATGGAGTGGGAGCCAAAGAGGGCAAAGTCCTCGATGTTGGTAACCCGGTTGCTGACCAGTCTCACCTCCCCCTTGGGAGCGATCTGGATGTCATATCCATAGAAGTAGAGGGAGCCCTCACTCACCACCACCATCTCCTCTTTGATCTTGAACTTGACTCCCTCATGCACGAGAAACTTGATGCGATAGGGGATGAAGGCGCCATTTTGGGTGAACTTGTGGGTGATAGGCAGCTCCATGTCCTCTTCTATCTCAATCTGGATCGTGGCAGGAGCGAGGAGATGGGAGATGTAGTAGATCTGATCGTAGTGGCTATCGTCGACACGTACCTGAGGGAGGTGTTCGATGTAGAGCCCCTTAGGGGCCTGGGCCACTCTACCATCGACAATTTCGAGATGATCCCCAGGTTCGATTGCTCCAGGCTCAGGTGGGAGGAAGGTGTAATCCCGCTCCAAGATCGGTTTGATTCCGAAATAGCGGTAGTGCTCGGTCTTTGGGGTTGGCATCCCCATGGAGCGGAGCTTCTGAACGATTGCCTTCTTGTGGCTATAGGCGTCGAGGTTGAGTGCTATGGGCTTCATCACGACTCTCCGAAGACTTTATAACCCTCGCGCTCCAATGCGTCCACCAGTTCGATGCCCCCAGTCTTCAAGACCTTGCCATCCTTGAGGATATGGACGAAATCGGGCTCGATGTAGTCGAGGATCTTGCGGTAATGGGTAATGATCATGAAGGTCCGTTTGCCATCCCGCATCTTGTTGACGGCGTCGCTGACCCGCTTCAAGGCGTCGATATCGAGCCCCGAGTCGATCTCGTCCAAGATCACGAAGTCTGGTTCGAGGATCTCCATCTGCAAGATCTCGTTGAGCTTCTTCTCCCCGCCGCTAAAGCCTTCGTTGAGGCTGCGGTGGATCATCTCCTCCTTCATTCCCAGCTCCTTGAGCTTGGCCTTGAGGAGTCTCAAGAACTCGGCGGCATTGAGAGGTGGCAGTCCCAGGTGTTTGCGCTTGGCATTGAGGGCGGTGCGCAAGAAGTAGGCGTTGTTGACCCCAGGAATTTCCACCGGATGCTGGAAGGCCATGAAGATCCCCTCCAGGGCTCGCTCTTCTGGTTCCATGTCGATGATATTCTTCCCCTTGTAGAGAATCTCCCCTTGAGTCACCTCCACATCCGGATGGCCCACAATCGTCTTGGAGAGCGTCGACTTGCCAGCTCCGTTGGGTCCCATGATGGCGTGGACCTTGCCCTCATATAGATCCAGATCGATTCCCTTAAGGATCTCCTTGTTGTTGATACTCGCGTGCAAATCCTTGATTTCCATGATCTTTTTCATCCAACTGCCCCTTCCAGTGTGAGATCAAGAAGCGCTTTGGCTTCCACGGCGAACTCCATCGGGAGCTTGCTCAAGACATCCTTGCAAAATCCATGGACAATCATGCTCACCGCATCCTCTTCGCTAATACCCCGTTGGCGCAGGTAAAAGAGCTGCTCCTCGCTGATCTTGCTGGTGGTGGCCTCATGCTCGATCTGGGCATTGGCGCACTTGCTCTCAAGATAAGGAAAGGTATGGGCCCCGCACCGATCGCCAATGAGCAGGCTGTCACACTCGCTAAAATTCTTGGCCCCTACGGCGCTCTCGTGGATCTTGACCAGCCCCCGGTAGGTGTTTTGCCCTTTCTGGGCACTGATCCCCTTGGAGACGATGAGGCTCCGGGTATTCTTGCCGATATGGATCATCTTGGTCCCAGTATCGGCCTGCTGGGCCAAGCGGGTGATGGCAACTGAGTAGAACTCCCCTACCGAGTTGTCCCCCTTGAGGATGCAGCTGGGGTACTTCCAGGTGATGAGGGAACCAGTCTCTACCTGGGTCCAGGTGATCTTGGAGTTTTCTCCCTCACACAGCCCCCGTTTGGTGACGAAGTTGTAGATCCCCCCGCGCCCTTCGATATCCCCCGGATACCAGTTTTGGATGGTGGAGTAGTTGATGTGGGCATCTTTGTGGGCGATGAGCTCCACCACGGCGGCATGGAGCTGGTTCTCGTCCCGACTTGGAGCGGAACACCCCTCATTGTAGCTCACATAGCTCCCCTCGTCTGCGATGATGAGGGTACGCTCGAACTGGCCGGTATTTTGGGCGTTGATGCGAAAGTAGGTGGAGAGCTCCATGGGGCACTTGACCCCTTTGGGCACATAGACAAAGGTCCCATCGCTAAAGACCGCCGAGTTGAGGGCGGCAAAGAAGTTGTCGGTCATGGGTACGACGCTGAACATGTACTTTTTGATCAGCTCCGGATAGTCCCGGATCGCTTCGGAGATGGAGCAAAAGATGATGCCAAGTTTTTTCAGCTCCTCCACGAAGGTGGTCTTGACCGAGACCGAATCGAGGACCGCATCCACCGCCACTCCTGCCAGGGCTTTCTGCTCTTCCAATGGGATCCCCAGCTTCTCATAGGCCCGCAGGATCTCGGGATCCACCTCGTCCAGACTCTCCAAGGCCTTCTTCGGGGCGGCCCAGTAGCTGATGGACTGGTAGTCGATGGGAGGATAGGTCACCTTGGCCCAGTGGGGCTCTTCCATCTTCTGCCAGGCGTGGAAGGCCTTGAGGCGCAGCTCCAACATCCATTCGGGCTCATTCTTCTTGCGGGAGATGAACTTGATGGTCTCCTCGCTCAATCCTGGCGGCGCCTTCTCCTCTTCAATGTCGATCTCAAATCCCAGCTCATAGTCGGAGTTGATGAGCTTTTCTACCTTCTCCATTCCCATAGGCGATCCTTTCCCACATTTCTTGTTCCATACTCTAGCACAAATAAGATAAAATTACTCTTATTTTATTTCGATAGACGGGACGGGGAGCTGGGGGAATTGGGTATAATTGTAGCAAAAAAGGGTCTCGATGGATCCAATCGCCAAGCTTCGATCCCATGGGCTCCGTATCATCGACGAGCCCCTCGATGTCAACCTCGAAATTCCCCATGTGGCCTATGTGGAGATGAAGCGGCCCACCCCCAGGCCCCTTCTTTTTACCAAACCCATTGACCGGAGCCTTGGCAAGGAGTATGCCTACCCCGTCTTGATGAATATCTTCGCCAACAAGGAGGTAACCGTCGATCTCCTAGGATCCCATCCGGACCATATCGCCTCCCGGATCCAATCCCTCCTCCACTTCACACCACCCCAGGGATTCCAGGAGAGTCTAGGGCGCCTCAAAGAACTTTTGCAGTTGCGCCACATCTTCCCGAAGCGGCTCCGCGGGGAGGGGATGGCCAGGATCGAGTTGGAGAGCCTCGATGAGTTGCCTCTTTTAAAGACCTGGCCCATGGATGGGGGTAAGTTCATCACCACTGGACAGGTCTACACCAAGGCCCTCAACGGGCGGGTCCAAAACCTTGGGCTCTACCGCCTCCAGAAATTTGATGGGAAGCGGCTTGGGATGCACTGGCAAATCCACAAGGACGGGGCCCACTTCTTCCACGAATACAAGGAGGCCGGGGTGAAGATGCCGGTGACCATCGCCATTGGAGGGGATCCCCTCTACTACTGGTGTGGCCAAGCTCCCCTTCCTCCCAGACTCTTCGAGCTCCTCTTGTACGGATTCATCCGTCAACAGCGGCCCCGGCTGGTCAAATCCCGGACCAACGAAATCTATGTACCAGAGGATGTCGATTTTGTCATCGAGGGCTATGTCGATCCAGAAGCGATGGAGCTGGAGGGGCCCTTTGGGGATCATACGGGTTATTACACCCTCCCAGAACCCTTCCCCGTCTTGGAGGTGACCCGGATCGCGGCCAAACCCGATGGGATCTTCACCGCCACCGTCGTGGGCAAACCCCCTGTCGAGGACAAGTACATGGGATGGGCGACGGAGCGGATCTTCTTGCCACTGCTGCGTACCACCACCAGCGACCTGATCGACTACCACATGCCTGAAAACGGGGTTTTCCACAACCTCATCCTGGCCAAGATCGCCGTACGCTATCCAGCCCAGGCCAAGCAGTATATGCACGCTTTTTGGGGGGTGGGGCAGATGAGCTTCGTCAAACACGCAATCTTCGTCGATGAGCTGGCTCCTCCTCTAGAAGACTACCAGGCCATTGCCCGCTACATTGCCGATCGCATCACTCCGGAGCGCTTGCTCATCAGCGAGGGGGTGGTGGACCACCTGGACCACTCCAGCCCCCGCCAGTTCGAAGGGGGGAAACTGGGAATCGATGGGACTGGAGAGGTTGTAAAGCGCCAAGTGGAACCAATGGAGGATAGCACCCTCCTCTCCCTTTTCCAAGAGATCGATCCCAATGTCCTCGCCCTGCGCTCCTACCTCCAGGAGAGCGCCAATCCCATCACCGTCATCGCCTACCGCAAGGAGCAGAGTGTCCAGGGTCTCTTTGACCGGCTCGCCCCACTGGCAGGGAAAGTGGCCATCCTCATCGTCGTCAACGAGTTCGACGATGTAGACAACCCCTATCTGCTGGTTTGGCGGGTGGCCAACAACATCGACGCCAAGCGGGATATCCGGCTCCACCCCTTCATCATGGTGGATGGCACCGACAAAGATCCCGAACTCGACCAATTCCCGAGGGAGTGGCCTCCTGAGGTCCTTTGCGATCCAGAGGTCCTCGACTCCCTGGCCAAGCGGGGTCTCGTCGAGCTCGATCCCTCCTTCCTACGCCGTTGGGGGTTGGTGCGGTGATCTATGTCGAGACGATGGAGAGCTTCTTGGGAACGATCCGGATCGAAGCCGACGCCAGGTGGCTCCTTGCCATCTCCTTCACTTCCGAACCAACCCCCTCCTACCCCAACCCCATCACGATGCTCACCCGCAAGTGGCTCAGGAGCTACTTCCAGGGCGTTCCGCCCCCCTGGCTTCCCCCCTTGCCTCCAGCTCCCCCTTTCACGACCCTCGTCTACGAGACCCTATTGGAGAGCTCTCTAGGTGAACGGTGGACCTATTCCCAACTCGCCAGGATGGTCGGGTCTCCCAAGGGGTATGGGAGCATCGGACGTATCCTAGCCGCCAACCCCTATCCCATTCTCATCCCCTGCCATCGGATCCTCTCCAAGGAGGGTCTTGGAGGGTACCGGTGGGGGCGGGAACGGAAGGAGGCCCTCTTGGAGTTTGAAGATGCGCATCGATAAGTTTTTGAGTGCAGTCAACATCGTCAAGCGGCGCACTATCGCCCAGGACATGATCAAGGAGGGGGTGGTCTACCTCAACGGTAGCAGGGCCAAAGCGAGCAAAGAGGTCAAGGTTGGGGATATCATCGCCATCCGCTACCTCAAGGGGGAACGCCGCTACAAGGTCTTGGCGATTCCGACCACCAAGAATGTCCCCAAAGCCCGAATGGGCGAATATGTGAAG
This sequence comes from Nitratiruptor sp., assembly GCA_009659925.1. Lineage (GTDB taxonomy): Bacteria > Campylobacterota > Campylobacteria > Campylobacterales > Nitratiruptoraceae > Nitratiruptor. Next base: position 39,621 of record PUXW01000007.1, on the reverse strand, counting down.
GAGATTTGATGGAGCATCAGAGCAACATCTTTTTGATCCTCCTGCTGGTCCTCTTTAGCGCCAAACTCTTTGGAGAGATCTTCCGCAAACTCTCCCTCCCTCCAGTCCTCGGGGAGTTGCTGGCTGGGATCATTCTGGGCCCCTCCGCCCTGGGGTGGGTCGAGCTCAACGAGGTTCTCAAGCTCTTGGCCGAGATCGGGATCATCCTGCTGCTCTTTGAAGTGGGCTTCGAGACCGACATCAAGCGGCTCATGCAGGCTGGTTGGATGAGTGTGGTGGTGGCTCTGGCCGGCTTTGTCTTGCCCTTTATACTGGGAGCTCTGGTAGCCTACTTCCTCTTCGATCTCGATCTCATCGTCTCCCTCTTCGTGGGTGGGACCATCACCGCCACCAGTATCGGCATCACCGTCCGGGTCCTCAAAGATCTGGGCAAGCGGGAGACCCTGGAAGGGGAGATCGTCGTAGGAGCGGCGGTGCTGGACGATATCCTGGGGGTGATCCTGCTGGCGGTTTTGTATGAGTTCTCCAAGTCCAACCATGTGAGCTTCGTGGAGGTCTCCAAGGTGATGCTCTTTATCGTGGGATTTTTCATTTTGGCGCCGATTTTTGCCAAGATCATCGCCATCTTGATCCAGCGCTACCACGCCTCCAACGAGATCCCCGGCTTCTTGCCCACCTCCATCTTCATGCTGGTCCTCTTTTTTGGGTGGCTTGCTACCGCCCTAGGAGCTCCCGAGATCCTTGGGGGCTTTGCCGCAGGACTTGCCCTCTCTCGGCGCTTCTTCATCCCCTTTGGCATGGCCCTGGCCGCCCAGGATGTGGGGTTTACCAGGCGGATCGAAGAGGAGATCACCCCCCTGGTCCATCTCTTTACCCCCTTCTTCTTCGTCGCCGTGGGGCTTTCGATGAATCTACGCCAGATCGATTGGTCCAGCCCCACCATCTGGGGACTCTTCGGAGCGGTACTGTTGGTGGCTATCCTCGGGAAGGTGATTGGATCGATGGTCCTGCCCCTTTCGTGGAAGAAGCGGCTCATCGTCGGGGTGGCGATGGTGCCCCGGGGGGAGGTGGGACTGATCTTTGCCGAGATGGGGCGCACCAACGCCATTTTGGACAATGTGGTCTACTCGGCCCTGGTCCTGGTGATCGTCGTCACCACGATCCTGCCGCCCTTTTTGATCAAGTTGCTCTACAAGGAGGAGAGATGATGTTTGAAAAACTCTTTGCCAACGAGCTCTCCCCCCAGGAAGCTAGAGCCTTCCTCATCGAGCTTTATCAACGGGGTGAGAGTCCTCAAGAGATCGCCCAAGCAGCCAAAATTATGGGCCAGCACTCCATCAAGCTCCCCATTCCCCCAAAACTTCAAGCAAAACTCATCGATGTGGTGGGGACGGGGGGCGATGGCAGTGGCACCTTCAACGTCTCCTCCACCGTAGCCCTCCTCCTTCCAGCTCTCGGCTGCTACGTGGCCAAACATGGCAACCGCTCCATCACTTCTAAAAGTGGCAGCGCCGACATGCTCGAAGCTCTAGGAATCAACCTCGATCTTCCTCCCGAAAAACAGGTGGCCATGCTTGAGCGGACCGGCTTTTGTTTCATCTTCGCCAAGAACCACCACCCAGTCATGAAGCACATCATGCCCATTCGCAAAACCATCCCCCATCGCACCATCTTCAATATCCTAGGCCCCCTTACCAATCCAGCTGGAGCCAGGAAGTACCTGCTGGGGGTCTTTAGCCCCGAATTCATTCCCAAACTGGCCCAGGCCCTAATAGAGCTTGGCGTGGAGCGGGCTCTGGTGGTTAGCAGCGCCGATGGAATGGACGAGATCTCCATTTGTGACAAGACCCATTGCGCCGAGATTCATGGGGGCAAGATGGAAGAATACGAGATCGCTCCCGAGGATTTTGGCCTCCAACGGGCTTTCAAAGAGGAGATCTTAGGGGGAGACGGGGCCACCAACGCCCAGATCACCCGGGCCATCCTCACTGGCGAGCTCCACGGACCCAAGCGGGATATGGTGCTTCTCAACGCTGGAGCGGCCCTCATGGTCGATGGGAAGGCTGCCACCATCAGGGAGGGAATCGAGCTGGCTGCCCAGGCCATCGATAGCGGTCAAGCGGCAAGGAAACTCCAAGAGATCGTGGAAGTGAGCCAGCAGCTATGAAGGTAGTTGAAGCGGGATTGGAGGGTCTAGATGAGGTCGTCAAGTGTATTCGGGAAAGCGGGCGCTCCATCGTGTTGCTTACAGGAGATCTGGCTAGCGGCAAGACCACTCTGGTCCAGGCCTTCGCCAAAGCCCTTGGCCAAGAGGGAGCCACATCACCTACCTTCGCCATCCAGCAGATCTACGGGGATCGGATCTTCCACTACGATCTCTACACCGATCCGGCCAAGTTCTTCGAGCTGGGCCTTTTCGAGGAGCTTGGCAAAGAGGGGTACCACTTCATCGAGTGGCCCAGCCGGGAGCTCAAAGCCTTCCTCAAGGAGGCGGGGTTTGCCTATTTGGAGGTAGCCATCGAAGCAAAAGGGGAGAAAAGGATCTACCGGTGCATCGACTCGTAGCCCAAAATTTGCAAAAGCGGATCAAGGATCGCCTCATCGTCAAAGGGGTCTCTCTGGAAGTGCACAGCGGTGAGGTGGTAGGACTCCTCGGACCAAACGGGGCTGGTAAGACCACCACCTTCTACATGATCTGTGGCCTCATCGAACCAACGGCTGGCAAGGTGGAGATGAACGAGCAGGATATTACCCGGGAGCCCCTCCACAAAAAGGCCCGTCTGGGGATTGGCTACTTGCCCCAAGAGTCCAGTATCTTCAAGGACCTCACCGTCGAGGAGAATCTCTACATCGCCGCCGAGGCCAACATCCCCGACGAAGAGGAGCGCCACGAGGTGGTAGAAGAGCTCCTGGAGCTCTTTGGGATTGAGCCCATTCGCCACCGCCTGGGGCGGGCTCTTAGTGGAGGAGAGCGGCGCCGATGCGAAATTGCCAGGGCCCTCGTCATCCAGCCGAAATTTCTCCTCCTGGATGAACCCTTTGCCGGCGTCGATCCTATCGCCGTTGACGACATCCAGCGGATCATCGAGGATTTGAAGATCCATGGCCTTGGGGTTCTCATTACTGATCACAACGTGCGGGAGACCTTGTCGGTGTGCGATTGGGCCTATGTGATGAAGGATGGCCAGATCCTCGCAAGTGGAAGCGCCCAGGAGGTAGCCCAAAATCCAGATGTACGCAAACACTACCTTGGGGAAAACTTCTCTTTCTAAGGCCAGACTCGACGCCCTGGCGGCCGATACGACCCTCTACACCGCCCATCCAGATCCCCTCTGGATAGCCAGGCGGTACCGGCACGATCCCAAAGCGATCCTCGTGTGCGCCCTTTTCGCCTATGGACGGGCTACACAGGTGGTCTCATTCTTGGAAAGGCTTCCATTCCCCCTCCTGGCTAGCTCCCAGCCCCCAGACCCCGCCACCCTTCCCGCCTACCGCTTCCAAAAGAGGGAGGATGTGGCCCAGCTCTTTGCCACCCTCCAACGGGCCGGGGATCTGGAGGCAGTCTTCATGGAAGGGTATAGCAAAAGGCAATCGAGCATCGAAGGGATCTTTGCCCTCATCGACTACCTCTCCAGCCTCAACCCCTACCGCTCCAGGGGATATACCTTCCTACTTGGACGCTCCTGGGGGGATTCGGCCTATAAGCGGTGGAACCTCTTCTTACGCTGGATGGTGCGACGGGAGTGGCCCGATCTAGGGCTTTGGAAAGGGGTCGACCCAGCCCATCTCATCATCCCCCTCGATACCCATTTGTGTCGGATAGCCCGGCAATGGGGCCTTTTGAAGGGGAGGCGGTGCAACTTGGAGGCGGCCATTGAGCTCACCCGAAAACTGCGAAGCTTCGATCCAGCAGATCCGACCCGATACGATTTTGCCCTCTATCGCCTGGGCCAGCTGGATTTAGTGTAACTTAACCAAAAAGTGAGTATAATGGGCCCAAAACTTTTTCCAGGAGCCATCCCATGGAAGGAATCTTTACCTTTTTGGGTACCATCAGCCACGACCATACCTTCATCTTCATCGCCCATATGATCCTTGCGGCGATTATCGTCCTCGCCTTGGCCAAACTGGCTACGCGGCAGATGAAAGTGGTCCCCCAAGGGCTCCAAAATGTGATGGAGGCCTACTTGGAAGGGGTCATCGCCATGGGGCGGGATGTCATCGGTGAGAAGTATGCCAAGCGCTACCTTCCCCTCGTTGCCACCTTGGGACTCTTCATCTTCGTAGCCAACATCATGGGGATCATCCCCGGCTTCGAGTCGCCATCGGGGAATATCAACTTCACCCTAGCCCTCGCCCTCATCGTCTTCATCTACTACAACTTCGAGGGGATCCGCAAAAATGGGCTCGGCCACTATATCGCCCACTTCGCTGGGCCGGTCAAAGCCCTCTCCCCCCTCATGTTTCCCATCGAGGTGGTCTCCCACATCTCCCGGATCATCTCCTTGTCCTTTCGACTCTTTGGAAACATCAAAGGGGATGACCTCTTCCTCTGGGTCTTGCTGATGCTTGCCCCCTGGATCATCCCCCTTCCAGGTTTCGCCCTCCTGCTCTTTAGCGCCTTCTTGCAGACCTTCATCTTCATGATCCTCACCTATGTCTACTTGGCAGGAGCGGTCCATCTCCACGAAGAGTCCCTTTAAGATGGAGCTGCGTCTTTTACGCTTTGCCATCAGCTTTCTCTCCGGGGTCCTTTGGACCCTCTTCTTGCTCTCCCTCTTTTACACCTTCACCCACTTCATGCGCTACTCCCTGGGAGAGGCCATCGTCTACAGCTTCATCCTCTCTATCTTCTGGCTCTTCCTCATCCTCCTGGTAGAGCTGGCCCATTTGCAGGTGGAAAAGTTGAAGGAGCTCCGCCGTCAGAGCCATCTACTCGAGCGCATCGCCAGAAAGCTCGATGGCAACCGCTAACCTCCTCTATAAGATCACCGATCCAGCCCTCTACGGGCGCAACCCGACCCGCTTCTTCAAGGGGCTCAAGAGCTCTAAAAGGGCTGACATCGTCGCGTTGCGGGATAAGAGGAATCCGAAACTGCGCTCCCTCGTAGCCCGCTTCGCCGCCTACCCCCACGATGCCCTCCCCTGCCTCTCAGGTAACTTTCCACTAGCCCGCCGTTTCGCCCTTCCCTGTTTCCATGCCCCAGGCAACCAGCTTCAGGTAGCCAAACGGGCCCGACGGGCGGGATGGCTTACCATCTACAGCGCCCACACCCTCCAAGAGCTTCGCAAAGCCAAAGGGGCCAGGATCCACCTCATCACCTATAGCCCCATCTTCCCAACCCCCAACAAGGGCGCCCCCCTGGGGCTGAAGGCCTTGCGCCGGGCAAGCTATGTGAGCAAAAATCTCCTCGCCCTTGGAGGCATCCTCCACGAGCGTCAGATTCGCCAGGCCCACCGCCATGGGGCCCGGGGAGCTGCTGCCATCCGCTACTTCTTCCCCCGCCGATCTTAATGGCTCTTTCAATAACTTTTGAGTACAATTCTTGAAAAACCCAAAAGGAGCCCGATGGAGTTCGAGGTCATCATCGGTCTGGAGGTCCATGTCCAGCTCAACACCAGAACCAAGATGTTCTGCTCCTGCCCCACCAGCTTCGCCCAACGCCAAAACAGCAATACCTGTCCGGTCTGCCTGGGACTTCCTGGAGCCCTCCCCGTCATCAACGAGGAGGCGGTTAAAAAGGCGATGATGTTCGGCTGGGCCATCGAGGCCACTATCAACCAAAAGAGCCTCTTCAACCGCAAGAACTACTTCTACCCCGACCTCCCCAAGGGGTACCAGATCAGCCAGTTCGAGGTTCCCATTGTCGAGAAGGGCCACCTCTTCATCGATCTGGAGGATGGGAGCAAGCGCAAGATCGGGATCACCCGGGCCCATCTGGAAGAGGATGCAGGGAAGAATATCCACGAAGGGAGGATCTCCAAGGTCGATCTTAACCGGGCTGGAACCCCCCTCCTGGAGATTGTCAGCGAACCGGATCTGCGTAGCTCCCAGGAGGCGGTCCAGTACCTCAAGAAGCTCCACGCCATCGTCCGCTATCTCGATATTAGCGATGCCAACATGCAGGAGGGATCCTTCCGATGCGATGCCAACGTCTCTATCCGTCCCAAGGGAGATGAAGAGCTCTACACCCGGGTCGAGATCAAGAATCTCAACTCCTTCCGCTTCATCCAACGGGCAATCGATTACGAAGTAGAGCGCCAAATTGAGGCTTGGGAGGATGGGAGCTACGAGGAGGAGGTTATCCAGGAGACCCGACTCTTCGACACCCAAAAGGGAATTACCCGGAGCATGCGGGGCAAGGAGGAGAGCGCCGATTACCGCTACTTTCCGGATCCAGATCTTCCCCCTCTCATCATCCCCCAATCCTTCTTCGAGGAGACCAAAGCGATTCCAGAACTCCCCGATCAAAAGCGGGAGCGCTTCATCCAAGAGTATGGGATTCGCCCTTACGATGCGGCCCTCATCGCTTCGAGCCGGGAGATGGCCGACTTCTTCGAGGAGATGATGGCTCATGGAATTACCCCCCAAAACGGGGTTACCTGGCTCACGGTGGAACTTGCCGCGCGGCTCAACAAGGCCGGTTTGGAGATCCAAGAGAGTCCGGTTCAAAGTGAAACCCTGGCCAAGCTGATCCAGCGTATTGAGGACAAGACCATCAGCAATAAAGCGGCCAAGGATGTTTTGGACTATCTGATGGAACACCAGGTCGACGTGGATGAGGCCATTGAAGATCTTGGGCTCAAGCAGATCAGCGATCCAACAGCCATCGAGGGTCTCGTCGACCAGGTCCTCGAAGCCAACCAGGACAAGGTGGCCCAGTACAAGGGGGGTAAAGAGAAGCTCTTTGGCTTTTTCGTGGGGCAGGTGATGAAAGCGAGTCAAGGGAAGGCCGATCCCAAACTGGTCAATGAGATCTTGAGGAAAAAGCTCTCTTGAGGCTGCCCAAGCGCCTGCGGGAATATATCGTCAAAATTCTGGTCGATTTCGCCTTCCTCCTGGAGGGCTCGAGGCGCTACAAGCGGATCAAAACCTTCTTCCGCAACCTTCTGGAAAACGACGAGTACCCCTATAAGCGCTACTTCGACCTCTTCATGATCTTCCTCATCATCACCAGTGTCATCATCATCATCGAAGAGGTGACAACCCCCATCTCCAAATGGCTCTACTACTACGATGTCTACTTCGTGACTGGAGTCTTCATTATCGAATACCTTTTGCGGATGTGGGTCCACGACGACATCCACAAGATCATCATCGAGGAGTTTGAAAACGCCCTCTTCCTGGAGCGCCAATTCGATCTGGCCAAGGTTTTCAAGGAGATTGCCCGACGCAAGTGGGAGTATATCTCATCCCCCCTGGCCATCATCGACCTGCTGGCTATCCTACCCAGCTATCGGGAGCTCCGGATCCTGCGGGTCTTCGTCCTCTTTCGAGTCTTCAAGTTGTTGCGCTACTCCCAGAATATCACCCACTTCTTCCAGGTCCTCACCTCCAAAAAGAGCGAGCTCTTTACCCTCTTGATCCTGGTGGCCTTCACCATCCTCGTCTCGGGGATCAGCCTCTATGTCTTCGAGGAGCAGGCCAACCCCAACATCAACCACCTCTTTGACGCCTTCTACTGGTCTCTCGTAACCATCTCCACCGTCGGCTACGGGGATATCACCCCCCAAACCCACGAGGGGCGGATCATCACGATGATCATCATCCTCTCGGGAGTCGGTCTCATCTCCTTCGCCACCTCCATCATCGTCTCCGCCTTCAATGAGCGGCTCGAAGAGATGCGGGATGAGCGGATCCTCCACAGCGTCCGGCGCAGCTCCAACCTCTACATCATCTGTGGCTACACCAGCATTGCCGAGATCCTGGTAGCCAAACTGGCGCGCGAGGGGAAGGAGTTCCTCATCATCGATATGGACAAGAAGCGGGTCAAGGAGCTCACCCGCAAGGGGCTCCGGGCCATTTGTGCCGACGCCAGCAAGAAGGAGACCTTTCGCTCCATCAACTTTGCCCGGGTAGCCGCCGTTTTGGCCCTTACCGACAGCGACATGCACAACATCTACATCTGCCTCAATATTCGCAGCTTCTCCCAAGAGGTCTTCCTCATCTCGCGAACCATCGATCACAACTCCTACAAGAAGCTCAAGCTGGCGGGAGCCAACTACCTTATCTCCCCCTATATCACCGCCGGCCTCTTTGCCTCCAAGATCATCGAACAGCCCATCGCCATCGAGGCGATCAACGACATCCTCAACGGCAAGCGCAATGCCATGTGTGATCAGGTGGAGGTGGTCCGGGGGAGTTTTCTGGAAGGGAAACGGGTGGGAGAGATCGATTTTAAGGCCTACAAGATCGTCCTTTTGGGAGTGGTGCGTATCGATCCGGGAGCTAGGCTCGAGGGGCAGCGGCGCCGCTTCTACTTCAATCCTGAGGACGATTTCCTCTTGCAGGTGGAAGATGTGCTGGTGGTTGTTGGGTACAATATCAGCATCAACAACTTCAAATCGATGGTGATTGAGAGTAGCCTTGGCAGAAAGAAACGATAAGATCCTGCTCTTTGGATTTGGACGCTACGGGGAGCAAATCGGTCTCAACCTCTTGAGCGAAGGGTACAATCTGGTGGTGGCCGATAGCTCCAAAGAGGGGCTCAAAAAGGCCATTGCCGACAAGATCGAACAGGTCTTCGTCATCGATATCTACAATGACGAGGAGATCGCCGACTTGATCTTGGACCACCGGATCAGCAAGGTCTTTTGCGCCTTCGAAGACGAGGAGCGCAATGTCTACCTAACCATCACCATCAAGGCCCTCTTCCGTAACATGGAGGTAATCGCCTTGTGTGAGAGCAAGGAGAGCGAGCGTAAGCTCAAGCTAGCCGGGGCCAACAAGGTGATCGATACGATGTATGCAGCGGCCAATCGGCTCTACTTCATCCTGGAAAAGCCCGCCGTGGCCGAGGCGATGGATCATATCCTCTTTAAGGATCCGACCATCCAGTTTCGTGAGGTCCAGGTACCCCCTGGCTCCTTTCTGGATGGGATCAACTTGAGCCAGATCGACTTTAAACAGGAGTTCAACATCATCCTCTTAGGATTGGTGGACAAGGAACTTGGGAATCGGTTCATCTTCGTGACCCGGGGAATCAACCACAAGATCGATGCGGGGGATATCCTCGTCGTTCTTGGGCGCAGATGGGATTTGGAGCGATTCGAAGCCAAATTGAAGGGAGGACCATGAAGGTAGGGATTATCGGAGCTGGTCAATGGGGGCGGGCCCTGGCCTTCGCCCTAGGACACAAAGGAGAAGTGGCCATTACCTCTCCCAGGCGCCGCCACGACGATCTGCCTTCCTTTCGCCCCCTCCACGAGGTCTTGGAACTGGAGTATCTCGTCATCGCCCTCCCGGCCCAAAAGGTGGCCCAATGGCTTGCTCGCAACCCTTTGAAACCGACTCACAAGGTCCTGGTAGCCTCCAAGGGAATCGACCGGGAGCGGCAGGCCTTCCTCAACGAGATCTACCAAGAGTATCTGCCCCAGGAGCAGTTGGCCTTCCTCTCTGGCCCCTCCTTCGCCAAAGAGGTACTCCAGGGACTTCCTACCGCCATCGTTGTTAGCTCCACAAACCTCGACCTCGCCCACCGCTTCGCCAGCCTCTTTCCCCCCTTCATGAAGGTCTATGTCGACGAGGATGTGGTCGGGGCTGAGGTGGCTGGAGCCTACAAGAATGTGATCGCCATCGCCGGGGGAATCAGCGATGGTCTTGGGCTGGGCAATAATGCCCGGGCCGCCCTCTTGGCCCGGGGTCTGGTGGAGATGGAGCGTTTTGGGCGCCACTTCGGGGCCAAAAGTTCCACCTTTCTTGGACTCAGTGGAGCGGGGGACCTCTTCCTCACGGCCAGCAGCAAACTCTCCCGCAACTATCGGGTCGGTCTGGGGTTGGCCCGGGGAATGGCCCTGGAGGCGATCCTCACGGAGCTTGGAGAGGTGGCCGAGGGGGTCTACACTGCGGAGGCGATCCATGCCATTGCCCAGCGGGAGGGGATCTATACTCCCATCGCCGATGAGGTCTACGCCATCCTAGGTGGCAAGGATCCCCAAGCGAGTATCGTCGATTTGCTGCAAAGGAGATGAGATGGTAGACAGGATTGTGGAAAGGATCGAACAGCTTCCCCCCATTCCCAATGTCATAGGTCAGCTCCAGAACCTCTACTACTACGACGACTACAACACCAGCGATGTGGAGGAGGTCCTCAAACAAGACCCCAACCTCGTGGCCAACATCCTCAAAATCGCCAACTCCCCCTACTACGGCCTTCCCCGGGAGTTCATCGAAATCCGCCAAGCCATCGCTTACTTCGGTCTCGAGCAGATCATCGAATTTGCCCTTGCGACGGTGATGGATGGGATCATCGGCTTGGATTTGAGCTTCTACCACATCACTCCCCTTACCTTCATGGAGATGTCCCAGCTCAAAAGTAAACTGGCCAAGTATGGGATCACCGAGAAGCGGGACCGCTTCGTCGTGGCCAATACCGCCTTTTTAAGCGATGTCTCCAAGGTCCTCATCTCCAACTACGCCCTAGAGCAAGGGGTCGATCTTCCCGATAGGGACTTTCCCTTGAACGATCTGGATGGGATCGAGGGAGAACTTTTCGGTTTTGATACCATCGAGGTGACTATCGCGATGTTCGAATATTGGAACTTCGATCGGGAGATGATCGACCTCTTGCGCAATTTCAAAGAGCCCTCCAACCCTCGGGAGGAGCGGCTCTATGGGGTTCGGGATGTAGTCACCCTCCATGGGAGGCTCGATCCCGAGCGGCTCGATCGCTACCCTCATTACAAAGAGGCGGCAAAGCGGATTCGCCGCAAAAAAGGATAAAGGAGGAGCATGGAAACCTTTCTCAAAGCGGCCAAAGAGGCTAGTGCCCAACTTCTACGGCTCACCAGCGGTCAAAAGCGCCAGCTCTTGGAGGAGATGGCCACCTCCCTACGCCACCACAAGGAGGCAATCCTTCAGGCCAACAGGGAGGACATGGCCTATGCCAAGGAGGCCAACCTCTCCTCGGCCCTTCGGGATCGGCTCTATTTAAACGAGGAGCGGATCGAGGGGATGGCGAAGGCGATCGAGGAGATTGCCGCTTTGAAGGATCCCGTGGGGCGGGTGTTGGATGGATGGGAGATTGAAAATGGAATGCGCATCGAAAAGGTCTCCATTCCCATCGGGGTTATCGGCATCATCTACGAATCCCGCCCCAATGTAACCAGCGATGCCGCGGCGCTGTGTTTCAAATCCTCTAATGTGGTGATCCTCAAAGGGGGCAAAGAGGCCAAAAACTCCAATGAAGCTATCGCCATGGCCCTCCAGGAGGTTCTCATCAACCACGGCCTGCCCAAGGAGATCATCTCCCTCCTCCCCGATTATAGCCGGGAAGGGGTGGATCGGCTCATCCGAATGGATCGCTACGTCGATCTCATCATTCCCCGGGGTGGGGAGGCCCTCATCCGCCATGTCAGCCAGCATGCCACGGTCCCCATCGTCAAACACGACAAGGGGCTCTGCCACACCTACATCGATCGGGACGCCGATTTGAACAAGGCGGTCTCCATCGCCATCAATGCCAAGATCCAGCGTCCAGGGGTGTGCAATGCCATGGAGACCCTCCTAGTGGATCGGGCTATTGCCAAGGAGATCCTCCCAAAGTTGCATGAGGCCTTCCTCGCCCATGGGACCGATCTGCGAGGGTGTGCTAGCACCCAAGAGCTCATCGATGTAGCACCGGCCGGGGAGGAGGACTTCCACACCGAATACCTCGACAACATCCTCTCCATCAAGGTGGTGGACGGAGTGGAGGGGGCTATCGACCATATCCGCACCTATGGCAGCGGCCACAGCGAGGCCATCGTTACCGAGAACTACACCACCGCAGAGCGCTTCCTCAACGAGGTGGATGCCGCTTGCGTCTACCTCAACGCCTCCACCCGTTTCACCGATGGGGGGGTCTTCGGTTTTGGGGCGGAAGTGGGGATTAGTACCAACAAGCTCCATGCCCGGGGTCCCATGGGGATCAACGATTTGACCACTTATAAGTATCGCATCTATGGCAATGGACAGATCCGGGAGTGAAGATCTGTTTCCATTTTCTACGCCCCTTCCAGAAAGGAGGGGGCGATATTGGTTTATAAGCAACTTTAGCGTACAATTGGACCATCAAAGTCCTAGGAGAGTCCCATGATCATCGAGGCCATCAAGTATATGTTCCTGGGGATGGGGATCGTCTTCCTCTTCCTCTATTTGATGGTAGTCGTGCTGGAGTGGCAGCACAAGCTCTTGCTCAAGTACTTCCCCGAACACTTCGAGGAGGAGAAGCCCAAGAGCGATAGACGGGAGCGGCTCAAAAAAGTCGCCGCCATCACCGCGGCACTACACCACATGCGAAATTCGTGACAAAGGGGAGCGATGGCGCAGAAGAAGTATATCGATGTGATGGATACCACCTTTCGGGACGGCTTCCAATCGGTCTTCGGGGGTCGGGTTTTGATGAAGGACTTCCTCCCGGCCCTCGATGCGGCCAAGGAGGTTGGGATCAACCACTTCGAATTTGGGGGAGGGGCCCGGTTCCAGAGCCTCTTCTTCTACCTGCGGGAGAATGCCTTCGACATGATGGACGCTTTCCGGGAGAAGGTGGGACCCGAGGCCAACCTCCAAATCCTCGCCCGGGGGATCAACACGGTCATGCTCGATACGGGCAGCCGGGAGATGATTGACCTCTTCGCCAAACTCTTCGCCAAACACGGCACCACTACCGTGCGCAACTTCGACGCCCTCAACGATGTAGACAACCTGGAGTATTCGGCCAAGTGTATCAAAAAGTATGGGATGAAGCACGAGGTGGTCATCACCATCATGGAACTGCCTCCAGGATGTAGCGGGGCCCATACTCCAGAGTTCTACGAGAAGGTGCTCCGGGAAATTCTCGATCGGGGGATCGAGTTTGATAGCCTCGCTTTCAAGGATGCCAGCGGAACGAGCACCCCGCAGAAGGTTTACGAGACCATCAAGATGGCCCGTCGCATCCTTGGGGACGATGTCCACATCCGCCTCCATACCCACGAAACTGCTGGGGTCAGTGTCGCCTGCTACCTCGCTGCTCTCGAAGCCGGGGTGGATGGGATCGATCTGGCGGCAGCTCCAGTCAGTGGTGGGACGAGCCAGCCCGACATTATCACGATGCTCCACGCCGTCAAGGGGAAACCCTACGACCTTGGGGGGCTCGATATGGAGAAGGTCCTCGACTATGAGGAGACCCTCAAGGAGTGTCTGGCCGACTACTTCATCCCTCCAGAGGCCACCCAGGTCAGCCCCCTCATCCCCTTCTCTCCCATGCCAGGAGGGGCTTTGACCGCCAATACCCAGATGATGCGGGACAATAAGATCCTCCACAAGTATCCCGAAGTGATCAAGGCGATGCGGGAAGTCGTGGAGAAAGGGGGATTTGGAACCAGTGTTACCCCCGTGAGCCAGTTCTACTGGCAACAAGCTTTCAACAATGTGATGTTTGGTCCATGGAAGAAGATCGCCCCAGGGTATGGGAAGATGGTCCTGGGCTACTTTGGCAAGACCCCTGTCGCCCCCGACCCCGAGGTGGTCAAACTGGCCAGTGAACAGCTTGGTCTCGAGCCGACCACCGAGAACCCCCTCGATATCGCCGATCGGGACGAGACCAAATCCATCGCCTATTGGAAAAAGCGCTTGGAAGAGGAGGGAATCGAAACGAGCGAGGAGAATATCTTCATCGCCGCTTCGTGCGGGGACAAGGGAATCGCTTTCTTGAAAGGGGAGAGCCCCCTCATGGTACGCAAACTCAGTGAAATGGAGGAAGAGAAAGTGAGCAGCAAGAAGAGCAGCGGTATCTACACGGTCATTGTTGATGGGGAAAAATTTGTCGTCGAGATTGCCGAGGGCAATGTGGATGTCAAACCCGAGGCCGAGGCCAAGAAGGAGGTCGAGATTGTCGAGGAGCCCGAGGCCCTGGGTGAATCGGCTCCCGGACTCACCGAGATCAAATCGGCAGTTCCTGGTACCGTCTGGAAGATCCTCGTCAATCCAGGAGATCGGGTCAAGGCGGGGGACAAGATCATGATTCTTGAGTCGATGAAGATGGAGATTGATATCCCGGCCCCCAAAGATGGAGTGATCGCCCATATCGCCGTGAAGATCAACGACCAAGTGGAAGAGGGCCAGGTCCTGGCGACAATGGAGTAGGCCATGAGACGGCGCATCATCCAGTTCCTCTTAGCTTTGGCGGTGGTGATGATCCCCATTGGGGCCATCGCCACAGTGAGCCATATGACGAAGCAGGAGCAACCCGTCACGACCCAAGCCCCCTCTTCCCAGGAGTATGAGTCCAAAAGCTTCACCGAGATGCTGGTCAATTTCTGGAAACAGACCGGAATCTATGCAATCCTCAACCCCCAAGAGGGGGTAAAAAACGCCCGTGGAGATGAGATCACCCCCTTCCAACAGAGTGTGGGGCGGGTGATCATGATCGCCATCACCTTTGTCCTCTTCTATCTGGCCATCGCCAAGGGGTTCGAGCCCCTCTTGCTCATTCCCATCGGCTTTGGTGGTCTGTTGGCCAACATCCCCTTGGCCAACATTATCGGCGACGGGGGCTTCATTGGAGAGCTCTTCAAGGCGGGGATCGAGAATGAGCTCTTTCCGATCCTCATCTTCATGGGGGTCGGAGCGATGACAGACTTTGGACCCCTCCTGGCCAATCCGAAGACCGCCCTCCTGGGAGCCGCTGCCCAGTTTGGGATCTTCGGGACATTGGTGGGAGCCGTCGCCTTGAGTCAGCTTGGCATCTTTGACTTTTCCCTCCAAGACGCGGCGGCAATCTCCATCATCGGTGGGGCCGATGGACCAACCACCGTCTTTATCGCCTCCAAACTGGCCCCCGACCTCTTGGGAGCCATGGCGGTAGCGGCCTATAGCTATATGGCCCTCGTCCCAGTGATCCAGCCTCCCATCATGAAGGCCCTCACCACCCCCGAGGAGCGCAGAATCCGTATGACCACTAAGCGCAAGGTGAGCCAGTTGGAGAAGATGCTCTTCCCCCTTACCGTCTTGCTCTTGACCATTCTCATTTTACCCGAATCGAGCCCCCTCATCGGTGCCTTGACCTTTGGAAACTTCGTCCGGGAATCCAAGGTGGTAGAGCGCCTCTCCAAGACCCTTCAAAACGAACTGATCAACATCGTCACCATCTTCCTTGGACTCTCCGTCGGCTCCAAACTGGCCGCCGAATACTTCCTGGTCCCGGAAACCCTGGGGATCCTCCTCCTGGGTCTGGTAGCCTTCTCCATCGGAACGGCGGCTGGAGTGATCATGGGCAAGATCATGAACAAGTTTTCCAAAGAGCCTATTAACCCCCTCATTGGCGCTGCTGGGGTGAGTGCGGTTCCAATGGCCGCCCGGGTCGCCAACCGGGTCGGTATGGAAGAGGATCCCACCAACGTCTTGCTCATGCACGCTATGGGACCCAATGTGGCTGGCGTCATCGGTTCGGCGGTAGCCGCTGGGGTCTACCTCTCCATCTTCTAGGGCGCTCCAGCGCCCCAGCCCATGGATCGTCAAGTCGTCTTACAGATCGAAGGCTTAACCTTTGGTTATAGCCCCGATCGCCTCCTCTTTCGCAACTTCTCCTTGACCCTCCATCGGGGAGAGCTCATCTCCATCGTGGGACCAAGTGGGATCGGGAAGAGCACCCTCTTCGACCTCATCGCTGGATTCCTCAAACCCCTCTCCGGCTCGATTCGCGTCGCCCCTTTTTCCCAGATCTTTCAAGACCCCTACACCTCCTTCCACCCCTCCTATCCCATCCTCGATCAAATCGCCGATGTAGCCTCCATCGAGGGCTACAAAACCTTCGCCCAGGAGCTCGATCTCGACCCGTCGCTGCTCCAGCGCCTCCCCCACCAACTCTCAGGAGGCCAGCTCCAGCGCTCTTCTATTTTGCGGGCTCTCCTGATGAATCCTCAGCTCCTCCTAGCCGATGAGCCAACCAGCGCCCTGGACAACATCACCAGTTTGAAGGTGATGCAGCTTCTCTTAAGCTACTTGGATCGTCTCGGGATTCTCCTGATCACCCACGACATCGATCTGGCCCGCTGGTGCAGCGACCGGATTATCGAGCTGGACAGTGTTTAGGGCGTTCCTGGTCGAGGAGCTGTTGCATCTGACTTCGAAGCTCCTGGAGCCACTCTCGTTGGGGCGTTGCCTCGAAACTGGGCAGATAGATGACCTCGATAGTCCCTGGATTGAGGGTGAGGGCCTTGCTATCGAAACGCTCCCGGGCACATACAATGAGAATGGGCTGGACCCGGAGCCCTAAGCGATCGGCGATTACCTTGGCCCCGGGTTTGAAGGGAAGCAGGCGCGCCCCTTTTCCTCTGGTTCCCTCGGGGAAGATGGCGATCGTCTTCCCGTGGGATTTGGCTTTGGCCTCTTTGAGGAGGTGGACGAGAGCCTTGCGATCCTGGCGATCGAGGCGGATATTGTCGGGCAGTTTGAGCAAAAGACCAAAAAAGGGGATCTCGAAGAGCTCCTTTTTGGCCACCCAGACCAGATCCTTAGGATAGATGGCCTCCAAGATGGGGATATCGATGAAGCTGGAGTGGTTCATGAGGACCATTTGGGCCTGGGGATCGTACTCCCCCCGGACCACAAGGCGGATTCCGAGGAGTTTGAGGATCGTCCGGGTGAAGATCTGTTTGATTCTCTTGTAGGCCCCCTTGGGAGCCAGCAAGAAGGCGAGGATATTGAGGCTTACCAGGGGAATGATGATAGCGGCGGCATAGAGCCCCCTAATCTTGGCAGCGACGCTCATCGGCAATCCATCCTACCCGCTCCTTGGAGAGCTTGATCTTGGTGTATCCATCGATCCGGTTGAGTTCCTCATAGATCCGAGGCTCCTTGGTAATCTCGAAGATCGTACTCTGTCTGGTAGGAAGGAGGTAGATCTTCGTTCCAGCCCGGACACACACCTGCTTCATGGGCACGAGCATGGTGCCCCCAATACCTCCTGCCACCAAAGCGAGGAGGAAGAGGAGGAGGCTCCGTCGCCAGATGGCCAAGAGCAAAAAGAGGGCCCCAACGGCAAAGAGTAGGGCTACTTTGAGCCGCTTGTTCTTATCCTCCACGGGACGGATATCGGTCTGGGTACTCACACTCTCATCGATGACCCGGATAGGCAAAGAGATGGCCCGAAACTCCTTGGCTTTGGTATTGAAGTAGGTAAATCGCAGCCGCTCCATCGAGGCGGGAATGATGGCGTAATAGACCATCTGGCTTGTGGGGAAGGTGATGTTGAGCTCCTTGATCCCCTCCTTGGTGGCAAAGGGGAGGGAGAACTCCTCCAGGTTGGCTAGCCTCGCTCTCATCTTCAAGAGGACCAGGTTGCTCCGCTTGCTGTATTGGACGGCTTCGTAATCGAAGACCTTGAGGGAGTGGGCAAGGAGGTTGGAGAAGTTCTTGGGAGGCTTGAGGGGTTTGGCTTGAAGCTTGGTGGGGGGGAGGGTGAACTGGTAGCTGGAGGTTTGAATAGAGACCTGGGGGAGGATGGGCTGGGAGTTGAGGGCTTGGAAATAGTAGCGCTTTTTGAGGTAGAGATCGTCCAGCGGTTCGATGGGCCCTTGATGGATGAGTTTGATATTGCTTCCTCCCTGAAGGCGAATCTGGGGGTTGGCTCCCTTGAGGAAGCGAAGTTCGATGGGAAAGATCTGGCGCACAAAGATCTCCCGATCGACGCCGATCCACTCTCCCAAAATGGCCCCTGAGAGGGGGATCCAGGAGAGTAAGAGGAGGAAAAGCTTAGTCCAAAAAGCCCTGGAGCATCCTGAGACCATCGTCACTTCCAAGGAGGGGCTCACAGGCCCGCTCTGGATGGGGCATGAGGCCAAAGACATTTTTCTGCTCGTTGCAAATACCCGCTATCGCTTCGAGACTCCCGTTGGGGTTGGCGTACTCCCCCTTGGCATCACAATATTGTAGGAGGATTTGACCCCGCTCGTGCATCCTTTTGAGCTCTTCGTCGTCGACATAATAGTTTCCCTCGGCGTGGGCAATGGGGATGTAGAGGATCTCCCCCTTGCGGGTCTTCGAGAGGAACTTGTTGTCGTTATGGAGGACCTTGATGTGGTGGAACTTGGAGATAAAGTGGAGGTTGGCATTGCGCTTCATGGCTCCTGGAAGGAGATGGCTCTCCAGGAGGATCTGGAAGCCGTTGCAAATTCCCAGGACATACCCCCCTTTTTGAGCGAAGCGGCGTACCCCCTCCATGATCGGACTAAACCGGGCGATCGCCCCACTGCGTAGGTAGTCTCCGTAGCTAAAGCCTCCTGGCAGGACCACCAAATCGCTGCCTTGGGGGATCTCCCGCTCCTTGTGCCAGAGGATCTCGACCTTGGCTCCAAGACGCTCAAAGGCGTAGCGGGTATCGAACTCGCAGTTGGTCCCTGGGAATTGGACGACGACGACTCTCATGGGAGGATCTCGATCTGATACTCTTCGATCACCGTGTTGGCCAAAAGCCGCTCACACATCTGGCGTACCTCCTCCAGGGCCTCTTCATGGCTGAGCCCTTCCCGAAGCTCTAGGAGGATCTGCTTGCCAACCCGTACCTCCTGGGGACTATGAAAGCCCAGAGAGCCCAGGGCGTGATGGACCGCCTTTCCTTGAGGATCGAGAACCCCTTGCTTGAGATGGATATTGACTACCGCTCGCATCTACTCCCCCATAACCCCTTGGATTCGTCGCAAGACCTCCTCGTAGGCCACCTTCACATCCCCCAGATCGTGGCGGAAGAGATCCTTGTCCAGCCGCTCTCCGCTCTCCTTGTCCCAGAAACGGCAGCTATCGGGGCTAATCTCATCGGCTAGAACGATGGTTCCATCCTCCAAACGTCCAAACTCCAACTTGAAGTCCACCAGCAGGAGGTTGGCCTTGTCGAAGAAGCTCTTGAGGACCACATTGACCTCCCGTCCTAGCCGGCGTAGCTCCTCCAGATCCCCTTCGTGGGGGACCAGATCGAGCATGAGGGCATGTTCGTCGTTGATGAGAGGGTCGTGGAGCTCGTCGTTCTTGTAATAAAACTCCACCAAGGCGAAGGGAAGCCGCTTGCCCTCGGGAATTCCCAAGCGTCGGCTCAAGGAACCGGCGGCGATGTTGCGTACCACCACCTCGATGGGGATCATCTGAGCCCGTTTGATCACCATCTCATTGTCTCCAAGGCATCGGACATAGTGGGTTGGGATCCCTTGGTCTTGGAGTAGTTCGAAGAGTTTGGCACTGATCTTACAATTGAGAGCTCCCTTACCCGTGGCGTGGCTGCGCTTTTGGGCGTCAAAGGCGGTGAGATCATCTTTGAACTGGGCGATGAGCAACCCAGGATCTTCACTCTCCCAGATCTTCTTGGCTTTCCCTTCGTAGAGGAGTTGTCCCTTTTTCACTTGCGCTCCTTCGTGATCATGATCGCTTTGAGGATGTCGTAGGCCTCTTTGAGCTGGGCGTCCTCATAGAGCCGCTCTTCGTCGATGAGCTGTTTGTCCTCCTCCTTACTCTTCTTCTGCTCCGACTTCTGCGGACCGTCGATCTTCTCCAATTCACTCTTCAAATGGGCCTTGAGTTCTGCCTCCTTGATGGCAAACTCATCTACCTTCTTTTCCACCTTGCCTGGATAGACGATGGCATCGGGAGTGATCCCCTTGGCCTGGATGGTCCGTCCGCTGGGGAGATAGTAGCGGGCGATGGTGAGCTTGATGGCCTCGCTCTTGTTGATGGGAAGGATCACTTGCACACTCCCCTTTCCAAAGGTCTTCTCCCCGACAATCACCGCCCGATGGTGGTCTTGGAGGGCACCGCTGACGATTTCACTGGCGCTGGCACTCCCCCCGTTGACTAGAACTACCAGGGGGAGCTCCTTGTAGGTTCCCCGTTTATGGGCATAATAGACCCGATTCTCCGATTGGACCCGTCCCTTCTGGCTGACGATTACCCCTTCGTCGATGAAGAGATCTGAGAGCCCTACAGCTTGGTCTAAAAGCCCTCCGGGATTGTTGCGCAAATCGATGATGAGCCCCTTGGTCTTGGGATTTTGCTCCAGGGCCCGTTTGACCTCTTGGACCACCTTCTTGTCGAAGTTGGTGATCCGGATGTAGAGGATCTCGGGGTCGAGGATGTGTTTGGTATAAACCGATTGGACCTTGATGATGGCCCGGGTCAGCTCGACGACAAAGGGTTTGGGCTCCCCTTTGCGATAGATGGTGAGCTTGATCTTGGTGCCAGGTTTGCCCCGCATCAGATTGACCGCTTCGTCGAGGGTCATATCGAGGGTCGATTTGTCGTCGATTTTAAGAATGATATCTCCAGGTTTGAGGCCAGCCCGATCTGCTGGGGTTCCTTCGATGGGGGCGATGACTGTTAAGGCCCCGTCCCGCATGCCGACGGTAATTCCTAGACCTCCAAACTCCCCTTGGGTTTGGATCTGGAGTTCTTTGTACTGCTTGCGATCGAGGTAGGCCGAGTGGGCGTCGAGGTTGCTCAAGAGCCCCTTGAGGGCCTTGTCGATGATCTTCTCGATGGTTAAGGGATCGACATAGTAGTTTTCGATGGTGTTGACCACCTTGGTGAACTTGGCGATCGCCTCGATCTTTTGGGAGAGGTTCTCATCTATCTTCGATTTGGCAAAAATTGCCGTGGAGAGCGCTAGGGCAGCAGTGACACCGAGGAAGAAGGGTTTGACGCTCATTCCATTCCTTGAAAGAGGTTCTTTTGGTCTGCAATTATAGGCAAAGATTACTAAAAGTTGGCTAAACGGCTTGTGCGACTAAAGTATCGCTCTTCATTGGTGGAGTATGGTATAGTAACGAAAAAGGGTGAACGGTCCCCATCCCACGACCTTGACAATGGTGGACTAAAGCAATATAATACCCCAAAAGTAAAGCTTAAAGGAGCGGTAATGAGCAATATTTTTGAAAAGCTCACCCACAAGATGACGGAGACCATCGATAGTGCGGTGAGCCTCGCACTCCACAACAAGAACCCCGAGGTCGATGTGGTCCATATGCTCTGGGCCCTGTTGACCGACAGTGGGAGCATCTTGAACCAGGCCCTCAACCGGATGGGTATCGACAAGACTGCCATCGAGTTGGAGGTCAAGAGTGCTGCTGACCGGCTGCCCAAGGTCAGTTCCATCACCAAGGAGAACATCAAGATATCCAGAGCCCTGGCCGAGAGCCTCCAGAAGGCCGAGGGACTCATGGTCAAAAATGGGGACAAGTACCTTGCCGTCGACACCTGGATCGAAGCCAACCTGGATAACCCGGTAATCAAGGAGATCCTCGGCAAATATGTGGACCTCTTCGAGCTTAAAAAGACCCTCGAAGCGATTCGGGGAGGTAAGAAGGTAGAGTCCCAGACGGCGGACGAGGGCTTCGACGCCCTAGAAAAATATGGGATCGATTTGACGAAGAAGGCCGCCGACGGGGAGCTCGATCCGGTCATTGGACGAGATGAGGAGATCCACCGGGTCATGCAGATTCTCATCCGCAAGACCAAGAACAACCCGATTCTCCTGGGAGAGCCTGGGGTTGGAAAGACAGCTATCGTCGAAGGGCTGGCCCAGCGCATCGTCAACAAGGAGGTCCCCTTGAGCCTCCAGAACAAGCGGGTCATCGCCTTGGACATGACCGCCCTAGTGGCCGGAGCCAAGTATCGCGGGGAGTTTGAGGATCGCCTCAAAGCCGTTATCGAAGAGGTCAAGCGGGCTGGAAATATTATCCTCTTCATCGATGAGATCCACACCATTGTCGGGGCTGGCGCCAGTGAGGGGAGTATGGACGCAGCCAACATCTTGAAACCGGCCCTGGCCCGGGGAGAGCTCCATACCATTGGAGCCACAACCCTGAAAGAGTACCGCAAGTACTTTGAAAAGGATGCCGCCCTCCAGCGCCGTTTCCAACCGGTCAAGGTGGAAGAGCCCACCCCTGAAGAGGCCCTCCAGATCCTTCGGGGTATCCGGGAGCGCCTTGAGGCCCACCACAATGTCCAGATCCTCGACAGCGCCCTGGTAGCTGCGGTGAAACTCTCGGTACGCTACATCACCGATCGCTACTTGCCCGACAAAGCGATCGACCTCATCGACGAAGCTGCCGCCGAGTTGAAGATGCAAATCGAGTCCGAGCCCTTCGAGCTCACCCGGGTCAAACGGCGCATCCAACAGCTCCTGGTAGAAAAAGAGGCCCTCATGATGGAGGATCCTGAGAAGAACAAGGAGCGCCTCGAAGAGATCGAAAAGGAGCTGGCCGAGCTGGAGGAGGAGAAGCGCCGCCTCGAAGCCCAGTTCGAGACCGAGAAGAAGGTCTTCAAAGAGATCGCCGAGATTAAGGAGAAGATCGAACGCCTCAAAATCGAGGCCGAGCGGGCCAAGCGGGAAGGGGATTTCGAAAAAGCTGCCAAAATCGAGTATGGCGAGATCCCCGAGCTCCAGAAGAAGCTGGAGGAGCTCAACGAGCAGTGGAAGCGGATGCAAGAGCAGGGAACCTTGCTCAAGAACGCAGTAGACGAGGAGATGATCGCCAAGATCGTGAGCAAGTGGACCGGTATCCCTGTGAGCAAGATGCTCCAGAGCGAGAAAGAGAAGATCTTGCACATCGAAGACGAACTGCGAAAGTATGTGGTCGGTCAGGACGCAGCCATTCGGGCGGTGGCGAGGGCCATCAAGCGCAACAAGGCTGGCCTCTCCGATCCCAACAGACCTATTGGAAGCTTCATGTTCCTTGGACCAACTGGGGTCGGAAAGACCGAGACCGCCAAGACCCTGGCCCGTTTCCTCTTTGACACCGAGAAGGCTCTGATTCGCATCGACATGAGCGAATATATGGAAAAGCATGCGGTCAGCCGCCTAGTTGGAGCACCTCCAGGCTACGTTGGATATGAGGAGGGGGGGCAACTCACCGAAGCGGTCCGACGCAAACCCTATAGCGTCATCCTCTTCGACGAGATCGAGAAGGCCCACCCAGATGTCTTCAACATCTTGCTCCAGGTCCTGGATGATGGGCGCTTGACCGACAACAAGGGGGTCACGGTCGACTTTAAGAACACGATCATCATCATGACCTCCAATATCGCCAGTGACAAGATCATGGAGTTCCGCGATCCAGCGGACCGGGAAAAGGCGGTCAAGGATGAACTCAAACGCTACTTCAAGCCCGAGTTCCTCAACCGCCTCGACGATATCGTGATCTTCAACCCCCTGGGCGAGCAGGAGATTGTCAAGATCGTCGACATTATGCTCAAGCGCATCCAAGAGAAGCTCAAAGAGCGAGATATCAAGCTGGAGCTCACCGAAAGCGCCAAGAAGCTCATTGCCAGGGCTGGATTCGATCCGGTCTATGGAGCACGCCCCCTCAAGCGAGCCCTCTATGAGATCGTGGAAGATCGATTGGCCGAGTTGATCCTCGAAGACAAGGTGAAAGAGGGGGATAGTGTCAAGTTTGACGCCGAAGGTGACGAGGTGATCGTCTATGTCAACGGTAAACGGCTGGAAGAGGATAAGAGCCAGCAGAAGAAAGAAGAGCAGAAGTAACCTCCCCTGGGCCCTCGGGCCCACCCCTCAACGCTCCTTAAGCTAGCTTTGAGTAAAATACCTTTCCAAATTCTGCCCAAAGGATCGGTATGAAACGGACCTACCAACCCCACAATACCCGGCGTAAACGAACCCACGGCTTTCGTGTACGTATGCGTACGAAGAATGGACGCAAGGTGATCAACGCAAGGCGCAGGAAAGGGAGAAAGAGATTGGCCGTATAAAGGGGGTTGCCACCTTAAAGGGTCGGCGGGAGTTCGACCGAATCTATCGAGAGGGTCGGAGTTTCCATACCCCCCACTTTGTCCTCTTCTATTTGGCCAGAGGTCCGATGCGGGTGGGCTTCGTAGCGAGTCGCAAGGTTGGCAAGTCGGTGGAGCGCAACAGGGCCAAAAGGCGGCTGCGGGCCCTCTTCGTGGAGTATGTGGAGGAACTAGAAGTGGGCGGCTATATCTTCGTCGCCAAACCCTCCATCCTCGGGAGCGAGTTCGCCCAGTTACGGAGGCATTTCGAGGGGATATTGCGAAGGATGAAGTCCCAATGAGACGAGGCCTACTCTTGCTGGTGCGATTGTATCAAAGGCTCCTCTCGCCCTTGAGCCACGGGAGTTGCCGCTACTATCCTACCTGCTCCGAGTATGCCCGGTGGCAGATCGAAGCCAACGCCCTCTGGCGCGCCCCGTGGGCCATCCTCTTGCGACTTTTGCGCTGTAATCCCCTCTTTGCCGGGGGAATCGACTATCCCATCGTCTCCCGGACCATCCAGACTCCTACCTTCAAACGGATTCGGGTCAGATATTGGCTCGTTCCTCGGGGGAAGGGAGGCTCCTACTACCTGATCCCAAATCTCGATTAAAGGCTCCGTCCATGGAAAACTTGAGTATGAACCAGCGGGTCCTCCTCGCGACAGTTCTCTCCCTCGTCGTCTTCATCGTCTACGATCTCTTCTTCCTCCCTAAACCGAAGGGCCACCAGGAGCTCAACGCCACTGCCCAGAGCCAAACCTTCACCCAAAAGGCTCCCGAAGCTCCCAAGGCCACAGCCCCCCACACCATCACCTCCACCACTGCTCCATCCCCTTCACCGGCCAATATCGATCAACCCCTTGTAACGATCAAGGCCCAGCGCTTCGACCTCTTCATCGATCGGCTCGGACGTATCTCCCAGGTGGTCCTGGAAGAGCAGCGCTACCAAAATGAGGCGGGGGAACAGATCCGCCTCTTCAACCCCACCAAACTCCCCAAACCCCTGGAGATCCGCTTTGGCGATCCCAAGCTCAATGAACGGGCCTTCCAGACTCCCTACCGCTACGACGGTCCTGCCACCATCACCCTCGATGGAAATCCCAAAACTATCGAACTCGTCCAAGATCTAGGACAAGAGCGGGTGATCAAACGGATCACCATCTACCCCGATGGCCACTACGACCTCCAGGTGATCCTGGCCCAGGGACACTCCTACTACATCTCCCCTGGCTACCGTCCCGATGTACGGGTGGACGGATATACCCTCCACGGCGCTTTAATCCGGGAGGCCGACGGGACAGTTACCTGGATCGAGGATGGGGACGCCAAGGGGGGGGAGCGCTTCCCGGGGGCGACTATTGCAGCTGGATTTGACCGCTACTACACCACCGCCCTCTATAATTTCGATGGGTTCAATGTCATTGTAGACAAGGATGAAGAGGAGAATCCCATCCTCTTCATCCAAGGGGCCAAGGAGTTTCAGGCTGGAGGCTACGTAGGGCCCAAGGAGTACGAGCGTCTCGCGGCTATCGATCCTCGTCTTACCGATATCATCGAATATGGCTTCTTCACCTTCATCGCCAAGCCGATGTTCAAGGCGCTCCTGGCCCTTTATCACCTGGTGGGCAACTGGGGTTGGGCCATCGTGCTCTTGACCATCATCATCCGCATCCTCCTCTTCCCCCTCACCCTCAAGGGGATGCTCTCGATGCAAAAGCTCAAAGAGCTAGCTCCCAAGATCAAGGAGATCCAAGAGCGCTACAAAGGGGATCCCCAAAAGCTCAACCTCCACATGATGCAGCTCTACAAGAAATACAATGTCAATCCTATGAGTGGCTGTCTGCCCTTGCTCTTGCAAATCCCTATCTTCTTCGCTATCTACCGGGTTTTGCTCAACGCCATTGAGCTCAAGGGGGCTCCATGGATCCTCTGGATCAAGGATCTAAGCGCTCCAGATCCCTACTATGTATTGCCCATCCTCATGGGGGCGACCATGTACCTCCATCAAAAGCTCACCCCCACCACCATCACCGATCCGGTTCAAAAGCGGATCTTCGAATGGCTCCCAGTGGTCTTCACCCTCTTCTTCCTCACCTTCCCCGCTGGGTTGACCCTCTACTGGTTCGTCAACAACATCCTCTCCATCATCCAGCAGCTCATCGTCAACAAGATCTTTGCCACCAGGAAGCTCCAAGGGGCTAGGGATGTATGAGCAGATCAAGATCGAAGCTCCCACCCTCGATGAGGCCTATCGCCGGGCCCGGGAGGAGCTGGGCTGCCCCATTGACGAGATGGAGATCAAGGTCCTCCAACACCCCTCCAAGGGGATTTTGGGGATTGGAAGGAAGAGCGCCATCATTCTGGTTCGCCGTATCAAGCAGGAACCGCCAGCCCAGATCATCGAAGAGGTCGAGCGCAAGATCGAGGAGGTGACGCCAAAGAGCGAGATCTTCGATAACTTCTATCAGGAGAAGTTGGACCTGGAAGAGATCGCCAAGCAGATCCAGCAAGAGTTGGAAGAGCTCTTCCAGGAACTCTGTTTCGATTTGAGCCGAATCGAGGTGCGCCCCTACGACAAGCAGACCGTCCTCATCGAGTTCGAAGGGCCCGATGCGGCTTTGCTCATTGGCAAGGAGGGCTACCGCTACAAGGCCCTCTCCTACATGCTCTTCAACTGGCTCAACCCCAAGTATGGGATCCAGATCCGCCTCGAAATCGCCCAGTTCCTCAAGTCCCAAGAGGAGGCGATGCGCCACTATCTTCGCCCCCTCATCGAACGGATCAAGAAGGAGGGGCGGGGCCAGACCAAGCCCTTGGACGGGGTTTTGATCCAAATCGCCCTCAAGGAGTTGCGGGCCGCCTTTCCCGACAAGTATGTGGGAACCAAAGAGAACAAGAAGGGGGAGCGCTATATCGTCGTCAATGAGTTCCGCAACCGCTAAGACCATCGCCGCCATCGCCACTCCACGAGGAGTTGGCTCCATCGCCATTGTTCGTATGAGCGGTCCAGAGGCTTTGACCATCGCCGGTAAGCTCGTCAAGAAGCAACTCAAACCCCGCCAGGCTCTCCTTGCTTCCATCTACGATCTCTCGGGAGAGCTCATCGATCAGGGGATTGTCATCTACTTCCAGGCTCCCCGCTCCTTTACGGGAGAGGATATCGTCGAGTTTCAAGTCCATGGGGGGATCGTCATCGCCCAGCAGATCCTCGATGCCCTCATCGAGGCTGGAGCGAGGCTGGCCGAACCGGGAGAGTTTACGAAACGGGCCTTCCTCCATGGCAAGATCGACCTTACCCAAGCCGAGGCCATCGCCAAGTTGATCGAAGCCAAGAGCCAGGAGGGAGCCCGAATCCTAGCCCGCCAGATGAAGGGGGAGCTCCAGCACTTCGTCGAGGAGATCCGGGAGCGCCTCATCCGGATCCTCGCCTATGTGGAGGTCAATATCGACTATGCCGAAGAGGACCTCCCAGCAGACCTACACCATCAAATAAGCCACCAGCTCCAAGAGCTCCGGCAACGGCTCGCCACAACCCTCGATACCAGTCGGAGGCGTCGGGGGCTCATCGAAGGATTTCGCATCGCTATTATCGGTAAGCCCAACACTGGCAAGAGCTCCCTCCTCAACGCCCTCTTGGCCTACGACCGGGCCATCGTCAGTGAGATCGCCGGCACAACCCGGGATACCATTGAAGAGGAGCTCCACATTGGTAGCCACCTGGTCCGCATCGTCGACACGGCTGGCATTCGGGAGGCCAAAGATCGCATCGAGCAAATTGGAATCCAGCGCTCCCTGGCGGCTTTTCACGAGAGCGATTTGGTCCTGGCCCTTTTCGACGGGAGCCGTCCCCTCGACCGGGAGGATGAGGCGATTTTGGAGCTTTTGCGCACCCACGAGAAGGAGCACATCGTCATCATCAACAAGAGCGATCTCGGATTGGTCCTCGACGATGAGGCCTTTGAAGGTTTGGATACCATCAAAATGAGTGTCAAAGAGGGGGTCGAACCCCTCATCCAACGGCTCAAAGCCAAGCTTGACCGCCATAGCGGTGAGGATGGGACCATACTCATCTCCACCCGCCAAGTCCATGCGGTCCAAGAGGCTCTGCAAGAGATCGAAATGGCCTTTCAACCCTTGGAGGATGGGGAGCTGGAACTCTTTGCCTTCCATATCAATCGGGCCATCCAGCAGATCGCCTCTATCACCCGCCCTATGGAGAGCAGTGAGCTTCTAGACCAGATGTTTGGGGAGTTTTGCCTTGGGAAATAGGATCGCAGCCATCGATGTTGGATTGCGCCGTATCGGCCTCGCCCTCTCCCCCGATGGGAAGATCGCCATTCCCCAAGAGCCCATTATTCGCAAGAATCGCACCCAAGCGGCCCGGGACCTCTCCCGCTTCCTCCAGGAGTGGCAGATCGATATTCTCGTCGTTGGGATCCCTGAGGAGGGCAAGAGCGCCAAGGAGATGGGAGAGCGGATCCGCCACTTCGTTTCTCTCCTCGACTTCCCAGGCCGCATCGAGTATATGGACGAATCCTTCACCTCCTTCGAGGCGAGGGAGGAGACTAAGGGGATCTTTCGCCATCGGCGCGATGGGCGTCTCGATAGTGTGGCAGCTCAGAAGATCTTGGAGAGGTGGCTCCTTGCCAACACCCCTTAAGATGCCCTGTCTGTGCAATCGGATCTTTGCCCGCAAGGCCAGGGCACGCCTCTATTTGAGCAAGATCCACAAACCCCCTCTGTGCCGCTGTCGCAAGCGAAAAAGCGGCATTCCCCCACCTTCGACGCTCCCCTAACTTCACCCAAGAGCCATTCCAACCAAAACTAGACCAAGGAGCCTTCTATGCCCTACATCATTGGATACCCTCGTATTGGCGAAAAACGGGAGCTAAAGTTTGCCCTGGAGGGCTATTGGAGTGGGAACCTCGACCGGAAGGGGCTCGAAGAGGTGGGCCGCCAGCTGCGCCAGCGCCATTGGCAAAGCCAAGAGGAGGCCCAAGCCCAATATATCTCCATCAATGACTTTAGTTATTACGATCAGATGCTCGACATGGTCACGATCCTAGGCTGTGAGCCCGAGGAGTACCGGGATCTAACGGGATTGGAGCGCTATTTTGCCATGGCCCGGGGAGATAAGCGCCACAAGGCCCTCCCCATGACCAAGTGGTTCAACACCAACTACCACTATTTCGTCCCCCAGCTCCGTCACGGACAACCCTTCGCCCCCAATGCGACCCCGATTCTTGCTCTCTTTCGAGAGTTCCAAGAGCGGGTCGAAGGGGCCAAAGGGAAAGTGAACCTCATCGGCCCCTTCACCTTTCTTGCTCTATCCCGCCGAGTCGATGGGGGAGATCCCCTAGAGCTCCTTCCAGCCATCGTACCGGCCTATCGTCAACTCCTCCAGGAGCTTCAAAGGGCGGGAGTGAACGCCATCCAGCTGGAAGAGCCCATCTTCGT
Source organism: Nitratiruptor sp. (assembly GCA_009659925.1). Lineage (GTDB taxonomy): Bacteria > Campylobacterota > Campylobacteria > Campylobacterales > Nitratiruptoraceae > Nitratiruptor. The sequence goes on along the minus strand of PUXW01000007.1, from coordinate 10,212 downwards.
CCTCGATCCCAATCCTACCATCCTCGGTTCGATCCAAGAGGTCTACCAGGAGATAGTTCCAGCTGGATTGGAGACCTTCCTCATCACCTATTTCGAGCGGGCCAATGAGGCGGTCGAGCAACTGGTAAAGACCCCGATTGATGGAATCGGCCTCGATCTGGTCCACGGTCCCGGAAATCTCGATGCCATCGAAGAGATCGCCAAACATGGGAAGAGAGTGGTGGCGGGCATCGTTGATGGGCGCAATGTCTGGATCAGCGATATCGACAAGAAGGTGGCCCTGTTGCGCTCTCTCCCCATCGATCCCGACCAACTCCTCGTAGCTCCCAGCTCCTCCCTCCTCCATGTCCCCTATACCCTGCGCCATGAGCATAAGCTCCATCCGGCCATCAAGAGTTGGCTCGCCTTCGCTCGGGAGAAGTTGGATGAGCTCCGCCTCATCGACCGCCTCTACCGGGGTGAGGAACTCGATCCTGAGGATGTTCAGCTCTACGAAGCCAACCGGTCGGCCAACGAGCGGCGCCAATCCTCGACGATGATCCATCATGAGGCCACCAAAGAGCGGTTGCAAGGAGAGATCAAACGGGAGCGGGATCTGCCTGCTCAAGAACGGCTGCGCCTCCAGCACGAACGCCTTGGCTATCCGATCCTCCCCACCACGACCATCGGGAGCTTCCCCCAAACTCCGGAGGTACGTCGGGTGCGCAAGGCCTATCGGGAGGGGAAGATCGACAAGAGCCAGTACGAGGAGAGGATCCGGGCCTTCATCGACCAGGCGATCCAGGTGCAAGAGGAGGTGGGGCTCGATATCCTCGTTCACGGGGAGTTTGAGCGCAACGATATGGTCGAGTACTTTGGTCAGTTCCTCGAAGGGGTCGCCCTGAGCGAGCATGGGTGGGTCCAAAGCTATGGGAGCCGCTGTGTCAAACCCCCCCTCATCTTTGGCGATGTCCACCGTCCAGAGCCGATGACCCTGGAGTGGATCCTCTACGCCCAGTCCAAGACCGACAAACCCTTGAAAGGGATGCTCACGGGCCCGGTGACCATGCTCAACTGGAGCTTCGTGCGGGACGATCTCTCCTGGGAGGAGATCGCTACCCAGATGGCCCTGGCCATCGGCGATGAGGTCGCCGACTTACAGGATAGCGGCATCGCCATTATCCAGGTGGATGAGGCGGCCTTCAAAGAGGGCTATCCTCTGCGCCAGGAGCACCGAAAAGAGTATGAGCGGATCGCGGTAGAGAGCTTCAAAATTGCCACGGCCCGAGCCAAACCCCAAACCCAGATCCACACCCACATGTGCTATAGCGACTTCAACGATATCATGGAGGCCATCGATGCAATGGATGCCGATGTCATCTCCATCGAGACCGCGCGAAACGGAAACCGGATTCTCGAGGCCTTTCGCAACTACAACTACCAAAAGGAGGTGGGGGTCGGGGTCTACGACATCCACTCCCCCCGAATCCCGAGCCAGGAGGAGATGGAAGCAGAGATCGTGAAGCGGCTCGAAGTCTTTCCAGCCTCCAAGCTCTGGATCAATCCCGATTGCGGTCTGAAGACTCGAAGGTGGGAGGAGGTCATCCCAGCCCTGACCAACATGGTGGCCGCCACCAAGTCGATCCGCTCCCGCATCGTCCAACTCTAATCCCCTCTCCTGGGGGGATTGGTGTATCGGTTGGAAGCAGGGGGTAAATTTTTCCGCGAAAGTGTCGAAAATAGAGGATGGAATTCGCTACAATGGGAGAAAAAAGAGGAGGTCCCATGACCATCATTCTCTTCATTCTCATGAACCTGGCCGTCATGGCCTCGATCTACCTCACCATCTTCGTTCTGGAGACCTTCTTCGGTCTGCGGATCGATCAGGGAACGGTGAGTGGCCTCTTGATTTTCTCCCTAATTATTGGGTTTAGCGGTTCGCTCATTAGCCTCTTCCTCTCCAAGTGGATGGCGAAGATGCAAATGGGCGTAGAAGTGATCGAGGAGCCGCGCAACGAACTGGAAGCCTGGCTCGTGGAGACGGTGGCCAAACTGGCCAAAGAGGCCGGGATCGGGATGCCTGAAGTCGGTATCTTCGAAGGGCCACCCAACGCCTTTGCCACGGGTTGGAACCGGAACGACGCCCTCGTCGCCGTTTCCACCTCCCTCTTCGAACTCATGGATGAGCGGGAGATCGAAGGGGTCATCGCCCATGAGATCAGCCACATCAAACATGGGGACATGGTGACCATGGCCCTCCTCCAAGGGGTTCTCAACACCTTCGTCTTCTTCTTCTCCCGCCTTCTGGCCAACATCCTCGCCCCCAAAGATGAAGAGGGGAATCCATCGCCATTTGCCTACATGGCGATCAGCTTCGTCCTTGAAATTGTCCTCACCCTCTTTGCAACCATGCTGGCCATGTGGTTCAGCCGCTATCGGGAGTACAAAGCCGACGAGGGGGCGGTCCGGCTCGATGGCCCCTACGGCATCTACTACGCCTTGGCCAAGCTGGGTCAAATCCCCAAGGAGCAAGTAGCCCTGCCCAGCGATATGAAGGCTTTCGGGATCGTCGGATTCCTCGATCTTTTTGCCTCCCATCCGCCTATCGAGAAGCGGTTGGAGCACATTCGTGAAGTAGCATTGCAGATGGGATACAAGCTCTAATGGAACTCCATAAACTCTTCCAATTCCACCAGGGCTCGCTGCTGAGCGGCGAGCTCAAATTGGCTCTGGCCATTTTGGGGGGGATCGCCCTCATGGTCCTCTTCATGATGTGGTACATGCGGTTGCAAAAGCGGCGGGAGCGCTACCAGTTCCTGGTCTCTCTCATCGGATCCAAGGGGTTCGAGGAGTGGGAGATCAAACGGCTCTTCCGCTACCTCGAAAAGCGTCACATCGACCTCAACCTGCTCCTAGAAAGTGAGTCAGTAGCCCGCTCCGCTGCCCAGGCTACTGGGCTCGATGTGGAGCGAACCATCCAGCGTCTGGGGTTCGATACCCAGGCCCTCATCCAGCAGTTCCTCCAGCGCCAAAAGGAGCTGCGCAAGCGGTGGAATGGGGGCTAAAGGCTTCCCATGAAGCCGGCAAAGATCCGAGAGACCAGCTCGATACGCTCGAGATAGCTCCGTTTACTGGCCCGCTCGTGGATCGTATGGTCCCCATCGCCAAAGGGGCCAAAACCATCGAGGGTGATACTCCCGGCACTTGCAGCAATATTGGCATCGCTCCCACCCCCACGCTGCTCCGTTAAGATCTGCTGTTTGCTCCACTCCTCCAGGAGGGCGATGAAGGCCCGTTGTTGTTGGTTTTCCTCCATCACGTCCCGCTGTAAACCGCCCCGAAGGGTGGCCTTCGTACCAGGTATGAAGGAGGTATCGACGATTTGTGTGATGGATTGGAGGATGCGGTCCCGCTCCTTGGCCGTGGTGAAGCGGGCTTCGAAGATCATATGGGCGTGGGGGCTGATGGTATTGGCCCCGATTCCCCCTTCAATCTTTCCCACATTGAGGGTCGTCCCCGCCTCGATGTCGGTGAGGTTGATCAAGGAGAGGAGCTTGTGGGCCAATTCCGCATTAGCGTCGATCCCATCCTGGTAGTTGTTCCCAGCGTGGGCAGCCTTCCCATCGATGTCAACATAAAAGGTGCCAATGCCCTTACGCCCCGTGACGATCTCTCCGTTGGGGCCTGCCGCTTCGAAGACCAGGGTATAGTCGTACTGGGCGGCAATCCTCTTGGTATGGGGGCGGGAGTCGTCACTGCCAATCTCTTCGTCGCTGACGAGCAGGATATCGATGTTGGTAATTTGCTCCTGGGCCCGCAGGGCCTCGACCATGACCATGAGCCCTCCCTTCATGTCGCACACTCCAGGCCCATAGATCCACTCCCCATCCTCGCGAAACTCCTCGAAGGTTCCAGGAGGAAAGACGGTGTCCAAATGGCCTAGCAGGAGCATCCGCTTTCCCTGTCGTTTTGGACTCTGGAAGTAGAGGTGGTTGCCGTAGACCTGGCTGGGAATGGTTGTCGTCTCGTAACCGAGTGCCTCCAACTTCTCCTGGAAGAGCCTTCCAACCTGGTTGACCCCTTCCCTATTTTTGGTGTAGGAGTTGATGGTCACTACCTCTGCCAGTTCGGAGAAATCGTAGCCCATTTCAAACCCTTTTAATCCCTTTTTGTGTACCATTGTAGTATAAAAAGGAAAAATAGAGCTTAAAGGATCGTCCATGGCGCGGGTTGGGATCTGGATGTACCAGAATGGGGGGGGTGACCGGATCGAAGCCAAGCTGGTAGCCCGCCTCCAGGAGATGGGTTATGAGACCATGACGGGCCTCAATCTTCGCTACGCCGTTGCCGAAAACGGGCAGATGCTCTTTCGTGGAATCAACCTCTACGAAGAGCTCGATCTCTTCTTCAGTTACAACGCCGGAGAGCAGACGGTCTATCAGGTCTACATGTACGAACAGCTCGACCGCCATATCCCTTGTATCAACAACTTCGATGCCTTCCGGATCAGTGAGGACAAGTTCAAAACCAACGACCTCCTCCGCAAAGCCGGAGTACCCACTCCCGACTACTTCTTGTGCCATCGGGAGGATGTAGAGACGATCCGGGCCAAGGTCCTAGAGTGGGGGAAAGCCGTCTTCAAGACCGTCGATGGTTGGGGGGGCATGGGCATGGCTCTGGTAGATAGCAAGGACAAGCTCGACATGATCTTGCCCTTCTTGAACCAAACTGATATGCGCTTCTTCTATATCGAGCGATTCATCGACTACGATGGCAGCGATTTCCGGATCGATCTGGTAGATGGAGAGTTTATCGCCTGCTATGGGCGGCGGGCCAAGGAGGGGGATTGGCGCACCAATGTAACCAGTGGTGGGAGTGTGATCTTGAGGGAGGATTGCGGCCCTGAAGTCATTGAGCTAGCCCAAAGGGCGGCCCGGGCCATTGGGATCGAGATTGCAGGGGTCGATATCATCTACGATCGGGAGCGGGATCGCTATGTGGTGTTGGAGGTCAACGGCATTCCAGCCTTCGCTACACCAGAGCAAGAGACGATGGGACTCAATTTCAATGACCGTAAGGTCGAGGCCATCGCCCAGCTCATCGACAAACGGATCAAGGAGAGGGTATGAAGAAAAGGAAACTACCGCGTATTGGATTGCTCTACCTCGACTATGTCTTGCGCTTCTTCGATCGCTCCAACTTCAGGGGCTGGCCCGACAAGATCGAGACGGTGGTCTACCACTGGAAGGGGGACGAAGAGCGCTTCATCCAGGAGGTGAAGCGAAAAAAGATCGATGTTCTCATTGGCAACATTCCAGCAACAGCCTACGAAACCTTCCGTAAAATCGCCAGGAAGCTCCCCCATGTACGCTTCATCCCCAGCCTCGACAGCCAGTTTGCCAACAAGTCCAAGGAGAATGTGACCCGCTTTTGTTGGAAGTACGATATCCCCGTCCCCAAAACCTACATCTTCTACGATCGGGAGGAGGGGATGGAGTTCCTGCGTCAGACCACCTACCCCAAAATCATCAAACGCAGTTATGGTCCCAGCAACTATGGGGGCTACTTCGTCCATAAGGTCGATAGTTTCCAGGAGGCCAAGGAGCTCCTTGAGAGCAAGCGCTACTGCCCTATCTATGTTCAAGACTTCATCCCCATGGAGGCCGATATCCGGGTGATGCTCATCGGCCACAAGCCGGTTTGCGCCTTCTGGAGGCGACCTCCCAAGGGCCACTGGCTCACCAACACCAGCCAGGGAGGAACCATGGACTACATGGATGTTCCAACGGGGGTCCTCGATCTGGCGGTGGAGGTGAGCAAGGCAGCCAAGGCCGAGTATTGGGCTTGCGACATAGCCGTCGGGAAGGATGGGAAGTATCGTATCCTCGAATGTGCCACCGCCTTTGCCGCCTTCCCCTATATTCGCGACTGGATCGGCCAATATCTGATGTGGCTCTTGAGCGATGGGCGCTTCCCCAAACCCAACATCCCCATCTACAACTGGGAGGAGCTGGGCAAGATCGATAGCTCCCTCTTGCGCACGATGCGCTACATCACCTTTGGCCGCTACACTCCAAGCCAGGATGGGGCGATCTTCTTGAATCGTCAAAAGATGGACGAGAGGGGGGCGGTCCACAAGATCTGGGAGCTCGACCAGCGCTACCCGATGCTCCCGGTCTTCCCCCGCACCAGGGAGGAGTGGCCCAGTGAAGAGTGGGACTTCACCCACCGCTGCCAAGGGTTCTGGGACGCTCCCCAGCCTGTGAGCGAGAAGCTGGAAGGGGCTGTCCAGGAGCAAGAGCTCAGTGACACCTTGGAAGCTCCCCCTTACAGCCAAGAGGAGCTTTGGGAGTTTTTGGTCGGCGTTCTCGGGGAGAAGCGGGCCCGCAAGGTGGTGAAACAGATCGACCTATTCAACCTGGCCTATAGCCTCCAACACGAGCCAGAGGCCCTCTTGCAGATCAAGGGGATCAAGGAGAAGCGGCTTGAGCACCTTTTGAAGGGATGGGAGGAGTTTCAGTATAATAGCGCCCAAAAAAAGGGTGATCGTTGAAGCACCACTACCGCTCCTACCAGGATACCATCGACTTTTTAAAAGCCAAGGTCCAGGAGTACCCCCACCTCATCCGGCTCCAATCCATCGGGACCACCTGGGAGGGGCGCCCCATCGTCCTGGCCACCATCACTTTAAATGTGGAGTTCGCCGATCTCAAACCGGCCCTCCTCTACACCGGCACCATCCACGCCAGGGAGTGGATCGGGAACGAGCTGGCCATTGCCTTCATCGACTATCTGCTCACCAACCACCAAAGCGATCCACGGGTCATCGAAGCCCTCTCCAAAAACACCCTCTACATCGTCCCCGTCCTCAATCCCGACGGCTTTGAGTATAGCCGACTCCACTACTCCTTCTGGAGGAAGAACCGGCGAAAAAACCCTGACGGGAGTTACGGGGTCGATCTCAACCGCAACTTCAGTGTCGGGTGGGTCAAGAGCGCCGATCCCAAGAGCAACGTCTACGGGGGACCCGAACCCTTCAGCGAACCGGAGACCAGGGCCATCAAGGAGTTTGTCGACAGCCACCCCAATATCACCATCGCCCTCGACTACCACTCCCAGGGCAATGTCTTCTTCCCGGCCCACAAATTCAACCACGAGGCCGAGATCGACGGGACCGATTTGAATGTCCTTTGTGCTAACATGAACTACGAGATCTATAAGGCGACCGGACGGAAATATGGGATCCACCGGGGCAAACCCCCAGCCAAGTTGATCAACGGGAGTGGACGGGAGTACTACTACTCCCGGGGCATCCTAGCGGCGGTGGTAGAGGTTGGGACCAGGAACATCCCCGATTATCTCCAGAATATGAGTGAGAGTATCGACGAGAATATCCCCGCCCTCCTCTATGCTCTGGGAGAGGCCCACAACTACGCCAAGAACTCCCCTCCCAGGGTGGAGAACTTCACCCTCCAGGAGATTGGGAGCAACCGGGTCGAGTTGCGTTGGGAGTACGATTTGGCCAGCCATCCCAATGTCTACTTCGAAATCTATCGCAACGACAAACACAAGGAGGCCTGTCGGGAACCCTCCCTCATCGCCACCACCAGAGATCTTCGATTTGTCGATCGGGACCGGGCTTCGGGAAAGCTCTACTTCTACTACATCCGCCCCGTCGATATGGTAACCCGCCGCAAGGGGGGATTTGCCCCCCAGGTCAAGGTAATGACCCAGTTGGAGCGGGACGAATTTTTCCGCAGTATCTTCCCCTACCCCCAGGAGATCGGCTATGTCGCCGAGAAATCCACCAAAAACCCCGACCACTTTGGCAAGAACTCCCTCTTTGTCGGGGTCAACAAGCGGCTGGGGGTCAGTTATGGGGTGATGCGCTTCAAACTCACCAACCTTCCTCCCAACGCCATCATCAAGGAGGCCCGTATTAGCCTCTATCCCCTCAATAGGGTCAATGTGAAGATCGAAAAATTTGGGGAGTGGTCTTTGAGTATGATCGAGGAGGTGGAGGATATCGCCTCTTTCCAGCAGATCGACCAGGCCAAGGTGATCCAGACCCTCGGAGATACCATTCCCTCCCAGCAGCTCACCCAAGGGATCTGGAAAACCTGGGAGCTCAACGAGTATGAGCGGCGCCTCTTGGAGCGCCAGATCGAAAAGGGGAGCGTCCTCTTTCGCATGCAAGGCCCCAAGGAGCTCCCCCTTGGAGCCGATAGCCAGATGATGATGTTCGACATCGGTTATGGACCCTACGGCGGGGGGATCCACTACCGCCCCCACCTGGATATCAAATATACTATCCCCTCGGCCCAACTTGATATGGAGCCCCTGATCCTCAAGACCATCTCCAAGGAGGGGGTCGAAAGCGGGAGCCTCAAGACGGGGTTTGACCGGGACGGGGATGTGGTCTACGGCTACATGGAGTTCGATCTGCAAGCCCTCCCCGAAGCCGATATGACTGTCATTACCGAGGCCTTCATCGAGCTAGTCAACAGACCGATTCAAAAGAGCGGGGAAGATATCCGCTACCTCATCGAATTCATCGATCCGACCGAGCCAAGTTACCATCAGATCGAAGGGCGGGAGGCCATCAGCTACATCGATTATGAAGTCAGCGAAGAGGAGCTTCAAAAAGAGCAAAAGCACTTCTTCCTCTTCGATACCGCCAGCAGGATCGAGTTGGAGAATGCCCACAAAGCGGGAAGGCGGGTGGGCTTTCTCATCCGCCCTACCAAGGCCTCGGCCACCAAGAACCACCTGGTCGAGTTCCAACCCAAATCGGTTAAGCTGACCACCAAATATATCAAACGGCGCAAGGCTCCAGTGGCCCAGGTCGAAAATGTCAAGGCAACCATCGAGAAGGGGATGGTCAAACTGACCTGGAAGAACCCCAAGGACCCCGATTTTGTTGGTACCTTCGTGGTGCGCAACCGGTTCCATCCTCCTAAGAACCCCTACGACGGGGTCAAAATCTATGCTGGAAAAGATGAATACACCTATGATAACTTCGGCAATACCAAGATCCCCAAATATTACGCCCTCTTCACCTATGACAATGTCCCCAACTACTCGGAACCGGTCATCCTCCACTACGAGCCGTGAGGAGAACTCCCTTTAGAGCACCTCTTTCAAGAGCCTTCGGGCCTTCTGGAGCTAGTGGGGGAGATTTTCAAGATCAAGATCATGTTTGGCATTCTTGCTGTTTTCCAACTGGTGGCAGATGTTGTTACGGGTAGTACCAATCTTGCTGGAGAAGGTGGCCAATTGTCTTCCCGGATGGGATTTGGGGAATTCCCTGGCAAATCCCTCTCTGATCCACTCCCTAATCTTCTCCCGCTCCTTCTGATCTTGGAGGGCCTTCTCATCGAGTCTCCACTCCTCCCCTATCTTGGTCACAATGGCTTCAGCAAGGGCCACATATCCTAGGGCGCTATTCTCCCGCTCACTGAAGAATTGGGCTAGGGCGAACTGGAACTCCCCGAGGCTCCTCTTGTTGAGCCGTCTGACAAACTCTTTGAAACGGGGAGCCAGAAAGGAGATCACCCTATCTTCGCTCTCCTCGAAATAGAGATGGGTGGCCAGCCGCTGGAGGTTTCTGTATATCTCACTCATGTTGGCAATGCTGCAGGCCCACTCTATTCCGTTGATGATCGAGTGGGCATTTGGCGGAATACGCCCCTGGGTGAGGGAGATGAGCCTCTTGAAGGAGGCAAACCGGTCCAGCTCGTCGAAGGCCTTGGCCCACTCCAGGAATTGGAAGAACATGGCTACATTGATGAGCTTGGAGGGTTCTCCCTTTTTGAACATGCCGTAGAATACCCCCCCTATCTCGATCTCGTGGACAATCTTCCCAAACTCGGCTATGACGAAGCTCATGACCGAGAGGGAGCGAAATAGATGGGTGATATCAAGATAGAGGAGATCCCCCCGCTCCACATGGTCGAGGACTTCGAGAAACTTCTCGAAGATGTTCCAGAGTTCTCCGTCGTTCTCCCCATCTTTGACGATGAAACAGCGACTCCCCTCTCCTCCGAGGGAGCGGTCGATGAGCCCTTCAAGCCTCTTGAGATCCTCCTCTCTCAGCCTACCTCCCTCCTTCTTCTCCAGGACCTCAAGTTGGTACTCATCATCGCCGCCGAAGCGTTCCACCAGATTGTCCCACATCGACCTGTTGGTCCCGACAAAATAGACCCGATCTATCTGGAAGTGTTGGATAATGGC
>PUXW01000008.1 GCA_009659925.1 Nitratiruptor sp. | reverse complement strand
CCCACCCCGAACCAGATCAGCACAAAGCCCGGGATAACTGCCTCTAGAGCCAAAAAGAGGATCCCCACGGCCACCCACCAGCCCTAGTGGATAGGCTCCATCATGAGAGCCAACAACTTATATCCATAGACGATATGGGGTAGCATCAAGTCAAATCTCACGAGAGTAGGCTTTTTCGCCGTGGATCGCTTCGTCCAGTCCCTCGGTCTCGGCATCCATATCGACCCGAAGTCCCACGAGCCTATCCACCACCTTGAAAATGAGGAGTGTCATCACCACGCTATAAAGACCGACGATAGCGACTCCAGCAAGCTGTGGCCACAGCTGGTTGAGACCGCCGCCGAAAAAGAGCCCCTTTACTTCGGCCACTTCAGGCTTAGCAAAAAAGGCCAACAAGATCGCTCCCAAGATTCCACCGACCCCATGCACGCCAAAGACATCGAGGCTATCGTCATATTTGAAGCGATTCTTGAGGGAAACCACCGCCCAGAAACAGACAATGGCGGCGAGAATACCGATGATAAGCCCTGCGAAGATGTCCACGAATCCACTGGCCGGCGTGATGGTAGCAAGCCCCGCAATGATTCCGGTAAAAAGCCCCAAGGATGTAGGCTTTTTGAATTTGATCCACTCCAACACCATCCACACGAATCCGCCCACGAAGGCGGCGATGGTGGTAACAAAGGCCGCACTCACAGCTTGAGGGTTCATCCCTAGAGCGCTTCCCCCGTTAAAACCGAACCAGCCAAACCAGAGTAATCCGGTACCGATGGCCACCAAGGGCAAAGAGCTTGGCAGGATCACTGCCTCCTTACGCCGTCCAAGCAGAATCGCTCCCACCAGAGCCGAAAGTCCACTGGTCTCATGGACCACGAGCCCCCCTGCGAAATCGAGGACCCCCCAGTCGGAGAGAAAGCCACCCCCCCAGATCCAGTGGGCGACGGGAAAGTAGACAAAGGTGGCCCACAACGCCGCCACAACCATCCAGGCCCCAAAACGCATGCGTTCGATGAAGGCCCCCGCCATCAGTGCTACGGTGATGGCGGCAAAGGTCATCTGGAAAAAGATGAAGAGGTAGTGGTAGAGATTCTCGGCGGCTGGAGCCGGTTGGGAGGGGTCGATGCCCTGCAGGAAGAGGTATTCCAGACCTCCGATGATTCCGGCTACATCGGAGCCAAAAGCCAGAGAGTAACCGAAGACCAGCCAGAGCAAAGAGGTAATGGAGAAGGCGACAAGGACCATCATCATCGTGTTGAGGAGACTCTTGGTCTTGGTCAAACCCCCGTAGAAGATGGCAAGGGCTGGAACACTCATGAGCAGAACGAGGGCCGTTGAGGTCAAGATCCAGACATTATCGGCAGCTACGATGGACATGCTCCCCTCCTAGATCGCCTCTTCGTTCTCTTCTCCTGTACGGATCCGAACCACCCGTTCCACATCGGAAACGAAGATCTTTCCATCCCCGATCTTGCCAGTTCGAGCCGCTTCGGAGATCGCTTGGATGACCCCGTCCACATCTTCGGCCTTGACCACCACCTCGATCTTGACCTTGGGCAGGAAGTCGACGATATACTCCGCCCCCCGATAAAGCTCTGTGTGCCCCTGTTGACGGCCATACCCCTTGACCTCGCTCACCGTCATTCCGGTAATACCAAAGTTGGTGAGGGCATCTTTGACCTCGTCCAGCTTGAAGGGCTTGATGATCGCCTCGATCTTCTTCATGGCACCTCCTTCAATTACGAGCTCTTTCCAATTGTAACATACCCCCCAAAGGGCCGATTTTCGCTATTTTGTCCAGAAATTTGATCAAATTTTGAACAACTAAATGTTGCATTTTTTAATACCATTCCACCAAAACCACAAAGGAGCCCCGATGAAACTGGGTGAGCTCAAGACGGCGGGCCACCTGCCCACCCTCATCGCCGCCTTCTTGTACTTCGATTTCAGCTTCATGGTCTGGACGATGCTCGGCCCCCTGGCCACGGAGATCGCTGAATCCCTGGCCAAGCATGGCTACATCCTCGATCCCAACCAGAAGGCCACCCTCTTGGCTATTCCAATCCTTGGAGGGGCGATTTTACGAATCCTCCTGGGCTTTCTCGTGGACAATATCGGCCCTAAGAAGACCGCCATCTTCGCCCAATCTGTCGTCATCGCCTCCCTCTTTTACACCTATTTCCGAGGGGAGTCCATCACCTACTACGAGCTGCTGGCGGTCGCCTTTGGTCTTGGCTTCGCCGGAGCCAGCTTCGCCGTAGCTCTGCCTCAGGCGGGCCAGTGGTACCCACCCCGCCTCCAGGGCCTGGTTCTGGGACTCGCAGGAGCTGGCAACATCGGGGTCGTCATCGACTACATCTTCGCCCCCAAAATCGCCGAGATCTGGGGCTGGCCAGCAGTCTTTCTAGTGGGGGGGATTCTCTCCACCATCATCCTCATCACCTACATCCTCCTGGCCAAGGATGCCCCACCCGAGGTCTACACCCCCCGCAAGAAGACCCTGGCGGACTATTTGAAGCTGTTGCGGGACAAGGATACCTGGTGGTTCAGCCTCTTTTACGCCGTGAGCTTTGGCGGATTCGTCGGTTTTGCCAACTACATGAAGGTCTATCTGATGAACGTCTACCGGGAGGAGATGGCCGAAATCGGCCTCAAACTCCTGAACGAGCCCAATGTCAAGGTAGTGGCTGGCTACTTTGGAGCCCTCTGTATCTTCGCCGGAGCAATGCTGCGCCCCGTAGGCGGTGCCATCGCCGATCGGCTGGGGGGAGTCAAATCTTTGTATATCTTCTATGGCGGGGTCTTCGTCCTGGCAATTCTCAATACCTTCGTCCACAACTTCTACGCAGCCATCGCGATCTTGTTCTTGATCATGAGCTTCCTGGGGATGGCCAACGGGGCGGTCTTCCAGCTGGTACCCCAGCGCTTTGGCAAGGATATGGGGATCATGACTGGAATCGTCGGGTGTGCTGGGGGCCTTGGAGGAACGGCCCTCATCAAGATCCTTGGCTGGAGTAAGGCCACCTTCGGTAGCTATGCGGTGGGCTTTTACATCTTCGCTGGCATCGTCTTGCTGGCCATTGTGGGGCTGAGCCTCGTGAAAACCCGCTGGCGCACCACCTGGGGTCTGCACGCTGGTGGTAAGATCTGATGAAAGAGCTGGTACGCCTCTCAGGCTTTGGCCTGGCCAAGGGAAGGGAGCTTACCAGCGACGATGCCTTCGGGGTCAAAGCCTATGACGATCTGGTCATCGGCCTTGTGTGCGACGGGGTGGGCAGTGCCCAGGCCGGCCGCCAGGCAGCCCAGCGGGTGGTGAGCTACATGCTCTCCAACTTCAAAAATCCCCCCAAATCCTGGGACATCGAAAAGTCGATCCTCACCTTCATCAAGAACATCAACCAGATCCTCTACACCGAATCCCTCACCCAGTACGAAGGCCCCGAAATGCTCACCACCCTGGCGATGGTAGTGATCCAGGGTAATAGGCTCTATGGAGCCAATGTAGGGGATAGCCCCATCTTCTTGATGCGTGATGGGGTGGTGCAAAAGCTCTCCTTCGACCACACTCTCGAGCCAGGCAGCCACATCCTCACCCAGGCTATTGGCCTCGAAGCAGATGTGGAACCCTACCTCTTCGAGAACTTCATCCATCCAGGGGACAAGATCCTCATAGCCAGCGATGGCCTCACGGCGGTCCTGGAGGAGGAAGAAATCCGCAACCACCTCATCGACGCCCACTCCCTCGTCAAGTATGCCAGCAAGAAGTGCCACGACGACTTGCCGGATGATACCAGCGCCGTCGTCATCGAGATCAAGGGGATCGACAAGCGCATCGAGCTCAAGCGCCAGAAACTTCCGATCCCCACCACCCTCAAAAAAAACCAGACGATTGATGGATATCGCCTCATCAAGCCCCTCATCCAGAATGAGCGCACCTGGCTGGTAGAGCAAAAGGGCAAGCGCTATGTAATGAAGTTCCCACCTGTCGCGGCAAGGGAAGACGAGGGGCTCCTGGATCTCTTCGTCAAGGAGGCCTGGAACGCCAAGCGGCTCAAGGCCGGCTTCTTCCCCAAGGCGGTCATCCCCAAAAATCGCTCCATGCGCTACTACATCATGGAGTACATCGAGGGAGAGAGCCTCAAGGAGCGGATCCAGAAGCGCCCCATCCATGTGGACGAGGCTATCGAGCTGGCCAAATTCCTGTTGCGAGCCTCCAGCTTCCTCCTCAAACACAACCTGGTCCACGGCGACATCAAACCAGAAAATATCCTCATCACCCGCCGCCACGGTAAGGAGGTCTTCAAGCTCGTGGACTTTGGCTCCATCGTGGAGATCTTCTCCATCACCACCCGCGCGGGAACCCCCAGCTACCTGGCCCCAGAGCGCTTCAAGGGAGAGCCTATCAGCGAGGCCAGCGAGATCTTCGCCATCGGCGTCACACTCTACCAATCCCTGACGCGGCGCTACCCCTACGGTGAGATCGAACCCTTCCAAAATCCCATCTTCAAACGGGCAAAACGGGTAAGGGAGCTCAACGAAGCGGTCCCCGAGTGGCTGGAGAGCATCATCATGCGGGCCATCGAGCCGGATTTAGAGCGCCGCTACGCCCACTACAGCGAAATGGACTACGAACTGGCCAACCCCCAAAAGGTCAAGCCCTATTTCGATCCCAAGGCCTCCCTGATTGAGCGGGAACCGGTCAAGGTCTACAAGGGGGCATTCATCGTCTCGCTTCTTGTAAACTTCCTTTTGATCTTCCTCCTACTCTCCTAATCTCGTCTCCCTTGCCTCCAGCTCCCAGCCCCTGCCAGGAGAGATTCCAATGGAGTACGCCCTCTTTTTGGCTGGCCACTTCACTCCATCGTTCAACCAAGAATCGATCGAAATTGCGGTGCCCTGCAATTTCCATCTGCGTAGCTCTTGAAGGCTCATAAAGAAGCATCTTGCCATGCCCAAAATGGGTATCGCTTACGACATATCGTGCCATTCATCCCGCCTATCCAGCGCCACGTCCACCACCTCCAGCGTCTCAATATTCAAAGCGCTGAGTCTGCCTCCAAAGACTGCTCCAGTATCAATACCCGCATAGTTAGACCCGATGAGTACCCGCTCGTAAGGGGTATGGCCGAAGATATTGAAGACCCCATACTCCCACACCCCCTCTCCCAATGAAAAGAGCTCTTCGAGCCTGTTGCAAAGAAGATCGAGGGGCTGCTCCTTGCGCCTGCGATAAAAGGGCAGCTCGAATCCATGGGTGATGAAGCGATCCTCTATCTCCAGATAGAGGGGCAGACCCTTCAAATGGGCCTCATGCTCCTTCATCAGCCCCACATCCTCGTAAGAAGCCAGTGTCGCCGCTCCTCCATACTCCCGCCACAGTTTCCCATCAACACTGCTATATTTTCCCTTGATCATGTACTCGTGATTACCAAGGATAGCCAGACTCCCACTCTCTCCCACGAACTCCACCATCTCTTTGGAGTACTCTCCCCGGTCGCTCATATCCCCTAGGAAGATGAGCTTTCCACCCTTTGGCAATTTTGCAACCAACCCCTCCAGGGTAGACATACACCCATGCACGTCGCCGATGGCCCAGTAGTCTATGAAAGATCCCTGTAAAAGGAGTCTTGGAACAATTCTAGTCTCTTAAAAAGCAAAGGTGTACAACTTTTGAACAATTGATCGCATAACTTTTAGATACAATCTTTGCAAAAAAGTGGAGCCATGATGAGTGCAGTCGAAAGCTTCATCGACTACAAGGCCCAAACGGGGATGCAGTGTGGTAGCTACTCCATCGATCTGCCAAAGCTCAAGCCAGGGCAGCAATACCGCTTCCACTTCGACGCCACCAAATGCATTGGGTGTCACTGCTGTGAGGTAGCCTGCAACGAGCAAAACAACAATCCACCCCACATTAAGTGGCGCCGGGTCGGCGAGATGGAGGGGGGGGAGTTCCCCAATGTATTGCAAATCTTCTTGTCCATGAGCTGCAACCACTGCATCGATCCGGCCTGTCTCAAAGGCTGTCCTACAAATGCCTACATCAAGCTGGAAAATGGCATCGTCATCCACGACGATCCAGCCTGCATCGGCTGCCAGTACTGCACCTGGAACTGCCCCTACGATGTCCCCGTTTTCCACGAAGAGCGCCACATCGTCACCAAGTGTCATATGTGTTATGAGCGCATCGAAGCGGACCAGAGTCCAGCCTGTGTCCAGGCCTGCCCCGAGGGTGCCATCGAGATCGAGGTGGTGGATCTCCAAGAGTGGTTGGACAAAGATATGCAAAAAGAGGGCAATGCCCCCTACTTGATTGACGCCAAGTATACCAAAGCCACCACCCGCTACACCCTGCCCGAGGAGATGCCAGAGCATCTAGAGCCGATGGACAAGGAGCTCATCCGCCCGGCCCACAAGGAGCTCCCCCTAGTAGTCATGACGGTGCTCACCCAAGTGAGCCTCATTGGCTTCATCGCTCTTCTTTTAGGCGACTTGGCGGCAAAGTTCACCAACCTCCCAGAGCCAAGCTTTGCCATGGCCTTCGTCATCTTCATGCTGAGCGCCATCGGGCTTCCCCTTTCGGCCCTGCATCTGGGACGCCCCATCAAGGCCCTCAGCGCCATGAAGAACCTCAAAACCAGCTGGCTGAGTCGCGAAGCCGCGGCCCTTGGTGCCTTCACAGGTCTCATGGCCATAGTCGCTGCTCTCTACTACCTAAAGATCGACGGCCCTTTGCGCCTCCTCCTGGAGGCTGTCACCGCGGCAGTTGGGATCTATGGCATCTACGCCCAGTCGATGATCTATCGCGTTCCGGCCAAACCCACCTGGAACAGGGCCACTACTACCTACCGCTTCTTCTCTACCGGCTACATCGGCACCGCTATTTTGGCCCTCATCGCTACCCTTGAGGGCAACACCCAAGTGGCCAACATCTTGCTGGCCATCTCCATTTTGCTTGGAAGCGTGCAAATTTACCTCTTTCTCGAAAGCCAGCGCTTCTACGACATGGTGGATGAAAGCCACGAGTTCTACTACCAGATCAGCCGCGCCAAGTATCTGCTAGAGCACAACTTCCAAAAGCTCTATCATTTTCGCAAGATCACCCTGCCCCTGGGGGCGGTGGTCTTGCCACTTTTGGCCATCATTGCCCTCAATGCTGGAAGCATCGGTTTTGCCTTTGCCTTCCAGCTTTTTGGAATCCTGCTGGCCTTCGCCAGCGAGTTCGTCGGGCGGCTGCTCTTTTACACCACCGCTATCAAAACGGGTATGCCCGGCAACTTCTTCGCCGGGGCACAACGACCATAGGGGGATGAGATGATCGGAAAAATAAGAGAGCTCCTTGGAGTGGACATCAAAGAGGAGAAATACGCTCTTACTGACGATCCGCTCTTTGGCAAGATCGCCAAGGCCAAAAAGCCCGATCGCTGGGTCAAGTCGACCTGCGGCTATTGCGGCGTGGGGTGTGGGCTTTATATCGGCGTCAAGGATGGCAGAGCCACCTATACCAAGGGGGACCCCAAACATCCGGTCAATATCGGCACCCTTTGTCCCAAGGGGCTGAGCGAGCACCAGATGCTCTACGCCTCCAACCGCACACTGCGCCCTAAAATTCGCAAAAATGGCAAGCTTGTAGATGTGAGCTGGGACGAGGCCTTTGGCTATACGGCCCAAAAGTTTCAAGAGATCCAGGAAAGGTACGGCAAAGGAGCTCTGGCCGTCATCTCCACGGGGCAGCTGCTCACCGAAGAGTTCTACGCTCTGGGTAAGTTCGTCCAGCTGGGACTTCAAACCAACAACTACGACGGCAACACCACCCTTTGCATGGCCAGTGCAGTCATGGGCTACAAGCAAAGTTTTGGCTCAGACGGCCCCCCAGGCAGTTACGAAGACATTGCCAAAGCCGATGTAATCTTTGTGATCGGTGCCAACCTCGCCGACAACCACCCCATCATCGTCCACCACCTCATGAAAAACCGCAAAGATAAAAAAATCGTCGTCATCGACCCAAGGCGCTCCAAAACAAGCCAACTGGCCGATATCTATGTCCCCATCAAGCCCCGCACAGACCTAGCACTCCTCAACGGCCTGGCCTACATCATCTGGGAGCAAGGATGGTATGACGAGGCCTTCATCAAAGACCGCACTGAGGGGTGGAGGGAGTTTGTAGGCCACATCCAAAACTACAAGCCCGGTGAAGTGGCCCACATCACAGGCCTCGATACGAAGCTGCTCTACCAGCTGGCCAAGCTCTACGCCACCAGCAAGAAGAGCCTCATCTGCTGGACCATGGGTATCAACCAATCGGCCCAGGGCACCGATACGGTGAGCGCCATCAACAACTTGGCCATTATGACGGGCAAAATTGGCAAGGAAGGGTGCGCCCCCTTTAGCATTACGGGTCAGTGCAACGCTATGGGGACCCGAGAATTCGGCTTCACTTCAGCCATTCCGGGATATCGAAAGTTTGAAAGCGAAAAAGATCGCCAGGAGTATGCCGACCTCATCGGCATTCCCATCGATCGCATCCCCACCAGACGGGGCTACAAATATAGCGAGATCATCGACGCCATCGATCGGGGTGAGATCAAGGCCCTCTGGGTCGTTTGCACCAATCCCCTGGTGAGTTTTCCAGATCAGAACAAGCTGCGCCGAGCTCTTAAAAAGCTCGATCTCTTGGTAGTGCAAGATGCCTTCATGAGTGATACAGCCCAAATCGCCGATGTGATCTTCGCTGCCGCCACATGGGGCGAAAAAGAGGGCACCTACACCAACAGCGAGCGACGTGTCAACAAAGCCAACAAAGCCGTAGAGCCCCTTGGCGATTCAAAGAGCGACTTTGACATTATCCTTGAATTGAGCGAGCACTTTGGCCTGCGCAATCTCCTCTTTGCTGGCTGGAAGGAGCCTCGCGACGCCTTTGAGGAGATCCGGCGCATCTCCAAGGGGAGACTCTGCGACTATAGCGGTATGACATATGAAAAGATCGAAGCGCTTGGCGGTATCCAGTGGCCCTGCAACGACAAATACCCTCAAGGGTGCACCAGACTCTATGGTGAGAATATGCCCTTTGAGCATGAAGATGGCAAAGCCCGTTTCATCGCAGCTGATTGGAAACCGTTGGAAGAGCCAGTCAGCAAAGCCTATCCTGTGCTACTCAACACCGGCCGCACCGTAGAGCACTTCCACACCCGCACCAAGACGGGCCAGATCGCCATTTTGGATAATCTTGCCCCAGAGGCCTGGATCGACATCAATCCAAAAGATGCGGCCAAACTTGGTGTGAAAAACTACGACCGGGTCACACTCAAAAGTCCCCGGGGCAAGGTGGAGAATCTGGTAGTGCGCGTCACCAACCTGGTGGCCCCTGGCCAGGTTTTCGTACCCTTTCACTACAACACCCAGCTGGTCAACACCCTCACCCAAAGCCTCTTCGACCCCATCAGCGGCGAGCCCAACTATAAACAGACGGCGGTGCAGATTGTGAGCGAAAAGTGCCCTCAAGGACTCACATTAGAAGAGGAGATTGCAGGGGAGTTGACAATGGAACAAGAGGGCAAAGCCCAGAAAAGAACATCGACCAAGGAGGGGCAGGAGGCGTAAACGCCTCCCGGAGCAGGCAAAAAAGGGTCGGTCAAGGCCGACCTACCCGCTCCTTCAACCATCTCAAAGGCAAAATCCTACTGCTACATGCAACTTATACCACATTCTGGAGAGAGTGATGATCGAACTTCTAGCAAAAGCGAAAGAAAAACGGAGCAAAAAGATCAACAAAATAGAGAAAATCAAGGAGAAACTCAGTCCAAAAGAGGCTTTTGAGCGGCTCTTGGAGCTCTCCAAAAAGGGGTACGATGCCCTGAGCGAAGAGGATAAGGGTGTCTTTTTGAAATATTTTGGCCTCTTTGACAAAAATGAGTTCACTCCGAAGCGGTTTATGCTTCGGGTGCGCATTCCTGGAGGTCGCCTCACACCAAAGCAGGCCCAAACCCTTGGGGAGGTCGCCAAAGAGTTTGGCAACGACTACATCGATATCACCACCCGGATGCAGGTGGAACTGCGCTCCATCAGAATAGAAGATGTCCCCGAAATTTTTGAGCGCCTTGAAAGCGTGGGCATCACCACCTACCAGACCGGCATCGACAATCTACGCAACATCGTCACTGACCCCCTCGATGGCCTGGCCTTCGACAACGTCCTTGCTAGCTATCCCACCCTCCTGGCAATGCAAGAGCTCTTCTTGAAGCGGCCCGAGTGGATCGGTACCTTGCCCCGCAAGTTCAACACCTCTATCTCAGGCTCCTTCGCCAACCGGTGCAACCTCTACGGCCATGACGCCTGTTTTGCCCTAGCCGTGCGGGATGGCCTCTATGGCTACAACGTCTACCTAGGAGGTAAAGTAGGCAAGATCGCCAAGGATGCCGATATCTTCCTGACCCCCGACGAGGTGGTCCCCTTCTACCAGAAGCTCATTGAGCTCTTCCGTGAGTATGGTTTTCGCGACAACCGCAACAAGAATCGTCTCTATTTCCTCATCGAAGCAGTGGGGATGGCCAACTTCCGTGCAGCTTTGGAAGAGTTTTGCGGTCAAAAATATGAGCGCGCTGGAGAGAGGTTGTGCAAGATGGAGCACTTCGAGCCAAACATGGGGAAAGTACAGCTCAAAGATGGGAGTTTCGCCCTACATGGAGTGGTGCCGGGGGGAATTTTTAGCGGAAGCGATATGCTCGAAGCCGGCCAGATCGCCGCCGAACATGGGGGAGAGGTGCGCCTTACGGTGGAACAAAACTTCTATATCACCAACATTTCCGCATCCAACATCTCCGATCTCCTTGCAAAGCCCCTCTTTGGCAAATACAAAAACATCCACTCCCCCTACTTCAACAACCTGGTAGCTTGCGCTGGGAAAAATGAGTGTAGCTTTGGGGTCATCGCCAATAAGCCTGATGCCATCGAACTGGCCCAATACTTGAGCCAGCAGGTCCCCGATGTAGGAAAAATTCGCATGCACTGGAGCGCGTGCGTGAAAGGGTGTGGGATCCACGAGTGGGGGGATATCGGCTTCGTCGGGGCCAAGGCCAGAGTCGACGGAGAGACGGTGGAGGCGGTAGACATCCTCATGGGGGGAAGTTTTCAAGCCCCTAGGGAAGCTCGCACCATCCTCAAGGCTGTCCCCCTCCCCAAAGCCAAGGGGTTTATCGAAGAGATGATGCGCGAGTTCGCTAAGAGTGGGTATGAGCGTTTCGAGGCCTTCTACAACCAGGTGCTCGCCCCCTTCTCCTCTGGAGCCATCGCCTTCTTAATGGCCTTCAACTACGCCCTGAAACAAGCCGGATTGCAATACCGCTTTAGCCTCCTCAACCGCCGCCCTATCGGCCGCTTCGAGCCACTGGAGATCTTCGATTTCGGTCTTGAGATCTACAAAGGCCTCACAGCGGATAAAGCCTACTTGGAAGTTTACAACTTCCAGCCCGTAGGTTCTGCTAAACCTGAGCACCCCAGAAGGCTCAACCCCCAGCTGCCAGAAAAGATCGCCGACATCGTCTATAAAATGGTAGCTCCAACAGGGCGCTACCAGGTCTTTAGCGAGATCCTCCAGGAGCTCTCCTAGCTCCCCCTTTCAAGTCTCCATTAGTCGAAAAAGGCTATAATATCCAAAATTTTTACGATGAGGATTTCAATGGAGGATCTTTTCCAAAACCACCAAGATATCCAAGAGATCGATATTGAGGAGTCGGTTAAAAATAGCTACCTCGATTATTCCATGAGCGTCATCATCGGTCGGGCCCTTCCCGACGCCAGGGATGGCCTCAAACCGGTCCACCGGCGCATCCTCTACGCAATGCACGAGCTCGGGCTTCACAGTAAGGCCCCCTACAAGAAGAGTGCCCGGATTGTCGGGGATGTGATCGGTAAATACCACCCCCACGGGGATAGTGCGGTCTATGAGGCCCTGGTGCGTATGGCCCAGCCCTTTAGCATGCGTCTGCCCCTCGTCGATGGTCAGGGGAACTTTGGATCCATCGACGGAGATAACGCCGCGGCCATGCGCTATACCGAGGCCCGGATGCGCCCCCTCGCCGAAGAGTTGTTGCGCGACATCGACAAAGATACCGTCGATTTCGTCCCCAACTACGACGAGAGCTTGAGTGAGCCGGATGTCCTACCGGCCCGGGTACCCAATCTCTTGCTCAACGGATCCAGTGGGATCGCCGTGGGGATGGCCACCAACATCCCCCCCCACAGGCTCGATGAACTGGTGGATGCCTTGGTCCTTTTGATCGAGCGTCCGGGAGCCGATTTGAGTGAGGTGATGGAGCATATTCAAGGGCCAGATTTTCCTACAGGGGGCATCATCTACGGCAAACAGGGGATCATAGCCGCCTATCGAAGTGGGCGGGGACGCATCAAGATCCGGGCCAAGACCACCTTCGAGCGCTCCAAAAATAAGGAGGCGATCGTCATCACCGAGATCCCCTACCAGGTCAACAAGGCCCGCCTCGTCGAACAGATTGCCAGCCTCGTACGGGAGAAGCAGATCGAAGGGATCGCCGAGATCCGTGACGAGAGCGATCGGGAGGGGGTTCGGGTGGTCATCGAACTCAAGAAGGATGCCATCCCAGAGATCGTCCTCAACAACCTCTACAAACAGACCCAAATGGAGATCACCTTCGGCATCAACCTCCTGGCCATCCACAACAAGGAGCCCAAGGTCTTCACCCTCCTCGATCTGCTCCACCTCTTCTTAAACCACCGCCGTACGGTAGTCATCCGCCGCACCATTTTCGAACTGGAGCGGGCCAGGGCCCGGCTCCACATTGTCGAGGGGCTCTTGAAGGCCTTGGAGAATATTGACGGGGTGGTGGGGGATATCAAAGGAAGCCACGACGCCCAGGCGGCCCGGGGAGCTTTGATGGATCGCCTCGGCCTAAGCGAGGCCCAAAGCGGGGCTATCCTGGAGATGCGCCTCCAACGGCTCACAGGACTCGAACAAGAGCGCCTCGACCAGGAGCATCGCCAACTACTGCAAAAGATCGACGAGCTCCAACAGATCCTCAAGGACGAAGGGAAGCTCAACGCCATCATCAAGGAGGAGCTCCTGGAGATCAAAGAGCGCTTCTCCACCCCCCGTTTGACCCAAATCGTCGAGGACTACGACGAGATCGAGATCGAGGACCTCATCCCCAACGAACCGATGGTAGTCACCATCACCCATCGAGGCTACATCAAGCGCACCCCCCTCAAGCTCTACGAGAAGCAAAAGCGCGGTGGCAAGGGGAAGACGGCGGTCATAACCTACGAGGACGACTTTATCGAGGACTTCTTCGTCTCCAATGCCCATGATACCCTGATGTTCATTACCGACCGGGGCCAGCTCTACTGGCTCAAGGTCTACCGTATCCCAGAGGCTGGGCGCAACGCCAAGGGAAAGGCGGTGGTCAACCTCTTGCAACTTGAACCCAACGAGAAGATCAAGGCCATCATCCCCACCACCGACTTTAGTGAGGACAAATCTCTGGCCTTCTTCACCAAAAACGGCATCGTCAAGCGCACCAACTTGGCAGAATTTAGCAACATCCGCTCCAAAGGGGTGCGGGCTATCACCCTAGATGAGAACGACGAGCTGGTAACCGCCAAGATCGTCGACCCCAAGACCCGTTGGCTCTTCATCATCACCCACAAGGGGATGTGCATCCGTTTCCGGGTCGAAGATGTACGGGAGATGGGACGAACGGCCCGAGGTGTTACAGGCATTCGCTTCAAGTTCGAAGGGGATTATGTCGTCGGAGCCGAGACGATCTACAACGAAGAGCAAGAGCTCCTGACCGTGAGCGAAAAAGGAATCGGCAAGCGCACGGAGGCCAGGGAGTACCGGGAGCAATCCCGAGGTGGCAAGGGGGTTATTGCCATGAAGCTTACCCCCAGAACCGGCAATGTGGTGGGGGTGGTAAGCGTCGAAGAGGATAAGGATCTCATGGTCCTCACATCCAAGGGCAAAATGATCCGGGTCGACATGGAGAGTATCCGCAAAGCCGGACGCAACACCAGCGGCGTCATGATTGTCCGGGTCGAATCGGGGGATAAGGTGGTCAGCATCGCCAAATGCCCCAAAGAGGAGAAGGAGGAAGTCGATGAAAACCTTTAATGTAGCCGTCGTCGGCGCTACGGGAGCCGTGGGAGAGGAGATGCTTCGGGTTTTAGAGGAGGTCAACTTCCCAGTGGCCAAGCTGGTTCCCCTCGCCAGTGCCCGGAGCGTGGGCAAGGAGGTGGAGTTCAAAGGGGAGCCCGTCAAGGTCCAGGAGCTCACCGAAGAGGTCTTCGAACAGGAGGATATCGAAATCGCCCTTTTTAGCGCAGGGGGAAGGGTATCGGCCCACTTCGCCCCCTTCGCCGCCGAAGCTGGGGCGGTAGTCATCGACAATACCAGCCACTTCCGCATGGATCCAGAGGTCCCCCTGGTCGTACCCGAGGTCAACCCCCAGGATATCGCCGCCTGGCGCAACAAGGGGATTATCGCCAATCCCAACTGCTCTACGATCCAGATGGTCCAAGCCCTCAAACCCCTTGACGACGCCTTTGGGGTTAAACGGGTCGATGTGGCTACCTATCAGGCCACCAGCGGTGCTGGTAAGAGCGCCATGGAGGAGATGGTCATGCAGATGAAGGACTTTTTTGCCTTCAAGCTCGACGAGAGCCCCCATGAGGTCTTCCCCCACCAAATCGCCCTCAACGTCATCCCCCAAATCGACCGCTTCATGGAGAATGGCTACACCAAAGAAGAGATGAAGATGGTCAACGAGACCAAGAAGATCATGCACAAGGAGATCGAGGTTGCAGCCACATGTGTCCGTGTTCCGGTGCTCCGAGGCCACAGTGAAGCGGTTACCATCTGGTTCGAGGGACCAGTAGATGCGGCTAAGGCGAGGAGAGTCCTGGAAGAGGGTAAGAATCTGGTGGTCGTCGACGATCCCGAGAACCTCGCCTATCCGATGCCTATCATGGTTGTAGACCGGGACGAGACCTTCGTCGGACGGATCCGCCAAGACCTCTATCGGGATAATGTCTTGCACATCTGGGTCGTCGCCGACAACCTACGGGTTGGGGCCGCCACCAACGCGGTTCGCATCGCCCAAAAGTGGGTGGAACTGGAGTACGACCAATGAGACTCCTGGAATACATCTTCGAACATCTCCTCTGGAACAGCCGCCTCTTCACCCTCTTGGCCGTGGTCTTTGGCATGGTCGGGGCCATCATCCTCTTCGTCGTGGCCAGCATGGATATTTATAATGTGGCCATCTACACCATCGAGGCGATCCTCCACCACAACCATCCAGCCAATTTCCACGAAAAGATCGTAGGAGATATTATCGGTGCCGTCGATCTCTATCTCATCGCCGTCGTGATGCTCCTTTTTAGCTTCGGAGTCTACGAGCTTTTTATCTCCAAGATCGACCCGGCCGAGGAGAGTGAGAGCAGCAGTATCTTGAAGATCAAGAACCTGGACCAGCTCAAGGACAAGCTGGCCAAGGTCATCATCATGGTCCTCATCGTTAGCTTCTTCCGTCGGGTGATCCACATGGAGTATGGGGGAGCCTTGGAGATGCTCTATTTCGCCCTCTCCATCTTCGCTTTGGCTATGGGACTCTACTTCCTCCACAAGGGGGTGGACCACTCCGACGAGAAGGAGCACGAATGATCTTCGTCGACGCCTGCTTCCGCAAACCGACTCCCTACACCCCGATCTGGATGATGCGCCAAGCCGGCCGTTACCTGCCCGAATACATGGAGGTTCGACGCAAGGCGGGGGACTTCTTGACCTTGTGCAAGGATCCTCAAATGGCCGCCGAGGTCACCCTGCAGCCCATTGAGATTCTCGATGTGGACGCGGCCATTCTCTTCAGCGACATCTTGGTCATCCCGATGGAGATGGGGATGGAACTGCGCTTCGAAAAGGGGGAGGGGCCGGTCTTTTCCAAACCGGTGGCCACCCTCGCCGACGTGGAAGCCCTCTACGACTATCCCGAAGAGCGCTTGGGCTATGTCTACGAGACCATCCGGATCGTACGCTCCACACTTCCCCAGGAGAAGGCCCTTATCGGCTTTAGCGGAGCCCCCTGGACCCTGGCCACCTACATGGTGGAGGGAGGAGGCTCCAAGAGTTACGCCGCCATCAAACAGATGGTCTACGCCGATCCAGGAACCCTCCACGCCCTCCTCATCAAAGTGAGCGAGGCCATCAAGGCCTACCTGCTCAAGCAGATCGAGGCGGGGGTCAATGCCATCCAAATCTTTGACAGCTGGGCGAGTGCTCTGGAGCGGGAGAAGTTCTTCGAGTTCAGCTGGGACTATCTCGTCGATATTGCCGCCTTCCTCAAGGAGCGCCATCCCGAAATCCCCATCATCCTCTTCCCCAAGGGGATTGCCGGGTATTTGGATGGGATTGAGGGCCCCTTCGATGTCTTCGGAGTCGATTGGGGTACTCCGATGGAGCTGGCCAAGAAGCGTCTAGGCAAACGCTATGTCCTCCAGGGGAATATGGACCCAGCCAGACTCTATGATCGGGAAGCCACCAAAGAGGGGGTCGAAAGGATTATCGAGGTCATGGGAGCACGTCCAGGCCATATCTTCAATCTGGGCCATGGGATGCTCCCCGACACCCCTGTGGAAAATGCCAAATATCTAGTCGAACTGGTCCACGATCTGACCCGCCGATGAGGTACACCTTCGGCCCCATCAACTCCCGGCGGTTCGGACGCTCCCTCGGGATCGATCTCTCCCCTGGGACCAAGTCGTGTACCTTCGACTGCCTCTACTGCGAGCTTGCACCGGCAAAACCGACGGGAAAGATTCCCGATCCACCTCCGCCAGAACCCATCCTCCACGAGGTTCGCCAACAGCTTGCCCGCTTTCGCGACCTCGACGTCCTCACCATCACCGCCAATGGGGAGCCAACTCTCTATCCCTACCTCGACCAACTCATCGAGGGGCTCCACCAGATCAAGGGGAAGAGCCAGCTCCTCATCCTCTCCAACGCCTCCCGGATCATCAATCCCTCCCTCCGGGCTAGCCTGGCCAAACTCGACATGGTCAAACTCTCCCTCGATTGCGCTACCCAGCGCTGCTTTCAAAGGCTCGATCGCCCCATGAAGGGTATAAAGATCCAATCCATCATCCAAGGAATGGAGCGCTTTCGCCAGGAGTATCGAGGCATGCTCATCATCGAGATTCTCGTCGTCCAGGGCATCAACGACAAGGAGTCGGAGTTTCGAGCCCTCAACGAGGCCCTCCAGCGCATCCGCCCCGATCGCGTCGACATTGGGACCATCGATCGTCCCCCAGCTTACCGGGTCGCTCCCGTCACCTACCAGCGCCTCTTTGAGCTCTCCCGCTCCATCCACAACCTCCCCCTAGCCATCTTGACCCGCCACACCGATCAAACCGCTTCTCCCATCACCCTCACATCCCAAGAGCTCCTCCACCTCCTAGCCCACCGCCCTTTAAGCCAAGAGGATGTCCATATCCTCCTGGCACCCGAGACCCGCAACCTCCTCCAAGAGCTTGTGAATCAGGGGAGAGTCTGGCTCGAGCAAAGGGGAAAGATCTCCTTCTATCGGGCCAAGAGCTCTTGACAGGGAGGATAAATTTGCCTATAATTCTACTCACGAAAAGCCGATGTTCCGGATTAGCTCAGCGGTAGAGCAACCGGCTGTTAACCGGTTGGTCGCAGGTTCGAATCCTGCATCCGGAGCCACTTCCTCTCACTCCACACCTTGAATCTGCAACTCCTTGACTTGGTCTTCACTTTTGCTATAATAATTCGGTAGGGGTTTCTATTGCCCGAAATTCCCGAATCCCCTTAATTTCCCCTTGACTTTTCCCACTTGCTCGCTCCCTCAAAGGAACTTTTACTTCACCTCTGCTACACTAACCAAGCACAGCTCCACTTCCAATAGAAGCGAAGGATGGAAATTGCAACGACTCTTCCACCTACTTACACTCTTCCTACTCTCCCTTTTCATTAGCGGATGTGGGAGTTCCTCTTCCAAAGTCGAAGTCGGAAGCGATGGGCGCTTCCAGATGGTCGATCCTCTCCGGGTCGTCGGGAGTGTCCCGCTCCAGATCGAACTTGAGCCGACTTTGGAAGGGGTACAGCGCCACTTGTATATCCGCTCCTTCTCCTTCACCCCTCAAGCACTCACAAACGGCTGTTTCATCCAAGAGGCCCTCATCGAGGGAAAGCGCAATAGGGAGCCGATCGACATTACCAACCGATCCCTCCTCAACTTCGAGATCACCTTCCAAAGTCCCTGCTACAATCTCCAAAGCCTCGCCTTTCGAGCTGAGTATGTGGTGGAGACTATCTTCGAAGATGGAAACCGCCTTCAGGAGCGTCGCCAACTCCAAAGCCTCCTTCGAGCACCTATCGACATCGCCCAGCAGCTTCAAGCCTATGAGATCGAACTCTCCTTCAAGGATGGAAATGGCACCATTGAAGCCGGCGAGGAGACAATCCTCCTCTATCGCTTCATCGAAAGCTCCACCGGCGAGCCCGTCGATCCCCAACGCATTCTCCAGGTCCAGGCCCGCTCCCAAGCCCCCCATATCGCCCAGGTCATTCCCCTTGATCTCAACGGCTCCATCGGTAGCCTAGCGGTACGGGGGGTCGGGGCCGGGCGCACCTCCATCGATCTAGCCTTCATCCTCAAGGAGCGAGGGGTCTTCTTGCGTGTTGGCAAGAAGCAGCCGGTGGAGGTGGTTGCCAAAGAGCGCCTTCCAGTGGCCAAATTGGTGGTCGATCCCTCCATCATCCGGGTCCAAGAGCCAGGGGTCAGCTACACCATCGAAGTCCTCACCCTCGACCGCCATAACCGCCCCGTCCCGGCCAAGGTCGAGATCCCGATCCTCGTAGACGAACAAGGGGAGCTCTATGGAAGTGTGAGCTCCACCGTCTTGTACACCGATCAACAGGGACGGGCCACCTTCACCTACACCGCCCCCAATCGGCTGGCCGACCTGGCAGGCAAGATCTATACCTTCACCATCACCAGCGAGGGGGTTTCCAAACAGATTCGCATCATCTTCCCCCAGATCACCAGAGTGAGCAAGATCGTGTTGAGCAGCGAATCCTTGACCTTGCGGGAGGGGGAGAGTGCCATCGTCGATCTCTACACCCTCGATGGGGCCAACCGCTACATCTCCGCCGAGGTGGAGGTGAGTGCCCTCATCGACGAGGAGAGCCGAACCCAGCTGGGCTACTTCTACGACGAGAGCGGTAATCTCATTGGCAACCGCTTCACCACTGACGAACATGGCCACAAACGGCTGATCTACCGGGCTCCAACGGGCCTTCCCCAAGAGGAGATCGAGCTCGATGTCGATTTCACTGCCCAAGAGGCCATCGCCACCCTCCACTTGAAGCTCTTGCGTACCAGCGAGGAGCACTTCTACAAGGTCATCACCTACAATCAGAGTGACAATGTCGAGGTCGACTCCTACGGAAGCCTCATGCTCGGGGTGGTCTACCGGGACAATGAGGCTAAATTTGCCCCAGCCCAGGCGATTCGCTCCATTCGCATCCGCTCCTTGAACCACCTCATCAGCTTCGATCGGGAGAGGGAGCTCTTTGAAAAGAGGATCGACGAGATCCGCTCCAATCCGGTGGAGATCGACTTTTACACCCTCTTTCACTCGGGAGTCGACATCTTGGAAGTAGAGGTCCTCTTGAGCAAGGAGGATGGCCAAGAGCGCTTCGTCCAGAACATCCCCATCACCATCGTCTCGGGGCCGGTCCATACCATCTCTATCTCCCTGGCTGGAAGCCGCTATGACGATGTTTTGACCATCTTCGAAGATGTCTACACCATCCTCGCCAGTGACAAGTATGGCAACCCGGCCAAGGAGGGGAGCAAGATCTTCTTCGGAGCCATCGCCGGAGTGAAGAAGAGCTCCACCGGCCGCCACCTCTATGTCCGCCAAGGGGGAGCTATTGCCTACACCCCCGAAGAGGGCACCCTCTTCACCAACGAGGCCCCAGGTTACGACTTCCTCAATGTCACCCCCCATCTGGATCGTCTAGTCGTGCTGGCTGACGAAGATCGCGGGGACAACCTCTACCTGGGAGGATGGGATATCGTCGAGGTCCTCGATGAGAATCGGCTCCGTCTCTATAAGCGCTACGAAGGGGCGCCAGTTGGAGGCTTGACCTACGTGGTAGGAAACGAGAAACGGGTCGATATCTGCTCCAAGAACACCGCCACCCTCACCTTCGACCATGAAGATCAAACCTACACCATCGGCAAAGGGGGCATCACCACCGCCAAACTGGTCTATCCCCCCTACATGTTGGCCAAGACCGTCTTCCTTTACGCCAACTCCTACGACCAGGTGCGCGTCGGTGCCACGAGGCTCAAAACCCTCTGGGGAACGGGAGTCAAGACCGAAAATCAAGTCTGCGACAACGCCGAAGGGAAAGGGGTACGGGTCTGTTTCTTGCGTTTCAAGATTGTCGCAACCGACGATCCCGAGATCCGGGTCAAGAATGTACGGGTCACCGGCTTCGTCGTCGACGATCCCAAGGTGACCGACAAGTGCCGCTTGAGTCTGGTGGACGATTATACCGGATGTGACGGGGTCGTGGTTTTGCGGGTCGAAGCGGCCCCCCAGACCACATGTCCTATCCGCTGGGAAGGAGGGGTGATCCTTGAGTATGCTCCGTAAATTCTGGCTCATCCTGGGAATCGCCTTGGCATTGTGGGCTGGAAAGTGGGAGCGGCTCCAGAGTACCCTCTCCTCCATCGACGCGATGATCATCGAGGAGAGCAATATCTCCGATCTCAACGGGACCCTTCGATGCCCCGAGGAGAATGGCTCCACCAGCTCCCAATCCCTCCCCTCCATCCGCGAACTTACCAGCCAGTTCTCCACCAAACGGGCCTCTTCTACATCCACCTCCAACACCGCGAGCTCCTCGTCCAAGGCCCCTCCCAGCTCCAAGGGCTCCTGGAGCCACTCCATCCCCTCTCCCCCACCCCCAGCCAAGGAGATCCACTTTATCGCCGCCTTCATCGGGGAAGATGGAAAGAGGGCGGTCCTCACAGCCCAAGGGGAGCTTTTGCAAGAGCGTGACCGCTACAAGGGGTGTTTGATCGAGACCATCACCCTCTTGCAGGTTCAGATGCGATGTGGAAAACGCCATTACTCTTTCAAGGTAGGGAAGCGATGATAGAGTTCGACCACGTTTCCAAGGTCTACAAGAACGGAAAAGGAATCTTCGACATCACCTTCCAGGTCCCATCCAACACCACCTTCGCCATCATCGGCGCCAACGGGGCGGGTAAGAGTACCCTCCTCAAGTGTCTGGTATCGGCCATCAACTCCTTTGAGGGGGAGATCCGCATCGACGGGAAGGATTCCCGCTCTATCGAGGCCAAATGGTCCATCAGCTACCTCCCTGAAGTGGTGGAGCCTCCCCTCTACCTCAAGGGGATCGAGTATGTGGAGTTCATCGTCGCCCTGGCCGATCGGGAACTAGACGAAGGGCGGCTCCAGGAGTTGGCCAAACTCCTCGATTTTGACGGCCTCGATCGCCAGATCAAAGGCTATTCCAAGGGGATGCGCCAAAAGCTCGCCCTCATCGCCACCATCTTGTGCGATACCCCGTGGATGATCCTGGATGAGCCCATGAGTGGCCTCGATCCCCTAGCCAGACGGGCCTTGAAGGAGATCTTTTTTGAACTTCGTGGAAAACGAGGGATCCTCTTCGCTAGCCACATCCTTTCAGATGTAGAGGAGCTAGCCCAAGAGGTGGTCATCATCCACCAGGGACGCATCATCGATCAGGGAACCCCCGAAGAGCTGCAAGAGCGCTATGGCACATCGAATCTGGAGGAAGCCTTTATGAAGGCCATCCAATGAGGGTCCTTCTACCCCTTCTCCTCTTGCTCCTCCTTTCAGGGTGTACCCCATCCCAGGAGGAGGCCCAGCGAAAGGCTCGATTCCAAGCGGCCCTGGATCGCTATAAGGCCTACGAGGAGCACTCCAAAGCAGCCCCACCCCAGGAGCCAAAGCCCCTCTCCAAACCGATCCCGCCCTTCTTGCTCAAGCGGGTGAGTGTCAACTTACACCAGGTCCCCTTCAAGGAGGCCCTCAAGACCTTAACCTACTTGACCAAAACCAACATCTACCTCGATCGGGATGTAGAGCTCAATGTAGACCTCTTCCTGGTGGATGCCACCCTCAAGGAGGCCCTCGACGCCTTGTGTGAACAGCATGGATTTAGCTACGAGGTCACTCCGGATAAGGGAGTGAAGATCGTCACCTACAAGACCGCCATCCTCAAGCTCTTCGTCCCCGCCTCGATGCGCAGCGTCAACTCGATGGTCGCCTCGGCCTCGGCCGCTGGGGACAGCACCCAATCGGGAGAGGCCCAACTGATCATCAACAACCAGTTGCGCATCGACATTTGGGAACAGGTGCGCACGACCCTAGAGCGCATCATCGCCGATGAGGAGCAAACCTCCATCCAGGTCGCCTTCTCCAAGACCGCATCTAGAAATAGGGCCAAGGCTACGAGCCAGGAGGACAAGGACCAGCAAGATCGCCAGAGCCAGGAGCAACGTGCCCAGAGCGAGGCCGATAGCTTTGGAGAGAGCAGCGGGGGACGCTGGGGGCAGGGCTTTCAAAAGCAAGAGGGCAATCCCTTGAAGAAGGCCTCCAAAGAGGTGGATTTGAACAAGCTCATCCCTAAAAAGAGCGAGAGCCGGGTCGCCCAGAGTACCCAGCAGCGAGGGGAGATGTCGGCTAGGAGCAAGGAGCTCTCCTCCATCGCCTCCCTCATGCGCAACTATTCCAAAAATACCCAGCGCCAGAGCCAGGAGGTGGTCAGCTCCACCGAACGCACCACCATCAACCGCTCCCTCCAGTACCGCCCCTTCGTCCAGGTCGATCGCATCAGCGGTCTCATCGTCGTCCGGGGCCGCCCCAAGACTATCGCCAAAATCGACGAGTACATCCAGGCCCTCAACAAGATTCTCAACAGGGAGATCATGGTCGATTTGCAGATTGTCGAGTTCATCAACAACAAAGACTTTACCATGGGGGTCAACTGGAAACGGCTCATCGACGATGTGAAGCTCCTTGGAAGCGATGGGGTGGTCAAACTGGAGCAGCGGCTTGCCCCCGATACGGGGATGGTGGAACTCACCTTCCGGGGCGCCGATTTCCAAGCTTTCCTCGCCGCCCTCTCCGCCCAGGGCTACACCCGGGTCATCTCCTCCCCCCGAATCACAACCCTCAACAACCAACCAGCCGTGATCAAAGTGGGCAATGATCGCATCCTCATCTACAACAAGGTCGAGTATGAGAGCACCACCACCCAGAATGTCAGCAATACGGTCAGCTCGGTCAATGTCCAGAAGATGCCCATTATCTCCGAGGGCCTCACCCTCTATGTCCTCCCCCGTTACAACGAAGAGAGCCAGGAAGTCCTCCTCAACATCATCCCCATCCTCCAGAAGCTCCAGGGCAAGAGTGCCGCAGAGCTCGAAGAGCAGTTGGCCAGTATGATCATTGCCGATCCCTCCCGCTTCCAAACCCGCCCCGTCCCCTTGACTATCGAGACGAAGCAGCTCAACGCCATCGCCAAACTCAAAGAGGGAGAGGTCCTCGTCCTTGGAGGGATCTCCTCTGAAATCGACGACGACTCGATCCAGGGAATGCCCATCCTCTCAGAAATCCCCATCCTCAAACACCTCTTCCGCCAAAAGAAGCTCTCCAAGATCAAGAGCTATCTCATCCTCCTGCTGCGGGTAAAATACTTCTAGCCTCCACCGATAATACCCGTTGGCCAAGAGGCCAAAAAGATCAAAGGAGGTTAGATGCGTCGCGGTTTCACACTGGTGGAGTTGGCGATCGTGCTGGTCATCATCGGCTTTCTGATCGCCATGGGGATCAAGGGAACTGAGCTGATCAAGTCGGCTCAGATGCAAAAGGAGGCCCAGAAGTTCAAGAAGATCGCTGCGGCCATTGGGACCTACTACAACAAGCGGGGCATGCTCCCCTATGATGGGCGAGCCTCCAAGATCTCCCAGGAGGCTGGGCGGCCAATCTATACCCCTCGGGATGGAGTCATCCAGTTCTGGGAGAGTGGAGGTGCCAGATACTCCCTCAAGTTTGACGGGCTTTTGGACGACGAGGATTTGCGCATCATCGAGACTCCATGGTTCTTCTCCTCGGCAGGGTATGTGCGCACCGACAAGAGCGATGGAGGGGATTGGTGGCGAACCCTCTACTATTTCGATCCTGGAACGGTCTGGAATGGGGGAGATGTAGCCGATTCCATCGACTTTGGAGCCGGCCCCTTCACCGCTGTGGTCCTTGCCAACTACGAGAACAAACGGATCCAGGTCAAAGAGGATAGCCGGGAGGAAGAGAGCGAAGACGATCAGTGTGATGACGATTGTAGCGATGGGCTTTGCGATCTCAACGGAGATGGAGATTGTAGCGACACCTTCACCTACTACCAGCCCAGCTACGTGCGCAGCGGTCCAGCCGATGCCAAGGTGGCCGAACTCGACACCAAGGTCGATGGGCGTACATGTTGGCATTGCGATACCCTGCGCACCGCTTTGCGCTATGACGCCAAGAATGAGAAGTACTACCAGCTCAATAGTGAGCTGAGTGATAGCGATGGAGACAAGCGGCCAGAAGACAACGGCAAACTCGGCTACGATTGGAACAGCCGCAACCGCAACTTCATCGCCTACAAGATCTGGTAAGGAGTCTCAATGCGCTGGCTCATCCTCTTCGCCGCCCTCGTGGCGGCGAAACTCTCCCTCTTCCCCGATCTCTTCGACCAAGAGGCCTTCAAGCGCTACTTCCAGCGCCGGGAATACATCAACACCTTCCTGATTCCCTCCCAGGCCATGAGCGAGATCTTGAGCTTTGACCGCAAGCTCTTTATGGCCCGTTTCCTCGATAGCCTGAGTATTACCAATCGGGTCTACCTGCTCCTGAGCGACCAGTGGGAGCCTGTGGCCAGAGCTTCCCTCGCCCTCGATCCTTACAACATTAACCCCCTCGAAATCGTAGCCTACCAGTACATGTATGGCAAAGAGGAGGGGGATTGGAGCAACTTCTACAAGGTGGATCAACTCATGCACGAACACTTCGATCTGGCCAAACGGGATTGGAAATTGATGATGGTCATGGGCTACTGGTGGCAATTTCGCCTCGAGAATCTAGCCGGAGCCCAACCCTACGCCAAGGCGATCTATGACAATCCCGAAGCGGCCATGACTGCCCGGGAGACCTACCCCATCCTCCTCTCCAAGTTGAACGAGGATGAGAAGGCCATCGCCCTCTTCAAGGCCCTCCTGCGCCACAGCGACGATCCAGCCGAGCGGCGCTGGCTCGAAAAGACCATCAAGGAGCTTGAAAATGCGCAAAAGTAGTATCATCGCCCGCTTCACCTTGAAAGAGGGGTTGCGGGATCGCTTCATCGCGGTTTTACTCGCCTTCTACCTCTTCGTCGTCGCCTTTGCCTACTACTTCGCCAACTTCAGCACCAAGTGGATCGATATCTCTTTTGCCATCAACCTCCTCGCCCTCTTCTACTACCTCATCAGCTTCAGCGTCATCTTCTTCGTCCCCATGAAGGTCTCCTACGAAATGGCTGGGAATATGGCCCTCATCTATCGCTCCAAGCCTATTCACCCTGTGGCCTTCATCGCAGGTAAGTATGGGGGCTATGGGATTGTGGTGGGAATCCTGGTCCTCATCGCCTTCCTGCTCTCCCTCATCTTCATCCAAAAGCCTCTCTCTCTTCTAGCCTACTTCCTGGCCCTCTATCTGGAGCAACTGACCACCCTTGCAGCCGCCCTCCTCTTTGGCATCTACACTTCTGCCGGAGTGGCGGTCCTGCTTACCTTCATGTTCTACTTTCTCGCCCACAGTACCTACGAATTCGCCAAGATGGCCAGCGAGAGTCCAGTCGTCGAGGCCCTGGCCCGCTTTTTCTACACCCTCTTCCCCAGCTACGACTTCTACGACCTCTCGGCCTTGGTGGTCTATGGGGTCGAAGGGAGTGTGAGCCTCTGGCAGCTGGCTCTCTATAGCCTCATCTATATCGGTGCCATTCTGGCCATTGCAAGCTATCTTTTCAGGAGTAAAGAGCTATGAGACGGGGATTCACTCTAGTTGAGATGGCAATCGTCCTCATCATCGTCTCCTTCCTCATCGCCATGGGGGTTACCTCCTTTGGCAAGGTCTCCCAGGGAGAACGCTATCGGGGCACCAAACTCTACTTGCAAAAGCTCCAAGATTCGGCGATCACCTACGCCATGACCAACGGAGCCCTCCCATGCCCAGACATCGACTGCGATGGGTATGAGGATCGCTGCAAGAAGGAGGAGGGATGCGACATCGATGGAGATGGAGAGGTCGATCTGGAAGAGGGGGCTTGCCTGGCCAAGTACTACTACACCACCCACACCCCCTTACGCAATGACCGCTGCGGCGATATCGACTTTGCCAGGGGGCAGAACATTCCCCCCTACCTCCTTCCCTACGCTACATTGGGAGAGCGCAAGGAAGATGGCTTCCAGAAACCTATCCGCTACGATGTCAACTTCGAGCTAGCCCAAAAGGGCTCCCTCCAACGCCTCTGCCCTCTGGTCGCCTTTTTGAGCAACAAGACCACCATCAATAGCACTCCCGAGATCAACTCCAGCTACTACCTCCCCATCGTCACCGACAAGGGAGATACCAAGGATGATGAGCTCATCACCCCGGGCACAGGGTATAGTGTGGCAGCCCTTTTCATCTCCCAAGGGGAGTGTCCGGGAGTCAGTGGTAAGAACAAAGGGGGGAACAAGGAGTATGCCGCCGCCAAAGTGAGGGTCGAGGGAGAGGGGTGTAGCGGTTATAGCGATATCGTAGGGGAGCTGACGATCCAGCGCCTCCTCCAGGGGCTGTGCAGCTCCCTCTCCTATCCCCAACGCTTCTTCCTCTTCGTCCAGAAGGTCCAAGAGAGCTCGGTCAAACTCTTCGACGGGAAGGAGTGGCAGTGCTACAACTGGAAGGACTTCGGGTATGAGGAGGAGGCTGGCCTCTTCTTCGGAATCGACAAGGAGACCAGGGATAGCGTCAAGTTCTTCACCCAGTCTGATTGCAACGGAGATCCCATCCGCCTTCCCGAACTGGTGGGGGCCTACGATCAAGGGGTTGGAATCGGAGCTGAAGGCGTCGAACCTGGGGAGAAGATCGTCGTCATGATCGCCTCTTCCATCGCTGGCCATGTGGTCGACGAGGATGGAGAGCTGGAGTGCACCGACTTGAGCGAGTACCCGAGTATCGTCTATTCCATCGATGCCCAGGTGGACGAAATCGCCTTTTACAACTCCTTGGACGATTGCGAGAATGAACGGGACCCCATCACGACCCTGGCCAAACTCTGGACCCAGGGGGATCGCAACCAGGATCGAATCCTCCTCCTCTCCAGTGATGGCCCCAAGGATAACGGCTTTACGACGTTGGAACTCATCTTGGGAGAGGATGTCTCCTACCTAGACGATAGGGGGTGCCACACCATCCAGCGCTCTGGAGGGAAGCTGGTGCGCATCGACCTCTTTACGAACCCCTTCATCCTCTTCAACAAGGCCAAGTGTGAAGGGGAGGACCACTATCTGCTCAACGATATCATCAAGGCTTCGATGGAAGGGAAGAACGATGGCCGTTGCCTCCTGGAAAAGGATGGGGAGCTCAACTGCAACTTGTAGGACGGAATGATGCGATTTTACAACTACTTGCAAGAGAACGACCGGATCGTCGAGGCGATCGTCTACAAACGGAGCCTCAAAAAACGCCACCTCCTCCAGCTCAATGTGGAGGAGTTCGTCGCCAACCTCCACAGGCTTGAGAGCAGCTACCTCGTGGGGATCCTCAACAGCGAAGAGACCCTCTTTTATAAACTCGAATTCCCCAAATCCCTCAAGAAGAACCTCAAATACCTCCAGATCGAGAACTACGCCATCAGCCGCCTCGAAGAGAGCGGCCTCAGCTCCCAGGAGTACTCCTTCTTCTTCAAGGAGTATCCAAGTCGGGAAAAGAAGGGGTTCGTGACGGTCTTTCTCTACATCCTCCCCAAGCGGATCATCGAGCAGGAGATGCCCGTCAACGAGCTCTACCTCCTCTACGACTTCTTCATCGAACTGGCCCAGCGCTCCTCCAATGAGGAGCTCTACGCCGTCGTCCACTACGGCCACGACCTCATCACCTCCATGGTCTTCTACCATCGGGAGATGCAAATCCTCAACATCTCCTATCGGAGCGTTCCCTTCGAGAGCGGGATGTTGCGAGAGCTCGTCCAAGATAAGCTCGGCCTCGATTTGAAGGAGGAGCAGATCTTCATCTTTGGCGAAGATCGCTTCCCCAAGGAGTACTTCGACTTTCTCAAACAGGGGAAGATCGGAAAGCAGCTGGCCAAACTCCACGAAGCCTACCCCCAGGTCAATGTTGCCCTCCTCTTCCCCCTGGTCTTTCGAGCCAAACCTATCATCGAGAAAGAGCCCATCCGCATCTACCTCTCCCCCGAGGATAATAAACGGTTCATCTACGCCCTCTCCTTCCTCGTCCTCGCCCTGGCCTCTGGACTCTCCTGGGAGTATATGCGCTACTACCAACTCTCCAAACGGTTCGAGAGCCTGGGGCACCAACTCGCAGAGACCCAGGAGCAAATTGAGCGCAACAAGATGGAGCAGAACCAAATTGCCATCTCCTCTACCAACTACATCAAGACCATCAAGAAGCTCCCCTACCCCCTCTTTATCGAAGGATCCTTCCTCATTGAGCGGGAGGTCCAAGGCCAAAAAGGGGAGGTCGTCTCCCTCCAGATCCAAAACAAAAATAGCTCCTCTAGAGGAAGGAAGAAGAAGCGCCTCAAACCCCAGTACCAGTTTGTCGGGGTCTTCACCTTCCCCAACCAAGAGGCGATGGAGCACTTCGAGCAGGCCATCACCAAGGTCCCCCTCTTCAAGAAGATTCACAAGGAGATCGTCGTCAACCGAGAGGGGCAGCTGCTTACCTTTTACAAGATCGAGCTAGAGGAGTTGAACTATGCTACTTAAAAGTGGCACCTTTGCAATGGAGCTGGAGAAGAAGTACTTTCTCATCTTCCTCACCCTCCTCTTCCTCCTGGGAGCCGAGATCGCCTTGATGGTCTACTTCGTCAACTCCCACATCAAACTCCAAGAGGAGTATGAGAACCTCCAGCAAGAGTTTGAGCGCAAACGGCAGGATCTCACCCAACTGCGCGAGAGCCTCAAACGGGAGCAAAAGGGGATCGAGAAGATGCGCCAGCTCCTAGCGGGCAAGCGGCTCTTTGAA
Source organism: Nitratiruptor sp. (assembly GCA_009659925.1). Lineage (GTDB taxonomy): Bacteria > Campylobacterota > Campylobacteria > Campylobacterales > Nitratiruptoraceae > Nitratiruptor. Next base: position 46,253 of record PUXW01000008.1, on the reverse strand, counting down.
AACCAGCGGGAAATTTACAGCTTCCTCTTCCAGGAGGCCAAGCGCAACGGAGTCCAGGTGGTCCTGGCCCAAGCGAAAGAGCCGGAGAGCAAGGGGAAAAAGAGGCGAAGCAAGAAGGCCCCTTCCTCTCTGGCCCGGATCGCCCTCCTCGTCAAGGCCCCCTCGAAGCTGGACCTCTACCGCTTCCTCATCGCTTTGAAGGAGGCGACCATCTACTCCATCGAGGATCCGGAGCGTTTCGTGTTGGAACGGGGAATCTTGAAGGGGACCTTTCTCTTCCCCCTCATCACCTCCAAAGATAGAAAACGGCTAGAACGGGCAAAGGTACTCTAATGGCAACACCACCGAAAAAGCTTGGAGAGCTCCTCAAAGAGGAAGGAGCCATCACCGACGAACTCCTAGAGCTCGCCCTCAAGGAGCAACAGCATACGGGAGAGATGTTGGGCGAGGTCCTCTTGCGCCTGGGATTCGTCTCGGAGAACATCCTCCTCAAGGCTCTGGCCAAACAGATGGGAGAAGAAGAGGATGGGGACCAGCAGGAGGCCGACGAGGAGGTAGCCAAAAAGCTCCCTAAGGAGTATGCCCTCCGCTTCTCCATCATCCCCTTGCGCATCGAAGACGATACCCTCTACATCGCTTCCTACAAGAGCGTCTCTTTGCCCGAGATCTTGCCCATCGTCCGTAAGTACTACGGCAACTACAAGATCGAGATCGTCAAGGTCGGGGAGAGCGATTACGAAGAGCTTTTCAAACGCTTCTACGGGGCCAGGTACAACATCGACCAGATCGTCAACGACATCCTCAAACGGATCGATCGCAACATCAATGTGGGGGAGGACCGCTCCATTATCGACCTGGTCAACCACATCCTCTACAAAGCTATCGAGGAGAACGCCAGCGACGTCCATATCGAAACGGGCAAGAACGTAACCCGGGTTAAGTTTCGTATCGATGGAATCTTGCGGGTGCGCCTCGTCCTTCCCAAGAAGATCCACAGCTCCATCATCGTCCGACTCAAGATCATGGCCAACCTCGATATCTCCGAATCCCGCATGCCCCTCGATGGCCACTTCACCATCAAGTATGGCAAGCGGGAGATCGATGTCCGTCTGGCCACCTCCCCAGCCGTTTTCGGGGAGATCGCCGTCATGCGACTTCTCAACATCGGCGGGGAGCTTCCAGTCCTCTCCAATCTCGGCTACTCCCCCAAAGAACTCCAAAAGCTCTCAGCAGTCGCCAAACAGCCCTATGGGATCATCCTGGCCACCGGTCCTACAGGAAGCGGGAAGACCACGACCCTTTACGCCATGCTCGAGCATGTCTTCTCCCTCAAAAAGTGTATCATCACCATCGAGGATCCCCCAGAGATCAAGTGGGACCTCATCCGCCAGATCGCCGTGAACGAGCGGGCCGGGCTCACCTTCGAAAAGGCTTTGCGCTCCATTTTGCGCCAAGATCCGGACATCATCCTCATCGGAGAGATTCGGGACCTGACCACCGCCGACATCGCCATCAAGGCGGCAGAGACCGGCCACCTGGTCCTCTCCACCCTCCACAGCAACATCTCTACCGATGCCCCTTACCGTCTGGCCAACATGGGAGTCGAAACCGCCTCCTTGGGACCGGCACTCCTTGGAATCATCGGCCAGCGCCTCTTGCGCCGCATCTGTCCGGTCTGCCAGTATGAGTATGAGGCCAATGAGGAGGAGAAGGAGATCCTCGGACTCGATTCGACCGAGTCCATCATCCTGGCCAAGGGGAAAGGGTGTCTGGAGTGCAACTTCACAGGCTACAAGGGACGGGTGGTCGTCGGGGAGATCTTCATCCCCGACCAGGAGTTGCAAAACGATATCGTCAATCTACGCTCCATTTCGGCCATTGACCTACGCAAAAAAGCGATCCAGCGGGGAATGAAGCCAATGTACAAGGATGCAGTCGAGAAAGTGCTCTCCAAACTGACCACCGTCGAAGAGCTGGTCCGGGTCTTGAGAACCAATAAGGGGCTCCACTAATGGCCACCTTCATCGTCAAGTATTACGACACCCGCAGTGGCGAGATCGATTTCGACGAGATTGAGGCCCGAAGCGAGGATGAGATCATCAACGAGATCCTCCGATACCGGACCAACCTGGTCCTCCTCGATATCCGCCCCAAGGGAAAGTTCCAAGGCCTCTCTCTGCGCTTTCAAAAGGTGGGGCTCCGGGAGCTGGAGGATTTCTGTTTTCATGTAGGCAAATCCCTGGAGATCGGGATCGATATCATCCAGGCCATCGAGGACTTCACCGAGCACGCCTCTTCGGCGAAGATGCGCTACCTCTTGAAAAAGATCGTCCAGGACCTGGAGAATGGAACGAGCTTTAGCAACGCCATCAAGAAGTACCGGGACTTCCCCCGCAACCTGGTGGCTATGACCGAGGTGAGCGAGATGACGGGGATGCTTGGTCCCACCCTCATCGAGTACGCCAACTATCTGCGCTGGCTCTTGAAATTGCGGGCCTCCATCAAGAAGGCCCTCACCTACCCGATCATCGTTGTCCTGGTCATGAGCGTCACCATTTCGGTCATGCTCTTTTGGGTCCTTCCCAAGATCCTGACGGTCTTCAACTCCCTAAAACTCCCCTCCATGCCCCTGCCCACCCAGATCCTCATCTATGTAACCAACCACAAGATCATCTTCGTCTACTTCTTTGCCATCCTCCTTGGAACCCTTTTTGCCATCAAAATTTTGGTCTTGTGGCGGGAGGAGTTCCGCTACCTCTACGACAAATATATCCTCCGCCTGCCCATCTTCGGACGCCTCATCTTCTTGAGCCGCATTACCGAAAACCTCAAGACCATTCGGGACATGTACCGCACCGGCTCCTCCCTGGTCAAGGGCCTCGAGCTCATCTACAAGGAGCTCGAACCCAACAGCTACATCCGAGAGCGCTTCGAGGAGATCTACCGCTCCATCAACAACGGCTACTCCCTTTCCGAAGCCTTCGAGCAAAGCGGCCTCTTCTCCAAGCTGGTCTTGCGAACGGTCCTCATCGGCGAGAGTACGGGAAAGTTGGATGAATCCCTCCAGCGAGCCATTGAGGTCTATGAAGAGGAGATCCGCAACACCTTGGAACGGCTGACCACCATGATTGAACCGGCCTTGCAGGTGATCCTGGGAGCCATTCTGGGACTTGTAGCGGCTGGGGTCTTGATGCCAATTTACGAAATCATCACCAACCTGGGAGCCTAGCGTAAAGCGGCGAGTCGAAAGGGGAGGCTCCCCCCCTGGACGATGCGGCCCTGGTCGATGGTGACGATCCTGTCACACAGCCGCTGGAGCTCGGCCAGGTCGTGGCTAACCATGATGGTGGTGGTCCCAAACTCTTCGTGGAGGCGACGGATCTCCCCTTGGAGCTTGAGGCGCATTCTCGGATCGAGGGCAGCCAGAGGCTCATCCAGCAACAGGAGTTTGGGGCGGCGCATGAGGGCTCTTGCCAAAGCGACCCGCTGGCGTTGCCCTCCACTAAGGGCCTTGGGATAGCTATCCCGGAGCTTCCAAAGTTCTACCACCTCCAACAGGTGACGGGCAAGGGAGGGGTTCTTCTCAACATAGAGCAGATTTCCGAGAACCGTGAGATTGGGAAAGAGGGCGTACTCCTGGACTACAAAGCCGATGGAACGCTTCTGGGGAGGGAGGAAAGTCTTTGGATCGAGCCAGATGGTCCCATCCACTTCGATACGCCCCTGGGCCCGCTCTAAACCAGCAACGATCCGCAAGAGGGTACTCTTGCCACTCCCACTTGGCCCCATGATCCCAAGGAAGCTGTGGCGGGGAATGGTGAGCTCGATATCGAGGTGGAAGTGGGGGAGGGCCTTTTGGACGGCCAAGGCGATCATCCCCGCCTCCTGGTGCTCCAGTGCAAGAGCAAGAGGGCTAGGAAGCTGATGGCCAGCATGAGGGCACTATAGATGTGGGCCTCCTCGTAGCGGAGCTGTTCGACGAACTCATAGATGGCGACACTGGCTACTTTGGTCTCTCCAGGGATCGAGCCTCCAACCATCAATACCACCCCAAACTCCCCCATCGTATGGGCAAAGGTGACGATAATTCCACTCATGAGGGCCGGTTTAATGGAGGGCAGGGCGATACGCAAAAAGGTGGTCCAAAAACCCTTGCCCGCTAGATAGCTTGCCTCGATGATCTCCCGGGGCAGAGATTGGAAGCCGCTTTGGAGGGGTTGGACCATGAAGGGGAGGGAGTAGATGGTACTGGCCACCACCAACCCTGGAAAGGTGAAGAGGAGCTCCAGGTCGCAACAGGCGAGCAGGAAGCTGCCAAGGGGGCTTTGGGGGGCGAAGAGGAGGAGGAAATAAAAGCCCAGCACCGAAGGGGGCAAGACGATGGGAAGGGCAAGGACCGATTCGATCAAGGGTTTGAAGGGGGAGTGGTGCTGGGAGAGCCACCAGGCCAGAGGAGCGGCGATGAAGAGGAGGAGAGCGGTGGTCAGGGCCGCCAGCTTCAAGGAGAGCCAGAAGGGAGTCCAGTCGATCATTGGGGAACCTCATAGCCATAGCGCCGCAAGATACCTTCGGCTTCGGGGCTGAGGAGAAAAGTAAAGAGCAGGGCACCAGGCCCACTTGGCTTCAAAAGGACCATCTTCTGTTGGATAGGGCTGTGGAGGGTGGGATCCAGGGGCATCACATGGAGAGGGATGGAGTGGGCGGCAATGGCGGAGCGGGCTACGATGGCCCCATCCACCCCACCCCGAAGGGCGTAGTGAAGGGTCTGGGCAATGGACTCCCCATAGACCAGGCGGTCCTGGAGGCGCTTCCAGAGACCAAGGCGCTGGAGGAGCTCCTTGGCCGCCGCTCCGTAGGGGGCCGTCTTGGGATTGGCGATGGCAATGCGTTTGAGGTTGGCAAGGTCGTGTATATCGGCTATGGGGCGACGGGTCACGAGGACTAGGGAGCCGAGGGCATAGGTGATGGGACGGGTGGCACTCTTGCCCTCGTGGTAGAGGCGGGCCGGGTAGGAGCCATCGGCTGAGAGGTAGAGATCGTATTTGGCTCCATGGAGGATCTGGGTTGCCAATTTCCCACTGCTGCCGATAATAGTTTGGACCTGGATCTGGGGATATCTCTGATGGAAGGCCTGGAGCAACTCAGGCATGGCATAGCTCATATTGGCGGCAATGGCCACCCGGATCTGGGCCATGGCATAAGTGGCAAGGAGCAACACGGCGAAGAGCTTGCCCATTGCGATCCTTCAAGAAAAGGGGTTTTGATGCATATAAGCGACGAGGGTATTGTAACACAATTGGGTTTCCTCCCTGAAGCGGCCACTTTGCGCCAGCTCAACCTGGTCAAGGAGCATACTCCAGGGTTTCCGGCGATCCAACGCCACATCGTAGCCCTAGTGGACCACCTCAAACCCTATGGAAGCTATGTGACCTTTTCCAGCTCCCACCCCTACCTCAAGGTCAAGATCGACCACTCCAACCCGACCTCCATCCAACGCTCCCTCGAAGAGCTCCACAAGTGGGCCTCCAAGTACAACATCACCCTGGAGGAGGTTGAATACCAGCGCACCTACTACATTCGGGGAATTCTCTAGCTACCACCTGGCATCGGCCAAGACCAGGCCAAAGAGGGGCAAGGCTCCAGCACCCCTGGCCACCTGGTAGGCCTCTTGGAGGGTTGTGCCCGTGGTGAGCACATCGTCCACGAGGATGATGGGAGCCTTGGGGCCAGTGTAGCGGAAGCGCCGGGGGTTTTGGAGGCGGAAGGAGCGATCCTTGCCGGTGTAGCGAACCCGGCTGCCCGCCTGGAGGGTGGCATAGCGGGGCTTGATGGTGGAACTCTTCAGCGCCCTGGCCAAGATGGCAGTGTGGCTCCACCCCTTATCGATCCGGTCATCAATGGGGATGGCAAAGGCCTCGATGGGATGGGCCTGGGCAAAGGGGCGAAAGGAGCGGGCTGCAAGGATGGTGAAGACCTCCCACCCAATCTGGAGCTCCTTGGTCTTGATGAGGGGCTCGATCTCGCTGTAGCCGTAGAAACTGTAGACGGGAAAGTCTGGGAGGAGTTGACGGCGACGGGGGGTGGGAGTGAGCAGGTGCTCCTGGCACGAAGAGCAGATTAAAACCCAGCTCCACCCCTCACATACGAGACAGCGCACGGGCCATCTCCTGAAGACTTTGATCGAGGAGCTGGTGGAGGAGGCGCTGCAGATCTGCCTGGAGGTTGGCACCAACAGGGGCCACCTGAACCACCCGGATCCTCTTGATGGAGAGATTCCCCTTTCGCGCCACCTCCAAGCGGGTTTGAAGCTCTCCTAGGGCTCGATCCCTTTGCACGAGGATGCGAAAGGTCTCGATATGGATGGTGGTTGGGGGAAGTTGGGGAAGCAGAGAGGGGAGTTTAGCTTTGAAGTAGGCCCCGATATCTCCATCGATGGTGATGGGGTTCCAGGACCTTTCAATGAAGCCCACCACCCAGGGGCGGGGGAGGTGGTTGACGATGGTGATGGGAGCCTTCTGCTCTTGTTTGGGAAGCTGGAGGTGGAGGGGGGGGAGCTTGGGAGCACAGCCAAGGAAAAGGAGCAAAAGGGCGATAAGGGGCATCAGTCGATTTTGAGCACGCTCAAAAAGGCCTCCTGGGGGAGGTGGACCTTGCCAATCGCCTTCATCCGCTTCTTCCCCTCCTTTTGCTTCTCCAAGAGTTTGCGCTTGCGGGTGATATCTCCGCCATAACACTTGGCGGTCACATTCTTGCGCAGGGCACTCACCGTCTCCCGGGCGATGATCTTGTTGCCGATACTGGCTTGAATGGCCACCTCGAAAAGCTGGCGGGGGACGAGCTCCTTCATCTTCTTGACCAGCTCCCGCCCCTTGTAGTAGGCCTTTTCACGGGGGACGATGATGGAGAGGGCATCCACAGGCTCTCCCGCCACCCGAATGTCGAGCTTGACCAGATCCCCCTCCTTGTAGCCACTGGGCTCGTAATCGAAGCTGGCATACCCCTTGGTCACCGTCTTGAGCTTGTCATAGAAGTCCATGACGATCTCGTTCATCGGGATCTCATATTCGAGGAGCACCCGATCCTGGGTGATGTACTCCATCTTGGTCTGGACCCCCCGCTTCTCGTTGACCAGGGTGATCACGTTACCCAAAAACTCGCTGGGGACGATGATGGTCGCCTTGACGTAGGGCTCGTAGATCTTGACGATCTCCTGGGGTGGGGGCAGTTCGCTGGGATTTTGGATCTCGATCAGCCTCCCGTCGCTTCTTTCCACCCGGTAGGTCACGGTCGGGGCGGTAGCGATGAGCTCGAGGCCAAACTCGCGCTCCAAGCGCTCCTTGACCACCTCCATGTGCAGCAATCCCAAAAAGCCCACCCGAAACCCAAAGCCAAGGGCCGCCGAAGTCTCAGGCTCGTAGCTAATAGCCGCGTCGTTGAGCTTGAGTTTATCCAATGCCTCCCGTAAGTCCTCGAACTTGTCGGTATCGATGGGATAGAGTCCGGCGAAGACGAAGGGCTTGGCCTCCTCGAAGCCTGCGATCGCCTCCTTGGTTGGGTTCTTGGCATCGGTGATGGTATCGCCGACTTGCACATCCTTGATGTTCTTGAGCCCCAGGACGACGATGCCAATTTCTCCAGTTTTAAGCTCGTCGGTCTTTTGGGGGCTGATGGGATGGGGGTACATGAGATCGAGGACCTCGTGTCTTTTGCCTGTACCCATGATGAGGAGCTCTTGGCCCTTCTTAATGGAGCCATCGAAAACCCGCACCAGGGCCAAGGCCCCCAAGTAACTATCGAACCAGCTATCGTAGATCAAGGCCTTAGTGGGGGCCTTGGGATCTCCTTTGGGTGGGGGGATGCGCTCGACAATGGCATCCAGCAGCTCCTTGATCCCCTGGCCCGTCTTAGCGCTCACCTCCAGGGCGTCGGTGCAATCAAGCCCGATGGTGTTTTCGATATCCTCCTTGACCCGGTCCGGATCGGCAGCAGGAAGATCGATCTTGTTGATAACGGGGATGAGCTCCAAGTCGTTCTCCAAAGCGATGTAGACGTTGGCGATGGTCTGGGCCTCGACCCCCTGGCTGGCATCGACAACCAGTAGGGCCCCCTCGCTGGAGGCCAGGGAGCGGCTTACCTCGTAGCTAAAGTCCACATGGCCCGGTGTGTCGATGAGGTTGAGGATATACTCCTTGCCATCCTTCTTGTAGGTCAGACGCACACTCTGGGCCTTGATGGTAATGCCCCGCTCCTTTTCGATCTCCATCGTATCCATCACCTGGTCGCTCATCTTGCGCTCATCGATGGCCCCACACTCCTGGATGAGCCGATCGGCCAGGGTCGATTTGCCATGGTCGATATGGGCGATGATGGAAAAGTTGCGGATGTTGTCCATTGCAATCCTAAATTTGATAGGCTTTGATGCTACTGTATGTGATAACCGCTATGGCGATGGCTAAAGCTATAGCAAAGAGATACTCCATTGCAACCTCCATTTACAATTCCCTCTTCTATGATAGCGAAATTCAATTTTAAAACGACGCCACTAAGAATGAGAATTCCGACAAAGTCCATCACCAAGAGGAATTGATCCACCATTCCAAATAGGGTAACGACCAAAATCCCAAGCCAAACCTTCAAAAAGGCGATCTCCTCTTTGACCTCGTCGATTTTCGCCACTTCATTCCTCACACAAAGAGACTATTGACACTCTCGTTGAAATAGACCCGTCGAATCACTTCCCCAAAGAGATTGGCGACACTCAAGACCTTGATCTTGGGAGACTCTCTTTTTAAAGGGAGGGTGTTGGTGACCACCAGCTCGTCCAGTTCCCCCTCCTCGATGCGCTGGTAGGCTGGACCGCTGAGGACCGGGTGGGTGCAGCAGGCCATCACCGAATTGGCCCCCCGCTCCTTCAAGGCGGCAGCGGCTTTGACGATGGTCCCGGCCGTATCGATCATATCGTCCACCAGGATCACATCCTTGCCCTCCACCTCGCCGATGATGTTCATCACCTCCGATTCGTTGGCCTTTTCCCGACGCTTGTCCACGATCACCATGTCATAGCCCAGTTTCTGGGCAAAGTACCTGGCCCTGGCTACCCCACCGATGTCGGGGCTGGCGATGATGGGGTTGGGGAGATTCTTGTTCTTCACATACTCTTTGAAGATGATGGCCCCGTAGAGGTTGTCCACTGGAATGTCGAAGAAACCTTGGATCTGGCCTGCGTGTAGATCCATCGTGATGACCCGGGTGATGCCGGCCTTTTCCATCAAATTGGCCACCAGCTTGGCGGTAATAGGAACCCTGGGAGCGGCTTTGCGATCCTGCCTGGCATAGCCGAAATAGGGGACGACGGCGGTGATGGAGGCGGCACTGGCCCGGCGCAGGGCGTCGGTCATGATCAGCAGCTCCATCAAGTTGGCATTGGCCGGTGCCCCCGTTGGTTGGACGATGAAGACATCCCGTCCCCGAACGCTCTCGCCGATTTGAACGCTAATCTCCCCATCGCTAAACCGAGAGATATGGGCCTTAGAGAGGGGAAGTCCCAGGTACTGGACCATTTCCTCGGCAAAACTTGGATGGGCCGTCCCGCTGAAGATCTTATAACCGCGCATTATCGCTCCTATAACTTTTTCCCAATTGTATCACACAATCCACCCGCCACCAAGGACCCTCTCCCCATCGTAAAAGACGCAGGCTTGCCCCTTGGCCACCCCGTAGACAGGCTCGAGGACCTCTACCACCGCCATATTTTCGTCGATGGTCACCTTGGCTGGCACCTTGTGGGTGCGGTAGCGGATCTTCACGCTGCACTCCAAGCGCTTTTGGTCGGTGAACATATTGAGCCCCCGCAAGATGATCCGCTGGCGCTTGAGCTGCTCCTTGGGACCCACGACGATTCGATTGAGTTCAGGAATGATATCGAGGACATAGTGGGGATGGCGGGCCTTGAAGACCCGAAAGCCCTTGCGTTTACCGATGGTGTAGTGCATGTAGCCCTTGTGCTCGCCGATGACCCGCCCCCTCCTATCGACCACCTCGCCAGGTCTGTCTACCTGGGTGTGTTCTTGAAGCAGATCGATGTAGCTCTTTTCCACGAAACAGATCTCGCTGGACTCCTTTTGCTGGGCAATGGAGCGCAGCAACTCGATTTGCATCGCTTCCCGTTTGATCTCCTCCTTGAGCTTGTCCCCGAGGGGAAAGAGGATCCGGGGGAGAAATTCGGGCTTGAGGTTGAAGAGGAAGTAGCTCTGATCCTTGCCCTTGTCCCTGCCCTCGTAGATGAAGTGACCATCGGTCTTGGCATAGTGGCCCGTGGCCACCCGCTCGATGCCAAGCTCGTCGGCAAAGCCGATGAGCTCGGTGAACTTCATGACCCGGTTGCACAATGCACACGGGTTGGGGGTGAGCCCTGCCATATACCCTTCGACGAAGGGTTTGTAGACCCGCTCGCCAAACTCCTCGGTGCGATCCAAGACATGGTAGGAAATCCCCAAGAGCTTGGCCACCCGCTCGATGTTGGCGATATTCTTCTCGTGGTAGGCCTCGTTGGGGTGGAACTTCATATAGACCCCCACCACGTCGTAACCCTGGTCTTGGAGGAGTTTGGCAGTGTAGCTACTATCGACCCCTCCACTCAGGGCCACGAGAACCTGCTCTCGCCCCATGGATCACCCAAAAAGCCGTCGGAAGTAGACGGAGATGTGGGGGGTATCTTTGATGTGCTCCCCATCTTTGGTCAAGTTGTTGGTGAGCTTCTTGACGATATTGGAGATCTGGATGGCTGGCACGCTATTTTGAAAATCCTTGACCACGAGCTTGCGTTGACGGGTGGCATCGTCGATGATACTGCTTTGCTCCACGGCTCCGAGGAATTCGATATTGACATCGGGCAGATGCTTCTTGGCAACCCGTTCGATTCGCTCGAAGACCTCCTTTCCATCCTTCTCGCTCTTTGCCTGGTTGACGACGATGTAGATGTCCTCCTGGAGTTTGGCGCTATACTTGGCCAGGGTGTAGGCATCCATGATGGCCATCGGGTTGGGCATGGTGACGATGATGGTATCGGTAGCCGCTTCGATGAAGGTCCGGACATTCTGGTCGATACCGGCCCCGGTATCGATGATGAGGTAGTCCAAATCTTTAAAGCGCTCGACCCCCTCCATCCCCTTGTAAAAGCTCTCCTTGATCTCGGCATGTTTGAAGGAGAGGATCTTCTCGCTATTTTCTCCAGGGATGAAGAGGAAGTTGTTGTTGATCTCCATCACGATGTCGTCGAAGGTGGCCTCCCCCTGGAGGACATGGAGCAAGGTCTTCTGGGGGCGCACTCCGAGGATGATGTCCTGGTTGGCAAGACCGATGTCGGCATCGAAGAGGGCCACTTTATAACCGTAGATCGAGAGTAGATAGGAGATGTTCGCTGCCAACGTACTCTTACCTACACCACCCTTACCGCTGGTAATGGTTATGAATCTCATCCAATCTCTCCCAAGTATCGTAGTGGTATTATAACAGACTCCCGCTCCATCCAGTGTGGATGGGGGATGGTCAATTTCGGTTCGTCGACGTGACACTCCTCGTAGAAGATGATGTCCAGATCGAGGGTTCTGGGGGCGTTGGGGAAGGGACGCTCCCGTTTGAAACGCCTCTCCAGCCAGAGGAGAAAGTGCAAGAGCCTTCTGGGAGGGAGGCTGGTTTGCACGAGGAAGAGGGTGTTGAAAAAGTCCGGTTGGTCCCGGTAACCAAAGGGAGGGTTGCGCAAGATGGGGGCCGTAGCCAGGAGGCGCACCCTCGGATGGGAGGCGAGGATGGTGGCCAATTTCTTGAAACGGCGCAAGACGGGTCCCAGGTTACCGCCAACTCCAACTAGGGCAATCCGTCCCCGGGTTGGAGCGTGGAAGCGGGCTGGAAATGTCGGCCAGAAGAAGAGGATCCGCTCTCTATCGATTGTGCGTCTCATAACACTCTCGCCCGTCCCGACTCCATGACGACCATATCCTCGATGCGAATTCCAAAGGCCCCAGGCACGTAGATCCCAGGCTCGATGGTGAAGACCATCCCATCCTCGATGATCTGGTCGTTGCGCCCATTGATGAAGGGCATCTCGTGGATATCCAATCCGACCCCATGGCCGAGGGAGTGGACAAAGGTGCCCGCAAACTCACTCTCGTCGATGATGGAGCGGGCGATCCGATCGAGATCCCTTGCCCGCATGCCGCTTCGGGCCCTTCGAATCGCCTCCTCCTGAGCTTTGCGCACCAGATCGTAGGCCCGCTGGATCTTGGGATCCTTGAAACGCTGCTCCTTGGAAAAGGTGATCCCTCCATCGAAGAGGGCCGTCCGGGTCCGATCGGAACAATACCCCTGGTACTTGAGCCCCCCATCGAAAAGGAGGAGATCCCCCGGCTTGAGGGGGCGATCGGAAGGGCTGGCATGGGGCTTGGCCGCATTGGCCCCAATGGCGACGATAGGCTCAAAGGCCAACTGGTAGCGTCCTCCATAGCGGAGGGCCTCTTCGGCCATGAAAGCGAGCTCCCATTCCGGGCGATCTTGGGCCTGGGCCAGTGCCTCGGCGAAGCTTTGGAAGGCCTGGGCATTGAGGGTGGCCGCCTGCTGGATCGCTTCGATCTCCTCTGGACGCTTGATGAGCCTTCGCTCCCAGGAGAGGTTGGGCCGCTTGGCGAAGTAGGTCTTCACCCCCTTGCCAAGGGCTGCCATCTCGGCGCAGGTGAACTCCTTGGGATCGTAGAAGAGCTTGGCGATCTTGTGGCGGCGCAAGAGCTCCCTGGCCTTGGCAAAGATATCCCGAGCCTCAAGGACCTCGGCCCCGCGAACCTGCTCCCGGGCCTCAACGCTGTATCGAGGATCGGTGATGAAAAAGGCTTCCCGACCCAAGGAGAGCAAGAGGGCGTTGTCGCAACGAAAGCCGGTCTCGTAGAAAAGGGCGCTCTCGCTCTTGAAGATGAGATTCACGATCCCTTAGCCTCGCTTTTGCTGCTCTTGCTGGGCCTTGATCGCTTCGATTTCGTTGAAGATCTGGCGCATAGCCACCATGGCCAGATGGTAACTGAAGGGACCAAAGCCGGTGATCACCCCAGCGCACACGGGAGCGATCATACTCTTCTGGCGAAACTCCTCCCGGCGGTAGATATTGCTGATGTGCACCTCGATGGTGGGCAGCTGGACCGCTGCAATGGCGTCCCGGATGGCGATGGAGGTATGGGTGAGGGCCGCGGCGTTGATGATGATTCCGTCGGCTTCTCCCAGACACTCCTGGATCTTATCGACGATCTCCCCTTCGAAGTTGCTCTGGAAGAATTCGATATCCATCTTGTTGGCGTCGGCAAAGGCCTTCATCTGAGCATGGATCTCTTCGAGCTTCATGGGCCCGTAGATCTGCTGTTCTCGGATGCCGAGCATGTTGAGATTGGGTCCCTGGATAACCATCACCTTCATTAAAACTCCCTTTGTAGCTGCTGTTGTAATTTTTAAGGTATGATTATATCAACTTTTTATTAAAATCCCTCAAAGGAGTTGGATGGAGATTCTCAAAGCTTCCTACCTCCTCACCCCAGAAGAGATCCTCCAAGGGGTCGATCTGGCCATCGATGGGGGTCGCATCGTCGAAATAGGGCCCAATCTCCAGGAACGCTACCCCAAAGCCACCCTCCACCACTATCCAGGAAGGGCCATTCTCCCAGGCTTTTGCAACCCCCACCTCCACTTGGAATTTAGCGCCAACCGGGCTACATTAAGCTATGGGGACTTCATCGTCTGGCTTGAGAGCGTTATCCGCCACCGGGAGCGGCTTATCCCCAGGTGTGATGAGGCCTGTCTGGAGTGGGCCATCGAAGAGATCCTCTCCAGCGGAACCACGACGATCGGAGCCATCAGCAGCTATGGGGGGGATCTGGAGGCGGCGGTGCGTTCAGGCCTCAATGTGGCCTACTTCAGTGAGATCATCGGATCCAATCCTGGTGCCGCCGACATCCTCTACAGCGACTTCCTCCACCGCTACTACCGGGCCAAAAAGTACGAAGGGGAGCGGTTCCGGGCCTGTGTGGCGATCCACTCCCCCTACGCGGTCCACTATGTGCTAGCCAAGAAGGCCCTGGAGCTGGCTCGCAAGGAGGAGACCTTGGTGAGCCTCCACTTCATGGAGAGCCGGGCCGAGCGGGAGTGGCTCGATAGCGATAGTGGCGATTTTCGCCAATTCTTCGAGAAGTTCCTCAACCAGCGCAAAGCAGCCAACCGCCCCCTGGAGTTCCTCCAGCTCTTCCACGACCTTCAAACCCTCGTGGTCCACAGTGTCTGGGCCAACGATGCCGAATTAGACCTCATCGCCCAGGAGGGTCACGCCATCGTCCACTGCCCCAGATCCAACAGGCTCCTTGGCAATGGGGTTCTCGATCTCGACCGCCTCAAGGCCCGGGCCATTCCCTACTCCATCGCCACCGACGGACTCAGCTCCAACTACTCCCTCAACATGTATGACGAACTTCGGGCCGCCCTCTTCCTCCATCCCGACTATCCAGCCCTCTCCTTCGCCAAGGAGCTCCTGGTTCAAGCCACCACATGGGCCAAGCGCCTTGGCTTTGCCAGTGGAACCTTGGAGGCAGGCAACTTCGCCGACTTGCAAATCGTTCAAATTCCCGAGGATCTGGAGGTGGTCGAAGAGCTCTACCTCCACCTGATCCTCCACACCCACAAACCCGAGGTCGTCTACCTCCAGGGGGTGCGCCATGGAAAATAGGAGAGGGGGGATTCGCACCTTCCTTGCAAATCTCTTCTTCCCCTTCACCGCCCTCGTCGGCTTCCTCCAAAACTACTTCAAGGGGATTCTCCTCCTCTTGCTCCTCCTCTTCCTTCTCGCCGCCATCCCCAAAGAGGGTATGGTCCAGCCCAACCTCATCACCATCAAACTCCAAGGGGCTATCCTCGACTGGGAAGGGCTCCTGCGAGAGATCAATGAGGCCGCAAAACCCCAGTACAAAGGGGTCCTCTTCGTCATCGACTCTCCCGGAGGCGGAGTCGCTCCCTCCATCGAAATTGCCCGGGCCATCAAGCGACTCCGGGCCAAGAAGCCTGTGGTCGTCTACGGGGCTGGAACTCTGGCCAGCGGAGGCTATTATGCGGCGATTTGGAGCAACAAGATCGTCGCCAACCCAGGAGCGATTGTAGGCTCCATCGGGGTTATCTTCGAGACGCCGGTCATCAAGGAGCTGCTGGATAAAATCGGCGTCCAACCCCAAGTGGTCAAGGCCGGGCGTTACAAGGAGGTTGGAACCCCCTTTCGGCCATGGAAGCCCTACGAGCGGGCCGAGATCGAAAAGGTGATCCAGGATACCTACGACCAGTTCGTCCGGGAGGTCTGCCAAGCCAGAGGGCTCCGCTACGAAGATCGCCACACCTTCGCCGATGCCCACATCTTCACGGCCCGCCAGGCCAAGGAGGTAGGCCTCGTCGACCTGGTGGGAACTATCGATGTGGCCAAAAAGGAGTTGGTCCGGCTGGCCAAGGTCAAAAAGCCCGTCTGGAAACGTCCTTCCAAACTGGAAGAGCTCTTCAAAGAGCTCACTACCCAGACCGCCTCCCAGCTAGCCGCCCTCTTGCTTGGGGGGAAACTCTTTTAGGAAGGGAAAGCGGCGGTAGGGAATGGGGCGGGCCAGAAAGTAGGTCCACGCTTCGTGGAGGTCTCCTTGAGAATCGAGGATGGGAATGAGCTTGCGGGTATAGTAGGTGGGGTACTCCTCAAGGCGATCGATCTGTTTGAGGGTAGCCAGATCGATCTGGTAGAGCTCTCCCCGGACCAGATGGCCCTCCCCCGGTGCATCGATGAGGTAGGGGTAGATCCGTTTTGGGGCGATGAGAGGATAAGGGTCGAGGGTGTGGGCCTGGCCGAGATAGGTAGCTTGATGGAGGAAGTGGTGGTTGGCCAGCCCCCGTTTGAGGGTCCCATAGACAAAGAGCTTAGGGCGCATCGGTGATAACCGCATAAAGGACTCTCCCCTGGCCCCGCAGCTCCACCCGATCCCCTGGGGCCAACTGGGAAAGGGTGACGGGGTGATTTTCCTTGAAGAGTTGAATACAGCGGGCCGCCTCCCTCTGGCGTGCCTCCCAAGCTCGCTTCAAAGCCTGCTCCATCTGGGTGAGTCGAGCCCGTCGCTCTTGCAAGAGGGCCTCCATCCTCCGATGCAATCGAACACCAATTTGAGGGATCTCCTCTCCCTTCTGCTCCAGTTGCCTTCGAGGATGGAGCCTCTCAAGGCCCGTAGCGATTCTAGCAACCTCTTCTCCAGCTAGGTAGATTCGCTGCTGGATCTGCTGGGTAAGGGTCCTTTTGGTGACGGAGATGGTCTCAAGAAACTCTTCGATCTCTGGAAGGAGTAGCTCCATCGCCCCACTGGGGGTGGGCGCCGTGGCATCGGCTACCAGATCACTCAAGGAGGTGTCGCTAGCATGACCGATGGCCGAGACAATGGGAGTTCGAGCCCGGAGGATAGCTTCCAAGACCCGCTCATCATCGAAAGCGGCTAGATCGAGTCTGCTCCCACCACCCCGGGCAAGAACGATGGCATCGACTCCAAGGCCGTCGGCGACGGCTATAGCCCGGGCAATCTCTTCCGGAGCTCCATCTCCCTGGACCAAGGTGTCGACGAGATAGAGCTTGACCAGGGGGAAGCGTTTGGAGGCGATGGTAACCATATCGGCCAAGGCGGCTCCCTTTTTGGAGGTGACGAGAGCAAGGGAGCGAATAAAGCGGGGAAGGGGGCGTTTGCGATGCAAAAGCCCCTGGGCTTCGAGGTGCTGCTTCAACTTCTCCAACTTGGCGTAAGCCTCCCCTATCCCATGGGAGACGATCTGGGAGGCGATGAGCTGACAGCTCCCCCGGGCCTGGTAGTAACCCACCCTCCCATGGACGACGACCCGGTCCCCCTCCTGGAGGGTGAGTTTGGGAGCGTTGAAGAAGACCACCTGCATACTCGCCTCACCCTCTTGGAGGTGGAAGTAGAGGTGGTTCCTTTTGGAGCGTACGATACGCCCGCTAACCTCCCCCGAAACGGCGATGGTATCGGGATAGTGGCTGCTTACGAGCTCTTGGAGCTGGTTGCTAAGCTGAGAGAGTGGAATGGCTCTGCTGCTGGACAAGGCGGAGTACCTCCTCTTGTGGGATTGGGCGACTAAAGTAGTAGCCCTGGTAATATTCGAAGCCCATCTCCTCCAAGAGCTTGAGGATGCGGCTGTTTTCGACCCCTTCGGCGATACAGATCATGTCGAAGATCTTGGAGGTTTGGAGGATAAGCCGTACAATCTCCCGCTTGCGAGGTTCGAAGATGTTGAGGATAAAGGAGCGGTCGATCTTGAGGGCCTCTACATCCAACTGCTCCAAGTAGCTCAAGGAGGAGTAGCCGATCCCAAAATCGTCGATGCTAAAGGAGATCCCCAACTCCTTGAGCTGGGCGATGATCTCCTTGGCCCGTTTGAGATCCTTCACCAGGGCATCCTCCACGATCTCGAACTCCAGAAGCTCCCGCTCCTTGGGCCAGTGGGCTAAGAGATCGCCCATGCGTTGGAGGAAGCTGTTGTTATTAAACTGCTCGGCGGAGATGTTGACGCTAATGGGGTAGCGATACCCAAGGCGGCGGATCATTCTACAGCTCTCCTCCAAGACGAAGCGATCGATCTCAAATCCAAGCCGATTTCCCTGGGCGGCAAAGAGGAAGCGGTTGGGGGTGAGGATCCCCTTGCTGGGATGGTTCCAGCGCAACAGGGCCTCGAAGCCGACGATGGCACTATCCTTGATGCGTACCTTGGGCTGGTAGACCAGGAAGAGCTCTCCCTCCTTGAGGGCCCGCTCCAGATCTTGCTTGATGATGAGGTACTCCTTGGAGGCGTGGTCGAGCCGCTCGTCGAAGAGGACAAACTGGTTCTTGCCATTTCGCTTGGCATGGTACATGGCAATGTCGGCGTTGGTGATGAGCTCCTTGGCGTCCCGCTCCCGTTGGGGAAAGAGGGCAATGCCAATGGAAAGGGAGATCTCGAAGAGGCGATCCTCGATGGCAAGGGGCTTGGAGAAGCTCTGGAGGATCCTCTTGGCGATGGCGATGGCCCGCTGGGCGGCCTCTTGCTGGTCGAAGGCGAGGGCCGGGACGATAAGGGCAAACTCATCCCCCCCAAGGCGGGCCAGGATATCCTCCGGACCAGCGAGCTGGTGCAGCCTAGCGGCAAAGGCTTTGAGGAGCTGGTCCCCAACGTCGTGGCCATAGGTGTCGTTGATGTACTTGAAATCGTCGATGTCGATGTAGAAGAGAGCCCCCAGCCGCCCCTGGCGGCGGGCCTCCTTGTAGATCGTTTCAAGCTCCTCGATGAAGCGTTTGCGGTTAAAAAAGTGGGTCAAGAGGTCGTGGTTGGCGCTAAACTCGATGCTCTCCTGGGCCGCTTTGAGCTCGCTGATATCGAAGAAGTGGGCGATATAGTGGGTCGTGTTGCCCTGGGCATCCTTGATGGCGCTAATGGAGAGGAGCTCGGGGTAGATGGAGCCATCCTTACGCTTGTTGTAGATCTCCCCTTTCCAATGGCCCTCCTCTTTGATGGTCGCCCACATTTGACGATAGAACTCCTGATCGTGGCGTCCGGACTTGAGGATGTTGGGGTTTTTCCCAAGGACTTCGGCCTCCTTGTAGCCGGTGATGCGCTCGAAGGCCCGGTTGACCTTGATGATGCGTCCCGTATGGTCGGTAATGGTGATGGCCTCTTGGGCGTCGAAGGCGTAACGCAAGAGCTCCAATTCTCGTTGGAGGGCCTCCCGCTCCTCCCGGGCCTGGAGGAAGCGGTAGGCGAAGAGGAAGTGCTCGTCCATCTTGGTAGCCAGATCGAGGATGAACTCGTGGGAGATCCCCTGGGAGCGTAAGAAGAGGACGCTGATATACAGGAGCCTTTCCCCCTGGATGATGGGCAAGAGGAGGACCTGGTGGCGCTGGGCGGTGGTGAAGATGAGGTGGCGCTTCTTGGCCTTGACTTGGGCTAATCCCCGCTCGATGGTGTGTAGGATCTCCTCCTTGATCTGCTGGATGGAGATCCCCTCGGCGACTACGGGATTGTTGCGCTCGTCCACGAGGAAGAGGTACTCGAAGAGGCCTGTCTTGAAGAGGTAGATGGCATAGATGTTAACCAGGGCGTTGAGGTTCTGGGCAAAGAGGACCTGCTCGGAGAACTGGGCCAGGGTCTTGTAGAAGATCTGCTCCTGCTTCAAGCGCTCGAAGAGGTTTTCGAAGTGGTTGAAGAGCCGTTTGATGGTTCCAACCAGCCAGAGGAAGGCCCCAATGGAAGCGATCCAGAGCAAGGAGGTCAGCAAAAGGGCAAGGCTCTCCCTCTCCTGGAGCTTTTGGACCTGGTGGGAGAGCCCCTTGAAGATAGCCCGCTCCAGGGTGTAGAGAGCCTCGACATAGCGGGTTGCCACAAGGCGCCAACGAGGGTAGGATTGGGGATTGGCCAAAAGGCGGGCCTTGGCCTCTTGGAACTGGCGCTCAAGTCCTTGGGAGAGGAGGCGGTTGTAGAGCAGGAGGATCTGGGGGGAGGCGACGTTGAGGAAGCGCTCCTTGGCCTTGCGATATTCCAGATCGATCTGACGCAAAACCTCCTGGTGTCGGGGATCTTGGAGGAAGGTGGGGGAACTCCCCAAATCCCTGGCCCGGATGGCCCACTCGATGGTCTCCAACAAGGCCAGGAGGGACTGGTAGTGGGTGAAGAGGTTGGGATTGGCGGCGTAGAGGGCTTCGAGGGGAAGGAAGGTGGCCAAAATGGCCTGGATGAGCTGGCTGTAACTGCGATAGAGGGCCTCCCAGCTGCTGCGGTGGGCCTCCTTGCGCAGGGCCGGGAGCTGGTGGAGCTTTTGCAAGATGGAGCGGATCTGCTCCTTGGAGGGAATGGAGCGTAAGAGGATGGCCTGGTAACCCTTTATCACCCTGTCGCTGCTCTCTTGCTGTTTGCGAAAGGATTGTAAAAGGCTTGGATCATCTAACAGACGCAAGGCGATATCCCGCTCCCGCTGGAGCTCTCGAATCAGCGTAGTCGCCCTAGCCAGGTAAGCGTTCTTCTCCCCAAGGGCCCGGGCCCGCTGGAAGTTGTGGTAACTGGCAAGTAGGGAGTCGGTGGCAAAGTAGAGGAGGCCAAAGGCGGGGAGGACGATAGCAAGGAGGAGTTTGGGATTGAGTCTGGGACGCTTAACCATCTTTGCGGGCTATGAAGAGGGTGGAGACTCCAAAGGCAAAGCTCTTGGTCTTGAGGGGGGTAAAACCGCTCCTTTCCAGCTCCTCAAGGAGCTGCTGGGTGGTGAGGAAGTGGTCGATAGAATCCGGCAAGTAGCGGTAGGCCTCGAAATTGCCAGAGAGCAGACCGCCGACCTTGGGCAAGATCCCCTTCATGTACCACTCCACCAGACGATCCAAGGGGGTGGTGCGGGGGCGCTTGGTAAATTCGAGGATGAGCAGGAGGCCTCCGGGCTTGAGGATTCGGTAAAACTCCTGGAGGGCCTGGAGCCGCTGGGTCACATTGCGGATCCCGTAGGTGATACTTACCAGATCGGCCTGCCCCCCCTCCAAGGGGAGCTGCTGGGCGTAACCCTGGATGAAGGTGGCCTGGGGAAGTTTGCGCCGGGCAATTGCGAGCATGTTGGCCGAGGGATCGACCCCGATGAGCTCACCTATCCGGATTCGAGCCCTCTTGGCCTCTTCTGCCCAGAAGCGGAGCATATCCCCCGTGCCACAGGCTACATCGACGATTTTCTCGATATCCTCCTTGCCGGCAAGGCGATAGGCCAAACGGCACGCCTCCTTGCGCCAGAGGAGGTCGCTGCCAAAACTCAAGACCCGATTGGTCAAATCATAGCTCTTAGCGATCCGGTCAAACATCGAGACGATCTCTTGCTGTTTGTTATCCATTGCGACTCCAAATGAGTAGGTCTCTTTCTATCGGTCGAGATTTCAAAAATGTGAGTCTCTTGTCCAGTTGGTAGTTTTGATCCCTGTGGAGGGTGGGAGCGATGAACCACATATACCAGTCCACAATGCCCCGGGTCGCCTCGAGCATCCCCTCTCCACCCTCGATCATGACGAAGCGGTGCTCCCAAATCCGATCGAGGCGATCCTCGATATAGACCGTGCGTCCAGCTACGTGGAAGAGGGGGATTTTGGGGTTGAACCGCTTTTTGGAGGATTTCGAGTAGATGAGGACATCCGGTGCCCTTCCCCCAACGAGACGGGCATCGAGGGTGGGCTTGTCGATACGCACCGTCGAACCACCAATGACGAGGAGGTCGATCTTGCTCCGGAGTTTATGGACCAGCTCCCGGGAAGCCAGGGAGGAGATGGTCCCTCCGGTGATGACCCCATTGAGGTGTTGGGCCAGTTTGAAGAGGACGAAGGTAGCCTTGCTCCACTTGATGAAGGGCTCCAAGAGCCACTGGGCCTCCTCCTGGCAGATCCCCACCTCCACCTCAATCCCTTTTTGGCGCAAGTAGGCGGCCCCACCACTGGCTTTGGGATTGGGATCGAGGGTGGCGATGACCACCCGGGTGAGGCCAAGCTCCTTGATGAGCAAGGAGCAGGGAGGGGTCTTGCCGTAGTGGAAACAGGGCTCTAGGGTGATGTAGATCGTCGCCCCCCAAAAGAGGGTTCCAGCGTGGGTGGAGAGGTAGTTGTGCAGGTGGAGGGGGTCGTGGATGTGGAGGATCTGCTCATCCTTGGTGAGGAGGTAGTAGGCCTCCTTGAGGGCCAACACTTCTGCGTGAGGCTGGCCAGCCTCCTGGTGGGCCGCGATACTCAAGAGCCGCCCATCTTTGACTACCGCTGCGCCAACTGCGGGGTTAGGGTAGGTGAGGAGCTGGTATTTCCACGCTTCATCCAGGGCAGCCTGCATGTAGAAGCGGTCGAAGTCTACCATTCAAAGTAGGTTTTGGCCCCGGCGATCTCATCGTATCCAATCGTTCGCTTTCCAGCTTCCGTATCGACCTGGATCTTCGACTCGTCGGCATGGACCAAGGTCCCTTGGATACTCTCACCATCGACGGTTTGGATCCGCACCTGCTCCCCAGTGGAGTTTTGGAAATGGTTGGGTTTCTTGAGTTTACGCTCGATTCCAGGGGAGCTCACCTCCAGATGGTACTCCCCCTCGATGGGTGGATGGACATCCAGGAGGGGGGAGATGAGGTTGGAGATGGTGGCACACTGCTCCAAATCGACCCCCTTGGGAGCGGTGATGGTCACCCGATAGATGGTTTTTCCCCGCTCGGTGAGGGTCTCGATATCGTAGAGCTTGGCTCCACACGATTCGACGATCTTTTTAATCTCGTTTTCCAGATGCATCCTCTTCCCTTATCTTGGCAAAGAGCTCCTCCATACGCTGCTGCTGGGCCAGCTGTTCGTCGAAGTGGAAATGGAGCTTGGGACATTTGAACCAGCCACTGGCCTCAAGGCAATAGCTCTGGATGATGGGAGCTGCCCGTTTGAGCTGTTTGAGAATGGCTTTACGCTCTTCGGGGGTAAATATCGACTGGTCCAGATAGACATCGGCGTCGTAGAGCCCCCGCTTCACATCGACCTCGGTGACGGTCAGCCCCTGGAGCCGCTCATCGTTGAGGGTACCCAAGGCCTCGCTGATGAGCTCCCGTAAGAGGGAGGCGGCCCGTTTCTCTTTGAGTCCAGGAGATCGTCCCATCGCCCCTCCTACAAACTTGCAGCCTCTTCGATCTGCTTATAGGCCTCGATAATGTCTCCCACCTTGATGTCGTTGAAGTTCTCGATCATCATACCGCACTCATACCCTTTGGAAACCTCCCGCACATCCTCCTTGAAGCGCTTCAAGGAGCTGATGGCACTCTCGTAAATGACCACCCCGTCCCGAATCACCCGGGCCTTGGCATTGCGCTCGATCGTTCCATCGATGACCATACATCCGGCAACGGTCCCGACCTTGGGAATGTTGAAGGTCTCCCGGACCTCGGCCTGCCCAATGACCTCCTCCCTGATGATTGGAGAGAGCATGCCGCTGAGGATCGATTTGACCTCCTCGATGAGGTCGTAGATGATGGAATAGGTCTTGATGGTGACCCCCAGCTGTTTAGCCCGCTCCTTGACACTTCCAGTCGGACGCACATTAAAGCCCAGGATGATAGCGTTGTCGCTTGCATCGGCGAGGGTGACGTCACTCTCATTGATGGCCCCAACGCCGGCATGGATGATCTCCACCTTGACCTCGTCGTTTTGCAACTTCTCCAAGCTGGTGCGAATAGCCTCCAAACTCCCCTGGGTGTCGGCTTTGATGATCAAAGGCAACTTCTTCAGCTCGCCCTCTTTGACCAGTTGGCTGAGCTCCTCCAAAGAGGCCACTTTGGTGGTGCGGCTGAGCTCCTTTTGCCGCTCATACTCGGCCCGCCGCTCCGCATACATCCGGGCCTCCTCGGCACTCTCCACGGCAATGAGGATCTCTCCGGCTGGGGGCACCTTGTCGAGTCCCACTACCATCCCAGGTTCGCTGGGGCGGCGCTCCTTGATCTGTTTCCCCATATCGTCGATGATGGCCCGTACCCGTCCATGGGCGATCCCGCATACCACATGGTCCCCAACCCGCAGGGTCCCATTCTTGACGATCACCGTAGCTGTAGGTCCGCGCCCCTTTTCCAAGGAGCTTTCGATGACGATCGCCTTGGCCCGCCGCTTCGGATTGGCCTTGAGCTCCATGAGTTCGGCTTGGAGCAAAATGGTATCTAGCAGATCGTCGATCCCCTCTCCCGTTTTGGCACTCACCGGAACGAACTCATACTCGCCCCCCCACTCGGCGGGGGTAATCCCAAGCTCGGCCATCTGGGACTTGACCAGATCGGGGTTGGCCTCAGGCTTATCGATCTTGTTGATGGCGACGATGATGGGAACCTCGGCGTTGCGGGCATGGTTGACCGCCTCGACGGTCTGGGGCTTGACCCCATCATCTGCGGCTACGACGATAATGGCGATATCGGTTGCTTGAGCCCCCCGGGCCCGCATCTGGGTAAAGGCCTCGTGGCCTGGGGTGTCGATGAAGGTGATCGCCTTGTCCCCTCGCTGGACCATATAAGCGCCGATGTGCTGGGTAATTCCTCCAGCCTCCCGCTCGGCGATCCGGGAACTGCGGATCTTATCCAAGAGGGAGGTCTTCCCATGGTCCACATGGCCCATGATGGTAATGACAGGGGGACGCTCCTCCAGGTAGTCATCCTCAATACTGTCATACACCTTCACATAGTCCAGCTCTTCGAGGACATCCTTGATCTTGACCTCCAAATCGAACTCTTCCGCCAGGATCTCGATGGTCTCCTTGTCGAGGAAGTCGTTCTTGGTGACCATCATCCCCAGGTTAAAGAGGACCTTGATCACCTCCGCAACACTCCGCCCCGCCTTCTCGGCAAATTCATAGACCCGAACCTCTTCTGGAATCTCCACCACCTTGACCTGGGTATCCCTTTTGCTCTCCTTCTTGCGCCGCTTCTTCTTCCTGGTACTACGGCTGATGGTCTGCTGCTCGATGGAGAAGCTCTTGCGGGCTACTTTGAGGCGCTGGGTATCTTGCTGTTTGGAGCGCTCCTGTTTGCTTTCCTCCTCGATCTTGTTCAGCTCCTCGCTAAAATCTGGGAGAATGACCACCTGCTCTTCGATCTCGTCGCTGAAATTGGCGATACCGGTCTCGATTTCGATCCGCTGCCCCTCTTTTTTCGGGGTGGCTGGAGCCTTCTTGGCCTTCTTGGATTTGCGGCGCAACTCCATGGGGGGCTGTTCGCTCTTGACCTCCTCTTTAGGAGGCTCTGGGGGCTGTTTCTGGCGCTTCTTCTTGATGATCACCAACCCTCGGCGCCGGCGCAACTGCTCCCGGGGACTCCTTTGCTCCGTCTCTTGAGGTCGCTCCTCTTTAGACTCTTTGGGCTCTTCTGGTTTCGAACTCTTAGAGCTAGCTGTACTTTTCCCTTCCCTTTCGGCCTTGAGGGGCTCTTCGCTAGCCTCTTGAAGAGCTTCCTGCGGTTGTTCTCTTTTGACCACCTTCGGGGCCGGTTTCCCCTGGGGCGACGGGGCCTCGCTTCCACTTCCCCCGCTCATGATGAACTCCACCAACCGCTCCGCCTCTTCGAGGGTGACGCTGCTGGAGGGGGCCTTCACTTTGAGCCCGAAGGCCTGGGCCTTCTCCAGGACATCTTTGCTCTTGAGGCCGAGGTCTTTGGCAATTTCGTGGATTCGAACCTTATCGTCCATACTTGAGTAACTCCTTTACCATTTTCAAAGCCGAGGTCGGGTCGATTTTACACAAACGAGCGAGGCTTTTGGAAAGTCGGTCTTCCTTGAGACAGGCATCACAGATGTAAAAGCTCCGCCCCGATCCTGTGAAAAGGAGAATCCGTCTATTGCGACAGTGGAAGCGGTGGAGCCTCTCTTGATAGATCCTCTGACGACAATGGATGCACATTCTCACCGGCTTTGACATTGGGGCTAATTATATCAAAAAATTGGAATCCTTCCCAAACTAGTCCCGCAGGATGAGCCCCTCGTTGTCAAAATTGAGGGTGTAGATTTTAAAATTGGGGAAACGCTCCTTGAGGACCCCCTCCAAGCGTGGAGCATCCTTGGCATAGACCATGTTGAAAAAGGTGGAGCCACTCCCACTGAGGGTACTCATGAGAGCTCCGTTGTCCAAGGCGATCCGCTGGAGGGTAAAAAGCTCGGGCATCGCCTCCATCCGCAGACTCTGGTGGAGTCTGTCCTTGGCGGCGATCCGGAGCATCTCCCAGCGCTCGGCAAAGATTGCGGCTGTGAGCAAGGAGCTATGGGAGAGGTTGAAGACCACATCCTGGGTCGTGTAGCGTTTGGGAAGCCGCTTCCTGGAAGAGGCGGTGGAGATGGGACGATCCGGAATGGCAACGATCGCTTGAACCTCCTTGGGCATCTCCTTCTTGAGGCTATAGACTATCCCCCGTTCCACGAGGGCCACATTGAAACCACCCATGATGGCTGGAGTGATATTGTCGGGATGGGGTTCGTAGGTGAGGGCGAGGTTGAGGAGTTTCTCCTTCGGAATAGAGACCCCAGCAGCCCCGTAGGCGGCGGCGATGGCACTCACGATCACCGCCGAACTACTCCCGAGGCCCCGGGAGAGGGGGATCTTGTTGTAGAAGGTGAAGCGGAACTTCTCCTGGCGCCCAGTCAATTTGCGGTAGTGTTCGTTGAAGATGGAGATGAAGAGGTTGTTCCCCTTGAGTCGGACATTGTTGGCCCCTTCTCCCCGGATGGAGACGCTAAAGAAGCGGCTCCGGCGAATCTCCACTTCATTGCGCAAATCGAGGGCCACGCCCAGTGTGTCAAACCCTGGTCCCAAATTGGCACTGGTAGCTGGTACGCTGATGTACAATGGTCTCCTTTTATACCGCTGGGATAACATACAAGGGTTGGGTCTCCTTCGTGCATGGGAGCTGGTGGAGCCGCTGGGGCAGGGAGAAGGTGGCTTCAGGTACCCTTTCGAGCCGCCGGGTTACGATGCGCCCTTGCTCCTTGAGAAAATAGAGCTGACCCGTGGCCCGGATCGGGCGATTGCCATTGAAAAGGAAGCCATCGCAGCCAAAAAGCTCGATTCCCCGGGTAATTTCGAGGGTACGCAGGAAGAGATAGGTCAATTTGATGGCCATGAAGCTCCCAGGTCCCCTGGCATAATAGATCCGCCTGATGGCGAAGCGCTCCAAAAGCTCTTGAAAGAGTTGGGGCAAAAGGTCGCTGATCTTTCCCTCCCGTTTAATCGATTCTACCAGGAGGCCATCCTCGTAGACGCCAAGGAGGATGGGGGAGGCCATCGGAATGAGGAGGAGATCAACCTGTCGTGAAGGCATAGGCAATGGCCCGCTGCTCCTGACCACTTTCCCGGGTCAATTCGATCACCTCCCACGCCCCTTCCTCTATGAGGGCGAGGGTGAGTTGGTGGTTGAGCTTGTGCCCTCCGGCAAAGGAGCGGTACTCTCCCATAATCGGCATCCCCAAGAGGGAGAGATCCCCAATGGCGTCGAGGATCTTGTGGCGGACAAACTCGTCTGGATACCGGAGCCCTTCGGGATTGAGGATCCCGTAATCGTCGAGGACGATGGCATTTTCCAGGGAGCCACCCCGGGCTAGACCGAGGCTGCGCAGGTACTGGACCTCTTTTAAAAAGCCGAAGGTTCTGGCTTTGGCGATCTCCTTCAAAAAGGCCGATTTGGTGAAATTGAATCGGTAGTGCTCCCTCCCAATGGCTGGATGGTCGAAGTCGATGGTAGCCTCGAAGATCATCTCATCGCTTGGGCGCAGTTGGACAAATTTATCCCCCTCTTGGACCCGGACCTCCTTGGTCACCTTCAAGAGGCGTTTGGGACGCCGCTGCTCCCGGATTCCAGCCTCTTCTAAGAGCATGCAGAAGGGGGCAGCACTTCCATCCATGATGGGGATCTCTTCCCCATCTAGGATGATGAGCAGATCATCGATCCCATAGCTGTAGATAGCGCTCATGAGGTGTTCGATGGTCGATACCCGAACCTCGCCATTACCAAGGACGGTGGCCATCGTCGTATCGACGACGGAGTGAGGATGCAAATCGATATAGCAGTTTCTATCTTTCCTATAGAAGCGGATCCCACTCCCATCGGCCCCCGGCTCTAGTCGAACCCGTACAGGGAGGCCGCTGTGAAGACCGATCCCTACAAATTCCACACTTCGAGCTATCGTTCGCGCTTGCATGGTGCTTTCCTTTGGCCCCATTGTACCACAAAAACTACTTGCTGTCTATAAGCTTTTTTGCATCTTCGATCACGTTGGTGATGTTGAGCCGGATCCAGCGACCATCCATCCACTCCTCGGGACGAACCTCGATTCCCTGGACGACGACTCCAAAGTGGAGGTGGTCTCCAAGGGCAAGACCGGTGCTCCCCGTCTTGGCGATGGTGGCTCCATCCTCGACCCGATCCCCCTCGTGGACGAAGAGAGTGGAGCAGTGGGCGTAGAGGGTATAAAGTCCCAGGCCGTGGGAGATCATAGGCATGTTGCCATAGATTCCATTATCGTCGGCAAAGACCACCTCCCCTCCATTGGTCGCCTTGATCTTGGCCATCTTGGTACTGGCTAGATCGAGCCCCATATGGTAGGCTTCGCTCACCAGTTTCCCCTTGTAGTAGTAGAAGCGGTGATCCCCGAAATCGGCGACCTTCGCCCCATTCCTGAGGGGATAGAAGGGGCGGATGGAGAAGTGGTCCACCCGCTCTTGGGGAACCCGTTTGCCGATGGTGTGGATCTGTTCCTCGTTGATCTTGCGCAAGGTCTCATTGACAAACTTGAAGCGCTCGATAGGGTCCATGTTCCGGGTCTTGGGATAGTTTTCGGCCAACTCAGCCACTTTTCCATTGAGGAAGGCATCGGTCAGCTCGATCTTGCTTGTCTTGTATCGGCGGTTGCGTAAATAGAAGGGGATGTGGGCCTTGGCCCTGTTGCCAGCGCGATCGATGGCGATGAGGTCGGCCTTGAAACGCTCTTGGGTGATGGGCCAGGCGATGAGGGCGATATAGTAGCCATCTTTGTAGAAGGGGGCGGCTTGGAAGGTGGCAAAATTGGTCTGAACGAAGAAGCGATGGAGATGGTCATCCTTGCAATGGAAGATGACGAGGGCCGAACCCCCTTTGGTGATGGAGTAGGAGTTGGTAACGACGAAGAGATCGGGCTTTTTCGTATCGATGATAATGGGAACCTGGACCTGGCGCTCGTTACCGAGGAAGTAGTTCCATAGACTCTTATCCCTCGCCTGGATCAAGAGCCAAGCCCGGCGCTGGGGAAATTCCATGGCCGGAGGATCGATACGCAAGGTCAGCTCTTTCGTCGGCTTCTGGAGTTTGCCCCCCTCCAGAACCTTTTGCTCCTTGCCGTTGGAAATGGCGACTTGATAGGAGTCCAGGGCGGTATCGTCTTCGATGGTGATGGCAATGGGCTCCTTGAGGTTCCAGTAGATCTCCTTGGCTACCCGGATGGTGGGGGGGGTGCGCTCGAAGGTTTGGGAGGTGGCCACATAATAGCCAAGCCCAGCCACCAACCCTAGGAGGGCAAGGGTGAGGTAGAGACCTTTTCTACTCCGTTTCAATGGCTATCTCCTTTTGAATGTAGGCTAGCAACTCCCCTTTGAGCCAAGAGAGATCGCTCCCATCGGTAAATCCGGCGGCACTGCGGTGCCCCCCGCCTCCAAAGTGGGCAGCGATTCGGGCCACATCCACCTCTCCCTTGGAGCGAAGGGAGACCTTGTAGCGGCGATCCTCCTCCTCTTTGAAGAGGATGGCCACCTGGACCGTCGCCAGGGAGCGGGCCATATCCAGAACACTATCGGCCATCTCCTTGGTGGCCCCGGTAGCCTTTAAAATCTCCTGAGTGAGGGTGAGGGTGGCAATGGTAGCATGGTGGTGCAGCTCCAAGGTCTCTAGGAGGCGCTGGGTAAGACGGATCTTGGCCAGGGGTTCGCGCATCGTGAGGTTGCGGGCGATGAAGTGGGGATTGGCCCCATGGCGACAAAGGTAAGCGGCCATCTCGAAAACCCTCTCATCGACGCTCTCGAAGCGGAAGAAACCACAATCGTCCACCAGTCCCGTATAAAGGCAAATAGCTGTAGGGGCAGGTATGGGAAGGTCGTTGACACGCAGGAGTTGATAGACCACCTGGGCCGTGGCGGCGAAATCGGGTTCGATCAGGTTGATCTGGCCATAGCCCTGGTTGGAGCGGTGGTGGTCGATGACGATGAGGGGGGCCTCTGGATGGCTGCCAAGCCCCAACCGATCCCAACTCGCCGCATCCAGAGCGACAATGAGATCGTAATGGTCGGGAGGAGTAGGGCGGAATTTCTCGATACCAGGGAGGAAGTCGAGGTTGTAGGGCAGGGGGGAGGGAACATGGAGGAAGGTCCGTTTCCCTTGAGCGCGCAGGAGGTGGTAGAGCCCCAGGGCACTCCCGATGGTATCCGGATCTGGGTTGATGTGGGAAGCTAGGAGGATGGTCCCAGCCTCTTGGATGGCTTGCCAACAGCGCTGATAACTCACGATTCGATCCTCATGGAGATATCCGGCCATGTAGCCTGATGGAAGATGCTCCCGCTGCTCACGGCATCCACTCCAATGGCCACATAGGAGCGAATGGTATCGGTGGTGATGTTCCCGCTGGCTTCGATGAGGATGTGGGGATAGGCCTCATTGCGCAGTTGGACGACCCGCTCAATCTCTTGGAGCTCCATATTGTCGCACATGATGATGTCGGCCCCAGCCGCCATCGCCCTTTGGGCCAGCTCGAAGCTCTCGCACTCCACCTCGATCTTGGCGGTGAAGGGAATTTTGCGGCGGGCTTTGGAGATGAAGGTGGCTAGATCTTCGTCGATGAGGGCTAGATGGGTATCTTTGAGCATGAGGCAATCGTCCAGTCCCATCCGGTGGTTGGTTACCCCACCCACCCGGGCCGCATACTTCTCGAAGACCCGCAAGAGGGGGCGGCTCTTGCGGGTATCGAGAACCATAATCTTCCCTTGACTGGCCTGGACGAACTGGTGGGCCTTGGTGGCAATGGAGGAGGCATGAAGAATCGTGTTGAGGATAGCCCGTTCCCCCTGGAGGAGGGCGATACTCGATCCATAGAGTCTAGCCAGGGTCTCTCCGGCTTCAAAGGGCTCTCCATCGCGAATCTGCCAGAGGAGCTCCAAATCCAAGAGCTTGGCGATGGCCTGAGCATAGGGAGCACCGGCGAAGATTCCTGCCGACTTGGCCCTAATTTTGGCGGCTCCAGGCCGAGCGGGAGCAACCCGCTCAAAGAGATCCCCCCGTCCCAGATCCTCCTGAAGGACCTTCCGGGCAAATTGGAGCGTTTCTAGTTCCATCATCCCTCCAGATATTCGAACATGCGCTCCAAGGCGACCCTAGCCCACTTGATCGTCTCATCGTCGACGAAGATCTCGTTGAGGGGGGCTCCCTCCTTAATGGCCTTGAGGGTGTTGGCCACATCCTCCAGACTCGTCTCGTTCATTGTCGGACACTCTGGCTTCGTGGCGGAGAGGACATAGGTATTCTTGGGGCGGAGGCGGTGGACCAGGTTGTACTCGGTCCCGACGGCAACCTTCTGCTCGGGGTCGAGGCTTTGGACATAGCGGATGATCTGGCTCGTGGATCCCACGAAATCGGCGGCCTCACAGACCTCCGGTTTGCACTCGGGATGGACGGCGATCTTGATACCGGGATAGCGTTTACGGAAGAACTCTACATCTTTGAGCTCGAAGAGCTGGTGGACGCTACAAAAGCCGTTGTAACAGATAATGTCGGCCTCTTTGGGGTCGCACTCTCCTTCCCCGATGACACACGATTTGAGCCCCATCATCCGGGCAACATTTTGCCCCAGACACTTGTCTGGAACAAACAAGATCTTCTTGCCGCTTTGCAGGGCCTTCTCGATGATCTTGACCGCACTGGAGCTGGTACACACCGAACCTCCCATCTGCCCCACCTTGGCCTTGACCTCGGCGCCCGAGTTGATGTAGGTGATGGGGAGGATCTCCTCCTTGTCGATCCCATGGTCGACCATGTACTGGACCGAAGCATCGAAGTAGGTGCTATCGATCATCCTCGCCATGGCGCAGCAGGCGATCTTTGGCATGGCCACCCGTTTGTGGGGGGCGAGGATCTTGACGCTTTGACCCATGAAGCCGACCCCGCAAAAGAGGATCCACTCGCTCTCGCTCTCCTTGGCCCGCTTGGCCAGTTCGAGGCTATCCCCAGTGATATCGGCGATCTCGAAGACCTCATCCTTTTGATAGTAGTGGGCGACGATGGTGACGCTCAGCTCCTCCTTGAGTTGGGCGATCTCGGCTTGGAGGCTTTGAAGATCCCGCACGCTAATCCTTTCCCTTGAGGCTGATGTTATGTAATTTTAGCTAAAATAGATTAAAAATTTTTCAAGTGAGGACGGTCCACATGGAGTTTTTGACCCACCCAACCATTCTCTTGTATCTGAGCGCCTACCTCGTCGGTGGCATTCCCTTCGGCTACATTCTGGCCAAGCTCTTTGCCGGAGTCGACATCAAACGGAGCGGTTCCCGGAGTATCGGGGCTACGAACGTTCTCCGGGTAGTGGGCCAACACGACCAGCGGCTGGCCCGCTACCTCGCGGCGGCCACCATCCTCTTCGACTCTCTGAAGGGGGCGGCAATGGTCCTTGTGGCCAAGGCCCTGGGCTATCCCCTCTCGGTCCAGTGGCTGGTGGGGATCTTGGTGGTCCTTGGCCACTGCTATAGCCCCTTTTTGAAGTTTGAGGGGGGCAAGGGAGTGGCCACCGGCATGGGGGTCCTGCTGGTGCTGCTCCCCTTCGAGACCATCCTTGGCATCATCGTCTGGGCCATCGTTGGCAAGCTCACCCGCATCTCCAGTCTCGCCTCCCTCTCCGGCCTTGCGACGGTGGTCATCGCCAGTTTCATCCTCCACCCCCAACTCCCTGAGGTCGGTTCCCACGCCCCCCTGCTCCTACTAGCCTTCATCATCTTCTACAAACACCTCCCCAACATCTACCGCCTCATCGTAGGGGAAGAGCGGCGGGTTCTTGGATGATCGTCGAGATCGAGGGGCTCCGCTTCCCAGCAATTATCGGCTTGCTCCCCCATGAACGCCAGGAGCCTCAAGAAATCGTCATCGACGCCCAACTCGAATATACCTATCAAGAGGGGCACTACCTCGACTATGCCCAGGTGGCCCAACGGATCAAGGAGCACCTCGTCGAAGGGCGCTTCCTCTTGTTGGAAGAGGCTCTCTTGTCCCTGATGGATCTGCTCGCTCGAGAGTTCCCTATCATCGAGCGGGCAAGTGTGACCATCTCCAAGCCCCACATCCTTCCAGATTGCACCCCAAAATTACGACTTCAGCGTAGTTTTAGATAAAAGTTAGATTAAATTTAGTTGAAATTTCGTTTAAATTGCGATATAGTTGTGCTATAATTTCGCCAATCCTTAAAAAAAGCTAAGGGGCCAACATGCGTATCCTCATCGTCGAAGACGAAGTGACCCTCAACCGGACACTGGCAGATGGGCTCAAGGAGTTTGGCTACCAGAGCGACATTAGCGAAAGTCTCAAAGATGCCCAATACTACCTAGACATCCGTAACTACGACCTCATCCTCGTGGATTGGATGCTTCCGGATGGAAGCGGTCTGGAGCTGGTTACCCAGGTCAAACAGGACAACCCCAAAACGGTGATCATCGTCCTTTCTGCCAGAGACGACAAGGAGAGCGAGATCGAGGCCCTACGCGCTGGAGCGGACGATTACATCCGCAAACCCTTCGATTTCGACGTCCTCGTGGCTCGAATCGAAGCGCGGTTACGCTTTGGAGGAAGCTCCATCATCGAGATCAAAGACCTCATTATCAACCCCGAAGAGGAGAAGATCATCTTCCGAGAGCGGGAGATCGAACTCAAGGGCAAACCCTTCGAGGTCCTCACCCACCTGGCCCGCCATAAGGATCAAATCGTCTCCAAGGAACAGCTCCTCGACGCCATCTGGGAGGAGCCAGAGCTTGTAACCCCCAATGTCATCGAAGTTGCCATCAACCAGATCCGCCAAAAGCTCGACAAACCCCTAGGTATCCAGACCATTGAGACGGTCCGCAGACGGGGGTACCGCTTTTGCTATCCTCGCAAAGCCTAAAACGGCGGCTGCTCTGGCAGCTCATCCTCGCTTCGGCGATTCTCATCGCCCTCTTCTCCACCATTTTGTATAACTTCATCAAAGGTTCCATCTACGAAGAGACCCGGGAACAGCTCCTCAAACAGGCCCACTATCTCGTGGCCAACTCCTATGAACAGCTGGACACCTCCTACCTCCAAACCCTCGACATCTCGGTCCAGATTATCCCCAAACCCCGCTACATCGACGATGCCACCATAACCCAGATCCGCGAGGGCAAACGGAGCTATCTGGTCCTCTACTACCCTTACAACTTCGAAGAGCGGAGCTTCCTCATCCTCAAGAAGGATATCACCTCCATCGAGGAGTTTCTCGAACAGCTCTGGCGCTACATCATAATCACCAACCTTATCAGTTTCGTCATCATCCTCATTATCGCCCACTTCCTCTCCAGCGCCCTCTCCAAGACGATCCAGAAGCTCGCCGCCAAACTCTCCAAACTCAACGAAGACCTGCTCCGCCCCATCAAGATCCGGGATATTCCAGTGGAGTTCCAACCCCTAGGCAGCTCTATCAACATCCTCATCAACAAGATCCAGACCTACGTCAAGTACCAAAAAGAGCTCTTCATCGGCATCGCCCACGAACTCAAGACCCCTTTGGCGGTCATGAAGCTCAAGAATGAGGTGACCCTCATCAAGGAGCGCTCCCCCGAGGAGTACATCGAGACGATTAAGCTCAATATCAAGACCATCGACGAGCTCAACAAGATGATCGAGAATGTCCTCAAAATCGGCCGCCAGGAGGGAGACCAGTTCGAACCCCCTATCACCCTCGACCTGATCGAGTATTTAAGGGAAAAGAGCAACAACTACCGCCTTCTGGCTGAGAGCGAGGGGAAGCACTTCATCGTCAAGCTCCAACCGGAGCGCTATACCATCTCCATCCAACCCACCCTCCTCAACCACATCATCCAGAATTTCGTCCAGAACGCCATCAAGTTCACCCCTCCAGGGGGAACCATCACCCTTCAGAGCACTCCCATCAACAATGGGATCAAGATCGAAGTCATCGATGAAGGGCCAGGAATCGACGAGCACAAGGACC
Organism: Nitratiruptor sp.; assembly: GCA_009659925.1. Lineage (GTDB taxonomy): Bacteria > Campylobacterota > Campylobacteria > Campylobacterales > Nitratiruptoraceae > Nitratiruptor. The sequence goes on along the minus strand of PUXW01000008.1, from coordinate 11,433 downwards.
TCTTTGCCCCCTTCAAGCGTTCTGGCGCCCAGAGCGGGGTAGGGCTGGGACTCTTTCTGGCCAAAAGCGCCGCCGACGCCATGGGAGCGCGGATCTCCATCAAGAACCGCAAAGACCGCTCCGGGGCCATAGCCACCCTGATCATTCCCTCCAAGCTGGTCTGTCCGTTGTGTTAAAGTTCTTTTAAGCCAAATTGGGCTATAAATCAGTTTATCAAAAATATCGACGAGGAGAGCCGGATAGATGTCACTGCTCATCAACGAAGAGTGCATCGCCTGCGATGCCTGCCGGGAGGAGTGTCCCACCGGGGCCATCGAGGAGGGGGATCCCATCTACATCATCGACCCGGACCGGTGCACTGAATGTGTCGGATTTTATGACGAACCAGCCTGCGTGGCCGTTTGTCCGGTGGATTGCATCGTCCCCGACCCCGACAATGTGGAGACTATGGCCGAACTCAAGTTCAAGTACCAGCAGATCGTGGCCGAAGAGGAGTGATGGCCCGTCGTACCGCCATCATCGATATAGGCTCCAACTCGGCTCGGATGATCGTTCTCGAGCGCACAAGTCGCTATGGATTCCACCTCATCGAAGAGGTCAAGAGCCGGGTCCGCATTGGTGAAGGGGCCTATGAGCATGGCGGTCTCTTACAACCCAAGGCCATGGAGCGGGCCATGGCTGCCTTACGGGAATTCCTCTCCATCGCCCGCCATCTCAAAGTCCGCAAGATCCTGGCTATCGCCACTTCCGCCCTTCGGGACGCCCCTAACCGGGGGGAGTTTCGCGCCCGGGTCCGCAGGGAGCTAGGGCTCAATATCAAGATTATCGACGGCAAGACCGAAGCCCTTTTGGGAGGCATCGCCGCCGCCAACCTTCTCCCCATCGAGGATGGGGTCACCATCGATATCGGGGGCGGGTCCACCGAACTCGCCCTCATCCGCAACAAAGAGGTAGTCGATACCATCTCCCTCGACCTTGGAACAGTCCGACTCAAAGAGCTCTTCTTCGATCACAAACGCCCCTTGGAGGAGGTGGAAGCCTTCATCCAGGAGGCCATCGCCACCCTCCCCTCCCACTTCCGCCATGAGGAGGTGATTGGGATTGGAGGGACGATCCGGGCCCTCTCCAAAGCGATCATGCTCAAGAACGACTACCCCCTCGACAAGCTCCACGCCTTCACCTACGAGGTGGAGCGGGAGATGAAGTTCATCGAGAAGATCATCGAAGCCCCCATCACCAAGCTCAAGAAGTACCACATCAAGCGGGACCGCTACGACACCATCAAGGGGGGAGCCCTCATCTTCCGCAGCCTCCTCGACTTCCTGGGGGCCAAACGGGTGATCACCAGCGGGGTCGGGATTCGCGAGGGGCTCTTCTTGAAAGATCTCCTGCGCAACCACCACTACCGCTTCCCCCCCAACTTCCAACCCAGCCTCCGCGCCCTTTTGGACCGCTTCTGTATCGACGAGGCCCGGAGCCGCTGCCTCTACCGCCTCAGCCGACGGCTCTATGACCACCTCCATCCCCTCTTCGATCCCCAACGCCACCACGAAGAGGTCCTCCATCTAGCCGCCCGTCTTGCCAATATCGGAATCTTCATCGATTTTTACGAACACCATAAACACAGTGCCTATTTGGTCCTCAGCAATCTGGAATATGGGGTCACCCACACTCAAATTGCCACCGTCGCCACCCTCATCCGCTACCACAAGCGCAAACTCCCCTCCCGCTCCTACATCCAGCGCTTCGCCCCCCTCTTGCCGGATGAGACCACCCTCCAGTGGCTCAGCTTCATCCTCTCCCTCGCCGAAGTCCTCAACCGCGATTTACGCTGCCCCGACTTCACCCTCCACTACGAGGATATGCTCCTGCTCATCCTCACCAAGGAGCCCCTCTATCTGGCAGCCAACGAGATCAAGGAACTCGAAAAGCCGGCCCCCATCGCCATTAGAATCGTTGCCCAATCATGAACTCGAAGTTGGCTGTCCGGTCGCCGGGCTTGTCGTTGAGGGCGTTGGCGAAGACCAGTTGGATCGGTCCCATGGGTGAAACCCACTCCAGGGCTACCCCAGCCCCGCTCCGGGTGATCTGGGTATAGCTCTCCTCCCCGATCCCTCCATAGTCGACGAAGAAGGTCAAACGCATATTCTTCTGGTCGGTGAGGGGGATACTCGCCTCCAGGGAGGTGACGAACATCTCCTTACCCCCGATGAGGCGGCCCTGATCGTCGGTTGGAGAGATGGAGGCCACCTGGTAGCCCCGGACACTGTGGATCCCTCCGAGGAAGAACTTCTCGAAGACCGGCAGATAGCCTCGATCGTGGATGTAGCCGATCTTGCCCTTGAAGCGGAGGATCAGATCATAATCGAGATAGTCCTCAAGCCCAAGGTAGTAGGCTCCTTTGAGGTAGTATTTGACAAACTCCTCGTCCCCTCCGATGCCAGCATACTCGATAGAACCATAGGCGGCCACCCCGCTGCGGGGCAGGTAGTAGTCGTCGGTGTTGTCGAAGGTAATGGCTGGAATGAGGGAGCTCTTGGTATAGGTTCCCTCCTGGAAGTAGATGCTATCGTAGGCCACGTCGGTGAGCTTGTTGCTCTCATAGGCGTAGGTGAGGGAGCCCGAGAGGTGGCGGGTGAAGCGGCGTCCCAGGGAGAGGGAGACCCCCTTGCGCTCCTGAGTGTAGTCGTAGCTTTCAAACTCAGTATTGTAGGCGTTGAGTCCGAGGCTATACTCGCTATCAAAGACCCTAGGGTTGTAAATGCCTAGGTTGAATCGGAACGATTTACTCGAAAAGTCTACCGAAAGGCTTCCGTTGATCCCACTGCCGAAGATGTTACGGTCGTTGATGGCTGCATTGATGATGAAGCCCTCATAGGAGCTATATCCCCCACCAATCATAATGTTTCCTGTGGGCATCTCCTTGACCCGCACCAGTAAATCCATCTCATTGGGACCAACCCGCCGCTGTTCGATTTGAACCTCCTCAAAGAATCCAGTCCGCTTCAAGGCGTTAATGGAGTCTTGGTAGTCGGTGTAACTAAAAGGATCCCCCGGAGCCAGATAGACATCGCGCCGGATCACCCGGTCCAAGGTACGCTGGTTCCCGGAGATGATCACATCCCGGATGTAGACCTTCTCCCCTGGGTTGATGACATAGCGGATGGAGACAGTGTGGTTTTGGGGATCCTTCTTGAAGTCGGGGACGATCCGCACGAAGGCATACCCCTTGTCGGCGATGGCGATGCGCAACCGCTCCATATCCTTGCGCATCTTCTCGATGTTGAAAGTCTTGCCAGGTCGGAGCTTGAGCGCTTCGAAAAGCTCTTTTTCATCGATCACCGGTTCGAGGAGGCGAATTTGAACGTCGGCCACGGTGTAGGGCTCTCCCTCGTGGATATGGTAGCGCAATTTGGCCTTGTAGTTGTCGAAATTAACCCGCAGAAGGGGATCGCTCACCTCCACATCCAAATAGCCTTCGGTTAGGTACTTGTTCTTGATTCTGGCCCGGTCCTTGGCAAGTTCGTCAAGCTTGACCTCCCCACTATCAAAACCGATCATCCAGCCCAGGAAGGGGTGGCGTTCCCTGTTGGCTATGACATCTTCGATCTCATCCTTATCGAATCGCTTGGCGCCACACAAAGTGAGGCGGTCGATGTAGATCTTCTCTCCTTTGTTGACGATGAAGGTAACTTTGACCCCATTGTGGCCTACTTTCTGGGTCTCGACCTCTACCACGGTATCGAAATAGCCCTTGGACTTGGCATAGTCCTTGATCCGCTGGATAGCCTGGGCAATCCGCTCCTCGTCGTAGATGTCTCCCTTCTTGAGCCCAAGGATCTCAGGGAGCTCCTCTTTTCGATCTTGCAAATAGCCAACCACTTCGATCTGGGCTATGAGGGGCTTCTCGACAAAATGGAAGGTCAGTTTTCCCCCCTCCTCTTCTACCCAGATGTCCTTGAAGTAGCCCTGTTTGTAGAACCGCTTGATGGCCTGATCGATGCGCTCCATATCGATGGGATCTCCAGGGGCGAGCCCTACCATCTCCCTGGCTACGGTGGGGGAGAGATGGAGGAGTCCTTTGAACTCGATGGAGCGGATCTCCTGAGCGTACATGGTCGCTGCGGCGATGTAGGAGAGGACAAGGGCACTGGATCTCATCGAAAGGCCTTCGTATAAGGTTTTTTGGCAATTTTTTCCCTTAGTGTACCACTATTTTGATTAATCTTGATTAAAAGGGGGGCAGGATATAATTGCTCAAAAAGGAGGGTCCATGGTTGTTGGGATTGTGGGGCTTGGCCTTATGGGAGGCTCCCTCGCCCTCGATTTACGCCGTTTCGCTCTGGCTCAAGAAATTCTCGGATACGATCGTAACGAAGAGCATGCCAAGACGGCCCAAGAACTAGGGCTCGTCGACCGGATCGTCCCCCTCGAAGAGCTCAAAAGGGCCGATGTCATCTTCTTGGCCATTCCCGTGGAGGGGATCATCAAACTCTTCCCCACCTTCAAGGATATCGACCCCCAGACCACCCTGATCGACTTAGGAAGCACCAAGGCCAAGATCATCCAAGCCTGTCCCCCCGAAATCCGCTCCAACTTCGTCCCGGCCCACCCGATGACTGGTACCGAATACAGCGGTCCTCTGGCAGCCATTGAAGGACTCTACCATGGGAAGATCGTGGTCTTGTGCGACATTGAAGCAAGCGGAGAGCTCCACAAAGAGCGGGCCAAGGAGCTCTTCGAGGCTATTGGGATGGAGATCGTCTACATGGAGGCCAAGGAGCACGATCTCCACGCAGCCTATATCTCCCACCTCCCCCATGCCATCAGCTACGCCTTAGCCAATTCGGTCCTCAAACAGGAGGATCCCAAGAGTATCTTGGTCCTTGCAGCAGGGGGATTCAAGGATATGAGTCGCCTTGCCAAGAGCAATCCCGACATGTGGGTCGACATCTTCAAACAGAATCGGGAACACCTCCTCGAAGCGATGGAGGTCTTCAAACGGGAGCTGCGCCAAGCCTTAGAACTCATTGAGGAGGAGCGCTGGGAGGAGCTACGGACCTGGATGGCCCGGGCGACGACGCTCCACAAGATCCTCTAGTAACCGGACTACCTCCCGCTTGCTCACCCGCTTCCCCTTGCCCTCGTAGAGCTCTTCGTAGAGGGCCTCGGCCATACGGGCCGCTTCAGGGTCATGGCCCACATGAGGCAGGAGCCGCCTCAAGAGCTCCCTCTTTCCCCCTGCGCCCTTCACTTTCCACCTCCCTACACGCCTTCCCAGCCAGAAGAGGGCCACCAGGGCCAAGGCGCTCCCAAAACCCAAGAGGAAAGGGGGCCAAAAGTGGCTGGAGGAGGAAGAGCTTGAGGTCGAGGAGGTGGGAGGAGGAGAGGGATGGCTTTGACTCGGGGGCGGAGGTGGCGGGGCAGAGCCGCGGACATGGATGGGAATTGGATCGCTCTTGAGCTCTTTGAGGTTCTCCTCCTTGAGGCTGAAATACTCCAAACTGATGGCTGGAATGGTGAAGTTGGCATCGGCGATGATGGAAAAGTGCTGGGTGAAGGTGGAGTGGATTGTTGAGCCTTGGAGACTAAGTTTGGTCTGGGGCCGATCTTCGTAGACCAGGGCATTGGGGATCGATAGTTTGATGCCCGAAAAGTTTTCCAAATTTCCCGGCCCCTCGATGGTCAAAGTCACATTGACCGGCTCGTTGGGATCGACCTCCCTTTTGTCCACCTCGAGTCGCAGTTGGAAATCTCCAACGAGGTCGAGATCCTTGGGCAAGGGTTTGGCGATGATGGTGATCTCGTTGGAGAGGACGCTATGCCATTTAGGAGCGGTGATACTAAAGCCGAAAAGATCGGTACTGCGTTGGGGCGTCGCATATTTGAAGAGGGCGGGAGCGACCTTCAAGGCCCCCGGACGCTGGGGAAGAAGGAGGAAGCGCATCCGCTTGATCAAATATTCACCATGCTCTTCCAGGTATTTGTTGCTCCCTTCCAGCTCCTTGACCCAAAAACCGTCGAATTTGGGAGGGATGAAGTCGTAGTTGATGATGTTCAACCCCCGCCGCAACTTCAAGACCATCTCCAAGAGGATAGGCTCTCCGACAAAGGCCTCCCGCTTACTGGCCTGGAGGCTGAAGTGGACATACTCGTCCCGTTTGATCCGCCGTTTGACCCCGAGCTCGATGGGCTCGCTCTTGTGGATTTGTCCATCGATCTGTACGGCGATGGGCTGGATAGTGACATTGCGGTCGGGATAGAAGGTCAAAACCTCGATCTTCTGGACGATGAACTCTCCCCCGCGCTCGATGACCGACTCGCTCCTACTGCGTCCTGCCACTGGGTATCCGGCGATGCGCTTGATGGTGGGAAGTTCCACCTCATCCCCGCTCGCCTCAATCACCAGTTGTGCTGGCTCTCCCAGGGCGATGGGATTCTCTTTGAGGTAGACCTTGAGGGTTCCCCCATGGAGCCAGAGGGCCCAAAACAGCAAGATCCAACTACCAAGGATTCTCATCTTCCCCTCCCTTTCGTGCCTCTTGGATTGGAGCCTTGTAAAGGAGTGTGCGGATGGTCCGCTGGTGGAGGTTCTTCTCCCACTTCTTCTCCTCTCTGTTTGTGATGGGACCTTGATCCTGGCTCTTTTGGGGCTGGCGGTTGGCCGGCTCCTTGCGGGTCCCCTCCTCCTCTTGCTCTTGCCCCTCCTGGGCCTTGCTCTTGGAAGGGGGCTTCTCCTGCTCCTGGTCGGACTCTCTCTTTGCTCTTTGGGGCTCTTGCTTTTGCCGTTGGCGCTGGAGCATCTGTCTGGCTAGTTCGAGGTTGGCCCTCGTCTCACGATCTTCCCGAATCTCCAAGGCCTGCTCATAGAAGTGGATCGCCCGCTCATACTTCTGGAGCATGAAGTAGCTGTTTCCAAGATTGTGGAGCTTCCTGAAGGCCAAATCGGGATCGGAGGTGACCACCTTGTTGTAAGCGGCAATAGCCTTCTCGTAGGCCTTGGCCTTGTAGTAGGCGTTCCCTAGATCGTAGAAGCTCTCGGGACTCCCCTTACTCTTGGCAATGGCTTCGAAGTCCTTGACCGCCGCCTCATAAGCCCCCTGTTCGTAGGCCTCTTGAGCCTGCTTGATGGTGCGAAAGTCCAGGAGCCCCCCATAGACAGGAAGGCAAAGGAGCATGGCAAAGGCAACCCCCTTGCTGGGTAGATCGAAGAGGGCGAGAAAGAGGAAGAGGAGAGCCAGCACAAGGAGATAGGGGTAGAGCTCCAATTGATCGACGATACGCTCTTGCTCCGAGCTCTTTCGAGCCTCTCCTGAGATGGCTTGGAGGAGCTTTTGGATATCCTCTCGGGAGGGGAGGGCCTGGATGAACCGCCCCCCCGTTGCCTGGGCCAATTGGGCGATGGCTTCATTGAGACGGACGATGACGATATTGCCCTGGCGATCTTGAAGATACCCGCCCCCTTCCTCTTCCAACGGAGCCCCCTTCCTGGTACCAACTCCCAGAACATGGATCTTGAAACCGGCCTCCTTGGCTAGAGCGATCTCCTCGTCAAAGCTCTCTTGATCCCCCCCATCGGTTACCAGGAGGAGATTCTTGGGACTCTTGGAGCCATAGAGGAGCTTGGCGCTCAAGAGGGCGGCGGCGATGTTGGTCCCCCGCATGGAGAGGGAGGTGGTATCGAAGTTGTCCAAGAGATAGAGGAGGGCCTCCTTGTCCGGGGTGATGGGGGAGATGATAAAGGCATTTTGGGCAAAGGCGATGAGACCGATGGCTAGATTCTCACTCGCTTCGATGAGCTCTTCTACCTTCCGCTTGGCAAATTGGAGCCTATTGGGGTAGAGGTCTTTGGCTTGCATGGAGCGGCTGATGTCCAGAGCGATCACCAGGTCGCTGTAGCGGCGCTCCACTTCGACAATCCCCTTTTGATAGACTGGACGGGCTAAAGCGAAGATCATAAAGGTGAGGGCGAGGAAGAGGGCCAACAGGCGGACCCGCTTGCTCATCCCTCGATCCAGCTTGATCTTTTGGAGGATTTGGGGATCGAAGATCCGCTCGATGGTGCTTTTATTGGTGAGGATGAGGTAGAGGAGGAGGAAGGAGGGCAAGAGCATGAGGGGAATGAACTCTGGATCGAGCAAACGCATCAAAAACCTCGCTTTCCATAGAGGTAGATGAAGCCCAAGAGGGCGAGTGTCGCGACGAAGAGGGGGTACTGGTAGAGTTGCTCCTTCTTCACAAAGGTACCTCCCCGAATCTGGCTCTTTTCAAGCTGATCGATGGTAGCATAGACCTCTTGGAGCTTGGTCGCGTCGGGAGCATAGAAGTAACGCCCCCCGCTTTGGACTGCAATCCAGCGCAAGTAGGATTCGTCGATTCCCCGACGATCCCCAATCCCGATGGTATAGATACGTACCCCATACTTCTTGGCCATCCGGACGACGACATCGGTAGGGGTCTTGCTAGCCGTATCGATCCCGTCGGTCAAGAGGACGACCACCTTGGACTTGGCCTGACTGCGTTTGAGCATGTGGATACTCTCGAAGAGAGCGTCGTTGATGGCGGTCTTTTGACCGGCGATTCCGATGTCCATATACTCCATCAATTTGGCCACCACCTCCTTGTTGAAGGTGAGGGGGGAGGCGATATAGGCGAAGGAGCCAAAGACGACGAGGGCCACATTGTCACTCTGGCGCCCTTTGATAAAGGCCTTGATGAGTTCCTTGACCACATCGAACTTGCTTAGAGTCGGATCGGCAGGATCGAATCCGCTCTCACGCATTGAACCGCTGGCATCAATGGCCAGGACGATGTCGTATCCCTGGCGCTTCACCTCGACACTCCGATCGATGAGAACCGGACCGGCCAAGGCGATGAGGGTTCCAAAGAGGGCCAAGTATTTGAGGAACTCTGGGAGGAAGCTCTTGGCCGAGACCGCCTCTTTGAGGAAGGAGAGGGTTGGAAAGAGGAGGGCACTCTCCTTGGCCCGACACTTCCAGGCGCAAATGATGACGAGGATGATCCCATAGAGCCACAAGGGTCGTTCGAAGGCGAAACTATCCATCATCTCCCATCTTCAAAAAGAGATCGATGTAGCGGTTGGTCTCCTCATCCAAGGGGGGGACTTTGGCCCTGTACTTGTAGCGTGCCAGCCGGCGCAAGAGCTCCTCGTAGATCTTGAGGGTCGACTCATTGGTCACCAGGTGGCGCCCCAGTCTCGTGATCTCATAGGCGACCCGTTTGCTTTCTCTACGATCCAAGCTCCTCAAATAGGCCAGAATCTCCTGGCGTTGCGTGATCTTCCTACGGGCTAGAATCGCAACGATCCAGTAGATGGCGAGGGCTACGATCAAAGTCGTAAAGAGGATGAGAATGGTGTAAAAGAGGAAAGAGTAGTCTGGAATGGGGACGAGGGGTTTGATGTCGTAGAGCTCTTGCTTCATGAGCGTGCTCCAAAGAGTTTGAGCAATTTGATGAAGGGCTCCTCGTGGGTATAGATCTTCGTGAAACGGATGGCGTGTTTGCGAAAGGTCTTGAGAAGCTGGCGATCATGGGCCTTAATCCGCTTCTTGTACTCCAGGAGGGTCGCCCCTTCCAAATCTACCAGGAGGTGCTCCCGGGTTATTGGATCGATGAGGTCGATGAAGCCGACGGGGGCCGGTTCCTCTTCGAAGCGATCCCGCACGACGATGGCGACGACCTCATGTTTCCTAGCCAAGACACCAAGTTGAGGTAGGCTCAAGAAGTCGCTCACAAGGAAGACAATCGATTTGCGTTTGAGACCAAAGAGTCTGGCAACCAGCTCCTCCCAGTTGGCCCCTTTGCCTAAGGGATCGAAGGAGAGGCTTTGATCGAGAAAGCGGGCGATGGCATGGAGGCTCTTGGTGGGACGAATCGATCCATACTCCTTGTCGGCGAAGAGGATATAGCTGAAGCGATCTTGATTCTTGATGGCGCTCCATCCCAAAATCGCCCCTATCTCGGCCATGAGCTCATATTTGAACCGCTTGGTTCCAAAGTAGGTAGAACCGGAGAGCATCAAAGCCACAACGACATTGAGTTCCCGCTCCTCTTTATAAACCCGCACGAAGGGACGTTGCAATTTGGCGGTTGCAAGCCAGTCGATCCGCTTGATATCGTCTCCTGGCTGGTACTCCCGGAGTTCGACGAAGTCAAACCCCTCCCCTTTGAAGAGACTCGGATTATTCCCTGGGATCTCGCTAAAGACCTGTTTCCTCGTCTTGATGAGGAGCTTTTTGAGGGTTGGTTGGATCATGGAATGGGGACGACTTCCAACACCCGATCGATGATGGTATCGCTCTTCACCCCCTCAGCCTCGGCTTCGTAGCTCATGATGATCCGATGGCGGAGGATCTCCTTGGCGATGGAGGCGATCTCCAAGGGGGTGACATGATCCTTACCCCGGATGAAGCTCAAGGCCCGGGTCGCCTTGAAAAAGTCAATACTCGCCCGGGGACTAGCTCCAAATTCGATGTAGTGTGCAAGTTCTTTCAAACCGTAGCGCTCTGGTTCCCGGGTGGCAAAGACCAGGTCGACCATATACTCTTCCACCTCTGGGTCGATATGGATCTGGCGCACCTCCTCCTTGAGCTCCTCAAGTTCCCCTTTCCCAAGGACCGGCTCGACAGGTTCAAAGGCCCCACTAGCCACCCGTCTGGCAATTTCAAGCTCCTCCTCCTTGGAGTTGTACCCCACAACGATCTTCATCATGAAGCGATCAAGCTGGGCCTCTGGAAGTTGGTAGGCCCCCTCCTGCTCAATGGGGTTTTGGGTTGCCATGACGAGAAAAGGGGGATCGATGGGAAACGTCTCCTCTCCGATGGTCACCTGACGCTCTTGCATGACCTCCAAGAGGGCGGATTGGACCTTGGCTGGGGCCCGGTTAATCTCATCGGCAAGGAGGAGGTTGGTGAAAATTGGTCCTCGCTTGATTTTAAAACGATTCTGGGCTGGATCGTAGATCTGGGTTCCAGTAATATCGCTTGGTAGAAGATCTGGAGTGAACTGGATCCGTTTGAATGCAAGTCCAAGGGCTTTGGCCAAGGTGTTCACCGTCGTGGTTTTGGCAAGACCTGGAACCCCTTCGAGGAGGATATGACCATCGCACAAGAGACCGATGAGGAGCCCTTCAATCATACGCTCCTGGCCAACGACAACCTTCTTGACTTCCCTTTCGATCTGTTCGATCAGCGGATGCATCGAAACTCCACTTTTTTTGCCCCAATTATAGCTCTTTTGTGTTAATCCTTGGTAGTTGCCTGTTATGATTTTTCGAGGAGAAGGTTTGAAAGAGGAGAAGGAGTATCAAAGAGGAAACTTTTCTCGGCCCGGCACCGCCCTACTGTTCCACACCCGGAGGGTGCAGTATCATCAGCGAAGCGGAGCTTAGCTGCTAGGTTCGGAATGGAGCTA
>PUXW01000013.1 GCA_009659925.1 Nitratiruptor sp. | reverse complement strand
ACCTCTTCGCCCTTGTGGCGATGGCGGGGATCATCTACCCCAACATCACCCATGCCCAGAAATACATTATGCCTTCAGTCTTCAGTGAGCCAGAGGTCCAGATCTTGGAGCGCTTCAAAAAAATTGCCAAGCGGGATGACTATGTCCTCACCTGGTGGGATTACGGGTATCCAGTTCGCTACTATGCCGATGTGAAGACCCTCATCGATGGGGGAAAACATAGCGGTGATGTCAACTTCCCCGTCAGCTTCGCCCTGACCACCCCCTCCCAGCGGGCCAGTTACAATATGGCGATTCTCGATGTCTACTTTACCGAGAAGTTCTACGACGAGAACATCACGGGTAAAAGCTATCTTCAAGGGATGATGGACTACTATGGCTTCAAAGATCCCAACAAATTTCTGGAATTTCTCAAAAAACCCATCCAATTGCCTGAAGTGAAAGAGGATATCTACTACTTCCTCCCCTATCGGATGCTCCAGATCTTCCCGACAGTTGCCCGCTTCAGCCAGATCGATCTCCTCACTGGTAAAGAGCTGGAGCATCCCTTCTACTACCTCTCTTCCACTTTGCGCAAGCGGGGGCATATTCTCGACATTGGCCGAGGGATCCAAATCGACCTGCAAAGGGCGCAGGTACGCCTCGGGGACAAGAGCTACCCCCTCCACCGCTTCACAACCATCCTCTTTCAAAAGAGTGGCAAAAATCGGGTTCAAGTTCAGACCATCAATCCGCGATCGAGTTTGAACGCCATCTATGTGCCAGCCCTTGGAACCTTGCTCCTGGTGGATGATGCCTACTACAAGAGCACCTATATCCAGCTCTACCTCTTCCACAACTACGAGGGGAGCCTCTTCGAGCCGGTCATTCTCTCCCCCTATGCCGCCATTTACAGGATCAAAAAGTGAAGATCGGCTTTTTGAGCCATCTGGATATGAACCTCTACCTCTTTCGCCTCCCCATCATGCGGGCTCTGCGTGCGAAGGGGTGGAAAGTCTATGCCATCGCTCCCAAGGGGCGCTACTTCGACCTCTTTGCCAAGGAGGGAATCGAAGCTGTTGGCTATGAGATCGATCGAGGCAGCCTCAATCCCCTCAAAGAGATCCAGGCCATTAAAAATATCTATCGGACCATCGCTCCCTTGAAGCTCGATATCCTCCACACCTTCACCGCCAAGCCCAACATCTACGGGACCCTCGCCGCCAGATGGGCTGGTATCCCTCATATCTTCAACCTTGTCGAGGGGCTTGGCTCCTTCTATGTGCGTGACGATCTCAAGGCAAAGATGGTTCGTTTCGTAATGGAAGGGCTCTATAAACGGACCTTTACCTATGCCAAGCGGGTAGTCTTCGTCAACAGCGACGATCCCAAATACATGATCCAGCGAGGTATCATCGATCCAGCCAAGGTGAAGATCATCAAGAGTGTGGGGATCGATCTCGCCCAATTCGATCCAAAACGCTACCGTAAAATCGACTTTGGGTCCAAACCTGTAGTCCTCATGGTTGGTCGGGCCATCTGGGACAAGGGGGTGCGGGAGTTCTACGAAGCGGCCAAGCGTCTTGAGGGCAGAGCTACCTTTGTCTATGTGGGCGAGAGCGATCCGGGCAATCCAGGGAGCGTGCCGAAGGAGTTTTTACAAAGCGGTCCAGTACGCTATCTTGGTCACCGAGACGACATCGTCGATCTCCTTGGCAGTTGCGATCTGTTTGTACTTCCAAGTTACAGGGAAGGACTCCCTCGGACCCTCTTGGAGGCTGGGGCCATGGCCAAACCGATGGTAGCAACCGATACGGTAGGGTGTCGGGATGTAGTTGTCGATGGGGTCAATGGCTTTTTGGTGCCACCGAAGGATAGCCATGCCCTCGTCCAGGCTATCGAACGGCTCATCGAGGATGGGAAGCTACGCCAGAAGATGGGGCAAAAGGCCAGGGAGCTGGTGGAGGAGTTTGCCATCGAACGGATTGTGGAGGGCTATGTGCGGCTCTATGAGGGGGTGGTTGGTGTATTGTAGATACATCAAACCCCTTTTGGATCGAGTGTTGGCGGCTCTTTTGATAGTGCTTTTCGCCCCTCTGATGGCTGTTGTGGCTCTTGCTATTTGGCTTTGGGATGGCAGACCGATTCTCTTTGTCCAGGAGCGTCCAGGATATAAGGGAGAAATTTTCAAAATCTACAAATTCCGCACCATGACCAACGAAAAGGATGAGCGAGGGGAGCTTTTGCCAGATGAAGAGAGGCTCAAAGGCGTCGGAAAGATCATCCGCTCTTTGAGTCTGGACGAGCTCCCCCAGCTTTTTAATGTCCTAAGAGGTGAGATGAGCTTCGTGGGACCCCGTCCTCTGCTCAAAGAGTATCTGCCCCTTTATACCGAGCGCCAGCGCAAGCGCCACGATGTAAAACCTGGTATTACGGGTTGGGCCCAGGTCAATGGACGCAATCTCCTTGACTGGCCCACCAGGTTCGAGTACGATCTCTGGTATGTGGAGCACTGCTCCTTTGGGCTCGATCTCAAAATATTCTGGCTGACACTCCTGAAAGTTTTCAAACGAGAAGGAATCGCCCAGCCGGGTCGAGCGACAATGGAGAAGTTTAGAGGGAGCGGCGAATCTTTGCAGGAGAGCCATAGGCGATGACATGTGGAGGGATGTCATCTAGGACGAGGGAACCAGCGCCGATGATGGTATGGGAGCCGATGGAACATCGTTGGATGATGGTACTTCCAATCCCCACAAAGGTCAACTCTCCAATGGAGACCCCGCCTGCAAGTGCTGCATTGGGAGCAATGTGGCAGTAGCGCCCAATGGTCGAGTCATGCTCAATGATAGCCCCACTGTTGATGATGGCTCCCTCGTGGATGGTGGTGTCGGCGTTGACGATGGCGCCAGGCATGATGACGACACCCCTTTTAATTTTTGCGCTTTGGGAGACGATGGCGCTTGGGTGGATGAGGGTGATCACCTCACTTTGGATTGTCTGGGCCAATTTCCATCTGGTGAGATTGTCACCAATCCCCCAGGCTAGGGGATAGTTGTAACGTGCTTTATAGGTTGTGTAGTCGATGTAGCCCTCTTTGGCGTCGTCGATGAAGATCACTTCATATCCCAAGGCTTTGGCAATGTCAGCTACTACCTTGCCATGGCCGCTGGCTCCATAGATGCCTATTTTGCTCATGAGACAATTTTAGCTACAATGGCCTTTGAAATCACTAAAGAGGATCTCCATGGAGCGTATTCTCATCACCGGCGGAGCTGGATATATCGGTTCCCATGTAGCCAAAGAGCTCCTCAAGCGTGGCGATGTCAAGCTCACCATCGTTGACAACCTCTCGACAGGCTTTCTGGAGACCATTGAGCGGTTGGAGCGTTTCTATGGACCGGTCGAGTTTGTCAAGCTCGATCTCAGTGATTGGGAGGGGGTAGAGCGGTTTTTCAGGCAGAGGGAGTTTGATGGGATCATCCACTTCGCCGCCGCCCTCGTTGTTCCCGAATCGGTGGAAAATCCCCTCAAATACTACCTCAACAATACTGCCAATACCGCCCACCTTGTCAAAACCGCCATCGAGACTGGAGTGGGGAAGTTCATCTTCTCTTCAACGGCGGCGGTCTATGGGGAGCCAGAATCGATACCTCCTGGGGGAATCTCCGAGGAGGCACCAACGGCTCCCATCAACCCCTACGGCCACAGCAAGCTCATGAGCGAGCAGATCCTCTCCGATGCAGCCAGAGCCCATCCCAACTTTCGCTATATTGCCCTTCGCTACTTCAATGTGGCCGGAGCCGATGTGGGGGGGAAGATCGGCCAATCTACTCGCAACGCCACCCACCTCATCAAGGTAGCGGCCCAGACCGCCCTGGGGAAACGGGAGAGAATGTATATCTTCGGTGACGACTATCCGACCCCCGATGGCACCTGTATTCGGGACTATATCCATGTGGACGATCTGGCCCTGGCCCATCTGGAGGCCTTGAACCATTTAGAGAGGGAGCCCAATGGGGTCTTCAATGTGGGGTATGGCCGGGGGTACAGTGTCAAGGAGGTGGTCGAGACTATGAAGCGGGTAAGTGGCAGGGATTTTCCCATCTCCATCGCTCCCAGGCGTCCCGGTGATCCAGCCATCCTCATCGCCGATAGCTCCAAACTCCGCCAGAAGACCTCCTGGACCCCCCAATACGACGATCTGGAGCTCATCTGCCGCACAGCCTTGGAGTGGGAGGAAGAGCTATCAGAGTAGCTATTGTCCACGACTGGCTGGTGACGGAGGGGGGAGCGGAGAAGGTCCTCAAGGAGCTTGTGGAGCTCTTCCCCCAGGCCGATATCTATACCATCGTCGACTTTTTAAACGAAGTCCAGCGCCTCAAGATCCTCCGGGGCAAGAGGAGCCATACCAGCTTCATCCAGCACCTCCCCTTTGCCCGGAACCACTTCCGCTACTACCTCCCCCTCATGCCCAGGGCTATTCGATCCTTCGACCTCTCCCACTACGATCTGGTCATCAGCTCTTCCTGGGCCTTCGCCAAGGGGGTCAAGGCGAGACGCCATCTCTGCTACTGCCACACTCCAATCCGCTACGCCTGGGACCTCTTTGATGAGTACACCGCCCATCTTCCCCCCATCAAACGGGAGCTGGTGCGGTGGAGCTTGAAACATATCCGCTCCTGGGACAAGAGCCATCTGCCAGACCTCTTCATTGCCAACTCCACCGAAGTGGCCAACCGGATCAAGCGGATCTACCAGCAAGACTCCACCATTGTCCATCCTCCAGTAGATCTGGAGCGCTTCCAACTGCGAGAAGACAAGGAAGGCTACTACTTCACCCTCTCCCGTCTTGTCCCCTACAAGAAGACCCGTCTCCTGGTAGAAGCCTTCAATCAGATGCCCCAGCGCCACCTCGTTGTTGCTGGAGAGGGGGAGGAGTTGGAGGCCATCAGGGCCATAGCGGGACCCAATGTGGAGGTTCTTGGCTATGTGGAGGATTGCAAGGCGGTGGAGCTCATGCAGCGGGCCCGGGCCTTTTTATACGCGGGTTACGAGGATTTTGGTATCGTTATGGCCGAAGCCCTTGCTTGTGGAACTCCAGTAATCGCCTATGGACGGGGGGGAGCCTTGGATATCGTAGATCGGGAGAGTGGGATCCTTTTTGCCAGACAGGATCCCCGGGATGTAATGGAGGCGATCGAGCGCTTCGAGCAGAGCCAATTCGAGCCGAGAAGGATCCGCCAGCGGGCATTGTGTTTTGACCGCCATCTGTTTCGCCAGAAGATAGCTAGGATCGTCGATGCATTTCTTCAGGCGCATTAGCCCCCTCATCCTCCTCCTTGCCGATGGGGCAACCATCGCCCTTGCCATTGTGGCGGCCTATGAGAGCCGGGAGCTCTTCATTGGCCCCAATGATATCCCACTCCAGCGCTACCTCGCCTTTTTCCCCTTCTACATTCCCCTCCTCCTCTTCCTCTCCAATGGACTCTACCGCTACCGCTACGATTTCTGGCATGAGAGCCGCCTCGTCGTTCAATCCCTCCTCTTCGCCCTTTTGATCCTATTGAGCTTTCTCGCCATCACCAGGACCATTGAATCCTACTCCCGCTACGTCCTCCTCGCCTCTTTCTTCTTCATGGCCCTCTTCATCCCCGTACAAAAACGCCTCCTCAAGTGGCTCCTTTACCGGATCGGTCTTTGGAGGCGTAAGGTCAAACTCCTGGGAGCCGATTTGCGGATGGCCCAAACCTTAGGGGCCAACTTCTACCTGGGCTATACTCCAGTAGAGCAAGGTTATGAGACTCTCCTCATCGATCCTGCGACCCTTGGCCCAGGGAGAATCGAAGAGGTCCTGAAAGCCGAGATCCTCCGCCACCACGAACTCCTCTTCATCCCTATCATTCGCGATTTCAATCTGGCCGATTCCACCATTTTCGAGATCATCGATACCCGGCTCAACCTCATCCTCCTCCAGAATCGCTTAGCCTCCCGATTCAATATGGCCCTCAAAGAGGGAACCGACAAACTCCTTGCCTCCATCTTGCTACTCTTTTTCGCTCCCCTCCTCGGGATCATCGCCCTGGCAGTCTATTTGGAGGATCCTTCCAGTCCCATCCTCTACCGCCAAAAGCGGATCGGACAAGGGGGACGGGAGTTCCTCTTTTACAAGTTCCGTACGATGGATCCTAGCATCGACCTGCAAAGCTACCTCCTCGCCTCTCCCCATCTCGCCCAGGAGTACCGCCGTTACAAGAAGCTGCGCAACGATCCGAGGATTACCAGGCTAGGCGCCCTCTTACGCCGCTACTCCCTCGACGAGCTGCCCCAGCTCTTGAACGTTTTGCGTGGGGATATGAGCCTCGTTGGCCCCCGCCCCTACATGCCAGAAGAACTAGAGGAGATGGGGGAGTATGCTCAGATCATCCTCTCCGTCAAACCGGGTCTCACAGGGCTTTGGCAAGTTTCAGGGCGCAATAACCTCACCTTCCAGGAGCGGCTTCATATCGACCTATGGTATGTCTACAACTGGTCCTTGTGGAAGGATCTGGTCATCTTGCTCAAGACCCTCCGGGCCATTCTCTCCAAGGAGGGGGCCTATTGAGCCTTGAGCTGGAAGAAGAGGTGGGCCATAACGGCGACGAAATAGACTTGCAAGAGCATCCCAGTGAAGGGAATAAGGGTGATGAGGTAGAGGATGAGGGTGGTGGTATAGATCTTTGTGCGGTGTTGGGCGAGGATTTGCTCAAGCTCCCTTTTGGTATAGATCTCTCCCCCCACGTCAAGGGCCATGAGGGTATGAAAGAGGTAGTAGAAGGGGATGTGGAAGGCGATGTAGTTGAGGATGGGGATGAAGTAGAAGATGAGGGAGAGGACCAGGACCCCTAGAAATTTTACGATGGAGCGCACGAGGAGGAGGAGATAGTCCAAGATGCTCAATCCCCCCTCCAAGGGAATATGGGCATAGTGGCGCTTGTGGATCTCCTTGACGATGATGGGGGTGAAGAAGCCGATGATCATCGTGGCAGTGATAGTGGAAAGGGCGGCGACTAGAACCCATCCCAAAATATCGATGAAGAAGTTGACAAGCCACGAGATCGCTTGATCGAGCCACTCGATGCCCGTCAAAGAGCCCAGGGCGATTTGGATGTCAGAAAGGTCCCAAAGGGCCCCGAAGAGGAGGAAGGTTATGAAGAAGGGTAGGAGGGTCAGGGCGAGAAACTTGCCGGTGAAAAAGTCTTTGAGGGCGAGGAGGAATGGATTGTGCACCGCTCGTCCTTTCGATTTTGCTACAATTGCGAAAAAATGAGGAGTTTCATGGCCTGTCTTATTCTACCACAAAAAGGGGAAGAAGCCGAAATTTCCAAGTTATTGCGCCCCTATGGCTTGCGGCCCAGCGACGTGAAGGGGCTCTATCGAGCCAACGGGAAGATTCTAATCTGTTTGAAGAAACGGGTCAAAGTCGGCCTCGATCCAAGCCTCTTGGCAAGTCGTGACGAGGAGGCCGAAATCATCCGGGTCCACACCTTCATTGAGCACTACAAGGGGCTCATCCATCTGGAGCGGGAGGCGGAGATCGAGGCGACCCTCAACGAGATCCGTTCCATCAGCGGGCGGGAGCGAGAACTCTATGGACGGGCGATCCTCGATCTCAAAGGGACCCGCCTTCCCTCCCGTTTCAACCTCTTCTTCGTGAAGTTTGGGCGATCTCGCCCTATCGAAACCGAAATTGCCAGTGGCGATATCGTGTTGGTGAGCCGGGGCGATCCTTTAAAGAGCGATCTGGTGGGCACGGCCAGTGAGGTTGGCCGCCACCATATCGTCGTCGCCTTCGAGGAGCAGCCGCCTAAGTGGGTCTATACTCCTGGTATCCGGGTCGATCTCTTCGTCAACGATGTGACCTTCAAACGGATGGAGGAGAACCTCGAACTCCTGCGGGATGGGGCCAACGAGCGCAGGAAGCTGCGCAACTATGTCCTTGGCATTTGGGATCCCCCACCGGCCGGACGGGAGCCCTTCACTCCCAAGACCTCCCTCAACCCCACCCAGATCGCGGCGGTGGAGGGAGCCTTGGGAAGCGAGCTCTTCCTCATCCATGGTCCTCCGGGCACCGGGAAGACCTCCACCCTCATCGAGCTCATCCTCCAGGAGGTGGGCCGGGGCCACAAGGTCCTAGCCAGTGCCGATTCCAACATCGCCGTGGACAATATGCTCCAGCGTCTGGCCCAATACGATCTGGAACTGGTGCGCATCGGCCACCCGGCTCGAATCCTCCACGAGCTCGAATCCTTTTCGATCCATGCCAAATTTGAGAACCATCTGGAAGCTGAGGCCATCAAGAAGGGATGGGAAGAGGTGGCCCTCCTGGTGAAACATCGGGACCAGTTCACCAAACCGACCCAGGCCAGGGCCCGGGGTATGAGCCATGAACGGATCCTCACCCTCGCGGCCCGGGGCAAGAGCCAACGGGGGGTGAGTGTAGCAACCCTCCAATCGATGGCCAAGTGGATCAAGGCGGATCGGAAGGTGGAGGCTCTGGTTAAGAGTTTGCGCAACGAAGAGGAGCTTCTCTACAAGCGGATCATAGCCCAAGCCGATGTGGTCCTGGCGACCAATGGGATGATCATGAGCGACCTTTTAAAGGAAGAGCTCTTCGATGTGGCTGTGATCGATGAGGGGAGCCAGCAGGTGGTCCCATCCACCCTCATTCCCATCATGCACGCCAAACGCTTTGTCATCGCCGGAGATCATAAACAGCTCCCCCCGACCGTGGTGAGCCGAGGGGCTAAGGAGTTGGAGGAGAGTCTCTTCGAACGGCTCATCAGGAACCATCCCGAAGAGTCGTCGATGCTCCAGATCCAATATCGCATGCATGAGGCGATTATGGGCTTTAGCAACCACCATTTTTACGATGGGAAGCTGATCGCCCACGAGCGGGTGGCCCACCATACTCTAGCCGATTTCTCCTTGGCACCTCCCGCTCGATTTCCCCAGATCCTCGATCCCACCAACCCCCTGGTCTTCGTCGATACCAAGGGGATCGAGGCCTTCGAACAGCTGCCGGATCGCTCGACAAGCTACGAGAACCCTAAAGAGGCCCAACTTGTCTACGACTTGGCTCAGGAACTTCTGGCCATGGGGCTTCCGGGAAAGGATATTGGGATTATCTCTCCCTACCTGGCCCAGGTGAAGCGGATCAAGAAGCTCTTCGGGCTGGAGACGGAGGTGGAGGTAAAGAGTGTCGATGGATTCCAGGGGCGCGAAAAGGAGGTGATCCTCATCTCCTTCGTACGCTCCAACCAGGAGGGCAAAATCGGTTTCCTCAAGGATTGGCGCCGCCTCAATGTGGCCCTCACCCGAGCCAAGCGGAAGCTCATTTGCGTTGGGGACAGCGCCACCTTGACCCGGGATCCCCTCTACCACGAACTGCTCCAATATATCTCGAAGCGAGGGAGGATCGTATGGATCGATTGATCTCCATGGACCAGCTGGAAGAGGCCATTGCCACCGGAGCTGTGCTGGTTTACATCAGTGCTCCCCAGTGCCGGGTATGTGATGCCTTGAAGATCAAGGTAGAAGAGCTCTTCACCCAGCGCTTTCCCAAGATTCGCCTCCTGGAGGCCAATGTAGCCGAGCTTCCAGGGGTCCAGGGGCGTTTCGGTGTCTTCAGCGCTCCGACGATGCTCCTCTTCTTCGATGGTCAAGAGTTCCTTCGAGAGGGGCGGAACGTGAGCTTGGAGCGCTTGGCTCCAAAGCTCGAAAAGCTCTACGCCCTCTACTTTAGCGATAGGTGAAGGTAGCCTCTTTGAAGATGATGGGTTTGGTGGCCATAGGATCTTGGATCCCCAACTTCTTGGCCAGAGGGGGCTTAACCAACCTGTAGCCAAGGCGCACCACCACCCGATCCCCCTTTTCCAGGGGAATGTCATACTTGAAGATCCTCTTCTCGTTGGGCTGGAGCATCGTATCTTTGACGACCTCCCGGGCCAACCATGGTGGGGTAGGGCGCCCGTTGGCTCCGATGATACGTACTAATTTCTTGCGATCATGAAAGATCTGCCGATCGCCCCGGGTGATAGTTACATCGACAAAGGCGACCCGGGCAGGATGGAGCAGGAAGGCGTGGGGAAGTTTGGAGTTGAGGGCCACTTCGAAGCCCTTGAGGTGGGGGAGAAACTCGATCTCCAGGTAGTCTTGGAGCATCTCTTGGTGGAAGTGGGCTCCGGGAAAGCCGTGGAAGGCGTGGGTTGGTCGCTCTTTCAGGGTCGAAACACTCCCTGGAACCTGGGGCATATGGCAGCTGACACAATTGGCGTTTTCGATTTCTCCGTTGGGATCGGTGGAGCAGACATTAAGGCCAAACTTATTCCGCTTGTGGGAGTGGCATCCCATGCAGACATTGCCCTTGAGGAAGTTGGGATTGGAGGTGTCGATCCCGTGAAAGGGAGAGGGGATGTGCTCCTGCCTGCTCCCGAAATAGACCCGGGGCTTGGGGGAGATAATGTTGCGGTTGATGGGATCCCCTTTGTGGATGGCCTGGATCCGGTGGCAATAGGCACAGGCTACGGCATCTTGCTGGCTCTGGTTCTTTGGATCTGGACCAATGCCGTTGGGAGCGACGAGCTCTTTGAGGTTGTCAGCTGCTGGAGTGTGGCAATGGGCACACTTGTAGGCCCCCTTTTTCCTGGCTGGATGGTGCTCCCAAACCCCTTTGTGGATGGGATCTTTGAAGATGGTGGCCTTGGCATGCATTGAGCCTTGATACTCCTCCCAGATGAGGGGATGGCAGCTCTTGCAACTTTCATTGGGGGCAAAGTTGCCCGCCAGGAGGAGGGTAGCCGCGAAAAGGAAAATCCACCTACTCATAGCCCCGCTCCTTTCTGGCCCGCTCCAGGGCCTCCCGCCGTTTCAAGGCCTCGTTGGAGGGGGAGTTGGGGTTGCTAAAGAGTGCCTTGCCATAAAGGACACACCCCTTGTCTCCGGGATCGCAGGGTTTTTTGAGCAGGGTACACTGCTCACCCAATTGGTAGCTACAGGTCCAACCACTCATCAATCGCTCCTTTTGGATATAATTGTAACCCTCAACACCTCATTCAAAGGATGGGAAGATGAATCGACTCTTCGCCTTTGCAATTATAGCAGTTCTCCTTGGGGGATGTACCCAGGAGGTCCAGAACAAATTGGGCCGGGCCGTGCAAAATTGGACGGGAACCGATGGGATCTTGGAAATTTACGCCGGCAACAAGCTGGTTCGCCGCTTCATGGAGATCGACAAGATCTCTACAGCCTACGGCACCGACGATAACCGCCCCCGCCCCTACCGCTACGGCTATGGCTACCTCGACCTCAACCTCGATGGAATCTTGCAAAAGGAGGAGCGGCGCAAGAAGGTCTACTTCGAATTTAGCGACTACTCCACCAACTACATCTTCTACGAAGATCCTCGGTGATCCTCTACATCCACGGTTTTGCCTCCTGTGGTCGTGGGAAAAAGAGTCAGGCTCTAAAGGACTATTTTGGGTCCATTGAAGCCCCCGATCTTCCCGTTGAGCCTCGCAAAGCCATAGATCGTTTGGAGGAGCTCATTGCCACGGGAGGGATCGATCTGCTCGTTGGCTCCTCCCTGGGGGGCTATTATGCCACCTATTTGGCTTGGCGCCACGGAATCCGGGCCGTTTTGATCAATCCTTCCACCCGCCCCTATGAGACTCTGGCCCGCTATGTGGGATGGCAACGGCGTTTTTGTGATGGAGCTCCTTTCTACTGGAGTCAAGAGTTCATAGACCAGTTGCCCCTTTTTCAAGTACCTGCCCTACCCTCAGGGCTCTTCCTGGTCCTCTTGCAAACGGGGGATGAGGTCTTGGATTATCGCATCGCCCTGGAGTATTACCAGAACCAGCGGCGGGTCGTGGAGTATGGGGGGAACCATCGCTTCGAGAATATCGAGGACTATCTTTTCATGATCGATCGTTTCCGAGGAGGATCCCATGGAGGTGATTGAACTCTTCAAAGAGCTTTTGCGCTTTCCCAGCATCACCCCCGACGATGGGGGGAGTTTGGAGTTCATCCGGGACTATCTCGACGACTTCGAGGCCCTCTGGTTTGAAAAAGAGGGGGTGCGCAATCTCTTCCTCTTTCGCTCCTTCGGACCTGGGGAGCACCTGTGTTTTGGGGGCCATGTCGATGTGGTCCCTCCTGGGGAGGGGTGGGAGAGCGATCCTTTTGAGCCGGTGGAGCGGGAGGGCTTTATCTATGGACGGGGGGCCCAGGACATGAAGAGTGGGGTAGCCGCAGCTGTCCAAGCCCTCAAAGAGAGCTCCACCTTCCCAGGTACCCTCTCTCTGCTCCTGACCAGCGACGAGGAGGGGGAGGCCCGGTGGGGAACCCGCTACGTCTTGGAGCAACTCCGCCCCCTCGGCCTCATTCCCGATTATGCAGTGGTGGCAGAGCCAACATGCCACCAGCAATTTGGCGATCTCATCAAGATCGGCAGACGGGGATCCATCAACGGAGTGATCGAGAAAATCGGCAAACAGGGCCATGCTGCCTACCCCGAAAAGGCCATCAATCCGATCCACAAGGTGGCCCAGGTGCTCCCTGCCATGGCCGGCGTCGACTTGGATCGGGGGGATGCCTTCTTTGCTCCAAGTAAGTTTGTCATCACCGATATCCGGGCAGGGATGGAGGTGACCAATGTGACCCCGGGAAGCCTCAAGCTGATGTTCAATGTACGCAACAGCACCCAGACCGACATCGAGGATGTGGAACGCTTCGTTCGGCGCCACTTCGATGGGATGAACTATACCCTACACTTGAGCCAGTCGGCCAAACCCTTCCTCACCGATCCCAACTCCAAAGTGGTCCAGCTCATGGATCGGGCCATCAAAGAGGTAGTCGGCATAGAGCCAAAACACTCCACCGCAGGGGGTACCAGTGACGCTCGATTTTTTGCCGAACATGGGGTCAAGGTCGTCGAGTTTGGGGTACGCAACGATAGGATCCACGCTCCCAACGAGCGTACCCATCAAGAGGAGGTCAGGGGACTCTACCAGGTTTTTCGCAAGCTCATCGAGCTCTTCTAGCCAACCCCTCCGAGGGAGGGGCTTGGGTTACTGCTGGATATCCTCCATCATCGAAGAGGAGGCCTTTTGAGAGGAGGGAGCCGGAAGGAGGGCCCGGATCTCTCCACTCCCCTCTTCCACCACCTCTTTGACCTCCTGGGCGGCGGAGCTTACCGCTGAAGAGAGGCTCTGGCTCTCTTTTCCTCGCAGCTGTTCGATCGCCTCTACCGCCTTCTCCTGAATGGCACTTTGAGACGATGTGGAAGAAGCGCTAGAGCTGGTGGCGGGAGATGGCTGAGATGGTGCCTCCTGGCTGGAGGAGCTGCTCGATGTGGTCGTAGGAGCTGGGGTGGTTTTTGGGGTTGTGGAGGGCGTCGATTCCTTGCACTTGGACTGCAGGCTTTCTACCTGCTCTTCAAGCTCCATGATCTTGTCGTCCAGGGCACTTACAGCCTTGACATTGGCTCCGTAGGTGTAGACCAGTTCGCCCCCGTGTTTGCCCTGGATGAAGCTAGCAGCCACAAAACCTGCTAGGGCTAGGGTGAAGAGGAGTTTGGCCCAGAAGCGGTTGATCATCATGAAGATCAACTTCAAGAGGACCACCCCCCAGATCCCAAGGAGTAAGTAGACTCCAAGGAGCTTGTGCTCTTGAAGCTCCTCTTTCCCTTCGGCCGAAAGGAGGGAGTAGGCCTCGCTCCCATCCACCTTTCCCGTGAAGAAGGCGGCAATATAGACGAGGCCGGCCAAGATGAGGAGTAACCCCGAAATGACGCCAACACAACGGCGCCGCAGAGCGAGGTTGACGAGTTCGAGCAAGAGGGCGATCACGGGGATCGCGATGGCAAAGTGGACCACAGGTCCATGGAGGAGGAGAGGAATCTCCACTGGCAGCTTGATCCCATCCAGGAGTTGAATGAGTTGCTCCATCTTCCATCCTTTTTGTGTCGGGTTTGATAGATTGTAGCATAAAAGCGGTTTATGCTTTCTTATGGACCAGGAGTTTGTCTTCGAGAATGAAGTGGTGCAGCGCCTTGCACAAGTGGCTATAGCAGCAAATTCGCTGCTCTTCGATCTGTTCGCTCACTTCAAATTGGAGCCGTAGATAGTCCCAGTCGAAGCGGCGCAAGAAGGCGATCCCCGAGTAGAAAAAGTCGAATTGGTGTAAGGTCTCGATGGCAAACTCCATGTCGCTCACGAGTTCCAAATTCACATCGGCATAGATCATGTCGGGATGTTTGGCGATGAGCTCTTCCATGGCCCTTTGGAGTCGGCGGGGGAAGTCGGGACCTACATCGTCGATGGTGATCATGGCGATGTTGAAGGTGGGATC
This sequence comes from Nitratiruptor sp., assembly GCA_009659925.1. GTDB lineage: Bacteria > Campylobacterota > Campylobacteria > Campylobacterales > Nitratiruptoraceae > Nitratiruptor. Next base: position 154,027 of record PUXW01000013.1, on the reverse strand, counting down.
AAACTTGGTGGCAATCTTACTCACCCGAGGAGTGGTGGAGGGGCGCTCCTTGTAGGGCAAAAGCCCAACGGCATAGGTTCTCTCGATCCAGAAGCGATAGCGCTCAGGAATGGCGATGCTTTTCAGGCTGGGGCGCAAGATCTTGTACTCCAGGGCTACCGCTCCCCGTTTCTGGGTCATCGGGTATTTGTGATCCTTGAGCTGGATCATCTGGTGCAAATCCCCCAACATCAAGGCGCTGGTGAAAAAGCCGAACCGGGCATTGGCCCGCTGGGAGTAGGGGTGGAAGGTGATGGCCTCGCCAAAGAGGGCCTTGAGGCCGAGTTTGCGGGCCTGGAAGAGGAGGAGGTGGAACATCTGCTTCATGATCCCCTTCCCCTTGTGCTGGGGATCGACAACGGCGATGCCGATCTCGGCGATATTGGACTGGGGGAGGCGGACCATGGCGAAGTGGCCTACGATCTCTCGTCCCCGCTGGGCGACAACCGAAATGACCCGTCCATTTCGCTCAAGCTCAAGGATCTTTTGGGGGTAGTAGAAGGTATCCTTGAAGTAGGTGTAGCCATAATTGCGGTAGAGGAGCTTGGGGATCCAGACCTCATCGCCGGGACGAAAGAGGCGGACGGTTAGCTCCCCATCGACGCGATCTTGCCGATCCTCCCCGATATCGCTGTAGAAGGGGACATCTTCTCGGAGGCGCAATTGGATGGGGGTATACTTGGCGATGGTGAACTTCTTACCATCTAGACCGAGGTTGAAGTACTTGAACTCGTCTACGAGCTTCAAGATCCGGGCAAATCCCCGGGAGTTTGGGTGGCGTAAGAGCCCCTCGTTGAAGGGTTCTCCCCAATCGTGGACATGGATGACGATGGCATTGTCGAAGGGTTCGACGGCGATTTCGATTTGGCCTGGTTCTCCCCGATAGGCGTGGTGGACGGCATTGGAGAAAAGCTCTTGGAGGGCCTGGAGGAGATCGGAGCCCTCCTTCTCGGGAAAGTTGGTCACCTGAAAGATGGCCTCTAACCCCCTTTGAACCACGGGCCAGAGGGATATTTCGCTGGGAAGGGTAAATTTAATTGGTTCCACGCATCACCTCCAAAGCCGCTCCTCCAAGGACCTTCATCCCGATGGGAAGGGCCTCCTCATCGATGTCGAACTGGGGATGGTGCTGGGGAAAACAGCTCTGCTTTTCAAGATTGCAGGTTCCCAGACGAAAAAAGGCCCCAGGGACCAGCTGGAGGTAGCGGCTAAAGTCCTCTCCCCCCATGACAGGTTCTTGAAGATCGATAACCCCTTGGGGACCTACCACCTCCCGAGCCACCTTGACGATGATGTCGACCATCCGATCGTCGTTGACAAGCTCCGGGTTGCCGAAATCGTAGTGGAAGCGGTAGTGAGCCCCCATAGAGCGGCAGGTTCCAGCGATGCTCTCTTCCATCATCGTCGGAATTTGTTGGCGTACCTGATCGTTGACGCTGCGTACCGTTCCGGTAAGGCGGACATGGTCGCAGATGATGTTGGGGGCCTTTCCCCCTTCGATGGTTCCAAGGCTAATGACGGCAGGATGGAGAGGGTCGATGCGCCGGGAGATGATATGGTTCAAGGAGTTGACACACATAGAGGCTACCAAGATGGCGTCCACCCCCTCGTGGGGTCTGGCCCCATGGGCGCTCTTGCCAAAAATTTCGATCTCAAAGGTATCGGCACTGGCCATCATCACCCCATACTTGTAGCCGATTTGACCGGTCTTCAAGTAGGGATAGACGTGAAGGCCGAAGATCGCTACGACCCCTTCCAAGGCACCATCCCGGATAAGCTCCTCGCTCCCGCCCTCTTGACTCTCCTCTGATGGTTGGAAGATGAAGCGCAGATTCATAGGCAGCCGCGATCTTAAAGGGGCAAAGGCCATGGCCAAGCCAACGCCAATGGCGCTGTGAGCGTCGTGGCCACAGGCGTGCATCACTCCTGGAACCTGGCTGGCGTAGGGTTTGCCGGTCCGCTCCTGGATGGGGAGGGCATCCATGTCGGCCCGGATGGCGACGAAGGGCCTTTCCGGATCGGCGATGAGGTCGGCTATCAGGCCGTGGTGATTTGGAAATTGGCGAATGGCATAGCCGTGGTCTTCTAGTATCTCTTTGATGAACTCCTTGGTCCTTGCCTCTTGGCCCGAGAGCTCTGGATGCTGGTGGATGGTCCGGCGTATTTGGACCACCTCCTCCTTGATGGCGTCTACATTGGCGAAAAGATCCCTCTTCATCCCTTCCATCGGAGCCTCCTTTGTACTATAATTATGCCAAAAAAAGGAGGTTCGATGGAGCCCATCACCACCACCAAGGCTCCTGCCGCCATTGGACCGTACAGCCAGGCCATACGTGTGGGGGATCTCCTCTTCACCTCGGGCCAAATCGCCCTCAAGCCCGATGGAAGTGATGAGCTTCTAAGGGCCGGCATTCAAGAGCAGAGCCGCCAAGTGCTCACCAATCTCACCGCTATCCTCGAAGAGGCTGGGGGAGGCCTCGCCAATGTGGTCAAGACCACCATCTATCTGGTCAATATGGAGGATTTCGCCGTAGTCAATGGCATCTACGAGGAGTTCTTCCAAGACCATAAACCGGCCCGCTCCACCGTCGCGGTCAAGGAGCTACCCAAGGGAGCCTTGATCGAGATTGAGGCTATCGCCAAGCTTTAAACTAACCTTAAAGTTGATTTTGGTACCATTCGCAACTACAATCTTGAAAGGACGAGGGCGATGTATGCGATCATAAAAAATGGTGGCAAGCAGTACAAAGTCCGAGAGGGGGACGTGATCTGCTTCGACAAGATGGGACTTGAGCCCAAAACCAAGGTGGAGTTCAAAGAGGTGCTGGCCATCTCCAAGGATGGAGAGCTCCAGGTAGGAACCCCCTTCATTGAAGGCGCCGTTGTGGAAGGCGAAGTGATCAATGAGGGACGCGGACGCAAGATCATCATCTTCAAGAAGCGCCGCCGCAAGGATTCCAAGGTGAAGAAGGGATTTCGTCGGGATTTCACCCGCATCAAGATCACTAAAATCGCGTAAGGAGAGAGCATGGCTCACAAGAAAGGCCAAGGGAGTACCCAGAACAATCGGGATAGTGCAGGACGCCGTCTCGGAGTGAAGAAGTTCGGAGGAGAGTTTGTCCGGGCTGGGAATATCATCGTCCGCCAGCGGGGAACCAAGTTCCATCCCGGCAACAATGTCGGTCTGGGTAAGGACTACACCATCTTTGCACTTATCGATGGGTATGTAAAGTTCGAGCGATACGGGAAAGATCGCAAGAAGGTCTCAGTCTATCCGGAGCGCTAAGCTCCACCCCCGTCCCCCCTTCCCCATAAGGAGTTCCAATGTTCATAGATAGTGTCGAACTGCGGGTTCGCTCCGGCAAGGGAGGTCATGGCGCCGTGAGCTTTCGCCGGGAAAAGTTCGTCCCCAAGGGGGGACCAGATGGCGGCGATGGGGGCAAAGGGGGAGATGTCTACTTCCTGGTGGACAAGAATAGCCATACCCTCTCCCATTTCAAGGGGAAACGGCTCCTGAAAGCCCAAAACGGACGGCCCGGGGAGGGACGCAAACGCCACGGAAAGAAGGGGGAAGACCTCATCCTCACAGTTCCTCCAGGGACCCAGGTCTTCGATGCCGAAAGTGGCGAACTTCTGCTGGATCTCGTCGAAGATGGTCAAAAGGTCCTCTTCCTGGAAGGGGGGAAGGGGGGCAAAGGAAATTGGCACTTCAAGAGCCCATCCAACCAGCGCCCTACCTACGCCCAACCTGGACTGCCTGGACAGGAGCGCCACATCCGTCTGGAGCTCAAGCTCATCGCCGATGTCGGATTGGTGGGTTTTCCCAATGTAGGCAAGTCGACCCTCATCGCTACTCTCTCCAACGCCAAACCGGAAATCGCCAACTACGAGTTCACCACCCTCACCCCGAAACTGGGAGTCGTCCGAGTCGGGGAGGTGGAGAGTTTCGTCATGGCCGACATCCCTGGGATCATCGCGGGAGCCAGTGAGGGGAAGGGGCTGGGGCTTCAATTCCTCAAACATATCGAGCGGACTAAGTCCCTCCTTTTTATGATCGACCTGGCCAGCTTCCGGGATCCCCTCAACCAGTATAAGACCTTGAGGAAGGAGCTGGCCGCCTTCTCCCAAGCCTTGGCCCAACGCAACTTCGCCATCGCCTTAACCAAGATCGACGCCCTTGAACGGGAAGAGGTGGCTTCCCGGACAACTCGCTTCATCGAAGGGATCGGTCTCGAACCTGGAGGAGTCAACCGCTACGGCTTCGATGAGAACTATCCCTACTTCGCCCAAGATCGCGAAGCCTACCGACGGGAGCTCCCCTACTTCGTCCTCCCCATTTCGGCGGTGGCCCATATCAACATCGAACCCCTTAAATATGCCCTCTACGACCTTGTCCAGCTGAGTCGAAGCGATGAAGCGGATCGTCGTTAAGGTTGGTAGTGCCGTCTTGACCGAGGGGAATAGCCTGGCCCTGGGGCGGATGGCCAATTTGGTGGAGCTCCTCCACGAGTTGCGCCAGCGCTACGAGGTGATCCTTGTGAGTTCAGGGGCCGTTGCCGCAGGCTATACCAAGTGCCGCCTCGATCGCAGTCGGATCGGGAACAAACAGGCCTTGGCGGCCATCGGTCAACCCCTCCTCATGCGTAGTTACCAGAAGAAGTTGGAGCGTTACGGGATCGTCGTGGCCCAGGTCCTCTTGAGCGCCGACGACTTTGACAGCCGTAAACGGAGTGCCCATGCCAAAAGGGCCATCGAGGTCCTGTTGGCCAACGGGGTTTTGCCCATCATCAATGAGAACGATGTGACCGCAACCGAAGAGTTGGTCTTTGGGGACAACGACCAGCTCAGCGCCCATGCGACCTACTATTTTGAGGCCGACTTGCTGGTGATCTTGAGCGATATCGACGGACTCTACGACAAGGACCCCAACCAATTCCCCGATGCCAAGCTCCTCAAACTGGTCCACGAGGTCCCCTCCTACCTCCTCCAGCAAGAGTGTAACCCCAACCATAGCTTCGCCACGGGGGGAATCGTGACCAAACTCAAGGCAGCCCAATTCCTCCTGGAGCGGGGCAAACCCCTCTTCCTGGCCAGCGGCTTCGATCTCGAGGCGGCCCGCCACTTCCTCCTCGAAGGGCGCCACAGCGGTGGCACCCTTTTCCAACCAAAGGGAGAGCCATGCGCATCCTCTTCATGGGAACCCCCCACTATGCCCTGACCATCTTCAAAGCCATCGAGGATCGGGTTGTCGCCCTCTTCACCCAGCCCGATCGTCCCGTAGGTCGCCACCAGCGCCTGACACCCCCGCCCATCAAGGAGTATGTCCAAAAACGGGGGCTAGCGATTCCCATCTACCAACCAGCCACCCTTCGAGATCCTGCCCTTGTGGAAGAGGTGAAAGGGCTGCGCCCCGATTTCATCGTTGTTGCCGCCTATGGCCACATTCTCCCTCCCTCGATTTTGGATATTGCTCCAGCCATCAACCTCCACGCCTCCCTACTGCCCAAGTACCGGGGGGCAAGTCCCATCCAGCAGACTCTCCTCAATGGAGATACCATCACAGGGGTGACGGCGATCCGGATGAATGAGCGCCTCGATGCCGGTGATATCTTGGGTTACGAGGTCACTCCGATTGCTCCAGAGGAGACGGCCATCGAGCTCTTTGAGCGTATGGCCCATCTGGCCGCTCGCCTCACCCCTGCCATTCTCGACTCCTTTGCTACCATCGCTCCCATACCCCAATTCGATGTGGATGCCACCTACTGCTCCAAAATCACCAAAAGGGATGGTCTTATCTCCTTTCAGGCCGATGCGGTTTCGATCTACAATCGCTACCGGGCCTTCATTCTCTGGCCTGGAATCTTCCTGGAGAGTGGGTTGAAGCTACGCCAAATCGCCCTCCATGCCCGGGAAGGGGAGTATGAGCCTGGAGTGATCGTAGCCCTTCGAGAGGAGGGGATTGTCGTTGGGTGTGCTCGAGGAGCCCTGATGATCAAGCGGGTCCAACCCCCGTCCAAACGGGAGATGGGAGCTCTCGAATATATCCGGGGCAGAAGGCTTGGGGTTGGAGATCCTCTTCTTTGAGCGGATCGATTCGACCCAGAGGCGCTTGGTCGAAGGGCTGCAAAAAGGGGAGGTAACCCCGCCCATCGCCTATGCCACCCGAGACCAGTATGCAGGGGTTGGGAGCCGGGGTAACAGCTGGATTGGAGCCCGGGGGAATCTCTTCTTCTCCTTTGCCATCGATCGAGGAAGTTTAGTCCAAGACCTCCCCCTGGCTTCGAGCTCCATCTACTTTGGCTTCCTCTTCAAAGAGTCTCTGGCCCAGGCCGGCTCCAAGGTATGGCTCAAATGGCCTAACGATCTCTTCCTCGAGAGGAAGGTTGGGGGATGTATCACCCAGTTGGTCGGGAGCTCCCTGGTGTGTGGGATTGGCCTCAACCTCCTCCATGCTCCGGCTAATTTCGATCCCCTCGATATCTCCATAGAGGCTGAAGAGCTATTGGAGCGCTACTTCAGCCTCATCGAATCAAAACCTTCATGGAAGGAGGTTTTTAGCAAATTTAGGGTAGAATTTGCAAAGAGTCGCCCTCATATGGTCCACCATAAGGGCACCCTCTTCGACCTACGGGATGCCCAGCTTGCAGAAGATGGTGCCATCATCATCGGTGGAGAAAGGATATATAGTCTGCGATGAGAGAGATCATAGCCATAGCCAACCAGAAAGGGGGAGTGGGTAAAACGACGACTGCGGTCAACCTGGCCGCCTCCTTGGCCAAAGAGGGGAAGCGGGTACTCCTGATCGACGCTGATCCCCAGGCCAACGCAACCACGAGTTTGGGCTATACCCGGACCGACTATGAGTTCAACATCTACCATGTGCTGGTGGGCTCCAAGCCCCTCTCCCAGATCATCCTCAAAACCGAGACTCCCAACCTCTTCCTCGCCCCCTCCAACATCGGTCTGGTTGGGATCGAAAAGGAGTTTTACGGCAAATCCCAGGGGCGAGAGCTCATGCTCAAGGAGGCGATGGAGGAGATCGAAGAGGAGTATGACTTCATCATCATCGACTCCCCCCCGGCTCTAGGTCCAATGACCATCAACGCCTTGAGCGCTGCCCACTCGGTCATCATCCCAATCCAATGTGAATTCTTTGCCCTGGAGGGATTGGCTCAGTTGCTCAACACGATCCGCCTCATCCGTAAGACCATCAACCCCAGTCTCAAGATCAAGGGCTTTCTTCCCACCATGTTTACCCGCCAGAACAACCTCTCCAAACAGGTCCTCGCCGATTTGACCCACCACTTCAACGACAAACTCTTCAAAGACCGGACCAACGACGCCTTCGTCGTTATCCCCCGCAACATCAAGTTGGCCGAATCCCCTAGCTTCGGGAAACCGGTGGTCGAATACGACAAGAATTCGGCTGGCTCCATCGCCTACCGCTCCCTAGCCAAGATCATTCTGGAAGGCAACTATGGCTAAGCGACGGTTGGGGCGGGGGCTGGAGGAGATCTTGGGTGAGGTGGCCCAGGCCTATGAGCGGGAGATTCCCCAAAATGAGGTGGTGGAGATCGAGATCGATGCCATCCGTAAGAATCCCTACCAGCCCAGGAAACACTTTGATCCCGTTGCCCTCCAGGAGCTGGCCGAATCCATCAAGAGCCACGGGCTCTTGCAACCCATTGTCGTCATCGAGGATCTGGACGGTTTCATGCTCATTGCCGGAGAGCGCAGACTCCGGGCCTCCAAGATGGCTGGATTGACCAAGATCAAAGCGGTGGTGGCCAAGATCGACCGCCACCGCTACCGGGAGTTTGCCCTCATCGAGAATATCCAGCGGGAGGATCTCACCCCCTTGGAGCTGGCCAGATCCTACAAGGAGCTCATCCACGAATATGGGATCACCCACGAGGAGCTGGCCAACATCGTCAAAAAGAGCCGGACTCATATCACCAACACCCTCCGCCTCCTCAACCTCTCCCCTTATGCCCAAGAGGCTTTGAACGAGGGGAAGATTAGCGCTGGCCACGCCAAGGTCCTCGCCTCCTTGGGGGACCAGGAGCAAGCGGCGATGGTGGACCGGATCGTCCAAGAGCGTTTGAGTGTCCGGGAGGTGGAGCGCCTCTCCCGTCAACGCCAGGAGCCAAGAGGCTCTTTTGACCTTGGTCCGGTTGTCCAGGAGCTCCAAGATTTAGGACTCAGAGCCACCCGCCGGGGTAATAGGGTGGCCATCGAGTTTACAAATAGTAATGAGGTTCGCCGCTTCTTGCAAATTTTGGCGGGCGACGGGGAGCTTTAAAGTTTTTATATAGGAGGTTGTGCTAAAATCCACTAAAATTTTACACAGGGAGCGCCATGCTAGACATCAGCCTCGGTCTTATCGTCTTGACTGCAGTGGTCTTCTTCATCCTCGTCTTCCTTCTCAACCAGTGGCTCTACAAACCGCTCCTTGGATTCATGCAGGAGCGCCAGGAGACCATCCAACGGGATCTGGAGAATGCCAATGCCAATGAGTCCGGCGCCCGGGAGCTCCTAGAAGAGGCAGAACAGATCGTTCAGGAGGCCAAGCATAAGGCCAACGCCAAGAAGCAGGAGGCCATTACCCGGGCCAAGGAGGAGGCGGCGGCGATGATCCAGCAGAAGCGGGAGGAGTTGGAGCGACGCTACCAGGAGTTCCTCCAGGAGCTGGCCAAAGAGGAGGAGGAGATTCGCAGCAACCTCATCTCCCAAATCCCCCTCTTCAAAGAGGCGATCAAAGCCAAACTCAACAAATTGTAGCAAAGGAGCGAGCGTGTCGATGAAGCTAGTTGGATTCGTGAGTCTGGCCGTGCCCCTCCTGGCCAGCGAAGGGGGAAGTGACATCATCCCGCGCACCGTCAACTTCCTCATCTTCGCCGCCATCCTCTACTACCTGCTGGCCGATCCTATCAAGAACTTCTTTCAAAAGAGGGCCCAAGGGATCGCCCAGCAGCTCGAAGAGGTCCAAGCCCGCCTAAAGGCGGCCCGGCAAGAACGGGAGCGGGCCGAGGAGGAGCTGCAAAAGGCCAAGGCCTTGGCTCGGGAGATCGAAGACGTGACAGAGCGGGAGATCGAAGTGCTTGTCAAGCACATTAAGGAGCAGGCTCAAGAGGAGATCGCGGCCTTGGAGAAGAGCTTCAACGAGAATCTGGAGTTGGAGCGACGAAAACGGATCCGGGCCATCACCAAAGAGGTCCTCGAAGAGCTCTTTGCAGACCGAGAGCTCACCCTCGATAAGGATCGATTCATCTCCCTCATCGTCAAAAAGGTAGCCTAATGGTAGAGTTGGTAGCCAAACGGTATGTCAAGGCACTTCTGGAGGTTATGAGTACCCAGGAGCTTCAAGAGGCGTTGGAGCTGTTCGAGACCATTGCCACCCTCTTCGAAGATCCCAAGATCCGTGATGTCCTATTGTCTCCTGAAATCAAGGAGGAGCGCAAGGCCCAGCTCTTACTGGATGCCTTTCAGCCAGACAATCCCAAGATCGTCAACCTCATCAAGCTCCTTGCCCAGAAGCGTCGGCTCTCCATCTTCCCAGCCCTGGCCAAGGAGCTCCGGGTCCAGTTGGCCCTACGGGAGCGCCGGTTTAGCGGGTGTGTCTATAGCGATTTCGATCTGGAGGCTGAGGATCTTGCCAAGTTGGAAGAGGCCCTCTCCAAACGGGTTGGTGGTACCATCCAGCTTCGCCGTTGCGGCGAGTACGATGGGATCAAGGTTGAGGTTGATATTGTAGGTGTCGAGATCGACTTTTCCCGATCTAGGATTAAGAAACAGCTCATTGAGACGATCCTCAAAGCGATCTAACAAGAGAAAGGAGTTATCGTGGCCCAGAAACTGCAAGCGGACGAGATTAGCTCTATCATAAAGGAGCGCATCGAGGAATTCGACCTCGATATCGATGTGGAGGAGACTGGAAAGGTCATCTCCTTTGCCGACGGGGTTGCCAAGGTCTACGGCCTCAACAATGTCATGGCCGGCGAGATGTTGGAATTTGAAAACGGAGATAAGGGGATGGCCCTCAACCTCGAAGAGAGCGATGTCGGGGTAGTCGTCCTTGGAAAGGGCGAAGGAATTCGCGAGGGCAGCAGTGTCAAACGGCTTGGTCAACTCTTGAAGGTTCCAGTAGGCGAATCCCTCAAAGGTCGGGTCCTCAATGCCCTGGGAGAGCCCATCGATGGCAAGGGACCCATCGAGGCGAAGGAGTACCGCTATGTGGAGGAGAAGGCTCCCGGAATCATGGCGCGCAAGTCGGTTCACGAACCCCTCCAGACGGGGATCAAAGCGATTGATGCCCTTGTGCCCATTGGTCGTGGACAGCGGGAGCTGATCATCGGGGACCGCCAAACGGGAAAGACAACAGTTGCCATCGATACCATCATCAACCAGAAAGGGCAAGACGTCACCTGTATCTATGTGGCCATCGGACAAAAGCAATCCACCGTCGCCCAGGTAGTCAAGAAGTTAGAAGAGCATGGGGCGATGGATTATACCATCGTCGTAAACGCAGGGGCCAGTGAGCCTGCCGCCCTCCAGTTCTTGGCCGCTTATACCGGGGTGACGATGGGAGAGTACTTCCGGGACAATGGAATGCACGCTCTCATCGTCTACGACGACTTGAGCAAACATGCCGTTGCTTACCGGGAGATGTCCTTGATCCTTAGACGACCTCCTGGACGAGAGGCCTATCCTGGAGATGTCTTCTACATCCACTCCCGCCTCCTGGAGCGAGCGGCTAAGCTCAACGATAAGTTGGGAGCTGGAAGCTTGACCGCTTTGCCCATCGTCGAAACCCAGGCTGGGGATGTTTCGGCCTATATCCCAACCAACGTTATCTCCATCACCGATGGACAGATCTTCCTCGAGTCCGATCTCTTCAACGCCGGTATTCGTCCAGCGATCAATGTGGGGATCTCGGTTTCCCGGGTCGGTGGTGCGGCCCAGATCAAAGCGATGAAGCAGGTAGCAGGGACGCTGCGTCTCGACCTGGCCCAGTACCGGGAGCTGGAGGCCTTCGCCCAGTTTGCCAGCGATTTGGATGAGGCGAGCCGAAAGCAGCTGGAGCGGGGTATGCGCATGGTCGAGATCCTCAAGCAACCACCATACAGCCCCTTGCCGGTGGAAAAGCAGGTGGTTATCATCTACGCTGGAACCCATGGCTTTCTCGACGATATTCCCGTCAAGGCCATCAGCAAGTTCGAGCAGGAGCTCTACGCCTTCATCGAAGCCAAGTATCCGAGGATCTACGAACTCATCCGAGAGCGTAAGGCTCTCGATGACGAGATCAAAGAGCTCCTCAACAAGGCGATCGAGGAGTTCAAGGCCGGTTTTAGCCCCGAATAAGGATAGCCAATGGCAAACCTCAAGGAGATCAAACGGAAGATCAATTCGGTCAAGAACACCCAAAAGACCACCCGGGCCATGAAGCTGGTCTCCACCGCCAAGCTCCGCCGCACGGAGGAGCTGGCCAAGCGTAGTCGAGCCTATGAGGCGGCTATCAACCAGACTATGAGCGAGATCGCCTCTTCGATCCGAAAGTACAAGGTTGGAGGGATTCGGGGCCGCTACTTCGAGGAGCGCCCCACTCCCGAGGTGGTGGATATCATCTTCATCACCGCCGACAAGGGGCTTTGTGGGGGATTCAACTTCCAGACCATTAAGCGGGTACGCCAACTCATCGCCCAGTATGAGGAGCTTGGGAGCAAGGTTCGCTTGAAGGCGGTGGGGAAGAAGGGAATCGAATATTTCCGCTTCCAGGGCTATCCTTTGGAGCAGGAGGTGGTAGGGCTTAGCTCGGCCCCGGATTATCAGAAGGCGGCCCAGTTCATCGATGAGACGGTCCAGGAGTTCCTGGAGGGCAAGAGCGACAAGGTGATCTTGGTTCACAACGGCTACAAGAACATGATCACCCAGGAGATGAAACAGGTCGATCTGCTCCCCATCGATATCGGCTCCTTCCAGGAGGTCGAGGTAACCTCGATGATGGAGCTTGAGCCCGACGAAGGGGAGCGGGTTCTCGAATCCCTCATCAATAAGTACATTGAGTTCAACATGTACTATGCCCTCATCGACTCCTTGGCTGCCGAACATAGCGCCCGAATGCAGGCGATGGATGCAGCCACCAAGAATGCCAAGGAGATGGTAGAGAAGTTGACTATCAGCTACAACAAAGCCCGCCAAGAATCGATTACGACGGAGCTGATCGAGATCATCAGCGGTATGGAAGCTATGAAATAAAAGGAGAGCCTCGATGTCTAAAATTGGAAAAGTCATCCAAGTTATGGGTCCTGTGGTCGACGTCGACTTTGAGGACTATCTTCCAGCTATCAACGAAGCTTTGGAGATGACCCTCGATGTCGAGGGGAAGAAGCGCCGATTGGTCCTGGAGGTTGCCGCCCATTTGGGAGATAACCGGGTGCGCACCATCGCAATGGACCTGACCGATGGAATCGTGCGGGGTATGGAGGTAGAGGCCACGGGGGATCCTATCAAGGTCCCAGTCGGAGAGGAGGTCCTTGGACGGATCTTCAATGTCATTGGGGAGACCATCGACGACGGGGAGCCCCTCCAGGCCAAAACCTACTGGTCGATTCATCGCAGTGCTCCCCCCTTCGAAGATCAAAGTACCAAGCAGGAGATCTTCGAGACGGGAATCAAGGTGGTGGATCTCTTGGCACCTTATGCCAAGGGGGGAAAGGTCGGCCTCTTCGGCGGTGCTGGGGTTGGAAAGACCGTTATCATTATGGAGCTCATCCACAACGTCGCCTTTAAACACTCCGGCTATTCGGTCTTTGCAGGGGTTGGAGAGCGAACTCGGGAGGGGAATGACCTCTACTTTGAGATGAAAGAGTCCAACGTTCTCGATAAGGTCGCCCTCTGCTATGGCCAGATGAACGAGCCTCCAGGAGCAAGGAACCGAATCGCCTTGACGGGACTCACAATGGCCGAGTACTTCCGAGATGAGATGGGACTCGATGTCCTCATGTTCATCGACAACATCTTCCGCTACGCCCAGGCTGGGGCCGAGATGTCGGCGCTCCTTGGACGAATCCCGTCGGCGGTTGGATACCAACCGACCCTAGCAAGCGAGATGGGACGCCTCCAAGAGCGGATCACCTCGACCAAGAAGGGTTCCATCACCTCGGTCCAAGCGGTCTACGTACCAGCCGACGACTTGACCGACCCAGCGCCGGCTTCGGTCTTTGCCCACCTGGATGCCACAACGGTACTCAACCGCCGTATCGCCGAGAAGGGTATCTATCCAGCAGTCGACCCCCTCGATAGTACCTCCCGCATGCTCGATCCCAATATCGTCGGTGAGGAGCACTACCAGGTAGCCCGGGGGGTCCAGGCGGTCCTTCAAAAATACAAGGATCTCCAAGACATCATCGCGATTCTTGGAATGGATGAATTGAGTGAGGAGGACAAGCTTATCGTCGAGCGGGCTCGAAAGATTGAGCGCTTCCTCTCCCAACCCTTCTTCGTCGCCGAGGTCTTCACCGGCTCTCCTGGAAAGTATGTGACCCTCCAGGAGACTATCGAAGGGTTCAAGGGGCTTTTGGAAGGAAAGTACGACGATATTCCCGAAGCCGCCTTCTACATGGTCGGAAACATCGAAGAGGCCCTGGAGAAAGCGGAAAAGCTCAAGGCCAAGTCGTAGCGTAAAGGATCATCGATGGAGAAGTTGAAACTGGAGATCGTCACCCCCCACGGCCTCATCTTCGAGGGAGAGGTGCAAAGTGTCACCTTCCCGGGGGAGGAAGGGGAGTTTGGCGTTCTCCCCCGGCACGCCACCTTGTTGGCCCTTTTAAAACCCGGGGTAATCGAGATCGACAAGGGTGATGGAAAGCGGGAGTCGATCGTCATCAACTGGGGCCATGTGAAGGTCGACGAACATGGGGCCCGGGCCTTGGTGGATGGAGCAATCCCCCTTGCTGGTGCCGATGAGAGTGAGATCGCTAAAAAGATCGAGGAGGCCAAAGAGCTCATCGAGCGTGCAAGCGAGAACAAGGCGGCCCTGGCCGCGGTAGAGGCAAGGATCGAGCGGGCGGCGAAAATCATCTAATGGACTATTTGAGCCTGTTGAAGCTCTACTTGGAAAAGAGCAATCCCATCACCATCGCCGTCTTGGGGATCTTGTCCCTCTACTTCATCCTGGTCAACTGGACCTTCTTCTATCGCTTCCTGATCCTCACCTTCTGGATCGCCCGGGAGCGGCGCTCCTTGGAGACGGTCCGTATGGGAGGGCGGGAGCCTCCCTTGACCTCCTTCTTGAGCCAGTGCATGGTGGAGATGACTCCAGAAAGCGGGGACTATTGTCTCTTCGATGCCACGAGGCGCAGTACCAAGGGGCTCACCCTTCTTGCCATCGTCGCCTCTACATCTCCCTTCATCGGCCTCTTTGGGACGGTTGTCTCCATTTTGGAAACTTTCTACCTCCTGGGTAAGGAGAAGGGCTCTTTGACTACTATCAGTACCTCGATCGGTGAGGCCCTGGTAGCAACGGCGGCTGGGATCCTCGTGGCCATCTTCGCCTACACCTACCACCTCATCCTCAAGCGGAAAGCCTACGAACTGATCTCCTATTTGAAGATGGAGATCGACATCCTCCTCCAGCAGAGGCGCAACCATGACCATGTTCCCATGGGATGAGCAGCCCGAACTCAACATCACCCCCCTCGTCGATGTGATGTTGGTCCTGCTTGCCATTTTGATGGTAGCCACCCCAGCCATCGTCTACGAAGAGGAGATCAATCTCCCCCAGGGCTCCAGAACTAAGGCCTATGCGAAGCGGAGCCAGCTTCACATTCGAGTCGATGGGAAACGGCAGATCTTCGTAGGCAAAGAGCGCTTTTCCTGGGAGCGTTTCGCCGATGGTTTCTTGCTCTTGAGTCAAAAAGTTCCCAAAGATGCTCCAGTCTATATCAGCGCCGATAAGCACCTCCCCTATCAAGATGTGATCTACATCCTGAAAACGGTGAAAGAGGCCGGTTTCACCAAAGTCTCCCTCCTGACCGATGGATAGTCCTCCCCTCAAACTCCTCTCCCTCCTTTTCGCCCTCATCCTCTATGGCCTTTTAATCTGGTCCTTGAGTCTCCTTGGCCCCAGAGACGAAGAGCGGATCAAGATGGAAGGGGAGCCAATTGAGATCTTGCTCCTAGAGCCCCAACCCCGCCCTACTCCACCCAGACCAAAGGTCAAACCCAACCCCAATCCAGCTCCTCCAAAGCCCAAGATCCAACGTAACCCCCCTAAAAAACCGAAGGGCTCTCCCACTCCCAAAGAGCGCTCTGCTCCCAAGATCCAAGATCTCTTCGCCTCCTTGAAGGGCAAATACACCACCAAACCGGTTGCCCCCAGACCCAAAGCCTCGATTCCAAGCCGCAAACGGGCCAAGAATAATGTACGGAAATTGCTTGAGACCCTCGATCTGCAGGTTCAGCCCAGTGGAGCCAAAAAGCGGGTGGAAGGGGTGGAAGATCCCTATTTACGCAAAGTGTATAGAATTCTCTACGACCATTGGCATCCCTCCAAGATGAGTGGGGGCCATTGGGCGAAGGTCGTCATCACCATCCGTCGGGATGGGACTTTTTCCTATCGGGTTCTTGAAAGCTCCGGCGATGCCCTTTTTGACCGGGAACTGGAGAGCTATCTCGACTATTTGACGACCCGCTCCTTCCCCCGTCCTAAGGAGGCCCGGAGTTTCATCGTCCGCTTTCGTGCCAAGGAGTGAAGGGGAACTTAACTTTTAGCCGCTTATGCCGATATTGTAGCCGTAGATTCACGGTATCGAAGGAGTTGAAATGAGAGTCCTCTTATTCCTGTGGACCGCCTTTGCCGCGCTCCTAGCTTCCGATTTGACTCTCGAAATCGTCAAAGAGGTGGGGAACGAACCGAAGATTCGAATCGAAAATGGGACTGTCGAGGTGGATGGTTCCCTCAATCGGAAGTTCTTCAAGCTCCTCGTAGGCGATCTCACCGTCGCCGCCCACTTTCAAGTAGACGAACAGGAACATATAGCCGATTTTACCGATCCCATCTCTCCCCGTCTCCATGATGGGGATCTGCTGTTGCGCTACCAGCTCTACTACGACGATCGGGGGCGTTTGAGTGCTCGCATGCTCCTTTACGATCTCAAAAGGCAACAAGAGCTCCTTAAGAAGGCGTATACCATCGGCGACAAGGAGCGCTACCCCTTTATTGCCCACCGCATCGTCTATGATGTCGGCAAGGCCTTGGGATTTGACGATCTCTCCTTCTTGCGCAGCTTCGTCATCTTCTCCAAGTACACCGGACCCAAACAGGCCGATATCGTCATCGGGGATTATACTCTCACCTACCAGAAGACCATCGTCACAGGGGGGCTCAACCTCTTTCCAAAATGGGCTTCCAAAGAGCAGCGTGCCTTCTACTACACCGACATGAATGGGGAGCGGCCCACCCTCTATCGGGTGGATCTATACGCTGGAAAGCGGGAGAAGATCCTCTCGGGAGAGGGGATGGTGGTCTGCTCCGATGTGAGCGAGGATGGGAGGAGGTTGCTTCTTACGCTGGCTCCAAGTATGCAACCGGATATCTATCTCTACGACTTGCAGCAGCGAACCCTCCAGCGGATCACCTACTACAGCGGCATCGATGTGAGCGGGAACTTCGTCCAGGATGGGCGACGGATCGTCTTCGTTTCCGATCGCCTCGGCTATCCCACCATCTTTGCCAAAGATGCCAACTCCAGAGCGGTAGAACGCCTCGTCTACCATGGGCGCAACAATAGCTCTTGTACCACCAGCGGGGACTATGTGGTCTACTCGAGTCGGGAGACCAACAATGCCTTTGGCCCCAACACCTTTAACCTCTATCTCATCTCCACCAAGAGCGATTATATCCGCCGCCTCACGGCCAATGGGGTCAACATCTTCCCCCGGTTTGCTCCCGACGGGGAGACCCTCCTCTTCATCAAGGAGTACGCCAACCAGACGGGGCTTGGAATTATTCGTTTGCGTTATAACAAGAGCTACATCTATCCCCTCTACACGGGTAAAATTCAATCTATCGACTGGTAGAGTTGTTTTGAATCCAAGGCTTGTGCTAGAATAGGAAAAATGGTTGAAAGGATAGCCCATGAAACAGATCCTCACCACAATTTTTCTCCTCCTTTTCCTCCTTTCAGGCTGTGCCAAGAAGAGTGTGGAGATCGAAATGCCTCCATCCGCCTCCACAGGTCCTCAGGTTGAAAGCGAGGTGCAGGAAGGCTCTGGCATCCACCCCCTCGAAGGTGGGATCGAAGAGCTCGATGAGGAGCAAAAACTCGCCCTCATGCGCCAAATCGAATCTCAAGCCAAGGTAATCTATTTCGACTTCGATCAATACACCATCCGTCCCGACCAGATGCCCAAGATCGAATACAACGCCAAGCTCTTCAACCAGCCCCAGGCCCGCCCTTTCCGGATCAAGGTGGAGGGGAATTGTGACGAGTGGGGGAGCGACGAATACAACTACGCTCTGGGGCTCAAGCGGGCTAAGAGTGTCCGGGATGCTTTGGTCGCCAAGGGGGTTGCTCCAGAGCGTTTGAGTATTATCAGCTACGGGGAGAGCAATCCGGTCTGCCGCGAACATACCCGGGAGTGCTGGGCCAAGAATAGACGGGTCGAGTTTGAACTCATTCCATGAAAGGAGATCCCTTGCTCCCTTGGCTCTTGCTCCTTGGATTTGCATGGGCGAGCGAACCCTCGGTCTTTGAGGCGGGCAACCTGGACAATCCCTCCCCCTACGGCTTGACCCCTGCCGAGAAGCGGATCTACCAGAACTCCAAAGCCATCGAATCGATCCGCAAGGAGCTCTTCCAGCTGCAGGAGCGGCTCAAGCAGTTGGGGGAGCAGGTGGAAGGGCTCAAAAGTGTCGTAGAGGGGTTGGATCGGCGAATCAACGCCCTCGAACGGGGGAAGGGGCCCAGGATCGAGGGGGAGTTGGCTACCCTGCGCCGGGACCTCAATAGCTCCATCCAGCTCCAACAGGAGAACTTCGCCAAGATTCAACGGGTGATGGAGCAAATGGGCACCATCGTGGATCAAATCAATCGCTCCTATGTGAGCAAAGGGGAGCTTCAAGCGGCTCTCAACTCCTTGCAGGCAAAGAAGCTAAGCGGTGCTCAACTCTTCGCCAAGGGGAAGGAGGCTTATAGGCGCAAAAATTACGAAGAGGCTAAGAGGTTTTTCGAAGGGGCCATCGCCAAACACTACAAGCCGGCTGCGAGTAACTTCTACATCGGTGAGAGCTGCTACTACCAGAAGGACTACCGCTGTGCCATTGCCCACTACAAACAGAGTGCCGCCCTCTACTCCAAAGCCTCCTATATGCCCACCCTCCTCTTGCATACGGCCATCTCTCTAGAGCGTTTGGGCAAGAGAGAGGAGGCCCAGCGTTTCTACCGCTCCCTCATCGATTTATACCCCAACTCCAAAGCGGCCCAGATTGCCAAGAGAAATTTGAAGAGAGCCCACTAGCCCAGGGATTAATCCTTGGGCCAGCCCCCCCGTTAAGATTAATGTGTTACAATCTGGCTGCAATCTCACACAAAGGTAGACGACAATGGCAATCGAAGACAACAAAGTGGTCAGTATCGAGTATTCGGTGAGAGATGCCAAGACCGGTGAGGTCATCGATAGCAATGTAGGCCAAAGGCCCTTGGAATTCATCACTGGCAAGAATCAGATTATCCCTGGCCTGGAACGGGAGATCAAGAAGATGAGTGTTGGGGAGCAGGCCGATGTGTTGGTGAAGGCGGAGGATGCTTATGGAGCGCGTAACGAGGAGGCCGTTCAGACCCTCCCTCGGGAGCAATTTGCCGGCATCGACTTGCAAAAGGGGATGACCCTCTACGGCCAAGGGGAAAATGGAGAGACAGTTCAGGTCCAAGTGGTCGATTTCAACGACAAAGAGGTGACCATCGATTTTAACCACCCCCTAGCGGGAAAAGATCTGATGTTCACCGTCAAGGTAGTCGGGGAGCGGGATGCCACTCCCGAGGAGATCCTCAGCGGTCAGGTCCAGCAGGAGCACTGTCATGATGGGAGCTGTGGCTGCGGCCACTAATCCCCGCTTTTAGGGTGGACGATGAGACGTATAATCGCCCTCTTCCCAGGACAAGGGAGCCAGAGGGTGGGGATGGGCCGCTCCTTCTACGAGAGCGCTCCCTTGGCTCGGGAGATGGTGGAAGCGGCCAGCGACCGGTTGGGGGTCGACTTTCGCCGCCTCCTCTTCGAGCCCAATGAGCTCCTCGATCAAACCCCCTACACCCAACCAGCCATCCTGTTGGTGAGCGCCATTGCCTACACCCTCTTCCACGAAGCAACTGGTCAAAGACCTCTCCTCGCCCTTGGCCACTCCCTCGGAGAGCTAAGTGCCCTGGTGGCCGTTGGGGCCCTGGAGGTGCTTGATGGAGTAGAGCTCGTCCATCGGCGGGGACGCCTCATGGAGGAGGCGGCTCAAGGGGTCGATGGAGGGATGATGGTCGTCTTGGGGTTGGAGGATCGGCAGGTCGAAGAGCTGTGTGCTATAGAGCGTGACCAGGGAAAACGGGTTTGGCCGGCCAATTACAACAGCGATGGCCAGATCGTCGTGGCCGGGGTGAAGGAGGACCTCACCTCCCTCGGGCCAAAATTCAAAGGGGCAGGAGCGAAACGGGCCCTCTTGCTCAACATGAGTGTCGCGAGCCATTGCCCCTTGATGGAGCCGGCCAGTAAGGCCTTTGGCCCCCTTCTGGATGAGAGCCTCAAAGACTCCTTCCAAGCCCCCATTATCTCCAACGTCACCGCCAAGCCCTATGAGCAGAAGGCCCAAGCTGTGGAGCTGCTCACCCGTCAACTCACCCACCCCGTTCTCTACAAACACTCGATCCAAGAGGCCGCCAAGGAGGGGGATCTCTTCATCGAGTTTGGCCATGGAGGGGTTTTGGCAGGTCTGAATCGGCGTATCACCTCCCTCCCCACCAAGGTGGTCCAGGACATGGCCTCTTTGGAAGAGGTGGTCAAGGAGCTTGGATGATCGCCATTATGGGTGCTATGCCCGAGGAGATCGCACCGATCCTGGAGTTCCTCGGGGAGTATCGCTCCTTCGAACTGGCCCAAAACCTCTACTACCAGGGGCGCTACAAGGGGCTCGATGTGGTGGTGGCCTACAGCAAGATTGGCAAGGTCTACGCCGCTTTGACCGCCAGCGTAATGGTCCAACACTTCAAGGCCAAGAAGCTCCTCTTTAGCGGGGTGGCTGGAGCCCTCAACCCGAAGTTGCGCATCGGGGACCTCATCGCCGCCAAGCGGCTTTGCCAGCACGATCTCGATATCAGTGCCTTTGGCCACCCCTATGGCTATGTTCCCGAAGGGAAGCGGTTCATAGACGCCGATGGGGAGCTCCTCCTCCTCGCCCGTAGGGTAGCGGAAGAGCTTGGCGTCGAGCTCCACGAGGGGATCATCGCCACAGGGGATCAATTCGTCGCCGATCCAGCCCGCAAGGAGTGGATCGCCAAGACCTTTGGAGCCGACGCCATCGAGATGGAAGGGGCCGCCGTCGCACTGGTCTGTGACGCCTTTGGGGTTCCCTTCTTCATTTTGCGGGCCATCAGTGATGGGGCCGACATGGATGCAAGCTTCGATTTTGAAGCCTTCTTGGAACGCTCTTCTCGCACCAGTGCCAACTTCATCCAGAAGATGCTCGATCACATGGCATGAAACAGGCCCAAATCAGTAAAAAGATCCTCAAGCAGGTAGGGCGTACCAACGCCGAATTCGGATTGATTCAAGAGGGGGATCGCATCCTCGTTGGACTCAGTGGCGGCAAGGACTCCTTGACGCTGGTCCATGTCCTCAAACACTTCCAGCGGGTAGCTCCCTACAATTTCTCCTTTGTCGCGGTGACCATCGCCTATGGGATGGGGGAAGAATACGACTTCCTCCAGCGCCACTGCCAGGAGTATGGGATCGAGCATCGTATCTATACCACCGAGATCTTCCAGATCGCCCAGGAGAAGATCCGCCCCAACTCCTCCTATTGTAGCTTCTTCTCCAGGATGCGCCGGGGAGCCTTGTACACTTATGCCCGAGAGCATGGCTTCAACAAGCTGGCTTTAGGCCACCACCTCGATGACGCTATCGAGAGCTTCTTCATGAATATGTTCTACAACGGGGCGATGCGGGCCCTGCCCCCCATCTACAAGAGTAGCAAGGGGCTTTATGTGATCCGTCCCCTCATCGAGGTACGGGAGCGCCAGTTGGCAGGGTTTGTCAAACGCAATGGCTTCCAGGTGGTAGGGGACGAGAGCTGTCCGGCTATGCGTTTTGATATCAAGGAGCCCTATGTCCGGGCGAGGATGAAGGAGTTTGTCCGGAGGCTGGAGGAGGAGTTTGGCGATGTGGTCAAGTACATTCGGGCCGCCTTTCGCCATATCCACGACGATACCTTTCTGGACAAGAGCCGTTTGCACCTTTGAGGGAAGGAGGGTTGTATGCATGTAGTGAAGATCAAGGGAGCGGCGCGGGTCGTCAAGCTCTACAACATGAGTCGTCTGGAGCTGGAAGGGCTGGAGATCGACGAGTACGATCTGGCCTCCTATGAAGATGTACGGGAGCTCTTCGAGTTGGTCAACGACTTTGTCGAGAGCGGGGAGGCAGATGCCCTTGAGAGCCCTCTCGAACTGCAAGGGGCCGATCCGGATGAGTGTACCATCAAGGTGGGGGATCGAACCCTTTACCCGGATGAGATCACCCTGCTCAACGCCTCCATCGAGGAGCTCCTCGCCCCAATTCAAGAGGCCGAAATTGGTGATCTCTACTATGTTCGCTCCATGGAAGGGGATGGGCAGTGGCTCATTGAGAGCGAAGAGGAGGTGGATCCTTCCAGAATCGCCATCGAATATGTGGACTGCTCCATCTACTTCGACCAGTACGATATCTTGCGAGAGGGCTATCTCGATACTATCTGCGATACCATCTTGCCCCAGCGCTTCCATTTAGGAGAGGGAGTCGTGGAGGTAGCCGAGTTCATCTTCGATCCGATCCAAGTCTATGGCCAGCTCTACAAAGTGGTGGAGGAGCCCACCAGTAGAGTGAAAGTCTTGCAGAAGATCGACTATGGCGGGCGGATGTTGGCTGGCACCGACTTTATCGTCGACGATTTCGAGGCCAACTAGTCCCACTCCAGCAAGAGGGTATAGAGGAGTTCCACCTCTTTGTCTGTGAGGTATTGGCTGTCGGTGTAGGTGAGGAGGTGCTCTAGAGCCCGTTGGAGCCTTCCAGGATTGGGGGAGGGACCTTGGCCTGTGATGGAGCGCCAGAAGGGGCGCCAGAGCTCCCTCTCCCCTCTGCCTTCAAAGCGGAGCAAGGCGATATGGCCTTCGACGAGGGCCCGCTTGACCTCTTGCCGTTCGATTTTGCGCGTTAGTCGTTCGAGGAGCTGGTAGTAGAAGGGCTCAATTGTCCCGACCCCTCTCAAATGGCGGCCCAAAAAGCCGATCCAGCGCTGCCAAAAGACCATCTTCTCCCAATCCCCCACCCACTTTGGCCCTAGATGGACGAGATGCCGCATCTTTGGAAGGTAGCCGATCTGGGGCTCGATGGTACAATCGATCTTGTAGCCCAAGGTGATGGGGCTATGTCTGGCCCCATAGAAGCGATAGAGGGTATAGAGTTGGTGCTGGGTGAGGAGGGTGACGATGGTATCTTCCTCGCGAACTGGGGAGATTTTGAGGATGTATCCTTCCATAGTGGTGGTAAGACGCCCTCTGAAACGGCGATTCTTTAGTCTCTCTTAACGAAGTTTTGGGTAAAATATGCTACTTTATACTAAAAAGAGCATTAAACTTCCTTTAAAAAAGGCGTGCTGATGGATCAATTTACCAGTTACCGTGACAACTGCGGTTTTGGACTCCTGGCCAGTATCGACAATAAGGCAAGCCACAAGAATGTGGAAGATGCCATCCGGGCCCTGGAGCGGATGATGCACCGAGGGGCAATCGCCGCCGATGGCAAGAGTGGGGATGGGAGTGGACTCCTCTTTTCCATGCCCCACAAGTTCTTTAAAAAGATCAGCCGCCAGGAGGGCTTTACCCTCCCCATGGAGTATGGGGTCGCCATGGTCTTCTACCAGGAGGAGGAGCATCTGGAGATCTTCTCCGAGATCTGCGCGAGGAACGATTTGAAGGTGATCCACATCCGCCAAGTTCCCATTAATACCGAGGCCCTTGGCCAGCAGGCCAAGGAGACCCTTCCCAAGATCGTTCAGATCTTCGTAGCCCCCAACTCCCTCATTGCCAAGAAGCGCTTCGAGGCTCTCTTGTATTTGAGCCGACGGGAGATCGAGCGGACCTTGGAAGGGGAAGAGGAGTTCTACATCCCCTCCTTCTCCTCCAAGACCATCGTCTACAAGGGGCTGGTGATGCCCACCTACATCAAGATGTTCTACCCCGACTTGCAAGATAGGGATTTCGAGGCGAGCTTTGCCCTCTTCCACCAGCGCTTTTCCACCAATACCCTCCCCAAGTGGAAGTTGGCCCAGCCCTTTCGTATGATTGCCCACAACGGGGAGATTAACTCCATCAGCGCCAACCGCTTCAACGTTCTGGCCAAGTGTGAATCCATTAAGAGTCCAGTCTTTAGCGACGAAGAGTTGGCCAAGATCATCCCCCCCCTTGAGCGGGAGGCCAGCGATTCCAAGAGCCTGGACAACTTCTTCGAATTCCTCATCGTCAACGGGATGGAGTTCTTCAAGGCGGCCAGGGCCCTCATCCCAGCCCCCTGGCAAAATGCCCCCCACATGGACGCGAAGCTTCGAGCCTACTACGAGTATACCTCCACCTGTTTCGAGGCGTGGGACGGGCCTGCTGCGGTGAGTTTGACCGATGGACGCTATGTGGGGTGCGTCCTGGATCGCAATGGATTGCGCCCGGCCAAGTATATCATCACCAAGGATCGCCGCCTCATCATTGCCAGTGAGTATGGAATCTTGCAAGTGCCCGAGGAGAACATTGTCGAGCGGGGGCGGCTTCAAAGTGGCGAGATGATCGCCCTCGACCTCAAGTATGGGGTCGTGCTCAAGAACGAGGATATCAACGACTATCTCAAAAATTCCAACCCCTACGGGGAGTGGCTCAACGAGCACATGGTCTATCTCCAGGAGCACATCGAGGGGCCCTTCACCGACATGAGTGAGTATGAGCTCGAAGATGTCGTCCACAAGCAGCGCTACTACAACATCACCCACGAACTCATCGAGCAGGTGATCGAGCCGATGGTCAAGGAGGGCAAGGAGGCTGTGGGTTCCATGGGGGACGATACCCCAATGGCCGCCTTTAGCCACCACCAGCGCAGTTTCACCGACTTCTTCAAGCAAAAATTTGCCCAGGTTACTAACCCGCCCATCGATCCGATCCGGGAGAAGATCGTCATGAGTCTCAACACCGGCTTTGGCGAGATCCACAACATCTTAGACGAGCGGCCGGAGCATGCCATTCGACTCAAGGCAGTCTCTCCCATCCTCATCAAGGAGAAGCTCGACATCTTGCGAAGCTACGGGGACGAGAAACATCCCCGCTACCGCAAGGAGTTCAAGAATCGAAGCTTTTCCACCACCTTCGAGAAGGATCTCAAAGGCTCCCTGGAGGCCTTGGTGGATGAGATCATCGAGGCGATCAAGCGGGATGGGGTACGGATTGTCTTCCTGGACGATCGGGGTTTGAGCCCCCACAAGAAGACGATCCCGATGGCGATGGTAGTCGGGCGCCTCAACCGACGCCTCCTCGAAGAGCAGTTGCGCCACCTCGTCTCCATCGTGGCCATCACGGGGGAGGTGGTCGATTCCCATTCGGCCGCTGTGATGGTGGGCTATGGAGCCAGCGCCGTCTACCCCTATCTCCTCTTTGCCACCGTCTACGAGCGGCTCAAGCCCAAGGGGTTGAGCTCCTTCGAGTTGAAGAACCGGTTCAAGAATGTGGTCAACGCCCTCAATGCCGGCTTTTTGAAGATCATGTCCAAGATGGGGATCTCCACCATCGCCAGCTATCGCAATGCCTCCCTCTTCGATGTCCTGGGGCTTAGCGAAGAGATTGTACGGGAGTGTTTTAGTGATAGTGCCTGTCTGCTTCCCGGACTTACCTACGCCGATATCGAGGAGCGGCTGGAGCGTTACCACAAGAGTGCCTACGAAATTGACATCGAAAAGCGCCTCTTCCCTCTGGAGATGGGCGGTTTTTACAAGTACATCGAGGGGACTGAGTATCACGATTTCAACCCCAACACCGTCAACCAGATCCACCGGGTCTCCATCACTGGAGATTGGGAGGAGTACCAGCGGCTCAAGGAGATGGTGGATGGTCGGGGATTGCGGATGATCCGGGACTTCTTGCAACTTCAAAGCGATCGCAAGCCGATCCCCCTCGATGAGGTGGAGCCCATCGAGGAGATCTTCAAACGCTTCGATTCGGCGGCTATGAGTTTGGGCTCCATCTCCCCCGAGGCCCATGAGTGTATTGCCGAGGCGATGAATAGGATCGGGGCCCAGAGCAACTCGGGCGAGGGTGGAGAGGATGAGCGCCGCTTCGGGACCATCAAGAACTCCAAGATCAAGCAGGTGGCCTCCGGACGCTTCGGAGTGACACCAGCCTATTTGCGCAGCGCCGAGGAGATTCAGATCAAAATCGCCCAGGGGGCTAAACCGGGCGAGGGCGGTCAGCTTCCAGGCCACAAGGTAACCGAACTCATCGCCAAACTCCGCCACACCATGCCCGGGGTCACCCTCATCTCCCCACCCCCCCACCACGACATCTACTCCATCGAGGATCTGGCCCAGCTCATCTTCGACCTCAAGCAGGTCAACCCAGAGGCTAGGATCGCAGTGAAGCTGGTCTCTACGGCGGGGGTTGGCACCATCGCCACAGGGGTGGCCAAGGCCTATGCCGACAAGATCATTATCAGCGGCGGCGAAGGGGGAACGGGAGCGGCCCCCCTCGGTTCGATTAAATTCGCCGGAAACCCCTGGGAGCTGGGGCTCGTAGAGGCCCACAACGCCTTGAAGGCCAACCACTTGCGGGAGTTCGTCCAGTTGCAAACCGATGGAGGGCTCAAGACGGGACTCGATGTGGTCAAGGCTGCCCTCTTGGGGGCGGAGAGTTACGCCTTCGGGACTGGGGTATTGACTATCATCGGGTGTAAGATCTTGCGGGTATGCCACCTCAACCGCTGTACTGTGGGGATCGCCACCCAAAATGAATTCCTGCGGGAACACTATGTGGGAACGGTGGATCGGCTCATCAACTACTTCACCCTCATCGCCGAAGATGTACGGCGTATTCTGGCCCAACTGGGCTACCGCTCCCTCAACGAGGTAATCGGTCGCAGCGATCTCCTCTCGGTCATCGATGATGAGATGGCCAAGAAGTTCGACTTCTCCCAGGTTCTCGCCCGGGTGGAGGGGATCGACACCTGCCAGGTTCCATCCAACGAACCCTTCGACACAAACGAGTATGAAAAGGAGATCCTCAAGGAGGTCTATCCGGCCATCGAAAACCCCAACAAGCGGGTCATCGTCAACCGCAAGATCGAGAATGTCAACCGCTCCTTCGGAGCTCGGATCAGTGGAGAGATCGCCAAGTATTACGGGGATCGGGGGCTTCGCGATGGCAACATCACCATCAACCTCGAAGGGGTTGCCGGCCAGAGTCTGGGGGCCTTCTTGATCAACGGGATCCAGATCAATGTCAAAGGGGCCGGCAACGACTATGTTGGCAAGGGGATGCATGGTGGCAAGATCGTCATTACCGCCAAGGAGGATCACGAGCACTTCAGCCTTGCAGGCAACACCTGTCTCTATGGAGCAACAGGGGGAACCCTCTTCGTGGCTGGAGAGGTGGGTGAGCGCTTCGCGGTACGCAACTCCGGAGCCCTTGCGGTGGTGGAAGGGACCGGGGATCACGCCTGCGAGTATATGACTGGCGGAATCGTCGTCATCTTGGGCAAAACCGGAATCAACTTCGGGGCTGGGATGACCGGAGGGCTTGCCTTCGTCTACGATGAGGACCATACCTTCGTCGAGAAGATCAACCAGGAGCTGGTGGAGGCTCGCCGAATCGATATCGACGAGTTTGATGAAGCCCGACACTATCTTAAAAAGCTCCTCCAGGTCTTCTACGACGAAACGGGCAGTCGTAAGGCCAAGGCGATCTTGGACAACTTCCGTATGGAGATTCGCAACTTCTGGATGGTACGGCCCAAAGAGTTGCGTAAGGTGCCGTTGAACTTGGAGGAAGGGGAGTAGGATGCAGAATTTCATCTTCAACGAGCGGATCGAGCCGGCTAAGAAGCCGGTCAACGAACGGATCAAGAATTTTAGCGAGATCTACGAACTCTACAATCCCAACGAGGCTTCGGTCCAAGCGGATCGGTGTGTCCAGTGTGGCGATCCCTACTGCCACAACGCCTGCCCGCTGCACAACTTCATCCCCCACTGGCTCAAGACGGTGGCGGAGAAGGATATCGAGCTAGCCTTTCGCATCAGCAACGAATCCTCCCCCTTTCCCGAGATCATGGGGCGGGTCTGTCCCCAGGATCGGCTGTGTGAGGGAGCGTGTACCCTCAACGAGGGGTATGGGGCAATTACCATCGGAGCTATTGAGACCTTCATCAGTGAGGAGGGGTTCAAGCGGGGGCTGCGTCCCGAGTTCGAGGAGCGCAAGAGCGGGAAGCGGGTGGCTATCGTCGGGAGCGGTCCGGCCGGACTCAGCTGTGCCACCTTCTTGTTGCGCCATGGGATCGAGCCCCATGTCTTCGAGCGGGCCGATCGGGCTGGAGGGCTTTTGACCTATGGGATCCCCAACTTCAAATTGGACAAGCGGGTGGTCCAGCGGCGCATCGACTGGCTTGTTGAAGCTGGGATGGAGCTCCACTTGGGGATCGAGGTGGGAAAGAACCTCGATTTTGGAGAGCTCCTGGAAAACTATGACGCCGTCTTCATCGGGATCGGGGCAACCAAACCCCGTCGGGCCGGGATCGAAAACGAGGATGCCAAAGGGGCCATTATGGCCATGGATTTCCTCGTCAATGTCCAGCGCAAACTCTTCGGAGACCCTTACGACAAGGAGCTGGAGGTCAAGGAGAAGACGGTCATCGTCATCGGCGGAGGGGACACGGCGATGGATTGTGTGCGCACCGCCATCCGGGAGGGGGCGAAGAAGGCGATTTGCGCCTATCGCCGGGATGAGCAGAGTATGCCAGGCAGCCGCAAAGAGGTGAAGAATGCCAAAGAGGAGGGGGCCGAATTCATCTACAATGTGGCTCCCAAGCGGATTATCACCGGCGATCACGGGGAGGTGGTGGCGGTGGAGTTTGTCAAGACCATCTCCACCGTGGATCGAAGTGGGAAACGCAAACTCGAAATCGTCAAGAACAGCGAGTTCACCATGGAGGCCGATGTGGTGATTTTCGCCCTGGGCTTTGAGAATACACCCCTGGAATTTTTGGCCAAACATGGGATCGAGACCAACGAATGGGGGGCGATCAAGGTGGACAAGCACTACGAGACCACCAAACCTGGAGTCTTTGCCGGAGGAGATTGCTATCGGGGAGCCCATCTGGTGGTGACCGCCGCCTACGACGGGCGAGAGGCGGCCCGAAGCATCGTGGCCAAGGTTTTGGGGTAGTGGAAGCCCTCTTTCACGCCCTCGTCGAGAGTTCCAGGGAGCTCTTCGAGCTGATCCACCGCCCCATGGAGGAGTCCTACTACCGCTACGAGGGAGTCGGGGCCGGAGGGGATCGGAGTTCCCGGATCGATCTGGTGGCGGAGGAGATCTTCTCCAAGCGGTTGGCCCCCTATGGCCAGATCGTCTCGGAGGAGCGGGGCTCTTTTGGGAGCGGTCCCTATCGGATCATCCTCGATCCCATCGACGGGAGTGACAATCTCCTCTCCCGCTTCCCCTACTATGGCTCCTCGGTGGCGGTCATGGAGGATGGGCAGGTGGTCCTCTCCTTCATCGTCAATCTCGCCAATGGAGAGTTCTTCGTCAAATATGGCTCCCTCTACCAGAAGGGCTCCCTCTGGCACCATCGCCTCAAGGAGGTGCGCACCAATCTCCATGCCAGGGTGGGGCTCTTCGAGAAGGCCTATGCCAACCCCGCTATCGTCCAGGGGCTTAAAGATGCGGGACTCAAGTTCCGCTCCCCAGGGGCGGTGGCCCTCTCCCTCGCCTATGCCCGCTATGTCCGTTTCGTCCTCTTCGTCGGGGAGCTTCGGGAGTACGATATCCGGGCTGGTCTCCACCAGTGTGAGGGGCTCCATATCCACCAAGAGTCCAACGCCATCCTCGTCGCCAAGGATCCCGGGCTCTTTCACACCATTCGAGAAATCCTGCTAAGGGAGTGACTATGGGCCTGAGCGATTTGTTCAAGATCAGACGGTCTCAACCCAGTGCCAGCGAACAACCAAGCCACTGGGTGAAGTGCCCCAAGTGCAACGCCTTGATGTACTACAAGGAGGTCAAAAACCGCTACAATGTCTGCCCCAAGTGTGGGTATCACTTCCGAATTGGGGCCAAGGAACGCATCGAGATCCTGGCCGATGAGGGGAGTTTCGTCGAGTACGATACCACTCTAGAGCCCGTCGATCCCCTTAAATTCGTGGACAAGAAGAGCTATCGCAAACGGATCGAGGAGGGGAAGAAGAAGACCGGCCGGCCCAGTGCCGCCATTAGCGGGGAGTGTACCATCGATGGGATCCCAACCCAGTTGGTGGTCTTCGATTTCGCCTTCATGGGGGGGAGTTTGGGGAGTGTGGAGGGGGAAAAGATCGTCCGGGCCGTCCACCGGGCCATCGAAAAGGGCCACCCCCTCGTCATCGTCAGCGCCAGCGGTGGGGCGAGGATGCAAGAGAGTACCTTCAGCCTGATGCAAATGAGCAAGACCTGCGCCGCCCTTGCCAAGCTGGACGAGGCCAAACTCCCCTATATTTCGGTTCTCACCGATCCCACCATGGGAGGGGTGAGCGCCTCTTTCGCCATGATCGGCGATGTCATTATGGCCGAACCGGGTGCGCTTATCGGTTTTGCCGGACAGCGGGTGATCAAGCAGACCATCGGGGCCGATCTGCCCGAAGGATTCCAGCGTAGCGAGTTCCTCCTGGAGCATGGGCTCATCGACATGATCGTCGAGCGGGGGGAGATGAAGCGGACCATCGCCGATTTGCTCCGGGTGATGCTCGATGAACCTCTACGCGCTGTGTGACGTTGGGCTCTTGAAGCGCTTCGGACTGGGATTTGAGGAGTTCGTGGCCATCGCCTCCCTCTACGACGCCTCCATGATCCAGTATCGCAACAAAGGGGCAAGTTTGCCAGTGGTGGAGGAGGATCTCCAAGAGTTACGCCGCCTCTGGCCTCGGGAGCTGATTGTCAACGACTTCGTCGAGATGGCCCACCTGTGTGACGGGGTCCACCTTGGTCAAGAGGATCTGGAGGCCTTGTGCCAGGAGGCTGGGGCCAGGGATTTAGGCGAGGGGGTGGAGCTGGTGCGCCAGCGCATTGGACGGGAGCGGCTCCTTGGTCTCTCCACCCACAACCTCGAAGAGATTGAAGTGGCCAATCGATTCGATCTGGACTACATCGGTCTTGGGGCCTATCGGGCCTCCCGGACCAAGGCGGTTACCAACCTCCTGGGGAGCCGGCTGCCCCAGCTGGCGGCTGCCTCCACCCATCTGGTGGTGGCCATCGGAGGGGTCCAACTCTTTGACTCGATCCCCAACACCTGGCTCAAAGCGGTGGGGAGCGACCTGTGCATCAAGGGGCTTACCTTTGCGTAGGGTTGCGATCTATGCCATTGGCAAGCGGGAGGATCGGTGCACCCAGCACCTCTTGGAGGAGCTTCGTACCAACGCCAAGCGGTTCGTCCATATCCAGTGGCACCAGATCTACACGAAGCAGATCCACCAAGCCCAGCGTACCCACGAGGCGCAGCAGGCCTACACCCAGGCCCTGGAACCCCATCTGCTCCAGGGCTGGTTCAACGTAGCCCTCGACCCTAAGGGTCAGGAGATGGATAGCTTCGCCTTCGCCAAACTCCTGGAGCGCCATACGAAGATGGCCTTCTTCATCGGAGGGGCCTATGGGCTGGAGGATGCCTTTTTGCGCCGCTGCGACTTGGTCTTGAGCCTCTCCAAGTTGACCATGAGCCACAAGGTCGCCAAGATCGTCCTAGTGGAGCAGATCTTTCGGGGTTGTAGTATAATAAATCACCACCCATACCACAAATAGCAAGAGGAGCAAGTATGCGGCTCAAGAAGTACATCTTTTTCAGCATGGTGCTCATGGCCCTTGTGGGGGGGCTGGTCTATTCCCAAATCGATCGCAACTATACATTCGAAATCTTCGGGGTCCCCATCTCCTTGCCCGTGGCCGTGTGGATCGTCTTGCCTATGTTCCTCATGTTCCTGGCCTCTTTCTTCCACATGGCCTACTACTCCTTCAAAAACTTCATGGTTTTGAAGAAGTACAAGCGCGACTATGAGCGGATGGTGGATGGGGTAGCCACCTCCTTGATGCGAGAGCCGAGAGAGCACCATTACAAGACCCAGGAGGGCCGCAATATCGGGGTCGTCATCGACCATAGCGAACTTATCCCCAGGGATTTTCGTATCGACACCAAAGAGGAGCGGCTGAAAAAGAGTTTGGAGTATGTGAAGGACATTCAAAATGGGATCTACGTGGAGATCGAGGGCTTCCAGCTCTCCCCAAAGAACCCTTTGCTGGTGAAGAACATCCAAAACCGCCTCAAGGAGGAGCCTACATATAGTGGCGTGGTCTTGAAGAATTGTGACGAGTACCCCTACGAGCTGTGCAAGGAGTCCCTTAAGGTCTACATGGGATTCGTCGATATCGGCAAGATCAAGGAGTATGTCAAACTCTTCGACAAAGAGCTCCTCTTCTACCTTATCGATCTGGCCAAGCGGGAAGAGAACCCCCTCCAGTTCACCTATACCGATCTGCTCTACATCGTCCAGGAGATGAAGGAGCGTTTTGGTCCCAAGGAGTACATCGAGCTGGCCAAACGGGTCAAGGATGTCCTCAGTCCCGATGAGCGCCTTAAACTCTTTGAGCTCCTCAAAGAGCACGACGATCGGGCGGAGGGAGGTTATCTCTACACCCTCTTCGACCTGGAGATGATTGAAAGGGCTAAAGATTTCCTGGAGACAACCCACGATGAGGAGTGGCTCTCTTTCAAAGCCTACCTCGATTTGAAAGAGTGTGGCCGCAACTACCCCTTGGAGCTCTTTGCCTGATGAAGCTCGACTTTTCTCGACCTCTCTACCTCCTGGCCCCATTGGCGGGCTATACCGATCGCCCCTTCCGAGCCTTGGTCAAGCGGTTCGGGGCCGATTTGACCATCAGCGAGATGGTGAGTGCCAATGCCCTCGTTCATGAGAGTGCCAAGAGTTTGCGCATGATCGAAAAGTCTCCCCTGGAGAGCCCCTACTTCGTCCAGATCGCAGGGAGCGATCCGGAGATCATCAAGCAGGCGGTGGAGCTGCTCAATGGGATCGATGGGATCGACGGGATCGATCTCAACTGTGGCTGCCCCGTGCCCAAAGTGGTGCGCCAAGGGGCAGGCAGTGCCCTCTTGAAAGATCTCGATCGCCTCGGGAAGATCGTGGAGACCATCAAGCGCTACTCCAACAAGGAGTATACCTCGGTCAAGATCCGCCTCGGTTTCGATCGCGATGAGGTGGTGCCTATCGTCAAACGGATCCAAGAAGCGGGAGCCGATTTTGTGACGATCCATGGGCGCACGCGTAGTGGCGGTTTCAAGGCCCCCGTCGACTACGAGGCGATTCGGAGGGCCCGGGAGGCGGTGGAGATTCCAGTCATCGCCAACGGAGATATTGGCGACTACGAAAAGGCCCGATGGGTTCTCGAGACCATCACCCCCTACGGGGTGATGATTGGACGGGGGGCCATTGGAAAACCCTGGATCTTCCACCAGCTCAAGCACCAAGGGGAGCTGGATCCTCGATTGCGTCAAGAGGTGATCTTGGAGCATCTGCGTCAGATGGTAGCCTTCTATGGGGAGTATGGGGTCATCCTCTTTCGTAAGCATCTTCACACTTACTCCAAGGGCTTGCCCGGAGCCGGAGAGTTTCGCAAACTCGTCAATACTATCCAGGATGTGGCCCAGATGGAGCGGGCCGTTGAGGAGTTCTTCTCCTAGAGGTTACCGCTGGCCCGCCGTTTGTACTCCTCAATGGTGGTGAGGATCTCTTCGTCTCCTCGGCGAGGCTCCATCGCCTTGGCGATATCCTGGCTCTCGATGGCCCGCTCAAAGTCTTCGTGGGTTTCGATCTCCCCTTCCTTGTATTTGCCCAACAAAACATTGGTGGAGCCGATGATGACCAGGTAGTTCACCCCCTTGTGGGCGATGAGGGCGATCTTGTTCTGCTCGTCCAGGGGCTTTTCAAAGATGATGCGAAATTCCTGATTTCTGGGGGATTCGATGATAATCCGCTTGCTCTCCTTGATCTTGGGGCGCTTCACGAGGGCAAGGAGGAGCCAACCACCCAGGAGGATCCCGAGAAGTCCAGTCCCAATGGCTAGCATATCCCCCCATCCCTCCTCTTCCTTGGATTGGGGCTCCTTGGCGGTGGTCGGTGTTGCCGAGCGCAACTCGATCTTGAGGCTGTAGCCATCCTTGGAGCGGGCGGCAAAGAGCTTGGGATCGGTGGTGGTGTAAAAGGAGATCAGGGTCCCCTGGTCGACGGGCTTGGCCTCGATCTGGTAGACGAGGGGGGAGGAGAGTTTCTTCTGCCATGGGGCGAGAATGGTCACCTTCTTCAAGAGGAGATCGATCCGGTCCTTGGAGCGCTTCTTGATGAGGGCTCCCGTGTAGGGAACGTCGAAGTTGAGGGTCAAATCCACCTTATCGGAACTCTCGTGGACGTTGAGGTTGAGGATCATCGTCGCTAGCAGTTGGGTAAAAAGAAGGATCGAAAGGATCAGATGGCGCAAGCTCGCTCCTGTCTCCGATTTTTCTCATTATAGTCACTTTTTTCTTAGAAAAGAGTAATTCATTTTTTGTATAATCGCCCCTAAAAAAGGGGAGCGATGGAGTTAGCCCTCGTTGGAGTGGTGGTCGGTTTTCTCTCGGGCTTTTTCGGAATTGGAGGGGGGACCATCCTCGTCCCAATCCTCCTCTATCTAGGATATGGGATCAAGGATGCCGTGGGGATCAGCGTGACCCAGATGGTTTTTTCCTCCCTCTTTGGCTCCTTTTTGAACCTCAAACAGGCGATCTTTAAGGTCAAAGAGGGGTTGGCTCTGGGAATTGGCGGGGCCGTCGGGGCTCTTTTGAGCGGTTACTTCCTGGAGATCGTCCCTGAGAGGGTCTTAGAATACCTCTTCCTCGCCATTGTGACCCTCGCCTTTGTCCGCTTCTTCGCCAAACGGGTCGACGAGGAGGGTCAGGAGCGCCAACTCCCTCCCGCTTTTCTCTTCCTCCTTGGGATCTTCATCGGACTCATCGCCATCAGTGTGGGGGT
This sequence comes from Nitratiruptor sp., assembly GCA_009659925.1. Taxonomy (GTDB): domain Bacteria; phylum Campylobacterota; class Campylobacteria; order Campylobacterales; family Nitratiruptoraceae; genus Nitratiruptor. The sequence goes on along the minus strand of PUXW01000013.1, from coordinate 119,418 downwards.
CGGGGGGTCCATCCTCATCACCCCTATCCTCGTAGGGATCTTCCATGTCAATGTGAAGAAAGCGGCGGCCATGGGGCTCTTCTTCGTCATCTTCTCCTCCATCAGCGGTTTCGTGAGCCTCTCCCTCTTTGGCCATATCGACTACTTCGCAGGACTCATCGTCGGAATAAGCTCCCTGGTGGGGGTCTACTTCGGGATTCAACTGGCCCATCGCATCGACAAGGCCCGTTTTAAACGGGCTTTGGTGGTCATGTATGGGATCATCCTCCTTTTGAGTGTACGCAAGATCTTCTTCTAGAGGATGGGAATGGAGTGGATCAAGATCACTGGAGCGCGGGAACACAACCTCAAGAATATCTCCTTGCAGATTCCAAAGAACAAGCTGGTCGTCTTCACCGGCCTTTCTGGCAGCGGCAAGAGTACCCTCGCCTTCGATACCCTCTACGCCGAGGGACAGCGGCGCTATATCGAGAGCCTCTCCAGCTACGCCCGCCAATTCTTGGAGCGCTTGGATAAACCCGATGTCGACAAGATCGAAGGGCTCACTCCGGCCGTGGCCATCGACCAGAAAAGTACCAGCAAGAATCCCCGCTCCACCGTGGGAACGGTCACGGAGATCTATGACTACCTGCGCCTCCTCTTTGCTCGAATAGGGCGGCAACACTGCCACAAGTGTGGCAAACCTATCTCCTCCATGGGGCCTGAAGATATCATCGCCCAGATCCTCGCCCTACCCAAAGGGGCCAAGATCCTCCTCATGGTCCCCCTCGTTCGGGAGAAGAAGGGGGAGTTCCGGGAGCTGCTGGAGCGGCTGCGCCGGGAGGGGTTCGTGCGGGCGATGATCGATGGAATCATGGTGCGCCTCGATGAAGAGATCGAGCTGGCCAAACACAAGAAGCACACCATCAAAGTGGTGGTGGACCGCCTCATCTTCAAGGAGGAGCACCGGGAGCGGATCGTAGCCGATGTGGAACGGGCCCTGGAGCTTGGGTCTGGAGAGGTGGAGGTAGAGATCCTCAACGCCAAGGAGCTTGGCATCCCCTCCCACCACCACTTCAGCCAACATCTGGCCTGTTTCGATTGTAAGGTGAGTTTCGAGCCCTTGGAGCCCTTGAGTTTCTCCTTCAACTCTCCCAAAGGAGCCTGTCCGGCATGTGACGGTTTGGGGGTGCGCTACACCCTCGATCTAGAGCGGATCATCGATGGGACCAAGAGTTTGGACCAGGGGGCCATTGGCCTCTTCCACCGGGGCAGCTACTATGCCACCCTTTTGCGTGGCTTTGCCAAGGCGGCGGGGATCGATACGGAAGTGCCCTACCAAGCCCTTGGGGAGCGGGAGCGCAAAGCCCTACTTTATGGAAGTGGCCAGGAGGTGGAAATCACCTGGAAGGGCCGTCGGATCCGGCGTCCTTGGCCCGGTCTGGTGGCCATCGCCTACGAAATGCTCAAGGAGGAGCGAGAGCTTGGGGAGTATATGCGGGAAGAGCGGTGTCCTGAGTGTGGGGGGCACCGGCTCAAGGCCCAATCCCTGGCGGTCAAGGTGGCCGGCTTGGGGATCGGGGAGATTTTGGATATGCCCATCCAGGAGAGCTACGCCCTCTTTAGCGATGAGGAACTTTTCGCCTACCTCTCCCCAACCCAGCAGACCATCGCCCGGCCCATCCTCAAAGAGCTTCGAGAGCGCCTCTTCTTCTTGGTCGATGTAGGGCTTGGCTATTTGAGTTTGGGGCGGGATGCCCGCACCATCAGTGGCGGCGAGGCCCAGCGGATTCGGATTGCAAGCCAAATTGGCAGTGGTTTGACCGGGGTACTCTATGTGCTGGACGAGCCAAGTATCGGACTCCACGAGCGGGATACCCTCAGGCTCATTCGAACCCTCAAGAACCTCCAACAGCGGGGGAATAGCGTCATCGTCGTGGAGCACGACCGCAAGACCATCGAAGCCGCCGATTTTATCGTCGATATTGGACCGGGGGCTGGCCGCTACGGCGGGGAGGTGGTCTTTGCCGGGAGCTACCAGGAGCTGCTGGAGAGCCAGAGCCTCACAGCCGCCTATTTGCGTCGGGAGCGTCCCATCCACCATTTCAAGGGGCGCCCCCAAAAGGAGTGGATCACCCTGGAGCATGTGAACATCAACAACATCCACGATCTGCAGGTCTCCATCCCTCTAGCCAACCTGGTGGCCGTCACGGGGGTGAGCGGAAGTGGCAAGAGCTCCCTCATCCTCCAAACCCTCCTCCCCCTTGCGAGGGAGCGACTCAATCGGGCCCGAAAAGAGCCAAGACCCCAGGGGGTGGAGGTCAAGGGGTTGGAGATGTTGGATCGGGTGATCCATCTGGACCAGAGCCCCATTGGCCGCACCCCCCGCTCCAATCCGGCCACCTACACCGGGCTCATGGATGAGATCCGAGCCCTCTTTGCCACGACCAAGGAGGCCAAAGTGCGCGGTTACGGTCCTGGGCGTTTTAGCTTCAACATCCCTGGCGGGCGGTGCGAGCGGTGCAAGGGGGAGGGGATGATCAAGGTGGAGATGCACTTTCTCCCAGATATCCACATTCCCTGTGAGCTTTGTGGCGGGAAGCGCTACAACCAGCAGACCTTGGAGGTCACCTACAAGGGGAAGAGTATCGCCGATGTCTTGGAAATGAGTGTGGACGAGGCCGCCCTCTTCTTCGAGGCGATTCCCCGGATCCAGAAGAAGTTGGCCACCCTCCAGCAAGTGGGCCTGGGTTACATTACCCTTGGGCAAAGTGCCTTGACCCTCAGCGGTGGCGAGGCCCAACGGGTCAAGCTGGCCAAGGAGCTGGGACGCGGGGGACGAGGAAGGACCCTCTACATTCTCGATGAGCCCACTACGGGGCTCCACTTCGCTGACATCGATCGGTTGGTGGCTGTGCTCCAGAGTCTCGTGGACAAGGGAAACAGTGTCATTGTGATCGAACACAACCTCGACGTTATCAAAAATGCCGACTATATCATCGACATGGGACCTGAAGGGGGCAGTGGAGGGGGAAGGATTGTAGCCACAGGAAGTCCGATGGAGTTGGCCAAGGGCCATAAGGAGAGTGGAAGCTACACCGGCGCCTTTTTGGCCCAGGAGCTAGGGCTTTAGACAGCGGCGGGCCTCTTCGATGGAGCTGGCCCGTCCGTAGCAAAGGAGCTCTTGGTGGAGCAGTTGCAAATCCCGCTCCAGCTTGGCCCGATAGTAGGCCTTGGGAAAACTGGAGGCGAAGAGCCGGGCTATCCCATCCCCTTGGGGATCGAGGGGGTGGCGCTGGATACACTCCATGGCCTCATGCTTTTGCAAGCAGGCGAGGCGCTCTTCGTAGATGGCGATGGTCCGCTGGATCTGTTCCAGGTGGGCCTTGCGGTCGAAAGCCAAAAGAATGAGTGGGAGCAAGAGGAGTCGAAAGGGCATCCAGAGCTCCTTTTTGCCCCCATTATAGCAAAGGATTGTCATGGTCACCCTCGTTGACACCTTCGGCCTCTTTTTTAGGGCCTACCACGCCCTACCCAAGCTCCATGGGCCCAATGGCTTTCCAACGGGAATGCTCACAGGCTTTCTCAACAGCCTTCGGGCCCTTGTGAGGCAGCAGCGAAGCGATTATCTCCTTTTCGCCCTCGATAGCCCCAGCTCTTGGCGCAAGGAGCTCTATCCCGCCTACAAGGCCCAGCGTCCTGAGCCTCCCGAGGAGCTGCTCACACAGATCCAGCGGGCCATTGGATGGATCGAGGAGATGGGCTTTGCCACCAAGCAGGTCCAAGGATTCGAGGCTGATGATGTGATTGCCTCCTACGCCAAGTGTGCCCGGGAGTTGGGAGAGAGGGTGAGGATCGTCAGTTACGACAAGGATCTCTTCCAGCTGGTTGGATCAGGGGTGGAGATCTTCGATCCGGTGGCCAAGAGGCAGATCGACGAAGAGGAGGTGCGCAGACGTCTTGGGGTGGCCCCGAGCCAGGTGCGGGACTATCTCGCCTTGGTAGGGGATCGCAGCGACAATGTTCCGGGGGTCCGAGGAATTGGGCCTAAAAGTGCCTGCCACCTCTTGGAGCGCTTTGGCTCCTTGGAAGGGATCTACGCCCACTTGGACCGAGTAGAGCCCAAGCGACTGGCGAAACTCCTGGAGGCTGGGCGTGAGGAGGCCTGGTTGAGCTACCAGTTGGTGGAGTTGCGCACTCCTCCCTTGGGAGGGTGCGATCTGGAGGCTTTGAAGGTGCCCTCCAATCCCTTTGCCAAGATCGCCACGGAGCTGGTGGAGCTTGGGATGCGCAGCTTCGTCAAACGGGTCGGACTCCAAAAGCCTCGGGTCCTGGAGTTTGAGCTGGAGATCGTCACCGATCCAGAACTTCTAGACTCCCTTCTCCACCAAATCCCCTCCCAAGGAGTGGTAGCCTTCGATATCGAAACCGATAGTCTCGATGTGGCCAAGGCCAATCTCGTCGGTTTCAGCTTCGCCTGGGAGCCAGGGCGAGCCTACTATGTCCCCATCGGCCACCGCTACCTCGGGGCTCCCCAGCAACTTCCCCTCGAGAGGGGGCTCTCCTGGATCGGCAAACTCTTCCAACGGGCCCTCATCCTCGGCCACAACCTCAAGTTCGATCTGGCCGTTCTCTCCCGGCTTGGGGTCCTTGAGCCCTCCACCTTCGCCGATACGATGATCCTCGGTTGGCTGGTAGATCCCGAGGGCAACCACGGCCTCGAACATCTAGTAGCCCGCCACCTGGGCTATGAGATGACGAGCTACAAAGAGCTCGTGGGTAAGGAGGCCAGTTTCGCCCAAGTCCCAGTCCCAAGGGCCGCCCGCTACGCCGGAGCCGATGCCCTTGCCACCCTCCTTTTGTACCGACGCCTTCTGGAACTTCTCCACCTTCAAGGGGCCGACCATCTCCTCCAGGAGGCCGAGGAGGTGGAATTTCCCCTCATCAAAACCCTCATGGCCATGGAGCGGGCGGGGATCAAGATCGATCTGGACTACTTCCGTGAGCTTCAAGAGGGTATCACCCGGGAACTCACTAGCCTCGAAGAGGAGATCACCCGACTCGCCCAGGGGCCCATCAATCCCAACTCCCCCAAACAGCTGGCCCACCTCCTCTTCCACCAACTGGGATTACCCCCCGGGAAACGGACCAAAACGGGCTATAGCACCGATGAGGCTACCTTGAAGGGGCTCCAGGGGGCCCACCCCATCATCGAACCCCTCTTGCGTTATCGCTCCCTCTTCAAGCTCAAGAGCACCTACATCGACCCCCTCATCGCCCTTGCCCGCAAGGATCCCAACCAGCGTATCCATACCCACTTCGTCCAGACGGGAACGGCCACCGGTCGCCTCGCCAGCCGCCAACCCAATCTGCAAAACATCCCCATCGACGATCCACTGGGGATTCGCTCTGGTTTCATCGCCCCTGCCAACTCACGGCTTGTAGCCATCGACTACTCCCAGATCGAATTGCGCCTTCTAGCCCACTTCAGCCAGGATCCCATTCTCTTGGAGGCCTTCCGCAAGGGGCGCGACATCCATCTGGAAACGGCTATCCATCTCTTCGGACCCGAGGAGGCCCAGCAAAAGCGGGCCATCGCCAAGACCATCAATTTCGGCCTCATCTACGGGATGGGGGCCCGACGGTTGGCCCAGACATTGGGGATCTCCACCAAGGAGGCCAAGGGCATCATCCAGGACTACTTTGCCTCCTTCCCCCAGGTTCAAAGCTACCTCCAGGAGCTTCAACGGCGGGCAATGGAGCTGGGTTATGTAGAGACCCTCCTTGGACGCAGGCGCTACTTCGACTTTGCCAATGCCACCGGGGCCAAACTGGCCGCCTTGATTCGGGAGGCGACCAATACCCTCTTCCAGGGGAGTACCGCCGATTTGATCAAGCTGGCGATGAATCGGATCCATGACCAGCTTGAACCCGGGGAGCGGATGCTTTTGCAAATCCATGACGAGCTTATCTTCGAACTCCCTCGAGAGCGGGCCAGGGAGCGGGGAGAGCGCTTTCGCCAGATCATGGAGGAGGTCTACCCCCTGGGGGTTCCTATCCGCTGCTCCCTAGCCATTGGAGAGCGGTGGGGGGACTTAGAAAAATATTAAGTTTTCAACTATCTTCAATTTTTTTTGTGAGTCCAATGAGTTTTGATTAATATAAGCCGATAGTGAACTTTCACACTAAAGGGGCTCTATGGTCAAAAAGGTTACCAAATGGTTCTTCTCCATCAAAAGTGCCCTCGTCCTGATGCTCCTCTTCGCCTTGAGCATCGGCGTGGCCACCTTCATCGAAAATGACTACGGAACCCAGACCGCCAGAGCCCTCATCTACAACGCCCGCTGGTTCGAAGTGCTCCTCCTGCTCTTGTCCCTCAATCTGGCCTACAATATCGTGAAGTTCCGTCTCTTCCGTAGGGAGAAGTTCTTCACGGGGCTCTTCCACGCCGCCTTTTTGCTCATCGTTATCGGGGCCGCTTTGACCCGCTATGTTGGGTACGAGGGGCTCATGCACATCCGGGAGGGGGGGCGCAGTAGTACCATCGTGAGCGATCGGACCTATTTGCAGCTTGAGGCTCAGAAGGGGAAGCGGTTCTACCGTTACGAGGAGCCTATCTATTTGACTCGCCTTGGCTCCAATAGCTGGAGTCGGACCATCGATTTTGATGGAGAGAGGATCGAGGTAGAGCTGGAGGCCTACCTCCCCAGTGTCACCCGCCAAATTCTTCCCGATCCCCAGGGGAAGGGGATCTTGGAACTGGTTCTCTCCCATGGTGGGGGGCGAATCGAGCGGATCTTGGAGGAGGGAGATTCCATCAATTTGGGAGGAGTCGCCATCGGTTTTGAAGATCCCAAGGCTGGGATTCAAATCACAAAGCAAGGGGGGCAACTCCTCTTGCGTGCACCGATGGGGGTGGAGCGTTTGACCATGGGGACTATGGAGCGAAGGAGTTACCGCCCTGAAAGTTCGATTCCCCTCGAATCGGGGCACCTTTATACCTTCGCCAACGGCCTCAACCTCGTCCTCAAAAGCTACCACCCCCGGGCCAAGGTCCACTTCCAGCCCCATCCAATGGCCAAGAAGAGCCCCAATCCCGATCTTCTCATTTTGCGTTTGAAAAGGGGACAGGAGGAGCAAATGGTCCACCTCTTTGGCAAGAGCGGCCAAGTGGGCCAACCCGTCTCGGTGGAGCTTGGAGATTTGCGGCTCTATCTGGCCTATGGGGCCAAGGAGATCCGCCTCCCCTTCGCCCTCGAACTGAAAGATTTCCAACTGGAGCGCTATCCCGGTTCCATGAGCCCGAGTTCTTATGCCAGCGAGGTGCGGGTTATCGACGGGAACAGGAGTTTTGACTATCGCATCTACATGAACCATGTCCTCGACTACAAGGGGTACCGCTTCTTCCAGAGCTCCTACGATCCAGACGAGAAGGGGACCATCCTCTCGGTCAACCACGATCCGGGAACGCTGATCACCTACATCGGCTACTTTCTTCTGGCTCTGGGAATGGTGCTCCACTTCTTCATGCCCCAGAGCCGCTTCCAGAAGCTCTTGCGCTTGACCAAGAAGGTCCAAGAGCAGCGCAAGGCCCTGGCCGGTACCCTCGCCCTCCTCCTGCCCCTCCTCGTCCACGGGGGAGAGGACCTCGATCTAGCGGCCAAGATCTCTAAGGAGCATGCCGACCGCTTTGGAAGTGTTCTCCTGGTTCAGGATCACGATGGGCGGATCGAACCCCTCGACACCCTCAGTCGCCAGGTCTTGGCAAAACTGGCCCGCAAGGAGGAGCTGTACAATCTTGACGCCAACCAGATCCTCCTAGGGATGCTGGTCTTTCCTACTACCTTCCAGGAGATCCCCCTCATCCATGTCCACCATCCAGCCCTCAAGGAGCTCATCGGCCTTCCTCAAGACCAAAAGCTGGCCTCCTACAACCAGTTCTTCGATGAGAATGGAAGCTATAAGCTGGCCCAGCTTGTGGACAAGGCCTTGCGCAAACGGCCAGCCCAGCGCAACCAGTTGGACAAGGAGCTCATCAAGGTCAACGAGCGGGTCAATGTCTCCTACCTGGTCTATAGCGGCTCCCTCTTGCGCATCATTCCCGATCCCCACGACAAAGGGGGGCGTTGGCTCTCCCCTATCGATGCGATCCAACACTTCCCCCCCAAAGAGCGGGAGCTCATCCGCCTCATCATGGCCAGCTACTTCACCAGCGTAGAGCATGGAGTTCAAAAGGGGGATTGGAGCAAGGCCAATAAGAGCCTCGATGTGATCCGGGACTACCAGAAGTACTACGGTTCTGCCCTCATCCCTTCCAAACGGCGGATTGAGGCGGAACTCCTCTACAACAAGCTCGATATCTTCAACCGGCTCGTCCCTTACTACACCATCATCGGGGGAATCCTCTTGCTCCTCATCCTCATCCACCTCATCCATCCCCGTTTCCAGATCAAGTGGGCAGTGAATATCGGGGTCTTCCTGATCTTCTTAGGTTTCCTCGCCCACACCTTTGCTATGGGGTTACGCTGGTATGTGGCGGGCCATGCCCCCTGGAGTAACGGTTACGAGTCCATGGTCTATATCGCCTGGGCCAGCGTTCTCGCCGGCTTCTTCTTCGTCCGGCGCGCTCCCATCGCCTTTGCCGCCACCTCCCTCCTGGGAGGGCTGATCCTCTTCGTCGCCCACCTCAACTGGATGGATCCTCAAATCACCAACCTCGTGCCGGTCCTCAAATCCTACTGGCTCATGATCCATGTCTCGGTCATCACGGCCAGCTACGGTTTCCTGGGGCTGAGCGCTCTGCTAGCCTTCATCGTCCTCTTGCTCTTCATCTTCCTCACTCCTAAAAACCGCCCCTTCCTGGAGCTCACCTTCAAGGAGCTCACCTACATCAACGAGATGAGCCTTATTATTGGTCTCGTCCTGGTGACCATCGGAAACTTCCTCGGGGGGGTTTGGGCCAACGAGAGTTGGGGGAGATATTGGGGATGGGATCCCAAGGAGACTTGGGCGGCGGTGACCATCCTCGTTTATGCCGTCGTCGAACATATGCGCCTCGTCCCGGGGCTCAACAAACTCTTTATCTACAATGTCGCCGCCCTGCTCGCTTATGCCAGCGTCATCATGACCTACTTCGGGGTTAACTTCTACCTCTCAGGGATGCACTCCTACGCTTCTGGAGATCCTGTCCCCATTCCAACCTGGGTCTACTGGGCCATCGGGATCCTCTTCCTCCTCATCGCCCTGGCCTACTACAAGAAGCGCAAATTGGGGGTGGAGATCCGTATTTAACTACTTCCCGAACCACCCCTTGATCTTCTGGAAGATAGAGGAGAAGGGCTCCTCATGGGGTTTGCCTTCAACCCCAAAGGAGGCCTCCAGCTCCTTCAAAAGGGCCCGCTGCTTCTCGTTGAGCCGTTTGGGGTAGACGATGCGCACCTGGACGATGAGGTCTCCCCGGCGTCCAGTTCGAACATTGGTGAACCCTTCCCCTTTAAAGCGGAACTGCTCCTTGTCCCGGGTCCCCTCTTTGAGCTGGAGCTCCCGTTCTCCTCGGGGTGTTGGAATCGTGATACTCTCGCCCAAGAGGGCCTTGGTGAAGAAGACGGGCACTTCCATATAGATGTCATCTCCGTGGCGCAGGAAGTGTTCATCCTCCTCCACGTAGACGGTAATGTACAAATCCCCCCGTTGCCCGTCGGGAGCGACATTTCCCTTGCCCTGGAGTCGGATCCGGTCACCGCTATCGATTCCCTCGGGGATCTCGACCTGGAGGCGCTCTTGGCGCTTCTCATATCCGGCTCCACGACACTGCTGGCACTTGGCTTGAGCTATCTCCCCCTGGCCATGGCAGACCGGACAGGTCTGGCTGAAGGTCATAAAGCCTTGGCGGTAATAGATTTGCCCCCGTCCGTGGCACTCGGGGCAGGTTTGAAGCTGCCCCCCTTGGGCTCCGGTTCCTCCACAAGAGTGGCAGGGGACCTTGTAGGTATACTCCACCTCCTTTTTCGTTCCAAAGAGGGCCTCATGGAAGCTGATTTCGATCTCCAGACTCAAGTCGAGGGGGTATTTGCGTTCAGAGCGTCTGCGGCCAAAGCCCCTGCCAAAGGAGGTACCAAAGACCTGCTCGAAGAAGTCCATAATATCGTCGTAGCTGCGCTGGCTAAAGCCGCTAAATCCCTCTTGCTCCAATCCGGCCTTGCCATAGCGATCGTAGAGGGCCCGTTTCTCCTGGTCGCTGAGTACCTGGTAGGCTTCGTTGATCAGCTTGAAACGCTCTTCTGCCTCTTTGTCTCCTGGGTTCCGATCTGGATGGTATTTGAGGGCCAGTTTGCGGTAGGCCTTTTTGATCTCTTCGAAGGTGGCATCGCGGCTGACTTCGAGGATCTCGTAGTAGTCCACGTCGACCAATGGACTATCCTTTAAGTCGAGTTGAAGTTGGCCTAATTATAGCAAATTTGCTATAATTGCGCCAAAAACGGGGGGCGCGTGGGGCAGCGGTTGCAACGGTTCGAGGCGCTGGTAGCGGCCTTCGAGGCTCTGCCAACCATTGGCAAGAAGGGGGCCCAGCGACTCGCCTTCCACCTCCTCATCAACGATCCCATGGCCGCCCTTCGGCTCGCCCACGCCATCGAAGAGGCCCTCGCGGAGGTGGGGCGCTGCCGGATGTGTGGCGGTTTGAGTGAAGATGAGCTTTGCCCTATCTGTTCCGACCCCAACCGGGATCCAAGCCTCCTGTGCCTCGTCCAGGAACCCCAGGAGATCTTGCTCATCGAAGAGAGTGGGGAGTACGATGGCTACTACTTCCTTCTGGAGCGCCCCGTTCCCGAAGTGGTCCAGCCCCTGCGGCAGCGGATCAAGGAGCTTGGGGTCCAAGAGATCATCTTTGCCCTAACCCCCTCTATCGCCAATGAGGGGATCATGCTCCATCTCGAAGAGCAGCTCCGGGATCTGGGGGTGCGTATGAGCCAGATTGCCCATGGGGTTCCTACAGGGGTAGCGCTGGAGCGGTTGGACCGGCTCACCATCGCCAAGGCGATCCGGAGACGCCAGGAGCGGGAGGAGGGGTAGTGTAGTTTGTGGTATAATTGCTCAATTTGCACGAATTGGAGAGGAGCACAATGACCTGGACTCCATCGAGTTGGAGAAAATTTCCCATTAAACAGCAGCCAGAGTACAAGGACCAAGAGGCCCTCAAACGGGTGGAGGAGGAACTTAGGACCTTCCCCCCCCTCATCTTCGCCGGAGAGGCGCGGGAGCTCAAGTCCAAACTGGCCCAAGTGGCCCGGGGAGAGGCCATCCTCTTGCAGGGGGGAGATTGCGCCGAGAGCTTTGCCAATTTCAACGCCACCAACATCCGGGAGCTCTTCAAGGTCTTGCTCCAGATGAACATGGTCCTCATGTATTCTTCGGGCAAGCCGGTAGTCAAAATTGGGCGCATTGCTGGTCAATACGCCAAGCCCCGGAGCAGCCCCGTCGAGCGGATAGGAGATGTGGAACTTCCCAGCTACCGGGGGGATATCATCAACGAGATCGAATTTAGCCCCCAAGCCCGGGAGGCCAAACCGGAGAAGATGATAGAGGCCTACTACAAATCGGCAGCCACCCTCAATTTGATCCGGGCCTATGCCCGGGGAGGGTTTGCCGACTTGCGCCAAGTCCACCAGTGGACCTTGGAGTTCCTCCAGGACAACGAACTGGGGCAGCGCTTCAAGGAGCTTGCCGACAAGATCACCGAGGCCCTTCGCTTCATGGAGGCGTGCGGGGTCGATCCGGACAATACCCCTCAGCTCAAGCAGACCACCCTCTACACCAGCCACGAGGCCCTGCTGCTGCCCTACGAAGAGGCCCTTACCCGCCGGGACAGCTTCACGGGGGAGTGGTACGATTGTAGCGCCCACTTCCTCTGGATCGGAGATCGGACAAGGGATCTGGATGGGGCCCATGTCGAATTTTTCCGGGGCATTCGCAACCCCATCGGGGTCAAGGTTGGCCCTTCGATGGGGGAAGAAGAGCTCTTGAGACTCATTGAGCGGCTCAATCCGGAGAATGAGGCCGGCCGTTTGACCCTTATCGTCCGGATGGGGGCCGAGAAGATCGGTGAACTCTTCCCCCCCCTCTTGCGCCGGGTGCGCGATGCTGGATGGAATGTGGTCTGGAGCATCGATCCGATGCACGGGAATACCTACAAGACCGAAAAGGGTTTGAAGACCCGGGATTTCGAACAGATCCTCCGGGAGGTGAGGGCCTTCTTCGAGATCCACAAGGCCGAAGGGACAATTCCCGGAGGGCTCCATCTGGAGATGACCGGATCCAATGTGACCGAATGCACTGGGAGCATTAGCGCCTCCATCACCGAGGAGGCCCTTACCAGCCGCTACCATACCCAGTGCGACCCGCGGCTCAACGCCGATCAGGCTCTGGAGCTAGCCTTCATGGTCGCCGAAAACTTCAAGGAGCTAGGCCGATGAGAGGAGTGGTTTTGAGTCTCTTGCTGGCCCTTGGAGGATGGGCCTTCGATAATGTCGATGCCAAAGGATTTGCGAAGCTTTTAAAGGGGAAGGATGTCCTCCTTTTGGATGTGCGCACCCCGGCAGAATTTACCCAAGGCCACATCGAAGGGGCCAATTTGATTCCAATCCAGCTCTTTCGCTACCTCTTCCTCGGGGGTAAGGGGATCAAAGATCGGACCATTTTGGTCTATTGTCGCAGTGGCAACAGGAGCGTCCACGCCGCCCAGGAGCTGGAACGCTGGGGCGTCAAGCGGATCTACAACCTGCGCGGCGGGATCGTCGAGTGGCAAGGGGCTGGACTCCCTTTGGTCAAGTGAGCTCCATGGCTCGGGCCATGAGGGTTCGAATCTCTTCGATTGGGTAGCCTCCCTTAGTGAAGTGATCGAAGGCGAGGACCCCCTGGTGCAAGAGCATGCCACTTCCATCTTGGGTCTGAAGGCCGAAACTTTGGGCGAGTCGGAGGAAGGGGGTTTGGCGCTTGTAGATCACATCCACCCCGTAGCGGGCCTGGCGGAGAAGGGGTTCGAGGAGCTCTTTGGGAGCTGGGAGCCGATCATCTTCAAGGCCGGCCGAGGTGGTATTGACGATGAGGTCATAGGAGCCTTCCATCGGGAAATCCTCCCACGAGTAGGCCCGAATCCCCCGTTGGAGGAAGTAGTCGAGCCGCTTCCTAGAGCGGTTGAGCACCACTGGATCGAATCCCTTGTGGCGTAGGTAGAGGGCGATGGCTTTTGCAGTTCCCCCGGCCCCGAGAATCAGGGGAGCTTGAAAATCGTAGTCCTTCACACTCTCGAAAAATCCCGGAGCATCGGTATTGTAGCCAACGATTTTCCCATCCTCCACCACCCAGGTATTGACCGCTTCAATCTCCCGGGCAATTCCTCGAACCTCATCGGCTTGGGCGAAGGCCGCTTCCTTGTAGGGGAGGGTGATGTTGGCTCCACTTAGCGCCTTCTGGAAGAAGGTGGGGCGCAGCTGAGATGGATGGGAGAGGGGGGTGCGGGTGTAGCAGCCCCTATAGCCGAGGTGTTGGAAGGTGTAGTTATGGATAATCGGAGAGATGGAGTGGTGGACCGGATTGCCGAAGATGGTGAAAAGTCTCATTGGGCCAGCTCCTCTAGGGCCCGTTTGAGGGCTCCCAATTTGTTGTTGACCTCCAGATATTCGAGCTCCTCCTTGCTATCGGCTACGATTCCAGCCCCAGCCTGGAAGATGAGGCGGTCTGGTTGCAAGAGGGCGGAGCGGATGGTGATAGCACTATCCATATTCCCATCAAAACCGAAATACCCGACACTTCCACTATAATACCCCCGCTTCAATCCCTCAAACTGGGCGATGAGCTCCATGGCTCGGATTTTTGGGGCCCCTGTCATGGTTCCAGCGGTGAAGGTGGCCATAAAGAGGTCGAACATATCGTATCCCTCGTCCAGGGTGGCGATGACATCACTGACCATATGCATCACATGGCTGTAGCGCTCGACCCGCATGATCTGGGGTACCTGGACACTTCCGGCCCGGGCCACCCGTCCCACGTCGTTGCGCCCGAGGTCGATGAGCATCACATGTTCGGCCACCTCCTTGGGATCGGCGAGCATCTCGGCTTCCAGCTCCTTGTCCCGAATTGGATCGTTCCCCCGCTTCCTCGTTCCAGCGATAGGGCGCAGGAGGATCTGGCCGTCATGGAGGCGGACCATCACCTCAGGGCTACTGCCTGCAATGGCGAAGCGGTCAAATTCCAGGAGGAAGAGGTAGGGGGAGGGGTTGAGGCTGCGCAATTTGCGGTAGAAGCTGAGGCGATCGACGATGGCCCGTTGGGTAAGGCGGTTGGAGATGACGATTTGAAAGACATCACCACTTCGGATCATCTCCTTGCTCTTGCGGACCATCTCGAAGAAGGCCTCCTTGGAGTGGGCGAATCGGGGGGGTTCTAGGAGTTTGGCTGGCTGGAGGGGGGTGTAGGAGTAGTCTCCTTGGATCGCCTTTTCGATCGCATCGAGCCGGGTGGCCATCTCTTGGGAGGGGGCAAGGAGGGTGAGGCGGCTTTGTTTGTGGGCATAGGCGATAATGAGCTTGGGACGAATGAGGTAGAGGTCTGGGATGGCGAGCTCATCCACCAGGTTGGCCATGAAGGGCTGAAGGACCGGCTCGAACTCCTTGACCATGTCGTAGCCGATGTAGCCGATGAAGCCGTCGACGAAACCGACCCCGAGACTTCGGGTCAGCTGACGATAGCCCTCCTGATCGATGGAGCGGTAGTACTCCTTGAGAAAGAGCAGGGGATTGGAGGGGATCTCTTTCACCTGCCCCCCTGCCCGGTGGTAGCTCTTGCCATTCTGGCTCCAGATGGCCTCCTCCTCGCCGCACAAGATGTAGCTGAAGTTTCCATCTTCGCTGTTGATCACACTCTCAAAGAGGAAGGTACGCTCCTGGGGGAAGAGCTCCCGAATCTTCTGGTAGATGGCGATAGGGCTGAATTGATCGAGGGTCAAGGCCCGGTGCTGGATCATGGACCAAGCCTTGTAACGAAGGCCCCAGAGGCGATGGAGCGGCGCACCTTCTCTAGGTTGGCCAGAGCCAGTTTGCGACTCTCGAAGGGACCGATATAGACCCGCTTGATCCGCTTCCCATCGATAGTGAACTCCCGAATCTCGTAGTGGAATCCGCTCTTTTGAATCTGCTCCAGGAAGCGTTTATCCGGCTCTTGCTTCAAGAAGGCCCCCACTTGGATGTAGTAGTGTCCACTGGAGGTGGTGTGGTGCTGGGGAGGGGTCGGTTTGGGCTGGGGCTTTGGTTGGGGAGCCGGTTCGGGCTGGGGTTTGGGTTGGGGCTTTGGCTGGGGTTTGGGCTGAGGTTTACTGGGAGGTTGGGGAGTTGGCTCTGGTTGGGGGGTAGCTGGTGGTTTGGCGAGGGCAACATGGCTTGCCCCAAGGGCCTTCTCCTTCTCGATAACCTCTTTGATCACGTCGTTGAGCTCCTCCTTTTCCAGATCCTCTCCACCATCTTCTTCTGGGATGACTGGAATCTCCTCATACTCTTCGTTCTCACTTGCTAGGGCGCTTTGAACGATTTGCTCCTCCACAAGGGTATCTCTCGGAGCAGAGGAGGAGTCGGTAACGATTTTGACCACGATAATGACGATGATAAAGAGGAGGAGGACTGAACCTCCCAGGAAGGCGTAGCGCTTGAGCCGCTCCCGCTTGTTATAACGTTCCAGGACGATATCGTCCAGACCCTCTTGGCCCATCTCATCGAAATTCCCAATCCCGTCGTGGATCTGTTCTTTGGACATTGCGAACCCTTGTGGTAGAAAAGTTTAGGATTTCTGCTCTATTATAGTATATTTTGGTTGCAGGAGGGGGCGCAAAGCCCCATTAGAAGGTAGGTTGGGTGTAGATGATGAACTTTCGTGCCAGGGCGACCATCTCCTCCCTGATTCTCTCTTGGAGGGCTCTGTCGTGGATGTTGTCCAACACGTCAGCGATCCGATTGGCGATGAGCTCAAATTCTGCCTCCTTCATTCCCCGGGCCGTCAGAGCCGGAGAGCCGATACGGATCCCACTGGTGACAAAGGGGCTCCGGGTCTCTCCTGGGACGGTATTCTTGTTGACGGTGATCCCAGCCCGCCCCAAGGCCTCATCGGCATCCTTGCCGCTAAACTCCTTATCTAGAAAGCTGACGAGGACCAGATGGTTGTCGGTTCCTCCACTGACCACATGGTAGCCCCGCTCGATGAGGGTGGTGGCCAACACCTGAGCATTGCGCCGCACCTGTTTGGCATACTCCTTCCATGCCGGTTTGAGGTTTTCCCCCAATCCCACCGCCTTGGCGGCGATGACATGGACCAAGGGGCCTCCTTGGATGCCTGGGAAGATGGCCGAGTCGATCTTTTTGGCAATTTCGGGATCGTTGGTCATGATAAGCCCTCCCCGGGGACCGCGCAAGGTTTTGTGGGTTGTGGTGGTGACCACATGGCAGTGGGGGAAGGGGCTTGGGTGCTCTCCTGCGGCCACTAGACCAGCGATGTGGGCGATATCGGCCATGAGGAGGGCTCCCACCTCATCGGCTATAGCCCGGAAACGTTCAAAATCGATGGTACGCGGATAGGCACTTGCCCCACAGATGATCAGCCTTGGACGGACGATCTTGGCGATCTCTAGAACTTGCTCGTAGTCGATCCACCCCTCCTCATTGACTCCGTAAAAGAAGCTCTGGTAGATCTTCCCGCTGGCGTTGACCTTGGCCCCGTGGGTCAAGTGGCCCCCGTGGCTCAAATCCATCCCCAAGATCTTATCGTAGGGCTTGAGGAGGGCGAGATAGACCGCCTGGTTGGCTTGACTTCCGGAGTGGGGCTGGACATTGACAAACTGGCAGCCAAAGAGCTCCTTGGCCCGCTGGATGGCCAGCTCCTCGATGGCATCGGCCCACTCGCACCCTCCATAATAACGCTTGCCCGGATAGCCTTCGGCATACTTGTTGGTAAAAATGCTCCCCATCGCCTCCATGACCGCTGGAGAGGTGAAGTTCTCGCTGGCGATCATCTCTAGATGGTCGCTCTGGCGCTGGAGCTCCTTTTCGAGGATTTCATAGACCTTGGGATCGGCATTTTTCAAAAATTCCATTACTCCCTTTCTCCTTCTCTTTTCTCCGATTTTTGGGGACGCATCGCTGGGAAGAAGATGACATCCTTAATACTGGGCTGGTTGGTCAAGAGCATGACGAGCCGGTCGATTCCGATACCCTCCCCTGCCGTCGGTGGCATTCCATAGCCCAGGGCACGGACGAAATCCTCATCCATGTGCATCGATTCGTCATCCACCTCCTTGGCAGCCACTTGGGCCTTGAAACGTTCATACTGGTCGAGGGGGTCGTTGAGCTCGTTGAAGCCGTTGGCGATCTCCTTGCCGCCGATGAAGAGCTCGAAGCGCTCGGCCACATTGGGATCCTCGTCGCTGCGACGGGCCAGAGGGCTGATCTCGATGGGGAAGTGGGTAATGAAGGTCGGATTGATCAGCTTCTCCTCCACGAAGTTGTCAAAGAGCTCCCCTTGGAGGGCTCCAAGGCTCAGGCGTTCTCCATGCTCTATCTCGATCCCGTGCTTCTTCAAATAGGCCAAAATGGCTGACCGATCTTCGATGATCTCTTCGGGAACCCCTCCAATTTCCACCAGGGCATCCTTGTACTTGATCCGGTTGAAGGGGGTGGTGTAATCGATGGTGTGCTGGCCGTAGGGGAGCTTCTTGGGCAGGGCGAGTTTGGCGAAGAGGTAGTCGAAGAGCTCTTCGGTGAGCTTCATGAGATCTTCGTAGGTGTGGTAGGCCCAGTAGAATTCGATCATCGTGAATTCTGGATTGTGGGTGGCGTCGATCCCCTCGTTCCGGAAGTTGCGGTTGATCTCGAAGACCGCCTCGAAACCGCCGACGATGAGCCGCTTGAGGTGGAGTTCTGGAGCGATGCGCAAGTAGCGCTCCACCCCCAGGGCGTTGTGGTAGGTGATGAAGGGGCGGGCGTTGGCTCCCCCTGGGATGGGGTGGAGCATGGGGGTCTCGACTTCAAGGAAGCCGTGCTCCTCGAAGAAGGAGCGAATGAGGCTAATGATCCGGCTACGCAGGATGAAGACCCGGCGCACCTGGGGGTTCATGATGAGGTCGAGGTAGCGCATCCGATAGCGTAGCTCCTTGTCCTGGAGGCCGTGGAATTTCTCGGGCAGGGGGACGATCGCCTTGGTGGCCAGCTGGAGCTTGGTGGCATGGAGGGTGAGCTCTCCAGTTTTGGTGACGAAGGGATAGCCTTGGGCGACGACGATATCCCCAACTTCGATGAGCTTCTTGACCTGTTTGAACCACTCATCCCCCAGGGAGTCCCGATTGAAGTAGATCTGAACCAGCCCTGTTTGGTCCTCGATCTTGGCGAAGGCGGCCTTTCCCATCCAGCGGAGGAATTTGATCCGTCCAGCCAATTGGACCACTTGGCTGGGATCCTTGCGTTCTGGAAGCTCCTTGACATAGGCGAAGCGTTCCAAGAACTCCTGGTTACTCATATCCTTGCGGATGCCGTGGCCATAGGGATGAACACCGATGGAGCGGAGTTCTTGGGCTTTTTGGATGCGTTGGCGTTCATACTGGTTGGAAAAGATCAAGGGTGAACTCCTTTTTGGGTCCTATTTTCATCGTGGCGTTGGAGCTGGAAGTCCTCGGGCTTGAGGTGGACAATCTTGCGGCCTACATCGAGCATGATGGGGTAGAGCTTGGAGCCGTGGGTGTACTTGGCGATGATCCCCTTGGTAAACTCGATTCCCGAGGCTGCATAGAGGAGGACTGAGAGGATCAGGAAGATCTTGGCCCAGCCAAAGAGGACCCCGAGGATCCGGTTGAGGGTTCCAGCCCCCGAGGCGTGGGTTAAACCGGTGATGAGGTTGGCCAGGATGAGCATGGCGATCCAGAAGCCGGCCAGGGTGACGACGAAACCGACGAAGGAGAGGGCGGCTTCATTCTTGATGGCGAAGAGGTTTTCGCTGATCCAGCGCCCCACCTCCTCGGCATAACGGGATCCATAGTAGATCCCCCCGATGATTCCAATGAGGCCGAAAAGCTCCTTGACGAAGCCATCTACCAACCCTTTGAGCCCGAGGAAGAAGATGATCCCCCCCACCACGAGGTCGAAGGTCGAGAGTGTGAGCGTCTCCATCTGGCATCCTTAGAGGTGTTTGATGATGTTGAGGAGCTCCTCGGGGCGGTTGGAGTATTTGAGGGCGACATCTTTGCTGATGACCCGGTTCATCAGGAGTTTCTGGAGCTCCTTGGTCTGGGTCTGCATACCGGTTTGTTGCTGGTTGAGCTGCATTTGGGAGTAGATCTGGTGGATCTTGTTCTCCCGGATGAGGTTGGCGATGGCCGGGTTGTTGATCATGATCTCGTGGACGGCGATACGCCCCCCTCCCTGCTTGGGCAAGAGGGCTTGGGAGATCACCGCCACCAGGGAGGTGGAGAGCTGGGCGCGCACCTGGGCCTGGGCTTCGGGAGGGAAGACATCGATAATCCGGTTGATGGTCTGGGGGGCCGAGTTGGTATGGAGGGTTCCAAAGACCAGGTGGCCGGTCTCGGCGGCGGTCAAGGCCGCGTGGATCGTCTCGGGGTCTCGCATCTCCCCGATCAAGATGACATCGGGATCCTCCCGCAATGCATACTTGAGGGCCCGGGCAAAGGACTTGGTATCGAGCCCGATTTCTCGGAAGGAGAAGAGGGACTTCTTGTTCTCATGGATAAACTCCACCGGATCCTCGATGGTGATGATATGCTTGTGGGCGGTCTCGTTGATCTCGTTGAGCATGGCGGCAAGGGTGGTGGACTTCCCGCTTCCTGTTGGTCCCGTCACGAGGATCATCCCCTTTTCACGTTTGACCAGCTCCTTGAAGATGGGGGGAGCACCCAACTCGTCGATGGAGGGAATCTTGGAGGGGATGATTCGAAAAGCGGCTGCCACCTTCCCGAGGGTGCGGTAGTAGTTGGCCCGGAACCGGGCGATGTCCTGGAAGTTGAAGGAGAAGTCGAGTTCGAGCTCCTCCTCGAACCGCTTCTTCTGATTCTCGGTGATGATGGAGTAGCATAGGGTCTGGATCTCTTCGCCTGTGAGCTTTGGCAAGTTCAAAGGGACCAGACGCCCATCGATCCGGACCTGGGGCTCGCTCCCCGCCACGAGGTGGAGGTCCGAAGCTTTGTGGGCAATAACCGTCTTCAGGAGGCTGCTCATATCGATGGCCATAGTCTATCCTATTCGATGATTTTGGGAACGATGAAGAAGTGATCTTGGACCTTGGGGGCGTGGGCCAGGACCATCTCGGGGATTGTTGGATCGAGCTGGGGTTCATCCGGACGCAGGGGAGCGGGATTTTGGACGGGCAAGAAGGAGGGTTCAACCCCCTCCAGATCGAGTTCGTTGAGTACTTCGACGAATTCGAGGAAGCGGTTGAGCTCCTCTTCGATTTGCTCCTTCTCCTCTTCGGGAATTTGGAGCATCGCCAGCTCCTGGAGCCGTTGCAAGAGTCGATCGTCGATGTGGACCATAGGCCAGCCTTCGGGAATTTTTGGTAGCATTTTACCATAAAATAAAGATTGTTTTGCTAAGATTGTCCCAAACCCTTGAGGGAGAGCACATGAGCGCGAAAGAGAATCTCGAATACATTAAAAAAGAGCTCAGCAGCGAGGAGCAGTTCCTCGAATCCTTGATCAAGGCGGAAAAGTTCTACAAGCGGTACCGCAAACCCCTTTTGGGGGGGCTCTTGCTCCTCTTATTTTTAGGGGTTGGCTATTGGGGCTACCAGCTCAAACGGGAGCACGACTTGAAGGTGAGCAACGAGGCCTACGCCCGCCTCCTCCAAAACCCTCAAGATGCCCAGGCTCTCCAGATCCTCCAGGAGAAGAATCCTCGCCTCTACCAGCTCTACCGCTACCAAGAGGCGTTGAAGAGGAAGGATCCCAAACTCTTCAAAGAGCTCGTTCAGGTGGACGAGCCTATCCTCCAGGATCTAGCCCGCTACCACCTCGCGGTCTTAAAGAAGGATCAAAAGGGGCTCAGCCGCTATGCCAAAGGGGGGGAGGCCTTGCTCCAGGAGATGGCCCTTTTGGGGAGTGGGTGGCTCTTGTATGAGCGGGGAGCTATCTCCCAGGGCCACCAGGAGATCGAGCTCGTTCCAACCAACTCCCCCGCCGCTCCCTTCGCCGCTTTGTTGCGCCACTATGGAGTGGGGCGATGAGGTTCCTCGTCCTAGCCCTCGTGCTCCTGCTCTTCTGGGGGTGTAGCTCCAAACGCTACTTCGAGCCAGAGAGGGTCGCTGGAGCTGTGGATTTCGACGGGAGGCTTCCCGCTCCCATCATCGATGTGTTGCGGGATGGAGCCACCCTGGCCAATGGAATGTTCATCAGTCAGGATGGCCTGGAATCTTATCGCCTGCCCAAGAATTACCGTTTCATCAAGAAGCACGATGGGAAGTATCTGGCCGCAAGCTGCTGTAAAGAGATCCT
The DNA here is from genome assembly GCA_009659925.1 of Nitratiruptor sp. Classification (GTDB taxonomy): domain Bacteria; phylum Campylobacterota; class Campylobacteria; order Campylobacterales; family Nitratiruptoraceae; genus Nitratiruptor. The sequence continues at coordinate 97,910 of PUXW01000013.1, read as the reverse complement.
CGTCATCGATGCCAAGAGCCAAAAGCCCATCTACCGCCGCTCCTTCCAGCTGCGAGCTCCCGTAGCCGCTAACATTCGAGGCAACCTATTGGCCCTCGTACTCGATGACAACTCCCTCATGGCCATCGATATCGCCCAAGATAGGGTCCTCTACGAATCTCGCCAACCGGCAGCCCTTGCGGTCGATACGAAGATCGCCAATCCCATCTTCCTGGAACGGCTCGTGGTCTTCCCGACCCTGGATGGGAAACTCGTGGTAGTCGATCCAAGGACAGGACGGGAGTTGCGTACCATCGTCGCAGGAAAGGGGGATGCCTTCGATAATGTGATCTTCTTAAAAGTCCTCGATGAGAAGCTGGTCGCCGCAACTCCGAGCCGGGTGATCTCCATCTCTCCCCAGTATACCTCCTCCCTCGATCTGGAGGTTCGGGACCTCGTCTATGTAGATGGGCGGGTCTACATCTTGACCAAAGATGGACGCATCCTCCTGACAGATCCCCATTTGCGCATCCTCAAGAGCCGCAAATACCCCTTCGCCCACTTCACAGGCGCGATCTGGGGTGAGTATCTCTACCTCATCGAGAAAGAGGGCTATATCATCGCCCTGGACAAGGATCTGATGGCCTCCAACATCTTCCAATTCCCAACCCAGATCGAAGAGTACATCTTCAGTGCCAAGGATCAGGTCTTCTACGACGACCGCTACTTCAAGCTCAACAGGGAGTAAATGGCCAGTCCACTCTTTTGCGATATTGGCAACAGTTTCGCCCACTTCTTCGACGGGGAGCGGAGCTGGAGGGAGCCCCACCAACGGCTCTCCCGCTATGCCGATAATGTGGTCTACTATATCAATGTCAAGGTCGGTTTGCAAGAGCAGCTGGCCCAATTTGCCAAATGGATCGATCTCGAGCCCCATGTCCATCTTCCTGGGGCCTACCCGGGTATGGGAATCGATCGACAGGTCCTGCTCCTGGCAGTTGGCCACGGAGTGGCCGTGGATGCAGGGAGTGCCATCACCGTAGATCGTATCGAGGAGGGGATCTACCAGGGGGGATTCATCTATCCAGGGCTTGCCCAGCTACGCCAAGCCTATCGCTCCATCTCCCCCCGCCTCGACCATCCGATCCATCCTCCCTCCACCAGAGGACTTCCCAAAGGGACCAGGGAGGCCATCGGCTATGGGGCCCTGGTTCCATTGCTCCTGGCCATTGAGAGCCTTGGAGGAGCGATCTATGTGACAGGAGGGGATGGGGCGATGATAGCCGATCTCCTCGATGGCGCCTTGTACGATGGCAACTTGATCTTCAAGGGGATGGCACTGGTAAAGGAGGGTCTATGTTGAGGATCGCCCTGCCCAAAGGGCGTATCGGTGACGATGCTCTGGGGCTTTTTGAGAAGATATTTGGCGGAGAGTTTCGCTTTGGTCCCCGGAAACTCATCCTCGAGCGTGGGGGATTTCGCTTCTTGCGGGTACGCAACCAGGATGTCCCCACCTATGTCTACCACCAGGCCGCCGATTTGGGGGTGGTGGGGCTCGACTTGTTGGAGGAGCGCCGACTCGACCTTATCCGGCTCCTCGATCTGGGGTTTGGACGCTGTAGCGTGAGTATCGGCATCCGCCAGGGAGAGAGTCTCGATTTCTCCAGGCCCTCCCTCAAGGTGGCGACCAAATTGGAAAATATTACCCGGGACTTCTTCTCCAAACGGGCTATCCCCGTGGAGATCATCAAACTCTACGGCTCCATCGAGCTAGCCCCCCTCGTCGGGCTGGCGGATATGATCGTCGATATCGTCGAAACGGGGGAGACCATGCGTCAAAACGGCCTCTATCCGGCCCTTTCCATCATGGAAAGCAGCGCCTATCTCGTGGCCAATCGCAACAGCTTTTACGATCACAAGGGGGCTATCTTGCGGCTTCGGGCCCAAATCGAGGAGGTTTTGCGTGGATCCCCTTGATCTGTATGCCCTGATAGAACCTCTCTTAGGCTTTGAGGAGGCGAGGGAGCGGCTCTATCGCATCTTTTTGGAGAAGTTGGACCAGCTCGGTGTTACCCAGGTCCTCGATATCGGGTGTGGGAGTGGCCGCTTCATGGAGCTTGCCCGGGAGCGGGGAATCGAGGTGGTAGGGATCGATGTGAGTGGCAAGATGGTGGAGAGCGCCCGGGCTAAGGGGCTCTCCTGCTGGCAGATGGAGCTCCGGGAGCTTGAAGGGGAGTTCGAAGCGGCGGTGGCCATCTTCGATGTCCTCAACTACATCCCCTCCTCCCAACTGCCCTCCTTCTTCGCCGCCCTTGCCCAACGGCTTCGTTCCCAGGGCTACTTTCTCGCCGATATCAATACCCTTTATGGTTTCAGCGAGGTGGCCCAAGGCTCCCTCTGGGTCGATGGCGGCAATCGCTTTGCAGCTATCGATGGCCACTTCGATGGAGAGCGCCTCGTCACCTCAATGGTCTATTTCACCCAAGAGGGGGGGTGCTACCAAGCTGTGAGGGGTCGGATCGAGCAGTACTACCACGAGATCCACGAACTGCGCTTCGATGGACTCTCGATCGTCGATATCGACTTTGTTGCCCTCTTCGGCGAAGAGGTGGACAAAGCGGTGATCACCTACCAAAAGGATTGAAATGGCTCTATTTGGGTTTGGAAAGAAGAAGGTGGAACGGGAGACTTCCAAGCAGGAGGTGGAGGAGGTTCACTTCAAATCCTTGACGAGACGGGCTTATCCCCGCTATCTGGTGGAGCCTTTCCAGACCTCTTTGGGCAAGGCCATCGACCTTTCCAAAAACTCCATCCTCCTTGCTGCCCCCGGGCTTAAAGAGCAAGATCGAATCGAGCTGGAGATCGAGGGGGAAAAATATGAGGGGACTGTGACCCGGGTCTATGGGAGCAAAGGGGTGATCCGCCTCGACCGGGAACTGCCCCGGGAGCTCATTCAAAGACATATGAAACAGGTGGAGCGGGGAAGGGTCAAACCTCGCCGCTTCATCGATTTGGAGCGGCTCTCCAGCGATGGGGACGTTCAAAGCGATCGGGCCATCATCAACTTGATGCTCGAAATCGAAGATCCCAACACCGATATCACCAAGTTCAAGGGGAATATCCAAGCCCTTCCAGAGCTGGAAGCCAAGATCCTCTCCCAGGCCAATTCTATCGAAATGGGGGGACGGGGAAGGATCGACGATGTGGGGGTGGCTGTAACCCGACTCGGATTCGATGCGATGAAGCGGATGGTCTACCAGTATGTCACCTACGAGGCCTCCCTCTCCCACAACAAGCTGGAGTTTTTCGAGGACTTCGAGCTTTATAACATTTTGCTGGGAGCCACCTTTAAGAAGATCGCCCCCCTCTTCAACTTCAAAGATATCAAGAACGAGGGCCAATCCCTCTTGACCATGAGTAGCGTGGGAGCCCTCATCCTCTCCAAGGAGGCTCCCGCCATCGCTCCCCTCTATCGGGGGGTCAAGGAGCTCTTCTCCTATGAGATGCGCATGGTGGAGCGGCGGGCTTGTGGCTACGACTTCCTCGAAGTGGATCGGCGCTACTTCCTCGAAGATCTTGGGGTCTTCCGCTACATTTACGACGGCTTCGTGCTGGCCAACTACATGCTCTACCCCCACTACAATCCCAAGGAGCTCACCCTCTCCCTCTCCCAACGCAAGCTCCGCTTCGCCTATGTGACCTATTTGACCCTGTTGGCCCAGCGTTTCATCTTCTCCAGGGACAAGTACAGCGGTTTCGTCTTCTTGCACCGGATGCGCCGGCTCGGCTTCGAGCTCCAAGAGGCCAAGCAGTGGCTCGATTTCCTCATCGACAACACCAACAAGAAGTTGGCTCGAATCGGTATTCAAAAGCGCATCCTCAAGCCGGATATTCCCTCCTGGCAGATCTCCTTGGAAGGGTATCTCGGGCGGGGAGGCTATGCCACCTACTTCCTGGAGCGTTTGGAAGATCTTGGCAAGGAGGCCCAGCGGTTGGCGATCCGCTTCGAGGATGGGGCCTACACCCACCTCGTCTTGGAGCTTGCCATCAATGACGAGCGCTTTCCCTTCTTGGGTATGCCCTTTTGCGTCATTCCCTGTGAGCGGCTCGAAGATGAGGAGCTCCCCTTGGCGATGTTCGAGGGCTTCGACCTCCTCCTTTTCAAAAATATCGACCAGCTCAAGCCTGCCCTCTTCAAGGAGTTCCAGAAGCTCTGGAAGGATTTTGAGGGCAAGATCATCGTCACCCTCTCCACCTCATCAATGGTCGAGTATAACCAGAAACCCCTCTACGCCTTGATCAAGGATCAGCTCATCGACTTTCCAAGCTACTTCCAAAGCCCCCTGGTGCAGATGAAGATGCTCTCCCTTGGATGTCAGCGGCTCAACCAGCTCTTCAACCAAGATGTCTGCCAACTGGAGGCCTTCAAAGATCGCACGATCGATATGGAAAAGCTCTACGAAACCGTCTTGGAAGAGGTGCTCTAAAGGGCCCTGGGGGCCCTTGGACTACTTGTAGAGGGGTTGGAGTTCGTCGAAGGGATTGGGGATCACCCGCTTGCGGTCGACAATGTAGGGGACCAAGGCAGCGTGGCGGGCCCGTTTGATGGCCTCTTCCACCATCTCTTGGTGCTTCTTGCAATTGCCTGTAAGGCGGCGGGGCATGATCTTGTACCGCTCGCTTAGACTATGTTTAATGAGCTCGATGTCTTTGTAGTCGATGAAGGTGACCTTTTGCTCACAGTAGCGACAGGTGCGCTTTTTAAATCGTCTCTTCTCTGCCACGGACCATCCTTTCAAAATGGAATATCGTCGTCGTTAATATCGAGTTCGGGAATTTCGGGTTTTGGAGGTGTTGGAGCCTCTTTGGGCTGGGGTTGGGGGGCTGGCGGCTGTTCGTAGGCCCCTCCAGGAGCCGCCTCCTCCCTGGATCCGAGCATTTGCATGGTATCGACGGAGATCGAATGTTTGCTACGCCGATTGCCATTTTGATCGGTCCAGGTCTCATAGACCAGCCGCCCTTCGATGAGGACCTTGCTCCCACGGCGCAGGTATTGGTTGGCAACCTCGGCCGCCCGACCAAAGAGGGTGATATCGATGAAGCAGGTCTCCTCCTTCTGCTCCCCACTTTGGGTCTTGTAGCGGCGGTTGGTGGCAATACCAGTCTTGGCTATGGCCATCCCACTGCTGGTGTAGCGCAGTTCGATGTCCCTGGTGAGGTTGCCCACCATAATGACCCGATTGTACATCCTCAGGCTTCTTGGGGGGTTGCTGGTTGACTCTGCTCAGAGGGAGCCGCTCCTTTGGCCCGCTGGACCATTCCTTCCCAAGCGGCGATATCCTTCTTGGTCTCGTACTTGATGGTCAGGAAGCGGATGACATCTTCGGTGATGCGATAGATCCGCTCCAGTTCCCGGACCGCTTGGCTGGGAGCCGTAAAGTAGATAATGTAGTAGTGGCCCCGCTCGAACTTTTGGATAGGATAAGCCAATTTGCGTACGCCGATACTCTCGGTAGCGGCGATCTGGCCTCCATTCTTCTCGATGGTCTCCTTGATGAAGTTGAACTTTTGCTCCTTCTCCTCGTCGGTTAGGGTCGGCTTGAGGACGAAGAGGCTCTCGTAGTGGCGCATATAGACTCCTTTTGGCTCTTTATCCGGCATCTGCCGGCAAGGATTGAGGGTGTAAAAGGCAGCGTAATTGTATCAGAGGGAAGCTTGGAGTTTCATTAAATAGGCGAGGAGGGTCGCCTCCTGATCGATGTGACTCTTGCGCTTGAGCTCATATTCACACTCTTGCAAGAGGGCGAAGAGGGGAGCGTAGTCCTTGATACCAATGGCCAACTGGATCCGCTCCTCCTGGATAGCTTTGGGGAGCTGGTAGCCCAGAAGCTCCTTGGAGTCGACGCGCCCATACAGACGCATCGAGGTGTTGAAGAGGAAGAGCTGGTGGAGGAAGTGTTGGAGGCCAAGGAGGAAGGGGATGGGGGGAAGGAGTTGGATTTTTGGGAGGAGCCGGGCCAGGGGCTCCTTGCGCAAAATTGCTTTGTAGAGCTGCTCCATCGAAGCGGTGGTGGTTGGGGCCACTAGACGGTCGATCTCCTTTGTACCCACCTGTCTATAGACCGCCAATTTGCCTATTTCGGCGGCGGCAAGGAGGAGATCCCCCTCAAACAGGTGCAAGAGGTGGATCAGGGCCCCCTCGTCGATGGTTAGACCCACCTCCCTGGCCAAGGCCCGGAGCTCGTTGATGGCCTCATGCTCTTTGGGAGGGAAGAACCGTACGGCTAGAGCCCGACGCTCCTTGGAGAAGAGATTGGCAATCCGCTTCCCTTCGCTGGAGGGGAGCTGGTAGATGAGGTAGCTCGCTGCCCTGGTAGCGGTCAGATGGAGGAGGGATTGGATCTCCTTGGCGGGGAGGGGTCGCTCCCCCTTGATGATGAGGAGGTTGACCGGCTGGAAGAGGGAGGGCTGGAGTAGATAGTCATGGGCCACCTCGGGGTCGAATTCATCGTAGAAGAGGCGCAACGGTTGGACCCCTGGGGCGATGTGCTCTTGGAGGAGGCGAGCGTAACGGTCGATGAAGTATGGTTCATTTCCCCAAAGGAGGAAGGCCTTGGCGGGGAGATCCCCCTTGCTCAAGAGGCGATCGAGGTCACTCCGGTACATCGAGGAACTCCACCACTCTGGCGGTGATCTTCGTCGTGGCGATATTGGCCTCGACAATCTCCACCACGATCCGTTGGAAGAGCTCCACACGCCCCTTGTCAAAGGGGAGGAAGAGTCGGGGACCGACGATCTCATCCTCGATGTTGGCGATGGGGGTCGATCTTGGGTCGACGACGATGGCTTGGAACCGCTCCCCTACATGTTTGGCGGCCCAACGGGCGAACTTGCGATCCATAAAATCCCACTCCACTTTGGCCGCCTCCCGCTCCAGCTCGCTGATCTTGACCACCAGGGCTTCGATGTTGCGTAGGATATAGTCCAGCTGGCGCTGGTCTTTGCGGAGCTTGGCCTTGAGGAGGCGGTGGAGGGTTAAGTCGCTGTAGCGGCGAATCGGTGATGTGAAGTGGGTGTACTTCTCGAAGCCAAGACCAAAGTGGCCGATATTCTCCACGGTATAACCCGCCTGTTTTTGGGTCTTGATGAGGAGGCGGTCCACATGCTCCTTGATCCCTCGGGACTCGGCTTCCCGCTGGATGTGGAGGAAGAGTTCGTGGATGTCGTTGTACTCCTTGGTGAAGATGCCAATGGTGGCCAGCTCTTCTAGGAGCTCCTCGATCTTTTGAAGGCTCGGCTCCTCGTGGGTTCGGAAGATTCCATATTCGAACTCCTTGGCGCTTGCCTTGTTGGCCAGGAGCATACACTCCTCGATGAGGGCGTGGGATGGGGTCTCCCGCTCCACCTTGGTGGCCACAAGCTCCTGATTCTCGTCGAGGATGAGGCGGATTTCGGGATTGAGGAATTCGAAACCCCGTTGGAGCCGGTCGCGGCGCACTCTCTGGGTCAGTTTGTAGAGGGGAAGGAGGTAGGCGAGGATCTCCCGGTCCACCTGATCCCGGGGTCCCTCTCCGGCGAGGAAGCGGTCGACCTCCTCGTAGGTATATTTGCGCCGACTCTTGATGATGGCGTCGAAGATCTTCTCATGGACCGGCTCTAAATTGGCGTCGAGGGTGATTTGAACCACGAAGGCGAGGCGCTCTTGGCCCTCTTTGAGGCTGCAGATTCCTTCCGAGAGTTTGCGGGGAAGCATCGGGATCGATTTGTGGGGGAGGTAGATGCTAAAGCCCCGCTCCTTGGCCTCTTTGTCGATGGGACCCATGTAGTGGACATATTCGCTCACATCGGCGATGGCTACGTAGAGGGTTCTGGTGGCCTCATCCCAGTAGATGGCGTCGTCGTGGTCCTTGGCGTCAACGGGATCGATGGTGCAAAAGGGCAGATGGGTCAAATCGATGCGGTCGGGATAGAGGCTCTTGTCTACATAGTCCGGATAGGCCGAGGCCTCCAACTCCGCTTCGGGGGAGAAGGCTTCCCGCTTGTTGTAAAGGGCCAGGGAGATCTTCTCGTCCACCTTGGGATCTGAGAGAACACCTAAAACCTCCACGATGGTTCGCTGCTCGTTGTCGATCTTGACGATGGTTCCATCGGGGAGCTCCTTGAGGCTCTTGCGGGTAGCCACCACCTCAACTGGGCGGCCATCTTTGACGTTGAGGAGGGCCAGTTGGGCCTTGTCCCAATAGGCAACGCTGAAGCGAAAGGCCTTTTCGAGGATGTAGACCACCTTGGCCCTGGGGCGTCCTCCTCCAAAGAGCCGCTTGGCGACCACCAGGTCTCCCTTGCCGGCTCCGTTGAGATCCTTGGGTTCGATGAGCAGATCCTTGGCCTTCACCCCAAGCTGGACGAGGAAGCCCATCCCATTCTTGGCGATGTCCACCTCCCCGACCCGAAATTTGGAAGCAATACGGTAGATCTTCCCGTCGATCTTGACGATCTTGTGGCGGATCAGATCGTCTACCAGGGGGATGTAATCTCGAGGAATGTCTTTGCGATCGATGCCGCGGATGAGCTTGAGGATGAACTCTTTCAATTACCTTCCTTGTCTGCTTGGTTTCGTAGGGCTCCCTGGTCAAGACGGTCTCTCAAGCCAAGGGCCTCCTGGGGAGGCGGACTTAGGCCCCAGGCTCCCATGCCCCATCGAGTTTCGAGGAACATCGTCCAAGCGGCAGTGGATGAAGGCCTTGCCCTTTGTCCCTCGATTATAGCACAATCTCACCCCGTGTTGCGCAGTCCCTGGGCGATGCCGACGATGGTGGTGTGGATGAGCTCCAGGAGCCGTTCCCGCTGCTTCTGGTACCGAGCTTGGCGGTATTTACGGATGAGTTCGATCTGGAAGAGGTTGAGGGCGCTTAAGTAGGGTTTGCGTAGCAAAATGGAGTTACGCAAAATGGGATCTTGTTCTAGGAGGCTCTTGTGGCCCTTGATGGCGAGGATAGCCTCCTTGGTCCGCTGGAATTCCTCTTCGATCTGGCGAAAGATTTTTGCGGCCAGCTTTCGATCGGTGACGAACTTGTCGTACTCCCTGGCAATAGCCAGATCGACCTTGAGGAGGATGAGCTCTACATTGTCCAGGGTCGTCTTGAAGAAGGGGCAGTTGTAGTAGGCGGCTTGAAGGGGCTCGATTCCAAACTCCTCCATGGCCGCCTCCAATCCCTTCCCAACCCCATACCAGGCCGGCATGATGGAGCGGTTCTGGGTCCAGGCGAAGACCCACGGAATGGCGCGCAGATCCTCGATGGAATCGCTCTGGCGCCGCTTCGAGGGGCGGGATCCCAGATTGAGCTGGGCAATGAAGTCGATGGGGGTAGCCTCCTTGAAGTAGGTGAGAAACCCAGGCTCCTCGTAGACGAGACGGCGGTAGTGGCGATAGCTCTCGTCGCTGATGCGGGCAAGGATCCCTTCGTAGTGGGGATCCCGCTCACAGGGACCTTCGATCTCGAACCGGTCATAGAGGCTCTTTTGCAAGAGGGCGGCGATGGTTCTGGTCAAATTGTAACGGGCGATCTTGGGGTTGAGGTATTTGGAGCTGATCACCTCCCCCTGTTCAGTTAGTTTCAAGAAGCCATCCACCGCTTTGTAGGGGCTCGCTAGGATAGCAGCCTCCGTAGGTCCTCCCCCCCGGCTCACCGACCCGCCCCGCCCGTGGAAGAGGAGGAAGCGGATCTCCAGCCGCTCCCCAAGGGCGATGAGCTCCCTAATGGCCCGATTAAGGTTGTAGTTGCTGGCGAAGATCCCTCCATCCTTGCTGGAGTCGCTATAGCCGATCATAATCTCTTGGGTTTGGTTGCGATCGAGGAGGTAGCGGTGGTAGTGGGGGTTGTGGTAGAGCCTCTCCATGACCTGGGCCGCCCGCTGCAAGTCGTCGATGGTCTCAAAAAGGGGGGTAATGGAGATAGTAGCCCGCTGGCCGGGAATCCAGAGACCGGCCTGTTTAGCGAACCACAAGAGGGCCAGGAGATCGCTGGGATCCTGGCTCATGGAGAGGATGAAACTTTCGATGCTCTTGGTGCCCAGATGTTCCTGGGCCCAGGCGATCTTGAGGAAGGCCTCGGCAATCTGCCAGCTGGATTGACTGATGTGGCCATAGAGGCTGGCCAACTGGATTGGGGGCCCTTCGATAGCCTTGGAGATGGTAGTCCCTTGGATCTCTTCTGGCAACCTTGGCAGATCGCTATCGGCCTGTCCCAGGTAGGAGAGGATCTCGGCCAGGGCCTCTTTGAGCTTGCTTTTGTGTTCCCGAAAATCGAGTTGGAGCAGATGGAAGCCACAAACCAGCACAAGGCGGCGGAACTCCGCGAGATTGCGGTGGTTCATTGGGTCGAGGGAGGCGAGCATGAGATCGATGTCGGCTATGAGCTGGGCAGGATCGGTGTAGGAGAAGGGGATGGGCTGGGGGCTGTTGAGGCTGATGAGGCGGTTGACCAATTTGGTGCGCATGATGGTGAGCTTGGCCCGAAAGGGCTCGCTGTGGTAGAGCCGCAGCTTCTGGGGATCGAGCTCTTTGGCCTCCTCCTGGATGGAGCGAAGGAGCTCCTCTTGGATGGGGGCCTGATCCTTGGTGATGGAGAGCTCCCGGATGAGCCGATCGATGCGTTGGATGTAGAGCTCGATGATGGTGCGCTGTTGGATCTTCATCACTTCGGTCATCACCTGGTTGGTGACATAGGGGTTGCCGTCCCGATCCCCCCCGATCCAGCTGCCAAGCTGGATAATGGATCCCTCGAGCGGGCCTGTGGCCCCTTCTACCTCCTGGATGACCTGGGTTGTAGCTTGGAGGATGGAGCTCTCCAGGATGTAGAGGAGGTTGTCCAGCTCAAAAAGGACCTCAATGCGTTCCTTGCGAATGAGGCTGCTTTGCCACAAGAGGGCGAGGCGGTAGGTGAAGGCCTCCTTGGCCTTGGGATCCTGGCGCTCCAGGTAGGCCTCCAGGTAGTTGGCAATTTCGTGGTGGGCCTCCAGGAAGGTGCGCCGCCGCGCTTCGGTGGGATGGGCGGTGAAGACAGGATAGAAGCGGATAGAGCGGAGGGTCTCGATGACATCCTCCCGATCAAACTCCCGGGAGAGCTGATCGATCTTGGAGGCGAGGCTGGCCGCCTTGGCCTCGAAGCGCTCCTCCACGATGTTGATGAGCATGAGGTAGAGGGAGAAGGCCTTGATGAGGTTGCCAATGGCCCTGGTATCGAGATCGTCCAGGATATGGGAGAAGTCGATGGCTCCCTCTCGGGTCTGCTTGAAGATCTCCCGGAGCCGCAAAAACTCCCGTTTCGTCTCTGGGTCGAAGTGTTCAATAACCTGCAAGAGCTCTTCCCGGACGAAGGCGATCTCCCGTTGAAAGGCCTCGCTCACCTGGAAACGCCGTCCCATGCACCCTCCTTTCCTGGCCCAATTATAGCACACCCCCCATTTTAGCTGGCGCTTATGAAAGTTTGGATACAATTTGCCAAAAATTTTCCAAAGGAAGCCCTATGGCACTGCCGATCTACTACGACAAGGATTGCGATCTCGAACTCATCAAGAGCAAGAAGGTGGCCATCATCGGATTTGGAAGTCAGGGCCACGCCCACGCCGAGAACCTCCGGGATAGTGGGGTTCAGGTGCGCATCGGTTTGTACCCTGGCGGTAGGAGCTGGGAGAAGGCCAAGGCCAAGGGATTCGATGTGGTGGAGGTAGACGAGGCGGCCCGATGGGCCGATGTGGTGATGATCCTCATTCCAGACGAGATCCAGCGGGAGGTCTACTACCGGGATATCGAGCCCAACCTTGAAGCTGGCAATACCATCGCCTTCGGCCATGGTTTCAATATCCACTACGGCCGGATCAAACCCCGCCCCGATATCAATGTCATGATGGTCGCTCCCAAGGCTCCAGGCCACACGGTCCGTAGCGAATTTGTCAAAGGTGGGGGCATTCCCGATCTCATTGCCGTCCACCAAGATCCCAGCGGGAATACCCTGGAGCTGGCCAAGAGCTATGCCGCAGCCATTGGTGGGGGGCGTACGGGGATCATCCATACCACCTTCAAGGATGAGACCGAAACCGACCTCTTCGGGGAGCAGGCCGTCTTGTGCGGCGGGGTGAGCGCCTTGATCCAAGCAGGTTTCGAGACCCTGGTGGAGGCTGGCTACCCCGAGGAGATGGCCTACTTCGAGTGTCTCCACGAGCTCAAACTCATCGTCGACCTCATCTACGAGGGGGGATTGGCCAATATGCGCTATTCCATCTCCAATACCGCCGAGTATGGAGACTATGTCAGCGGTCCCCGGGTTATCAACGAGACGAGCCGAGCAGCGATGAAGGAGATCCTCAAGGAGATCCAAAACGGCAAGTTCGCCAAGGATTTCATCCTGGAGGGAATGACCGACTATCCCCGCATGACTGCGGAGCGGCGCAATATGCAGGCCCATCCGATCGAGGAGGTTGGGAAGCGGCTTCGGGCCATGATGCCATGGATTAGCGCGAACAAGATTGTCGACCAAGAGACGAACTAAGGGTTTCAAGGGCTTTCCGAAGCTTCGCTCCGGAGCCCTCGCCCTCCTCTTGCTCCTGGCCCTTTCCATCGTTGGGGCCCTAGGGCTTTACCTCTACTGGCTTCTCCACTTGGAGGATGCTTCAAAGCCCCAAAAACCGCCAAGAACCATCGCCCAGATCCGGGCTCTAGAGGAGGCGGCCCTGCGCTCCATCTGGAGCTCCTCTTCCCAAGCCAGCTCCTCTTCCCAGCCCCAAGAGGGAGGGGATGGGCAGGGAGAGGAGAATGAAAGTGCAAGCTCAACCCAGTCCACTCCCCAAGCCTCTTCCTCCCTTCCATCCCAAAAGGAGGCTCCATCACCCCAAAAGGAGCCCCCCTCTCCTGGAACGGGAGCCAGCAGGTCTGGACGCTTGGCCATCATCATCGACGATGTGGCCTTCCCCTTCCAGGTCCGTGCCCTCCTTGCCCTCGATCTGCCCATTACCCTCTCCTTCTTCCCCCCTTCCCCGAGCCATCCCGATACTCCAGCCCTCGCCCGAAAGGTCCCTTGCGCCATGGTCCACCTCCCTCTAGAGGCCCTCCGCTACTCCCACAAGGAGCCCTACCTCTTGCGGACCAGGGACTCCATCTTGAAGATGGAGCGCACCATCGCCGCTATCCGGAACCACTTCCCCCAGGTGCGCTACATCAACAACCACACCGGCTCCCGTTTCACCGCCGATGTCCGGGCGATGGAGGGCCTCTTGGCCGTTTTGGATCAATATGGATTCACCTTCATCGACAGCCGCACCACCCCAAAAACCGTAGTCCCAGCCATCATGCGCTCCCAAGGACGCCCCTATTTGCACCGGGACATCTTCCTCGATCATGTCCCTGAAGTTGAGGCGATCCGCCGCCAGATCCATCGGGCCATCGCCCTGGCTCAACGGCAGGGACTGGCCATCGCCATCGGCCACCCCCACAAGGAGACCATCGAGGCCCTGCGGCGCTCTAAAGAGATTTTAAAAAAAGTTCGACTAATATATGTGAATGAGCTAAAGGAGCGCTGATGGATGGGCGGATCAATCTTGCACTAGGAACTGGACTCTTGATCTTTGCCCTGGCTTCCTACCTCTTCGACCCCCTTCAGGCCCGCCTCCTCGGCGTTGTCGCCTTTTTAGTGGTCCTGTGGACCAATGAAGGGCTCCCCCTGGGGGTGGTCTCTCTCCTGCCCCTGGTCCTCTTTCCGACCTTCGGGATTCTCGATCTAGCCCAGGTGAGCCCCAACTACTCCAAGGGGATCATCTTCCTCTTTCTGGGAGGCTTCCTCCTGGCCATCGCGATGCAAAAGAGTGGTCTCAGCGAGGTGATCGCCGCTCGACTCCTGGCCATCTTCCCCAAGAGTATCCGAGGCATCATCTACGCCTTGGCCATAACGGCGGCCCTTTTGAGTGCCTTCCTCTCCAACACGACGGTAACCATCATGCTCTTGCCCGTCGCCCTCTCCCTGGGAGGCCATCCAAAGGTGCAGGTGCGCTACCTCCTGGCCCTTGCCTATGGAGCTAGTATCGGGGGAATCTTCACCCCCATCGGGACCCCTCCCAACCTCATCCTCCTCGGCTTCCTCGAAGAGATTGGCCAGACTCCCCCAACCTTTCTGGCCTGGATGGGCTTGACCCTCCCCGTGGTGGGGGTCATGCTCCTGGTAGTTCCCTGGCTCCTTTCCCTTGGGATTGGAGACGAACCCCTGCCTTGCCGGAGCGATCCTCCCCCCCTCTCGTCCCAGCAGCGCTTGCTAGCTAAGATCCTCCTCGCCTTGATCGCCCTCTTGCTCCTCAACCCCCTCCTTGCCCTTGTAGGGCAGCGCCTTGACGAGAAGTTGCTCCTGCTCAGCTTTGGTCTGGCCCTCTTCCTTCCTGGTATCGGGCTTTTGACCTGGGAGGATACCAAACAGATCCCCTACGAGATCATCTTCCTCTTTGGTGCGGGTTTTTCCATAGCTACCGCCTTCATCAAGACCGGTCTTGCCTCAGCCATAGCGGGTTATCTGGGTCATCTCGGGGAGTTGCCCCTTTTCACCCTCCTCTTCCTCCTAGCTCTCTTCGTCTCCTTTTCCACCGAGATTACCAGCAACACCGCCTTGACCTCCATCATCCTCCCGGTCGTTTATGAATTTGCTACCGCTAACGGCCTGCCTGTGGACATCCTCCTCTTTACCGCCACCATCGCCGCCAGCTATGCCTTCATGCTCCCCATCGCAACTCCCCCCAACGCCATTATCATGGGCTCCAAAGTGATCCAAATCGCCCAGATGGCGCGTATCGGCTTTGTGGTCAACATGGTCGGGGTTATGGTGGTCTCCCTGGTGGCTACGACTTTGTGGAGGTTCTACTTTGGTGGTTGAGGTTGCCAAGTGGCGGTGTTACTACCAGGGGAACCTGGAGCTCTTGGAGCGGCCCAAGGTGGCGATCGTAGGTGCTAGACGGGCGAGTCAGTATGGCAAAGAGGTGGCTTTTCAGATCGCCCAGGGCTTGAGCCAGCGGGGGGTAGTGGTTGTCAGTGGTGGAGCTCTAGGAATCGATGCCATGGCCCATCGGGGTGCTGGGGCCCAGAATACCATTGCCGTGCTCCCCTGTGGCATCGACTTGCGCTATCCCAAGGCCAATGCCAAACTTCTGGAGGAAATTGCTAGCGAGGGCCTCCTCTTGAGTCCCTTTGCTCCTGGATTTCGGGCGACTCCCTGGAGTTTCGTAGTGCGCAACGAGCTCGTGGTAGAACTTGGCCAACTCCTGGTTATCGCCGAGGCCCAACTTGAGAGTGGTTCGATGCGCAGTGCCGCCTTTGCCCAAAAACACCAGCGTCCCATCTTCGTCCCACCCCATCGCCTGGGTCAAAGTCCAGGAACCAATGGACTCGCCATGAAAGGAGGGGCCCAGGTGATCTGGGAGCTAGAAGAATTCCTGGCCCAATTTGGAGGCCCCTCGTCCCAGCAGAGCGACCCCCTCGTCGCCTATTTGAAGGAGCACCCCTTCTACGACGAGGCGATTCAGCGATATGGGGAGCGTATTGTGGAGTTGGAATTGGAGGGGCGCATCGAGGTCATGGGAGGGCGGATCTACTACAAAGGAGACTAGATGCAGCGGATACTTCTCCTCCTGGCTGGCATGATGGTAGGGCTCTTGCTCTACCAGGCCCTCCCGCTCCTGGAGACTTGGATCGCCTCCAAGCCTCGGGCTATTACCCCCCGGGGGGCCCTCATGGAGCTGGAAGAGACCAATATCGCCATCTTCGAACGGGCCAAGCCGAGTGTGGTCTATATCTCCACCCTCCAGGAGGTCGTCGACTATTGGGGGCGGAGGAGCTTCAACGTTCCCAAGGGAACGGGGAGCGGTTTCGTCTGGGACCGTTTCGGCCACATCGTCACCAACTACCATGTGATCGAGGGGGCTAGTGAGGCCATTGTCACCCTGGCCAACGGTCTGGGCTATCGGGCTAGGCTGGTTGGAGCCGACCCGAGGCGGGATTTGGCGGTCTTGAAGATCGATCCGGTTCCTGGGGTCATGGAGCCGGTGGTCCTTGGAAGCAGCCACGACCTTAAAGTCGGCCAAATCGTCTACGCCATTGGAAATCCCTTCGGGTTGGATTGGACCATGACCATGGGGATCATCTCTGCCCTGGATCGGGTAATCGAAGAGGAGAACGGGGCGCAGATCGAAGGGGCGATCCAGACCGATGCAGCCATCAATCCGGGTAACTCCGGTGGTCCCCTTCTAGATAGCGCCGGACGGGTGATCGGAGTCAACACCGCCATCTACTCCCCTAGCGGAGCCAGTGCAGGGATCGGTTTCGCCATTCCTATCGATCTGGTCAACATGGTGGTCAGTTCCATCATAGCCCGAAAGGGCTCCCTCCTTGTGGACCTGGGAATTATCAGTGACGATCGGATCAACCGGCTCCTGCAGCGCCGCTTCCAGATGGAAGGAGTAGCCGTTTTGGCTCTTCAGCCCAACTCCCCCGCTTGGCGTCTGGGTTTGCGCCCAACCAGGATCTATCCTGATGGCCGGGTCCAGCTGGGGGATGTGGTGGTGGCTGTCAATGGGAGACGGGTGAGCAGTTACGAGGAGCTCCTGGAACTCTTATATTCCAGGGCTCCTGGAGCTCCCATCGAGTTGGAGGTTTTGCGAGATGGTACAATTGTGAGGATGGAAGTTCGATTGGAAGGAGGATGAGCATGGTCAAGGAACTCCTCTATCTGGGGGTCGGAGCGGCCCTCTTGGCCAAGGATCGGGTAGAGGCGAAGCTAGAGCGTCTCGTCGAGGAGGGAAAGCGCTCCAAGGAGGAGGTTGCCCACCTCCTCGAAGAGGCCAAACGGCGGGGGGAAGAGGAGGAGCACCGGTTCCGAGAGGAGCTCAAGCGGATCTTGCGGGAGGTGATCCAGGAGGCGGGAGTGGCGACGAAGGAGGATATCGAGGAGCTCAAGCGGCTCATCGAGAGGTGATGTGCGCCTTTATGTGATCTTTCGGGTCCTTCTTACCCTCTTCCTCCTCATCAAGAGACGCCCCTCCTTTTTTGGATTGCGCCCCTATGGGCCAGAAGAGCTGGCGGAGCGGATCGTCCAGCTGGGAACGAGTTTCATCAAGTTGGCCCAGGTCCTCGGGACACGGGCTGACCTTTTCGACGAGGCCTATGTGGCCCAGCTTCAAAGGATCCACGACGCCCTCCCCCCCATGGATCCCAAGGAGCTAGAAACCATCTACCAACGCTCCATCGCCTCCATCCCCCTGGAGGCCTTCGAGTGGGAGCCGATTGCAAGCGCTTCCATTGGCCAAGTCCATGTGGGCTGGCTGAAAGGGACCAAGGTGGCTATCAAGATCCGCCGCTACAAGATCCAGGAACAGGTGGCCCGGGACATTGGGATCTTGCGCCTCATGCTCTGGCTCTTCTCCCCCCTCTTCAACCACTATACCAAACACTCCCTCGAGGCCTTGATCCTCGAATTTGGCGATATGGTCCTCAAGGAGGTGGACTTTCGCCAAGAGCTTCGAAACCTCAAACGCTTCGCCAAGAGCTATCCAGGTTTTGCCCGCTACCCCACCCCCTTCGAGGCCTATTGCAACGAGGAGGTGTTGGTGATGGAGTTCATGGAGGGGGTTCGCTTCGACGATCGAAAGGGGCTCCAGCGCCTTGGCATCGATTTTCGCCCCCTCATCGAGCAGCTGGTCCGTTTCTACGCCGAGCAGATGTTGGTCCGGGGCTTCTTCCACGCCGATCCCCATCCGGGTAACCTCCTGGTAGACCGGAACGGGGAGCTGATCCTCCTGGATTTCGGGATGGTCAAGCAGATTCCCAATGAGACTCGGGTTGCCCTGATCGAGCTGATCAAGGCCGCCCACGAACGAGACTTCGAACTCTATGTAAGTGCCGCCAAGCGGCTTGGGACCATAGCCTACGAGGCGCCTGCTGGAATGGTGGCCCAATTTGTCGAGGCGATGTTCGAGATCTTTAGCGATGACCACCTGCGGGGAGTCGATATGCAGCGGCTGGCCTTTGAGGTCCTCCAATCGATGCGGGATCTCCCCTTCAAACTCCCCCAGGAGGCGGTCTACATCTTGCGGGTGAGTGCCATTATCGAAGGGCTGGGGACCCACTACATCGACAACTTCAACGGCGTGAAGGATATCCTTCCCATCCTCCAGCGCAACATTCCCCGGGCCTTGGGCTACAAGGAGCGCCTCTTGGATATGGTCCTAGACGAGATCCGCCAAGGCCCCTATGTGCTCCAGGATTTCAAGGAGACCCTCCGACTCGCCCGGGAAGGGAGTTTGAAGGTAGAGCTCTCCCCCTTGCAGTTAGAGTGGCTCAGGCGGGAGCGACGGGAGTGGAGGGCCCGGGTGGGACGGGCCCTGGCCCTCATGCTCTTGGGACTCTTCCTCCTTCTCCTCGATTCCCAATTGAGCCAGTTGGCGACCCTTCTTTTTGGGATCGGTTTTGGCTGGTTCTGGATTGCGGTGGGGCGCTAGGGGGCTTATGCTATAATTGAAAACTACTTTCTTTCTCCAAGGAGACCCGCGTGCAGAGTGAGCGATTCACGGCGCTCCTACGATCCAGAGAGCTCAAATCGACTCCCCAGCGGCTGGCTATGCTCGAAATCTTAGAACGCTATGGCCATGCCGACATCGAAGAGATCTACAACGAGATCAAGGAGATCTTCATCTCTATCTCCCTAGCTACCGTCTACAAGAACATCAACACCATGCTCGAAGCCGGCCTCATCCAGGAGATCAAGATCCCCAATGGCAAGAGCAAGTTCGAGATCGTCAAAGAGCACCACAGCCACTTCTTTTGCACCCAGTGTAATCGGATCTATGACATCCCCCATCCCCAGCGGCTCCCCCTCCTGCTGCCCGATGGCTTCGTTCCCAAAGAGAGTATGGTGATGGTCACTGGAGTGTGTGCCACCTGCCATACAGGGGCCTAATCCCCCTCTTCGATGGCCTCCCGTTTGATCCGGTTGAGTTCGGCTTCGTCCACTTGGAACTCCTCCCTTTTGCCTTTGGAGTTGCGGAATTCGAGGTAGGTTCCCCCCAAGGCGACGATAATGATGAAAAGGAAGATCAAGATCTTGCTCAAATCCCCGCCGCGCAGCTCCATTAGAGTCCCTTGAGGAGTTTGGGGTAGAGGAGGGAGCAGAGGGTGTAGTCGAGGCCATCGAAGCAGACCTGGGCGATGCCCCCCTTCTTCATACGGATCCTCCCTCCCGTCTCGCAGCCGATGAGGTAGGCAATAGCGGTAGAGAGGTCGGGCTCATGGCCTACGAGGGCGATATGTTCATAGGAGCGAAAATCGTCGATAAGCCGCTGGATCTCCATAACCGAGGCTCCGGGATTGAGCCGGGCGGTCTCACAGTACTTGGCGTTGGGGTAGTAGTTGAGGAGGAGCTTGGCCGTTTCCGCTGCTCGAACCGCCTTGGAGGTGATGATCACATCGATTGTGTAGAGACGGCGGATCTTGGCGAAAAACTCCTTGGCCTTCTCGATCCCCTCCTGGGTGAGGGGGCGCTCCAGATCATCCTGGAACCAGCGGCTGCGATCGAGGGCCTTGGCGTGGCGGATGAAGAGTATCTCCATAGTGGCTCCTTTAGAGAATGAGCATTGCATCTCCGTAGCTGTAGAATCTGTATCGGTTCTCCACGGCGATTTTGTAGAGCTCGAGGGTGGTCTCAACTCCTAAGAAGGAGGCGACCAGCATGATCAGGGTCGATTTGGGGAGGTGGAAGTTGGTCAAGAGGAAATCGACCCGCTGGGGGGGATTGAGGGGGTGGAGGAAGAGATCGCACTCCCCTTCCCGTTTTCGGGTACGCCAGTAGTATTCGATGGTTCTCGTCGTCGTCGTTCCGATGGCCAGAATTGGACTCGATCCCTCAATGATCCGAGCACTCTCCAGGGGGATCTGGTAGTATTCACTGTGGATGGTGTGCTCGACGATCCGCTGGCTGGTGACCGGCTTGAAGGTTCCAGCCCCTACATGGAGGGTTATGGTGGCTGTTTGGAAGCGCCTTTGAAGCTCCTCAAGGAGCTGGGGAGTGAAGTGCAAGGAGGCAGTCGGAGCGGCGACGGCTCCTGGAATTCTGGCAGTTACAGGCTGGTAGCGAATGGTATCGAGGGCCGTAGCTGGTCGGTCGATGTAGGGGGGCAACGGGACATGGCCGATCTCCTCCAGGATGGAGACGAGTTGGGAGAAATCGATGGGTTCTCGATCCACGAAGAAGGAGAGATCCCGGCTTCCATCCGGATGCAACGATTGAACCAGCGCTTCGAGGCCCTTCGGGAAGAGGAGCCTGGTACCTGGACGGACCCGTCCCTTGATGAAGACGTTGAAGCGGTTCTGGGGGAGGGGGCGGTTGAGGAGGAGCTCTATCTTGCCTCCGGTTGCCTTACGACCGAAGAGTCGGGCTTTAATGACCCGGGTATCGTTGAAGAAGAGGGTCGTCCCCTCGGGGATGAGTCCGGGGAGATCCCGGATGTGGCAGTGGCGGATTGTCCCGGTGCGCCGCTGGTAGACCAGCAGCCTGGCCGATTCAGCCGGCTCGGCCGGCTCCTTGGCGATGAGCTCGGGGGGGAGATGGTAGTCGTAGCTGCTAACGAGCAGGGGGTCGCGGGGCATCGTCGTCCTCACTGGCATGGGCAGGGTTGACCACCCGGGCGATGAGGATGGAGACTCCATAGAGCAAGACGAGGGGGCCGGCCATGAGGAGTTGGCTCAAGACGTCGGGGGGAGTGAGGAGGGCGGCGATGGCAAAGATGAGGATGATGGCATATTTGAAGAAGTGTTTAAGGCTCTCGTCTGTCACCAGGCCGAGGGTGGCGAGGAAGAAGGTGATCACGGGAAGCTCGAAGGCGATCCCAAAGCCGAACATCAACTTGGTGAAGAAGCTCACATACTCGCCGATGCTTGGAAGGGCGGTGAAGAGCTGACTCCCGAAGTTGATGAGGTAGCTAAATCCAAAGGGGAAGACGATGTAATAGGCGAAGAGGGCCCCAGCGATGAACATAGCGGTGGCGCTGATGACGAAAGGGAGGAGGAAGCGCTTCTCATGTTCGTAGAGTCCAGGGGCTACGAAGAGCCAGAGTTGCCAGAAGATAATGGGCAAACTCAAGATGATGGCGGCAAAGAAGGAGACCTTCAAGGCGGTGAAGAAGGCCTCCCCGACCTTGGTGAAGATCACTTCGCTCCCTGGAGGAAGGGCCTCTTCCAGAGGGACGAGCATCCAGGCCAAAATAGTCTCCCAGAAGCCAAAGGCGAGGATAAACATGACGAAAACAGTGGCCAGGGAGATTAAAAGGCGTTTGCGCAGCTCCACCAGGTGGGGTTTGAGCTCCTCAAACATCGACAGGATCCTTTCGGTCCAGCTCTTTTTGGATCTTCTTGAAGTGGACTACCTCCCGTTTGGGTTCGATGGCCCGCTTCACCTCTTCGGCCTGACTCAAAGAGTCCTCCTCCAGCTCCCTTTTGATCGTGGTTGTGAAGTGGTCCATCTCGCTCTTGACCGACTGGAATCGCTCCCGGTAGGCCATGGCCTCCTCCTTGAGCTCGCTGATTTGGACCTCCCGTTCGATATTGGCCTTGGCGTCGTTGATGGCCCGCTTGATCCCCTTGAAGAACTTGGCTACATCGACAAGGAATTGGGGGAGCTTTTCGGGTCCCAGGAAGATGATGGCGACAATGGCAATCATGAGGATCTCGCTAAAGCCCATTCCAAACATCGCTGACCCCTTTGGAAATCTTCCCTTGATTTTACAGAAATTGGGCTAGGAGAGCAAGAAGAGGGCCAGCTCGTCGGCGAGAAAGTAGTTGGCGTTGTAGAAGCGCCCTCCTTCGAGAAAGAGCAATCCCTCCTCCACGAGGATTTGGGCCCGTTGGCCATCCACCAACTCTTGGGGGACGCCAACGCATGAGCGCAGCCCAAGGAAGATCTGCTCCATCTGAAGCTCCTGGGGGGTAAGCTCTTCGACACGGTAAAAGAGGGGCTGGGCCAGGTAGCGGTGGAGATCGGTATGGGTGTAGAGCCGTCGGTTCTGGCGAAAGCCCACGGCCCCACATCCTACCCCGATATATTGGCGCAACTCCCAGTAGCCCAAGTTGTGGCGGGAGGGGGTTCCGAAGTTGGAGACCTCATATTGGGGGAGGTGCTCTTGGAGGTAGGTCTTGATGAAGTAGCCCTGCTCAGGGTCTGGTCTGTGGCGTTCGGGTTTAGCGGCGAAGGGGGTGCCAGGTTCGATGGTAAGGGAGTAGGCCGAGAGGTGGGTGATTGGAAGCTGTAAGGCCTGATCCAGATCGGCCTTGAGGAGAGAGAGGGTATCGCAACTACACTCGTAGATGAGATCGAGGCTGATTTGCTCGAAGCCGGCCCCAGCAGCCCATTCGATGCGCTCTATCGCCTCGCGCGGGGTGTGGGAGCGACCAAGGAGACGGAGCTTTTGGGGTTGGAAGCTCTGGACGCCAAAGCTGATCCGATTGGCAAAAGAGGCTACCCCCTCGATCCACTCCCGGGAGGCGGTGGGGTTGGCTTCGATAGTGATCTCTCGGGGCTGGTAGGGTTGTAAAAGGTCGAAGAGGGGTTCGAGGAGTCGAAGGGGCATGGTGGAAGGGGTCCCGCCCCCGATGTAGATGGTCTCAAGGCTCTCAACCCCCTGGAGTTCGGCTTGGAGTTGGCGGAGGAGACTTTGGAGGTAAGCCTCTTGGAGATTGTGGTGGTCAGAATAGGAGGTGAAGGCGCAGTAGGGGCACTTGGTTTCGCAAAAGGGGATGTGGAGGTAAAGGAGCACGCCTTTATCCTTTTTTAAATCGAAGTTGGGTATTATACTCTACTTTCAAAAAGGCGCAAGAGGAAATTGATGAAGCGATACAGACCCAACGTTGCGGCCATTGTCCTCTCCTCCAACTATCCCAAAAAGGTGGAGTTTTTCATCGCTCAGCGAAGTGACGTTGCGGATTCGTGGCAATTTCCTCAAGGAGGAATCGACGAGGGAGAAAATCCCAAAGAGGCCCTGCTCCGGGAGTTGAGAGAGGAGATCGGGACCGATGAGGTGGAGATCATCGCTGAGTATCCGGACTGGGTGAGCTACGATTTCCCCAAAACCATTGCCAAGAAGATGTACCCCTATGACGGGCAGCGACAAAAGTACTTCCTGGTCAAGCTCAAACCCGGTGCCAAGATCGACTTGGCGACCAAGGAGCCCGAATTTAGCGATTACAAGTTCGTCCCCTACGAGGAGCTCTTCAAGTATGTGACCTTCTTCAAACGACCGGTCTACAAGAAGGTCCTGGAATATTTCAAGAGGGAGGGCTATTTCTGATGCTACTGGTCCAAAAGTATGGTGGAACGAGTGTCGGTAACCTGGATCGGATCGCCCATGTGGCCAAGAAGGTGGCCAAGGCCAAAGCCGAGGGGCACGATGTGGTGGTGGTGGTTTCGGCCATGAGTGGGGAGACCAACAAGCTCATCGAGTGGGCCAAACACTTCAGCCCTACCCCGAGTAAACGGGACATGGATCTGCTCTTAAGTAGTGGGGAGCGGGTCACTTCGGCCCTCCTTTCCATCGCCTTGAATGAGATGGGCTACCCGACGGTTGCTATGACCGGACGCCAGGCCGGTATCGTTACCGACGACACCCACACCAGCGCCAGGATCGAACGCATCGATCCCAAGCCGCTGCGCCAAGCCTTGGATGAGGGGAAGATCGTCGTCGTTGCCGGTTTCCAGGGGATCACCCCAGATGGACGGGTCACCACCCTGGGTCGGGGAGGGAGCGATCTGACCGCCGTGGCCATCGCCGGTGCCCTGGGAGCGGACAAGTGCGAGATCTATTCCGATGTGGACGGGATCTACACCACCGATCCCCGAATCGAGCCTAAGGCCAGAAAGTTGCCCAAAATCAGCTACGACGAGATGTTGGAACTGGCCAGTCTTGGTGCCAAGGTCTTGCAAAACAGGAGTGTCGAGCTGGCCAAGAAGTTGGGAGTGGTCATCGAGGCCAAGAGTACCTTTGAAGATGTTCCAGGAACCATCATCACGAAGGAAGAGGAGATCATGGAAAAACCTTTGGTCAGCGGAATTGCCCTCGATCGCAATCAGGCCCGGGTTAGCCTCCAAGGGGTCAAGGATCGACCAGGAATCGCCGCCGAGATCTTCAAGGCCCTCGCTAATGAGAGCATCAATGTGGATATGATCGTCCAGACCATCGGCCACGATGGCCATACCAATCTGGATTTCACCGTACCCCAGAACGAGTTGGAGTTGGTGCGTCGGGTCATGGAGCCCTTTGGCCGGGAGTGTGGAAGCATCGAGTACGATCCCAGCGTAGCCAAAGTGAGTGTGGTCGGGGTAGGGATGAAGTCCCATAGTGGAGTGGCGGCCAAAGCTTTCGAGACTATGGCTCAAGAGAACATCAACATCGAGATGATCAGCACCAGCGAGATCAAGATCAGCATGATCATCGACGAGAAGTACAGCGAGTTGGCGGTGCGGGCTCTCCATAGCGCCTACGAACTGGATCGATGAAGCGTTTCGACCAGTGGACCCTCGAAGTGATCCGGACCGACAAGAGCATGATGCAATGGCTCGAGGAGCGGCGCTACGAGTGGATTCCTCTGGTCGTCGATGCCATTCGGCGCATCCTCGCTGGATATACTATCTTGCTTCTGGTCGACGATGAGCGGCGCTGGTACGGGGAGTATGTGCTCTCTACCATCAACCGCCCCGCCCAAGGGCGCCCCTTCATCCCCATCTACGATCTGCGCCGGTTGGCCCCCTATCTAGAGGAGATCAAGGGGAACGAAGAGATCGCCCTCCTCTTCGAAACTTTGCATATCTCCTTCCAGGAGCGCTTTTTCATCTGGTATGTAGGGCGGGCCATCTCCCCCTTCGTGAATGTGGCCAAGGGGCGGGAGGATAGCTTCTTGTGGATCTTGGACGAGAACATGCAAAACAACTTCACCCTCAAGAGCCAAGATGAGATGCTCGATATCAAGTTGATCCAGCTCTTTCGCCTTTTTGAGCGGAGTCTCGATGGGGCTATATTCGGGGAGGTGGAGCTGTGAAGGGGGGTGAGATCGTCATCACCGACGATTTGGAGGGCCTCGTGGCAGGGCTTCAGGAGGAGTGGCCTCCCCACAGGCTGGTCCTCATCCAGCGGGAGGAGTTGGGAATCGAGGACGCCAAAGAGGCCATCGCTCAGGCCCACATCGCCACCGAGGAGCCGCGGCTCATCGCCTTGGTGGCCCCTAAGTTTACGATCTATGCCCAAAATGCCCTTTTGAAGGTCTTGGAAGAGCCCCCGCCAGGGGTCTCCTTTCTCCTGGCGGCCAAGAATGCCTCCATCTTCCTGGCGACCATCCGCTCCCGCCTCCCTTTGCGCCGGATTGCCCCGAAGGAGGAGGGAGAACCGCTGCGGTTGGACTCCTTCGATCTCCAGCACCTCTATGAATTGAGTCGCTCCCTCAAAAAGGGATCCAAACAAGAGGCCAAAGCCGTCCTCCAAGCGATGCTCCGCTTCGCCCTGGAGGAGGGATACCAGCTGGATGAGAGGGAGTTGGACCGGTTCCAGCGGGCCTTCTGGCTCTTGGAGCTCCATGCCAATCCTGCCGTGGTCGTTACGACCATCGGGTTGATGCTCTTGAAGCACAAGGGGAGCCGATGAGATTGATTCGGGTCATGCCAGGGGATCTCCCCGGCTACCTGGAGAGGCTCGATGTTGAACCCCAGGGGGTGACGATCATGGCCAAGAAGGGGGAGCTCCTCCTTTTTGCCATCAAAGATATGTCCGTGGGAGCGGCCAATATCCTCAAGCAGGACGCTTTAAGTCTTGGGGCCGATCTGGCGGTTCCCAAGGGGGTAGTGGTGTGTGCCAAGGAGCGGGTCGAGGGTCTGCTCATTGGGACGAGGCGCCAGCTGGAGCGTTTGGCCCGCAAGGAGCTGGCCCAACCCTTTGGATTGGCCAAGGTGGGGCGAGAACTCCTAGACCATTTGGGCCAACCCCCTCCCCCCCCTCCAAAGATCATGGGGATCATCAACGCCACCACCGATAGCTTCTACCCTCAGAGCCGCTTCCTGGAGGAGGCCGCCGTCGAAGCGATGGAACAAATGGTCGAGGATGGAGCCGATATCATCGACCTTGGAGGTATGAGTAGCCGCCCTGGCAGCAAGGAGATTCCCGAAGAGGAGGAGTTGGCCCGGGTCCGACCGATTATCGATGCCATTGCCAAGAGCGACTTGGGCAAGAGGGTGGAGCTGAGTATCGATACCTACCGCCCCAAGGTGGCGGCCTACGCCCTAGAGCGCGGCTTTGCCATCCTCAACGACATTACTGCCCTAAGCAACGACGAGACCGCTAGAATCGCCGCCGCCCACGGAGCCAAGGTGGTCCTCATGCACATGCAAGGGCGCCCCGAGACGATGCAGCACAACCCGACCTATAGGGATGTGGTGGATGAGGTGGCCCAATTCTTCGCCCAGCGGATCGAGCGGGCCCACGCCTTTGGAATCCAGGAGCTCATCCTCGATCCTGGGATCGGGTTTGGCAAAAACCTCGAGGATAATTTGCGGCTCATCCGGGATCTCGCCCACTTTCGCCGGTTTGGTTACGAACTGTTGGTGGGAGCGAGCCGGAAGTCGATGATTGATCGGATCCATCCGGCTCCGGTCCATAAGCGTTTGGGGGGGACCCTGGCCATCCACCTGGCCGCTATCGAACGGGGGGCCTCCATCATCCGCTGCCACGATGTCTTCCAGCACAAGCAGGCGATCTTGGTCCATCGGGCCATAAGGGAGTTGATATGAAGCAGGTCGTCATCACCGCCAAAGGGGCCCGGGCCTTGGAGGCCTTCTTCCCCTGGGTCTATCGGGGGGAGATTGTCGACGATGGAGGGGCAACTCCAGGATCCCTGGTGCGCCTCGTCGATGGGCGGGGGCGTTTCCTTGGGATTGGCTACATCAACCAGGCCAGTACCATCGCCATCCGGATCCTCACCTTCCAGGAGGAGCCCATCGATTCTGCCTTCTTCGCTAGAGCCATCACCAGAGCCGCCACCAGACGCCGCCTCATTCCCTCCAATGCCTACCGTCTCCTCTTCTCCGAAGCCGATTGGCTCCCTGGGCTCATTGTCGATCGTTACGACGACCTTCTGGTTGCCCACTTCACCACCCTTGGGATGGTCCGCTTCAAAGAGCTCATCCACCAACTCCTCCAGGATCTCCTGGCCCCCAGGGGAATTGTACTGGTTGGGGAGGAGCGGGCGGCGAAACGGGAGGGCTTTGCCCCCTTTGTCGAGACCTTTGGCGATGTGGGGCGGCGGATCATCGAAGAGCATGGGGTTCGCTTCTTCGTGGATGTCTTGAAGGCTCAAAAGACCGGCTTCTACCTGGACCAGCGGCGCAATCGGGCCATTGTCGCCCAATACCTCCCTGAAGGGGGCTCGATGCTCGATTGCTTCAGCAATACGGGAGGCTTCGGCCTCTATGGCGCCCTCAAGCGCAAAGGGATAGTTCGCCTCGTGGACCAGAGTGCCGGGGCGCTGGAGATGGCTCGGGAAAACTTTGCCCTCAACGAGGTTAAAGGGGAGTTTGTCCAGGCCAATGTCTTCGACTATCTCCGCTCCATTCGGGATCGGGAGCTCTTCGATCTGGTGGTCCTCGATCCTCCAAGTTTTGCCAAGTCGAGACGGGAGCGTCCCGGGGCCTTGCGGGGCTTTAAAGATCTGGCCATCAACGGGATCCGGGTCACCAAGGTCAACGGCTTCCTGGCCCTCTTCTCCTGCTCCCACCACATTACGATGGCCGATTTGAAGGAGCTCTTGAGGAGAGCTTCCAGGGATACCAGGCGCCCCCTCGTCGTTTTAGAGGAGCTCTTCCAAGACCACGACCACCCGATGGTCCTCAACATCCCAAACTCCCACTACCTCAATGGGCTCCTCGTCCAAGTCTTAGGAGGTCCCGGTGATTCGCAGTGAGCAGGAATACAAGGAGGCCGTCGAGCGCCTCAAGCGGTGGGCCCACGCCTATTACGTCCTAGACGAGCCCGAAGTTCCTGACGCCACCTATGACCAGCTCTATCGGGAGGTTCTCGAGTGGGAGCGGGCCCATCCAGAGCTTGTCGATCCCACATCCCCGACCCAGCGGGTAGGTGCTCCTCCGGCCCGAAGCTTCAAGAAGGTCCGCCACTTGAGTAAGATGTGGTCGATGGAGGATCTCTTCGACTCCCAGGAGCTTCGGGATTGGCTGAACCGGCTCTACCGTCTGGCGGGACGCGAAGATATCCCCTTTTCCATCGAACCTAAGTTCGACGGGGCGAGCCTCAACCTCATCTACGAGGGAGGGATCTTGCGCACCGCCGCCACCAGGGGGGATGGAGAGGTGGGGGAGGATGTTACCTCCAACGCCCGGACCATCCCCTCCATTCCCCTCACGATCGATTATCTCGGGACCATCGAGATCCGGGGGGAGGTGGTGATCCCTATTGAGGCCTTCCGCCAACTCAACCAGGAGCGCCTTGAGCGGGGGGAGTCCCCCTTTGCCAATCCCCGCAACGCCGCGGCTGGAAGTTTGCGCCAACTCGATGCCTCTGTAAGTGCCCGGCGACGGCTCCAATTCTACCCCTGGGGGGTGGGGTACAACGAACTGGAATTCGATTCGCTCTATGAGCTCATGGAGTGGGTCTATCGCCTCGGGTTCAAACGCCCCTTCAAGCGGGCTCTGGTCCGTGGTTATGGCCAGATCGAGGAGCTCTACCAGGAGTTCAAGCGGGACCGGGCCCAGCTTCCGGTGATGCTCGATGGGATGGTGATCAAAGTCGATGAGATCCCCCTCCACGAGAAGCTGGGCTACACCCTCAAATATCCCCGCTGGATGGCAGCCTACAAATTCCCTCCCGTCGAGGAGATGACCCGCTTGATCGAGGTCATCCCCCAGGTTGGGCGTACAGGGGTGATTACCCCCGTAGCTCGAGTTGAGCCGGTCCTTATTGGCGGGGTCGAGGTGGAGCGGGTGAGCCTCCACAACTACAAAGAGATTGAGCGTAAGGATATTCGCCTCGGGGATATGGTTCTGGTGATCCGGGCTGGGGATGTGATTCCAGAAATCACCAAGGCCCTCCCCCACTATCGCACAGGCCAGGAGCGCCCCATTCAGCCTCCCAGCCACTGTCCTGTCTGCAGGGAACCCCTTTTGGAGGAGGGGACCTTGCTCAAGTGCCAAAACCTCTCGTGTCCAGCCCGGGTAGTAGCCTCCGTCGTCCACTTCGCCTCCAAGGGGGGGCTCGATATCGCCGGACTGGGCCCGGAGACGGTGGCGCTTTTGTACCAGCAGGGGCTGGTGCGAGATCTCGTAGATCTCTTCCAGTTGGACTACAAGAAGCTTCGAAAACTTCCAGGGTTTCAAGAGAAGCGGGCCCGGAATCTGGTGGAGGCGATCCAGCGGGCCAAAGGGGTCCCTTGTTGGCGCTTTATCAACGCCCTTGGAATCGAGCATATCGGTGAAGTTGCCAGCAAGAAGATCTGCCACCACTTGGGGGTCAAATGGTATGAGGCCGATCCCAAGGAGCTCTTGAAGATCAAGGGGTTTGGACCTGAGATGGTCCACTCCCTAGAGACCTTCCTCAAGAGCAATCGAGAGAAGGTGGCCCTCCTCTCCAAGCTTGTCGAGCCTAGAGAGTTGGAGTCGTCCCAAGAGTCCACCCCCCTTGCCGGTAAGGTGGTCGCTCTGACCGGGACGATGCCCTTGCCCCGGAGCAAGCTCAGGGAGCTCTTGGAGCAGGCTGGGGCCCGGGTGGTCTCGGCCATTTCCAAGCGGGTCGACCTCCTCTTTGCTGGGGAGCGTCCTGGAAGCAAGTATGAGCGGGCCAAGGAGCTCGGTATCCCGATTCGCTCGGCCCAAGAACTCCTCAAGCTCCTGGGAGTTGGGGAATGAGGCTGGACCGCTACCTGGTGGAGCATGGGCTTGTCTCGAGTCGTAGCAAGGGGGTGGAGCTCATTCGATCCGGCAAGGTCCTGGTGGATGGAACCAGGGTCGTGAAACCGGCCTATTCCGTCCCTCCTGGGGCCAGGGTCGATCTCCAAGAGGCACCATCCTATGTGAGTCGGGCCGCCTTGAAGCTCAAGGGCTACCTGGAGGCTCTCGATCCTGCCTCCATTCAAGGGGTTCGGGCCCTCGATGTTGGGGCGAGTAGCGGAGGCTTCACCCAAGTCCTCCTGGAGTATGGGGCCAGGGAGGTGGTGGCCTTGGATGTGGGCCATGGCCAGCTGGACCCCTTATTACGCGGGGATCGGCGGGTGAAGAGCCTTGAGGGTGTCGATGTCAGGGATTTTGTAGCTGAGCCCTTCGATCTGGTGGTGTGCGATGTGAGCTTCATCTCCCTCCACAAGATCTTGGGCGATTTGAACCGATTGGCCAAACGGGAGCTGATCCTCCTCTTCAAGCCCCAATTCGAGGTGGGACCTGAAGTGGCTCGAACCAAACGGGGGGTTGTTGTGGATCAGAGGGCCATCGAAAGGGCGATGGAGAGGTTGGAAGAGGCAACCCGGGCTCTAGGGTGGAAGCTCGTGGCGAAGCAGCCCAGTATCGTCCCTGGAAAAGAGGGGAATCGTGAGTGGATCTACCACTTCCGCAAAGGTTGAGCGTCTGGCCATTGGGGCCTTCGATGGGATCCATCTGGGCCATCGGGCCCTGATCGATCGGGCCGATGGGGTCTTGATCATCGAGAAGGGGGCCCGTTTGACCCCGGGGAAGAGCCGGTGCCGCTATGTTGGCAAGCCCTGTTTCTTCTATCCCATCGAGGCGATTCGAGAGCTCGATGCGATCCAGTTTCTCCAGAAGGTGCGCCACGATTTCCCCAACTTGAAAGGGCTCGTGGTGGGATACGATTTTGCCTTCGGGAAGGATCGGCGCTTCAATGTCGACCACTTGCGCCATCTCTTCGATGGGGAGGTGGAGGTGGTGGATGAGGTTCGAGTCGATGGGATTCCCGTCCACTCCCGCACCATCAGGGAGCTCCTTGCCTCTGGAGCGATTTCCCAGGCCAACAGACTCCTTGGCCGCTGCTACCAGATCGAGGGGCGCCATGTCCCAGGTCAGGGTATTGGCTCCAGGGAGCTGGTCCCAACCATCAATGTCGCCGTCAAAGACTATCTCATCCCCAAGGATGGGGTCTACCTCACCTACACCAACCAGATCCCCTCCCTCACCTTTGTCGGGAGGCGGCTTACCCTCGATGGATCCTTCACCATCGAAACCCACCTCCTCGCCCCCCCTCCTGCCAACCTCGATCCGGTTCGCATCTGTTTTCTCGACTACCTACGCCCCAACCGGAAGTTTGCAACCCTAGCCCAATTGAAGGCCCAAATCCAAGAGGACATTCGCCAGGCAAAGGAGTTTTTCGATGCGCTGGGCTCTCCTGACTCTCTTCATCCTCCATGCCGTTGCCGGTAAGTTCTCTTTGCCACCTTCCAGCTCTTTGTCCTGGCTCTCCTGGAGCCCCGGGGCTTTGGAACGGGCTCAAAGGGAGCACAAGCCGATCTTCCTCTTCATCGAACATGCCTCGTGCCACTGGTGCCAGGTGATGGCCAAGGAGTCTTTTCAAGACCCAGAGATCCTCCAACTCCTCGAGAGCTCCTTCATTCCCATCAAGATCGACCAAAAAGAGCGCCCCGACCTGAATCGCTACTTCCAGCAGGTCTATAGCTTCATCCATAGCCGCCCCGGTGGCTGGCCTCTCATCCTCATCCTCACCGAAGAGGGAGCCCCTTTTTTCGCTGCGACCTATCTTCCACCTCGGGATGGCCCCGGAGTCATCGGGCTCAAGCGGATCCTTGAGACCATCGCCAAGGAGTACCATCAGAGCTCTCAGCTCATTCAGACCCGGGCCAAGATCATCGAGGAGGGGGTTCAAAAGGAGCTGGGGCAAGAGTATGTCCCAGTGCGGCTCGATATCCCCCTGGCCCGCAAACTGGTGGAGCGCTTGGCCCAGGAGTTCGATCCTACCTATGGGGGATTCTCCACGAAGGTTAAACTCCCCCAGCCCACCCTTTTGCACCTCCTGCTAGAGATCTATGAACTGGAGGGGGAGGTTCAAGCCCTGGAGATGGCTTTGAAGACCTTGGAAGAGATGGCCCGAGGGGGGATCTTCGATCAGATTGAGGGGGGCTTTTTTGTGGCGAGCGATCGCACCTGGAGGCTCCCCCGTTTCGAGCAGTGGCTTGCTAGTAACGCCGAGCTCATTGGCCTCTATACCTACGCCTACAAGATCACCGGTAATCCCCTCTTCGCCCAAGTGGTGCGGCGCACCATCGCCAGTATTGAAGACCACTTGAAGCATGATGGGCTCTATCTAGCCCTAGGTACCACCAAAAGGGGGGCAGAAAACTACTTCCTTCTCGATTACAACCAGAGCCTCCACTGGCTCATGGAGCACAACTATTCCAGACAATTAGCCCAGCAGGAGTTGGCTGCCCTTGGGATCGAGGGGAAGGAGAGCACTCCAGTGGTCCAAGGAACCATCCAAAAGCCAACTACCCGCCCCCTCCTGGCCCAACTACGCCGCCAAAGGGGGGATCTCCTCATCGAGCCCAAGATCTTAACCAGCTGGAACGCCCTCTACATTGCCAACAAGCTGGAAGCAAGCCTCATCGAACCGGACTATCGCCAAGAGGCCCTCGCCTCCCTCCAGCACCTCCTCGCACAACTTTTCGTCGATGGAGTTCTTTACCACGCTCAGCGGCCTGGCCACAAGCCCCACCAACCCGGGCTCCTGGAAGATTATGCCGCCTTGATCTGGGCCCTGGTTCAAGGCTACCGCTTCACATTGGATCGCTCCTACTTAGATCGGGCCAAGGAGCTCTTTCACGCCGCCAAAGAGCGGTTTTTCCACGGGGGGCGCTGGTATGCCGGTAGCGATTGGCGGATCCAGGTGCCAGCACCCATCGATGATACCCCCTACGCCAGCCCTGTGGCCACCTTGCTAGCGGCAGCCCTCCAGATCGCCGATTTGGAGAAGAACGCATCCTTGCGCTCCCATGTCCGAAAGCAGCTGGAGCGCTTCTCGGCCCCCATCTTCAACGACCCCCAGCGCTACCCCTCTCTGACCAGCGTGGTCTTTCGCTACGGCTATGGGAATTTGGTCCTCTTTGGCCCTCGTGACAAGTTGCAGAGGGCATGGTCCAAGGTCTACCGCCTCCCCTATCCCTACCTCATCGCCGCTCCTTGGTCCTCTCAAGGTTTCAAGGCCTGCATCGCTTCCCGGTGTTTGCATGCAAAGAGTTTGGATAGTATCGAGGCGGCCCTGCGGGCTCGAATGGCCCCGAACAAGGAGGATCGATGGAAGAAGATCGACTCTTCCAAAAACCGATAACCAAGCGGTTCGAGTTCGATGAGGCGGTGGCCAGTGTCTTCGACGACATGATCAGCCGTTCCGTCCCCTTCTACAAGGAGGTCCAAGAGCTCATAGCCCAGCTTCTCTTGGCCAATTTCCCCTCTTCGGGGCGCCTCTACGATCTGGGCAGCTCAACCGGGGCGACCCTTTTTCACCTCTATCGCCGGGGACTCCGGGGCCAGCTCATTGGGATCGACAATGCCCAGGCCATGGTTGAAGAGGCACGGAAGCGAGCCAGGGCCTATGGGGCTCAGGTCTCCTTCGAGTTGGCCGACATCCTCCACTATCCCTACCAGGAAGCCAATGCCTTCATCGCCAACTATACCCTCCAATTCGTTCGCCCTCTCAAACGGGAACCCTTCATTCAGCGGCTCTATGACCACCTCCGTCCCGATGGGCTCTTCATCATGAGCGAGAAGATCATGAGCGAAGATCGCCGTTTAGACAAGCAGCTGGTAGATATCTACTTCGACTACAAGCGGAAGATGGGTTATAGCGACTTTGAAATAGCCCAAAAACGGGAGGCTCTAGAGCATGTGCTCATCCCCTTTAGCCTCAAGGAGAACGAGGAGATGCTCCAGCGAGCGGGGTTTTCCCATGTGGAGACCATCTTCCGCTGGGCCAATTTCGCTACGATCCTGGCCAGGAAGTGATCACTCCCGAGCCTGGAGGTAGGCGGTGATGAAGGCTTTGAGCTCGTCGTAGATAAAGTAGTCGCGAAACTCCTTGATCCGCCCTCCGCTGGCGTTGGGGTGGCCACCTCCTCCCGCGATAGCGTCGGCCATGACCGCTACATCCATCTGGTTGTTGGCTCGCAGACTAAAGGTCCCTTTGGGAGTCACATTCATGAAGAAGTGGTACTCGGGATGGGCCTTGAGGAAGGCATTGCCGATGATGGAGCTGTTCTGGATTCCATAGGTGAGGATGCCCCGATGGCCCCGGTAGGTGATCTCCATCTGTTCCCGTTTGAGACTCAAGAGGTTGAGGATGTAGTTGCTCACCAGGTTGTCGAGGGTATCATTGCGCTCCTTGAGGAAGAAGCGCTTCTTCGCCTGCCAGATCTCGTCGTCAAAGGCGATATGGCCCTCCGGTTGGCCGAGATAGGGAAGGGCGCTCCGGAGCATGTGGTGGCGGTAGGCGATATTCTCCTGCAAGAAGGTGACCCGATTGATCTCCTTGGCCTCGTCCAGGGCCCGCATCAAGACCTTGCCAAATTCAAAGGCCTCCTCGTCGCTGAGCCATATATCCACGGCGTTGACCGCTTCCACAAGGGGGGCCAGGGGGGCAAGCTTGGGGGAGGCTAGGTAGTCATAGGTGATCTTCGTGGCCGATTTGGTCGAATCGAGATGGTACCACTGGTAGCGCATCGAGGTCTCCAACCCCGAGAGGTGGTGGTCTAGGAGCTGGAGCTTGACCGGTTTGATTTTGGAGATCTGCTGGACTTTGTGATCGAGGTAGCGGGCCTCCTCCTCGCTGAGGTTGAGGTCGGTAATGAGGAAGAAGGCCTCTTGGGAGCTGTTTTCTATGGCTGTGAGAATCTGATCGATGCGAACGAGCACCTCTTCCCCATAGTTAGCGTTGAGGAAGAGGCCCTCGGGATAGAGCTCCTTGGTTAAAAGTTGGCAGGTATAGCCGTCCAGATCGGTATGGGAGAGGTGGTAGAACTTCATTCCATGATGTCCTTGAGGGTGAGTTCATCCAAGAAGCTATCGACCCGGCTTTGGAGCCGGTTGAGGAAGGGCCAGAGGGTACAAAATTCCCCCTGGTTGCTGGGGCAAGCGGCCTGGTCGCTGGAGCAGTCGAAGATATTGATGGGGCGCCCTTCGGCGGCTTGGGCGATCTCCTTGATGGAAAGCTCATGGGCTGGACGGGCGAGGGTAAAACCGCCGGCAGCCCCTTTGTAGGAGATGAGGATGTTCCGCTTGGCTAGGGATTGGAGGATCTTGGCCAGGAAGCTCCGGGAGATGTTGAGCCGCTTGGAGAGGTAGTCGGTTCCAAGGGGCTTCTCCTCCCTGGCGATGATGATGAGCGAGAGTAGGGCATACTCGGTTGCTCTGGTAAACAGCATCTACTCACCCTTTGGGAAATTTGGTCCCAATTATACTCAATCAATCCTAAGGCGAGCTTTTGGTAATTCGTTATTTTTTGTGTATAATTACGCTTTGCTAAATTACGACCAATCAGGAGGCTCCCATGGCTTTGGATTCGGCGAAGAAGAAGGAGATCATCTCCAAGTTCGGCCAATCTCAAAAGGATACCGGCAGTCCAGCGGTCCAGATCGCCCTCTTGAGCGAGCGGATCAACTACCTCACCGAGCATCTCAAAGAGCACAAGAAGGACCACTCTTCCCGACTGGGCCTTTTAAAACTGGTAGGCCAACGCAAGCGGCTCTTGAACTATCTCAAACGCAAAGATTACGAAAAGTACACCCAGGTGATCAAAGAGTTGGGCATCCGAGGGTAGCTCCCCCTCCTTCTTGCCCACCCTCTTCCTTTTCCCCTCTCCCCACCCAACTGATTGGTAGAACTTAATAAACTTGACACAAGTTGGCTCAATCGTGTATAATACTTCTGGCAAAAACCTTCGCGAAGTGCTAATATGAACAAGCGAGAGTATATTTTGCTCAAGCTCATTGAACGCTATATCCAAGAGCAAGAGCCAATTAGCTCGCGAAAACTTCAAGAATCCCTGGATATCGCCCTCTCCAGTGCGGCCATTCGCTACTATTTCAAACAGCTCAGCGAACATGGATCCATCAAGAAGGCCCACAGCAGTGGGGGTCGGATTCCAACGACCAGGAGTCTCCGGGAGTTCTGGCGCCAACGACTCCGGGACCATATGGAGATGGAGCTCGTCGATACGGGGCGGGTGGAGCGTGTGGCCACTAGGAAGCGGATCTTTTGCGAGTACTATACCTTCGAGAATCGGACCTTGACCCAGGTCGAAAGGTGTGGGGGGCACCTCCTGTGCCACTTTGGTGATCGGGAGTTCGTTGTACGCTACAATAGGAAACTGGAAGCCTTCTTGGAGGGGCAAATCGGGCGCAAGGCCTTCGCCTTGAGCGAGGATTGCCGCAAGGTTGGCTTGGTTCAGTTCGCCAAGGATTTGCGACGCTTCCTACAGGATCGTTTCGAGATCTTCGCCATCGAAGAGATCGTCGACATCTGTCGGATCGATCCGACCTGGGCCAAGGTCCATCTCCCCTCCTACATGGATGGATCGCTGCTCCATCGCGAGCAGGAGGGGCTCTTCTTCGAGGCCGATTTGCTCCGCTACAAGTTTCGCATCGTCCTCGGGGAGGGGAGCCGTCATGGAGAGATGCTCCTACTAGGGAGGCTCTATCGCGACTTTGACGGGTTCATCAATCTATTGAAAGGAGTCGAAAATGGGTAAAGAGCGTCGAGATCGGAAGCGGGATGAGGAGCGTAAGGGGCAAGAGCGACCACGCGCTAGCCAAGAGCAAGAACAAGCGGTGAAGGAAGGGGAAGGGAGGACTGGGAAGAAGGAGCAAGAGGAGGCAGTTACCCCAGAGTGCAAGGAACTTGAAGCCAAGATCAAGGAGTGTGAGGAGAATTTGCTCCGGGTCCATGCCGACTTTGAGAATGCCAAGAAGCGGTTGGAAAAGGAGAAGATCCAGGCCATCGAGTACGCCTTGGAGCAGTTTGCCCAGGATCTCCTCCCAGCCCTCGATAGTCTCGACATGGCTTTGGCTGCCGTGAATAAGGAGGGGCTCAACGCCCAGGAGGCCCTGGAGGAGTTGAAGAAGGGGATTGAACTGACCATCGATCAGTTCGTTCGAGCCTTTAGAAAGAATGGGATTGAGGTGATCGAGATCGAGGAAGGGGGAGAGTTCAACCCCCATCTGCACGAGGCGATCCTCCAGGTCGAAGATGCCAAGAAGCGGGCTGGGGAAGTGGTCCAGGTAATCCAAAAAGGGTACAAGTACAAGGAGCGCATCCTCCGTCCAGCGAAGGTGAGTGTAGCCAAGTAACGCTACTAAAGTAGCAGAAAAATTAAGTCCCTTGGACTATAATTGGGAAAAAATCTCGTCAAGGAGTGGAAATGGGCAAAGTATTGGGTATCGACCTTGGAACAACCAACTCATGTATGGCAATTTACGAAGGGAATGAAGCCAAAGTTATCCCTAACAAAGAGGGGAAGAACACGACCCCTTCCGTCGTAGCTTTCACCGATAAGGGAGAGGTTCTGGTCGGGGATCCTGCCAAACGGCAAATGATCACCAACCCCACCAGAACCATCTATTCGGTGAAGCGGATCATGGGGATGATGTGTAACGAGGAGAAGGCTCAAGAGGCCAAGAAGCGCCTTCCCTACAAGATCGTCGATCGCAACGGAGCCTGTGCCGTCGAGGTCGAAGGTAAGGTCTACACGCCCCAGGAGATCAGCGCCAAGATCCTCATGAAGCTCAAAGAGGATGCCGAAGCCTATTTGGGAGAAGAGATCAACGAGGCGGTTATCACCGTACCAGCCTACTTCAACGACGCCCAGCGCAAGGCGACCAAGGAGGCTGGAACTATCGCCGGGCTCAATGTCTTGCGAATCATCAACGAGCCTACGGCTGCTGCTCTGGCCTATGGACTGGACAAGAAGAATGCCGAAAAGATCGTAGTCTACGACCTTGGTGGTGGTACTTTCGACGTGACGATCCTCGAAACGGGGGACAATGTAGTCGAGGTTCTGGCCACTGGCGGTGACGCCTTCTTGGGAGGAGACGATTTCGACAACCGTATTATCGACTGGTTGGTGGATGAGTTCAAGAAGGAGACGGGAATCGATCTCAAGCAGGATATCATGGCGCTCCAGCGACTCAAAGAGGCCGCCGAAAATGCCAAGAAAGAGTTGAGTTCGGCAATGGAGACCGAGATCAACCTCCCCTTCATCACCGCCGATCAGAGTGGTCCCAAGCACCTGGTAAAGAAGTTGACCCGGGCCAAATTTGAGAGCCTCATCGAGGATCTGGTGGATCGAACCATCGAGATCGCTCAAAATGTTTTGAAGGACTCTGGTCTTTCCAAAGATGAGATCAACGAGGTGGTCCTGGTTGGTGGTTCTACCCGGATTCCGATGGTTCAGCGCAAGGTCAAGGAGTTCTTCGGCAAAGAGCCCAATAAGTCAGTGAACCCCGATGAGGTTGTGGCTATCGGTGCGGCCATCCAAGGTGCGGTCCTCAAAGGGGATGTTAAAGATGTCCTCTTGCTCGATGTCACACCCCTGAGCCTTGGAATCGAGACCCTTGGTGGGGTCATGACCAAGATCATCGAGCGAGGAACGACGATCCCCGTGAAGAAGACCCAGATCTTCAGTACCGCCGAGGACAACCAGCCTGCGGTGACCATCCATGTCCTCCAGGGCGAACGGGAGATGGCCAAGGACAACAAGTCCCTGGGACAGTTTACCCTCGAAGGAATCCCACCAGCTCCCCGAGGCGTGCCACAAATTGAGGTTACCTTCGATATCGACGCCAACGG
Source organism: Nitratiruptor sp. (assembly GCA_009659925.1). Classification (GTDB taxonomy): domain Bacteria; phylum Campylobacterota; class Campylobacteria; order Campylobacterales; family Nitratiruptoraceae; genus Nitratiruptor. Next base: position 59,019 of record PUXW01000013.1, on the reverse strand, counting down.
GATCTTGACGGTAAGCGCCAAGGACAAGGCGACAGGAAAAGAGCAGCAGATCAAGGTGACTGGATCCAGCGGTTTGAGTGAAGAGGAGATCCAGCGCATGATCCAGGAGGCTGAAGCTCACAAAGAGGAGGACCGCAAGCGCAAGGAGCTGGTAGAGGCGAGGAACCAAGCAGACGCCCTGGCCTATCAGACCGAAAAGAGCCTCAAAGAGGTAGGGGATGCCATTAGTGCCCAAGAGCGCGCCCAGATCGAAGGGGCCCTCAACGATCTCAAAGAGGTCCTCAAAGATGAGAACGCCACCAAAGAGCAGATCGAGGCCAAGGTCCAAGCCCTCACCCAGGTGAGCCATAAGTTGGCCGAGGCGATCTATAAAAAAGAGCAAGGCGCTCAAGCCGCTCAAGGAGGGGAAGCCAAGAAGAGCGGTGGCGGTGACGATGAGGTCATCGACGCGGAGGTCGAGTAACCAGGAGCCGCACCAGCGGCTCTTGCACCCCTTCGAGCCGGTTGTTGATTCCAATTCCAAAGTCCTCCTCCTTGGAAGTTTCCCCAGTATCAAATCCTTTCAAGAGGCCTTCTACTATGGCCATCCCCAAAATCAGTTCTGGCCCCTCCTTGGCGCTCTCTTCCAGGAGGAGGTTCCCAAGAGGGCGGAGGATAGGAGGGCCTTCGTCTTGGATAAGGGGATCGCTTTGTGGGATATGGTGGCCAGCTGCCAGCGGACCAACTCCCTCGACAGCTCCTTGCGCCAGATCGAGCCCAACGACATTCCAGGGCTCCTAGCTCGCTATCCAAACATCGAGGCGATCTTCCTGGTAGGGCGCAAGAGTGAATCCCTCTATCGCCGGTATTTTGGCCACCTCCCCCTTCCAGCCCACTACCTCCCATCCCCCTCTCCAGCCAACCGACGGCTCGATTTCAAGACCAAGTTGGCCCACTGGTCAAAAATTCTCTCCTATCTCCGATAATAGGGTGAAAATTCCAATCTTCCAGAAAGGCGTAGGATGTTCCAGGAGCTCTTGACCTCTATTGCCCTCTTGCTCTCGGCTCTTAGCCAGGATCAGCCCGTCCAAGGGTCGCAACAGCCTCAACAGGTCACCCAATCCCAACAGATCCAAGAGTCCCGTTCCACCTATCGCTACATCACCCCCACCACTGTGGCAGGACGGGTCTTCGTCGGGAGCTACCGCTCTATCGATACCGATACGGTGAAACGGATTTACCGGGTGCGCTCCTTACACTTCGATACGGGGCACTGTATCATCGCCTCCCAGACCCCTGAAAAGGAGACCACCCTCGATCCTGAGGGCTACTTCTCCTTCCGCCTCAACTTCACCGATCCATGTCCCACCGATGTGATCTATGTGAGTGGGGAGTTGGTGATGGAGAACAAGGTTGTGGCCAACGGGCAGACCTTCGTGACCCAATCGGTCTCCAAGTTTGGTCCCAAACCTGTGGTCAACCAGGAGCCCATCCACTTCGGCAATGTGGACTTTATCGTCGAGGCTCCCCGGCAGCTCTACACCAATACCAGGGGGGAGCTCCGCTTCCTCTTGATGGATCAAACCAGCAAGGTCCAAGTCGATCCCCAGAATGTAGAGGAGCTGGTCATCAAATCCTCCAACGCCTTGCTCTTGAAGATCGTAGATGGGGAGCAGCTGGTGAGTAAGAAGCGTTTGAGCAATGTCTCCGATGGGCGTGTGACAATCCAAGCCCTTGGTAAAGATGGGCAGGCTGCCATCTTGCTCCTTGCCAAGATCAAGAATGAGGAGGGCTTCGTCCAGAAGGTGAGCAAGTCGATTCCCCTGACCATCCTCTACAAGCCGCAAGAGTATATGATCGAGGTGGAAAACGAGGATCAAGCCATCATCTTGGGCCAGACCAACCACATCACCGTCAAGGTGCTTGGATCGGAAGATCTCCACCCCCTCTCCAGCGAGAAGATTGTCCGGATTACGATCCGTTCCCTCAACGATCGGGCCAAGTTGGTGGATCTGCACGGGAATGTCTATGATGAGATGAGTGTGGAAGAGGTGGAAAATGGGAGCGTGGACTTTCTCGTCCGGGGAGAAGAGCTTGGAACAGCGGAATTTGAGGTAGAGGTCCTCCTCCAGGGACTGCCCAACCAGGATCGTCTCGTCAAGCGGATCACCTATCCCGTAACCAGACGGCTCAACAACACCATCACCCTGGAGTATGTGGGAACCGATTACAACAAGACCAGCGGCTTCTTCATCGATACTTATACCATCAAACTGCGTAGCTCCAGGTTCGATGGGAGTACGATGAAGTTGACCATCCTCAATCCCAAGGTCGACACCGATTGGTACTACCAGGAGGGGAACTTCTTCACCTTCGAATCCCTTCGGGAGAATCCCTTCGTCTATTTCGATGGCTTCCGGGATGGAAGTTTTAGTGGAAGCCTGGAGCAGGTTGGGGAAGATCTCCTCAAATTCTCAACTTCCAAATTCGATCTGGAGTGGCTGGAAACGTATAGGGATAAGCTCATCATCATCCCCAACGGGGCGAGCCAAGATCCCAACTATCTGGGTGGATGGACCATCACCTCCATCCTCAACAACCATGAAATCCTCTTGCAAGGCTCCATCGAGGCGGACCGGGTTGAGCAACTCACCTTCGTTATTGGAAACGAGAGCCGCTGGGATCCGAAGGAGGAGACCATCTCCAATATCGTTCTCGACCATCCCAACGGGCTCTATACCATTCGAAACCGCCAGGTCCGTTTCCAGATCATCTACCCCAAATTCTTCGGTGGGAAGGATATCTTCATCAACGCTTCCATTGGAAATGGCAGGGTCCGGGTAGGCAACTCCTTCAAGCGAACCCTCACAGGTACCAAGCTCGATATGCCAGGCTCCATCACCTGTAAGAAGGCACCGGTTTGCGCTTACGATCTTAAGATCGTCTACACCGATGCCAATTATGGTTTGAGCTACTCCAACTTCGGAGTTACATGTGATGGGGATCAGGTCTCCTACTTCTACTTCACCCCGACCAATACCCGCTGTCGTACCCGAAGAGAGCTGGAATATGGTGGCAGTATTAACTTGCAAAAGACCAATGGATGGGGATTTGTGCGCCTTTGCATCTATCCAGCTCCAGTCTACGAGGAGAAGACCGATCCGGATACCAATCAGACCTATCAGGTCTTCAAGGAGTATGGCACCGGGCGGGTCTCGTGTAAAAACCCCGCTGTGGCCGTCGAATTCCCCTACTGATCGGGGATAGTAAGCCCTGCGAGAAAGAAGAGGAGGATGGTCAAAGAGGGGGCCAGGGTCAAGGAGAGCCTGGGCCTTCCTCCAAAGAGGTAGCGGTAGTAGTTGATCCAGCCAATGAGTAGGAGGAGTAGGTGGAAGAAGAGGAGGGGGGTGTAGATACGCAGGTAGGAGCTAAAGCCTGTAGCAAAGAGGAGGAAGAAGAGCAGGAGGATATCGAGGATCGCCTTTCTTCGATCCCCCTGGTAGTCCCGATAGATCTTGTAGAGGGTCGCCGCCGCAAGGAGAACTAGGGGAATGAGGAGCTTGATCATCGCAGATACTCCTGGAAATTGGTGGCTAGTTTGGCAAGTTTGGGGGCGATGACCAACTGGCAGTAGGGTTGGTCCGGATGGCGCTCGTAGTAGTTCTGGTGGTAGGCTTCGGCGGGATAGAAGGGACCCGGTTCTTCGATAGTGGTGACGATTTGGCCGTTGAAGTGGGGTTGGAGGCTCTCGATGAAGGCCTTGGCAATTTGCTCCTGCTGCGGGTTAAGGGGGAAGATGACGGAGCGGTACTGGGTTCCGATATCGGCCCCTTGGCGGTTGAGTTGGGTTGGATCGTGGAGGGCGAAGAAGAGGGTTAAGAGCTCCTGGTAGCTGATGGTTTGCGGATCGTATTCGATGAGGACTGCTTCGGCACATCCGGTCTCGCCTGTGCAAACCCGCTCATAGGTTGGATTTGGCTCTTGGCACCCTGCATAGCCGCTGGTAACCTCCTGAACGCCCCGAATCCGCCTGAAGGCCGCTTCGAGACACCAGAAACACCCCCCTCCAAAGAGAGCTTTAGCCATCGATAGCTCCTAGAATCTCCCTACACTCCCGGGCCGTAGCAAAACAGCGATTCCAGTCGCAAAGTACCAGCTCTTCATGCTCCTCCTCTTTGAGGAGGATGAAGGGGTAGATGAGGGAGTCGATACGGGGGGTGCAGGGGGCGAGATTGGCCGGAGTCGACTTGATGATCCGATCTTCGTAAAAGGTGCGCAAGATGGCGGTGACGAAGCGGCCACTCCATGGAAGATGGCTCATGATGGCGGGGCCATAGTAGTCGATGGTCTGTTGGGCGAAGGTGAAGTAGCGTTGGTGGACCAGGGCGGCGAGGGTGAGCATCCCCTCTACCATGACCGCTGCACTGCTGGGATAGGTGGTGTCGGTATGTTCCGCTTCCACGAAGAGCTCCCCCTTGCTGAAATACCACTTCCCCTGGTCGTAGAATTCGACGAGGGCGTCGTTGACCAGGAGATTGGCCCGGGCGAGATACTCCTCGTTAAGGGTGGTTTTGTAGCCCTCAAGCAGAGCGATGGCAAGGTAGGCGTAATCTTCGAGGAAGCCTTTGATCTTGGGCTTTTCACCGATAATGGTGGAGTGGTAGAGATGGTCGTCGACGAGCATCGTCTTCAAGAGGGAGTCCATCGACTCTTCCGCCACCTCAAAGTAGCGGTTCTCAATGCGTGCCGCCATGTACAAACTCTTGATCATCATCGCGTTCCAGCTGGTGATGATCTTGCGATCGATGAAGGGGTAGCACCGCTCTTGGCGTAACTCCCGTAAGCTGGCAAGGCCTCGCCGCTGGGATTGGCAGAGTTCGAGATCCTCGACCCGGACGATGTTTTTCCCTGCAAAGTTGCCCTCGGGGGTTATGTTGAGCCGTTGGAGGACCTCTTGGATCTCCTCAGAACTCAGGCCGTCGGCTTGGAGCTTGGCAACGACCTCGTCGAAGGTGTAAGTGAAGTAGCCCCCCTCCTCCCCCTGGCTGTCGGCGTCGCTGGCACTGAAAAAAAGCCCCTTGTGGCTCATGTACTCCACCATGAAGTCGGCGATCTCAAAGGCGATCTCCTTGAAGAGCGGCTCTTGGGTGGTGTGGAAGGCCAAGAGGTAACTCTCCATGAGGAGGGCGTTGTCATAGGTCATCTTCTCAAAGTGGGGGACCAACCAGCGCTCATCGGTACTATAGCGGCAAAATCCCCCATCCACCAGGTCCCGCAACCCCCCTTTGGCCATCTCGCGCAAGGTCTTGGTCGCCATCTCCAAGGCATCCCGATTCTTGGTAAGGCGGTAGATGGTTAAAAGGGTGTTGATGGTCGAGGTTTGGGGGAACTTGGGCTTGGAGCCAAAACCGCCGTGGACGGGATCGAAGAGGGCTTTGGTCTTGGCGACGAAGGTTTGGGCGATGGAAGGATCGAAGGCAACCTGCTCCCTTTTGCTGCTTGGTTGCATGAATCTCATGACCTCCTTGGCTTGCTGGTGGATTTGGTTCGGGTCTTCTTGGTAGACCTCGATGATGTTGCGTAGAAGCTGGATGAAACCGGGCATATTGAAGCGGGGTTGAAGGGGGATGTAGGTGGCGGCGAAGAAGGGGTGCCCCTGGGGAGTCATGAAGATGGAGAGGGGCCATCCCCCTGGGCGCTGGTTCAAGAGGCGGTAGACCTCTTGGAAGTAGTGGTCGATGTCGGGGCGTTCCTCCCGATCCACCTTGATGGAGATGAAGTGGTCGTTGAGGAGGCGGGCCACCTCTTCGTTCTCGAAGACCTCCCGGGCCATCACATGGCACCAGTGGCAGCTACTATAGCCGATGGACAAGAAGATGAGTTTCCCCTCCCTCTCGGCTCTCTGGAAGGCCTCCTGACCCCACTCGTACCAGTCGATAGGCTGCTCCTTGTGCTGCTGGAGATAGGGGGACTGGGCCCATTGCAGTCGATTCGCCATGACTCCCTCTTTGGTCAAGTTTTACCCAATTTGGTTACAATTGTAACCAATCTTGGAGCCGTTTGTATAGAAGGGAGTTCTAATGCGCCACAGTCTCATCTGGATCATCCTCGTCACCTTCCTCTTCGGTTTCGGTTTCGTCGAGGTTGGGAAGGAGGGGCCTCAAATCACTCCCGTTGAGGAGGCTTACAAACCTTCACTCCAGTTAGAAGGAGATAGAATCCGCCTGCGGATCGAGATGGCCCCCAAGGTCTACCTCTACCAGAAGGAGCTCAAACTCCGCCAAATCGCCCCGAGCCAGCGGGAGCTTCCCCTCCAACTCCCCCCTCCTCAAGAGCTCCACGGAGAGCCGATCTATCAAGGTTCTCTGGAGGCTACTATCCCCCTGGAGGCTCTGGATACCTCCCAACCCTCTGTCGAATTGGAGCTCTCCTACCAGGGATGCAACGAAATTGGAGTCTGCTACCCACCCCAGCGCCACCGCTTTACTATTGCCCTTCCCAAGGAGCTAGAGCAGGCCTCCCAGGGACAAGAGCCACCTCAAAGCCAAGGTTTGGGATCGGAGGAGGGGGAGATCGTCGATTTGTTGAAACATCGGAGTATTTGGGCAATTTTGGGGACTTTCTACCTGTTGGGATTGCTCCTGGCCTTTACCCCGTGTATCTTCCCCATGATCCCCATCCTCTCCTCCCTCATCGTTGGATCCAAGGGGATGACAACCAAAAGGGCCTTCCTCTACTCCCTGGTCTATGTCCTGGCGATGGCCATCACCTATACCATCGCCGGCCTCTTGGCCGGGCTCTTTGGCGCCAACCTCCAGGCAGCCTTCCAGAATCCCGTGGTCATTACCCTCTTCGCCCTTCTCTTCGTCGCCTTGGCCTTGAGTATGTTTGGATTTTACGAGATCGGACTCCCCGCCTCCTTACAGACCAAATTGGCTCAAAAGAGCGATGCGGCCGGTAGCCGTGGAGGGATTATCGGAGTAGCTCTCATGGGGCTGCTCTCAGCGCTCATTGTAGGTCCTTGTGTCGCGCCGCCCTTGGCCGGGGCCCTCATCTACATCGGCCAAACTGGGGATGCCCTTTTGGGGGGAAGTGCCCTCTTCGCCATGAGTCTTGGGATGGGAACGCCCCTCTTGCTCATTGGAACAGGAGCTGGGAAATTCATGCCCAAACCAGGGGGGTGGATGGAGGCCATCAACCGGGTCTTCGGGGTTGTGATGCTCGGGGTGGCCATCTGGATGTTGGAGCGGATCCTCCCACCAGGGGTCACCATGTTCCTCTGGGGCTCCCTCTTCATAGGCAGCGCCGTCTACCTTCGAGCCCTGGAACCGCTGCCCCAGGAAGCCCCGTGGTTCGCCTATTTCAAGAAGAGTGTCGGAATTATCCTCTTCCTCTATGGACTCTTCGTCCTCCTCGGGGCTTTCACTGGGGGATTGAGCCCCCTTGATCCCTTACGGGGGGTAGGAAGCGCCCAGGAGCGCTCTCAAGAGGAAAGACTCTTCCAGCCCGTTAACTCCCTGGCCAAATTGGAAGAGATTCTCTCCAGTGCCCAAAAACCTGTCCTCCTCGATGTGACCGCCCAATGGTGTACCAGTTGCAAAGAGCTCGACGCCCTCACCTTCTCCAATCCCCGGGTACGCCGCTTCCTCCAGGAGCATTTCATCCCCTTGCGCTTTGATGTGAGCGATAACTCCAAGGAGGACAAAGAGCTCTTGAGGCGGTTCAACCTCTTCGGCCCTCCGGCGATTTTGATCTTCGTGAATGGGAAGGAGGTGGACCGGATCATCGGCTTCATCGAGGCCGAGGAGTTCTTGAAACGGTTGGAAAGGGTGGTACGATGAAAGCGATGTTCATCCTCTGGCTCTTGAGCCTCTGGCTTGTAGGGGCCGACTTCGAGTGGTATGGCTACCAGGAGGGGTTGGCCCAGGCTAAGGCAGACAATAAGCCGATTCTCCTCATGATCACCCAGGAGGGGTGTAGCGCTTGTGACTACATGGAAGATGTAGCCTTCGAGGAGGAGGCTTTGGTGGATTTCATCGAGTACAACTTCATCCCTATCCAGCTCACCATCCAGGAGGCCAAGGCTTTGGGCTATCGGGTCTATGGAACCCCGACTTTCTATTTTCTCAGGAGCGATGGAAGCCCTATTGGCCGCGGTCTCGTGGGAGCGGCTCCGGCCAAAATCTTCTTGAAGAAGCTCGAGGAGATCAAAAGTGGACTTTAGAGCCCTTGCCATCGACGCAACGGGGCGTCGTGGGATAGCTCTTTCCAAGGGCAAGCTCTCCCTCCTCGATTCCATCCCCCAGGACCACGAAGGGCCCTGGCTCCTCCCCCCTTTGGTCGATTTGGGGGTCGGGGTGCTGGATGGACGTTTGAGTCAAAGGAGTCTCCGAGAACTTGCCCGTAAAGCGCGTCAGGGAGGGGTGGGAACCATTCTCTTGCGCCCCGACCTCTCTCCTCCCCTCAACGACGAGATCCACCTGGAGTTCATCAAGAGTACCCATGTCCAGGTAGAGCTTTATCCTGCCATCCTTGCCACTCGGGGGGAGGGGGGCTTGAGCGAGATCGCTACTCTGGCTAAGCTGGGGGCCCGGGCGATCTTCGTGGAGAGCCGGACCGATTCGAGCCTCCTGGCTCCCATCTTCCAGTATGCCCAGATGCTCCAGCTCCCCCTATTCGTTTGGATCGATGGCTCTCGAAGAAGGGGGGTTATGAACGAGGGGGAGGTCGCTTTCCAGTTGGGACTTCGCGGGCGCAGCAAGGTAGACGAATACGGGGAGGTGGCGAGAATCGTCGAGTATGGCGACTACTACGGGGTACCGGTGATCATCGGGGGAATCTCCACCGCCCGCAGCCTCGAGCTCATCGCCCAATCCCCCCACTGCTTCGCCCAGCTTTCCATCCACCACCTCCTCAAGAGCGACCGAGCTGCCCTGGGTTACAATACTCTAGCCAAGCTGGACCCCCCTCTGCGCGACCAGGAGGAGCAGGAAGCCCTCTTGGAAGCCCTGGGCGCTGGGAAGGTCGACCTCCTCACCGCCTTGCATACCCCTGCATCCTACACCCGTAAGGATTTGAGCTTTGACGAAGCGGCCTATGGGATCGACTCCATCGCCTCCTATCTCCCCCTAGCCTATACGAAATTGGTGCTTCCAGGGCATATCTCGATGGAGCGCCTCCTCCAGCTTGCCAGTGCCACCCCGGCCAAGCTCATCGGATTGGAGCGGGGCACCATCGCCCCAGAAGCGCCTGGTCCCTACCTCCTCTTCGATCCACGCTCCCTCCACCAAGGGGAGGGACTCTATCGAGGGGAGGAGATTTATGGTACAATCGAATATCTGGAGGATTGGTCGTGGGAGACTTCTTGAAAAAGTTCTTTGGGCTCTCGTTTCTCCTTTTCAGTGCCGGTTTTGCCGCCTGGTATCCACTACTCTATCTGTTTAGGGGGTGACATGCCATTTGCCCGCCGCATCGACTCTCTCACCTATGTGAAGCGGACGAGGAAGCTGGGTATTCTGCTCTACCTCTTCCTCATCCCTCCCCTCATTTCGGTGCTTCTGGCCCTCTTCACCCTCAATATCAAGGCCTTCTTCCTCAACTTCATCGCTTTCCTCCTCTTCTTCGGAGCCCTCTACTTTTCCAAAAAGGGATTTCAAGGAGAGTTCGACTACGAACAGGCCAACTTCGCCAAGGCTCCCAAACCCTACAAGACCATCGGCGCCCTCCTCCTAGCCCTGGCCACCTTCTACTCGGCCATGGTCCTCTCCCATTTGGGTTGGCTCCAATCCCTCTTCCTTGCGGTCATCGCCTTCATCGGATATGCCCTCTGGTACGGCCTCGATCCCCGGGAGGACAAGATTCCCGATACTGGGGACATGGGAAGCGATGTGGCTTACCAGACCATCCGACAGGCCAAGGATCGCTTGCAGGAGACGGCCAAACTGGTGGATCAGATCCGCAACTACGACCTGCGCAAGCGAGTAGAGCGCACCCTTGCCCAGGCAAGGGCGATCCTCGAAGAGTTGGATAAGCGTCCAGCCTATGTACGCCAGTTGCGTAAGTTCCTGGTGGTCTTTGTCGAATCCATCCACGATGTGACCCAAAGTTATGTCGAGACCCAAGAGGAGATTACCCCCGAACTCAAGAGGGCCCTCTTCGAGCTTATGGACGAGGTGGAGCGCCGTTTCGACTATGAGCTGCAGAAGGTCAAACGGCAAGGGACCGAAGAGCTCGATACCAAGATTCGCGCCCTGGATAAACAGCTAAAGGAGGGATAATGGATACGCAAGTGCGCGAGCGCATCGAAAATGCCATCGTCAAACAGGAGCAAGAGCCACTCCCGCCAGTGGCCAAGGAGGAAGAGGAGCTGATCCAGCGCTTCAAAGAGGAGCTCGATTTTAAAAACCGCAACTCGGTGATCTATTTTGGTGTCGAGGCCCAAGAGAAGCTGGATGAGATCTCCAACCGGATGATCGAGGGCGTCAAGAACAAGGATCTCGGAGAGGCTGGAGAGACCCTCAACGAGATGGTCGCGGCTATTCGGGGATTTGACGTCGAGGAGCTGGAAGAGGGGCAGAGCTGGTGGCAAAAGCTCCTTGGTTGGGGGTCGCCCGTGGCCAAATTCATCCAGCGTTATGAAGAGGTCCGGGATCAAATCGATACCATCGCCAACAATCTGGAGCGCCACAAGGCCAAATTGATGGAGGATCTGGTCTCCCTCGAAAAGCTCTACGAGGCCAATCTCGACTACTTCCGCAAGCTCGAACTTTACATCCGGGCTGGGGAGGAGAAGCTCAAGGAGCTGGACGAGCAGATCATTCCAAAGTATGAGGAGCTCGCCAAAAGTGGCGACATGCTCAAGGTTCAAGAGCTCAGAGAGGTCCGGGAATTCCGGAACGATCTGGAGCGACGGCTCCACGATCTCAAACTCTCCCGTCAGGTGGCGATGCAGGCCCTTCCTTCCATCCGGCTCATTCAAGAGAACGACAAGGCCCTCATCAACAAGATTACCTCCACTCTGGTCAACACCGTCCCCCTCTGGCGCAACCAGTTGGCCCAGACCATTACGATCTATCGCTCCAGGGAGGCGGCCAAGAGCCTCAAGGAGGCCACCGACTTGACCAACGAGCTCTTGGAGAAGAATGCCGAAAGCCTCAAGGCGGCCAACAAGGAGGTCAAGACCCAAGTGGAGCGGGGGGTCTTCGATATCGAGAGCATCAAAAAGGCCAACCAGACCCTGATCGAGACCCTCAACGAGTCCCTCCAGATCGCCCAGGAGGGCAAGCGGGCCAGGGCAATGGCCGAAGAGGAGCTCAAAAAGGCGGAAGAGGCCCTCAAGCGAGCCCTCTTGGAGATCAAGGCCAAGAAGGAAGGCGATGGGGCTCTTTGATTGGCTCAAAGATCAATTTATCGATGTCATCGAATGGCTCGACGAGAGCCATGACACCATTATCTACCGATTCGATCGCCACGACAACGAGATCAAGTATGGAGCCAAGTTGATCGTACGCCCCTCTCAGGTGGCAGTCTTCGTCAACGAGGGGCAGATCGCCGATATTTTAGGCCCTGGAACCTATGAGCTGGAGACCCGGAACCTCCCGATCCTTACCGATTTGCAACATTGGGACCACGGCTTTCGCTCCCCCTTCAAGGCCGAAGTCTACTTCGTCTCTACCAAGCGCTTCAGTGACTTGAAGTGGGGAACCAAACACCCAATCATCATCAACGATCCCCAGTTGGGACCTGTACGGGTCCGGGCCTTCGGGACCTATGAGATCCGGGTGAAGGATCCGGCCAAGGTGATCCAAGAGGTGGCCGGTACCGATGGACTCTTTACCGTCGATGAGGTAGACGATCGTCTCAGTGACCTCATCGTCTCCAAACTCCCTGAGGTACTAGCCAAAAGTAGCATCTCCATTCTAGAGCTGGCCCGCCACTACAACCGCCTCGGGGAGCGGATCCGCCAGCAGTTGGCCCCCTATTTCGAGGAGTATGGCTTCTCCTTGGAGAAGCTCCTCATCGAAAATGTCTCCTTGCCTGAGGAGGTGGAGCAGGCTTTGGATGAGCGCAGCGCTATGGAGATTGTGGGGGATAGCCGGGACTATCTGCGCTACAAGAGTGCCCAGGGCCTTGGAAAGGGAGGGACTGGGAGCGAGCTGGTAGGACTTGGAGCTGGAATGGCCATGGCCAAGGAGCTCCTGGAAGAGAGTACCCAAACCACCCCACCTCCCCTTCCCAAAGAGTCCTTTTACATCGCCAAGGATGGCAAACCGGTGGGCCCTTTGAGCAAAGAGGAGCTCAAAGAGCAGATTCGCTCCGGCCAGGTTACCCGCGAGACCCTGGTCTGGAAGGAGGGGATGGAGCAGTGGGAGAAGGCGGCTCAGGTCGTCCCTGAACTCTTTCAAAAGCTCCCGCCACCCCTTCCATGATCGAGACCAAGCGCTTCCCCTGCCCCTCGTGCGGGGCTCCTTTGCGCTTTCGCAAGGGGCAAATGCGTTGCGACTACTGCCAACGGGTCGAACCCCTGGCCCTACCTTCCACATCGATTACCTACCGTCCCCTCCAGAACCACCTCCCCAATTGGGAGGATCCCAACTTCTTGTGCGCCTCGTGTGGTGCGAGCTTTCAGGCCAAACCCTTCCTCCATGCCGGGGAGTGTCCCTATTGCCAGAGCCCCCTGGTAGCCCCCAGCCAGAATGGCTACGAACTCCCCTATGCCATCCCCTTTGCCCTAGACGAGGGGGAGGCCCTGGCCAGGTTGCGCCGGCGCATCGGCTCCTTGTGGTTTGCCCCCAACGATTTCAAGCGCTTCTTCAAGCAGTACAAGAAGTTGCGTCCCTTCTACTATCCGGCCTGGATCTACCGCTTCCGGGTTCGGGCCAGCTATACGGGGCAGCGGGGGATCGACTATGTCGAATATCGCAGAATCTATACCAATCGGGGCTATCGGGAGGTTCCCGAAATCCGGACCCGATGGTATCTGGTGCACGGCGTGGTCGATCTGGGATTTGAGGATATCTACGCCTTTAGCTATACCCAGACCCCCATGCTTGCCCGCCGCCTCCTCTATCGGCCCCAGGAAGTGGTCCCCTTTGACGAGCGTCTCTTAGCAGGTCAGGAGGGGTATGAGTTCGACACCTCGACGAAGCAAGGCTTTACCGCCGCCCAAGGGGTCGTCGAAGGGGCACTGCGCCAGGCGATTCGAAGGGATATTGGGGGAGATCGCCAAATTATCTCCTCTATCCAACGCCACTTCTACGATGTGGAGTACAGCGGTCTCTACCTCCCCCTCTTTTGGGGGAGTGTGGAGTATCGGGGCAAGATCTACCCCTTCTTTGTCAATGGTCAGACCGGCGAGGTTATTGGGGAGCGCCCCTACAGCTGGCTCAAGATCCTCCTTGCTGTTGCCTCCACCCTGGCTTTTATCGTAGCTCTCCTTTGGCTTCTGGAGTATCTGGGCTACATCGAGATTGAGATGCCAGCTCATCTGCTCTATTGATCCACAAGAGTCCCAAGGCGCTGGAGAGAGCACTTACAAGGAAGAAGAGGAGCCCAAAGGCGATCCCAGGGGCCGGATCGATCCCAAGAGCTGTCAGGCCAAGTAGAAGGGTAGCCTCCCTGGCTCCAACCCCTCCAATGGTCAAGGGCAAGGCCGCGGCGACGCTGCTCAGGAGAAAGAGGCTCAAGGTATCGATGAGAGGCAAAGAAGAGGGAAGGGCCAGGAGGAGGCAGAGGGCGCTGAGGAGTTGGAGGAGCTGGAGAGCCAGGGAGGAGAGAGCGCGCATGGGAAAGGTTGGGGCGAAGGAGGGGAAGAGGCGCACTTCCAACCAGATGGCCAGGGGGTAGGTCAAAATGGCCAAGAGGGCAAGGGTGAGGGTTGGGAGGGGGTACTTCTTGGCAAAGGTGGAAAAGGGGAGGAGCAGACCGGCAAGGAAGAGGAGCGCGAAGAGGCCTGAGAAGCGATCGAGGAGGCTTGCCTGGAGCAGGGGTTTGAAACCAAGGCCCGTCGCTCTTTGCAAGAGGTAGACCTTGTAGCCATCCCCCCCAATGCCTCCAGGCAAGAAGAGGTTGTAGAACATCCCGAGGTAGTAGAGTTTACAGTTGGTACTTTGGGGGATATGGAGCCCAATTCCCTGGAAGTAGAGGTTGAGGCGCCAGGCGGAAAGGAGCTTGGAGGCATTGAAGAGGAGGAGGGCGCCAAAGAGGCAGAACAAATCGCTCTGGGCCACCAGATTCCAGATCCGATCCCATCCCACTTGATCGAGGACCCACAGGAGGAGTCCGAGGGAGAGGGCGAATTTGACCAGGTTTTTAACGGCCTTCATAGACCTCTTTGACGATGTAGGGCCGCTTGTGCTGGGCCTCGTAGTAGGTGCGCACCATGATTTCAGCAAGAAACCCAGTGGTAATGAGCTGGATCCCTCCCAAGGTTAAGAGGGCCCCCAGGATGAGCAAGGGGCGCCCTCCAATATCGTGGCCTAGCAGTTTGAGGAGGAAGAGGTAGCCGTTGATAGCCATTCCAATCCCGAACATCCCAAACCCCAAGGTGCCAAAAAGGTGCATCGGCTTGGTGGCGTACTTCTGGAAGAAGAGCATGAGCATCAAGTCGCTGATCACCTTGAAGGTGCGCCCGATCCCATACTTGCTGGTTCCATGGAGTCTAGGGTGGTGGCGCACCTCCATCTCGGTCATCTTCGCCCCGTAAAGTTTGGCCAAAACGGGGATGAAGCGGTGGAGCTCCCCGTAGAGCCCCAGATTTTTAGCCACATCCCGTTTGAAGAGTTTGAGGGTGCAGCCGTAGTCGTGGAGGTGGACTCCCGTGCTCTTGCGGATGATCCAGTTGGCGATTTTGCTTGGGATCTTGCGCAAGAGGAGGCCGTCTTGGCGTCTGGCCCGGATCCCAGCCACTACATCCCACCCCTCTTGGCGCAACTTTTCGAGCATGATGGGGATATCCGCGGGATCGTTTTGCAAATCCCCGTCAATTGTCGCGATCACCTCCCCCCGGGCCGCATCGATTCCAGCCATCATGGCCAGGCTCTGACCGAAATTGCGATTGAGGACGATCAGTTTGGTCCGGGGAGTCGCAAGCTCCTTGATCCGGGTTGTGGTCCCATCGGTGGAACCATCGTCGACGAAGATCACCTCGTAATCGATCCCCTCCAGGGCCTTTTGGAGGCGCTCCATGAGGGGTTGGATATTGGCCTCTTCATTCATGACCGGAATGACCACCGAGAGCTCCATTGCGGCTCCTTTCAAAGAGTAGGTAGTACAATGCGCCTGCAACCAGCAGATCGATGACGAGGGAGCAGTAGACATCGCTGAGGAAGTGGCCCCCTTGAACGATCCGCCCTATTCCAACAATCCAGCCCCAGGCAAGAGCTCCTGCAAGGAGGAGCCGCCGCCACCGACCTCGAACCAGGGGGACAAAGGCGAGGAAGTAGAAGGCGGCAGCGGCATGGCCACTGGTAAAGGAGCAGTTGCGCTGACACTCGTCGGCTGGCACGAGGGCTGGAGTGAACTCTTTCTCCCCCCCAAACTGGATGATTTGGGAGGGGCGGGCCCGCCCCATGGTGTTCTTTAGCCCCACATTGACGATGAGTCCGGGTCCTAAGAGGAGGACGAGGAGGAGGTAGACCACCTCTTTGCGGGAGAGCCAGGGTTGGGGGAAGAAGAGGAAGAGGAGCAAGAGCAAAGCGGTGGCGGTTGTGATGACGATGGTGGCATGGTAGATGAAGGTGGGAAGGGGGGCTTTGTGGAGGGGGAATCCCTCTCCGTCGAAGAAGAGGCTGCTTCCATAAAGATCGATTTGGGGGAAGAGGAGGAAGAGGAAGCAGCCTGGGAGCAGGAGGAGACCAAGGCGTAGGAGTACCATTAGTATCCTTTGAAGTTTCTCAGGTAGTAGATCCGATAGGTCTTGGCGAGATCGGGATAGAGCTGGATGGTAATGGTTTCAAGGAGCTCTACTCCATCGAAATAGCGTTGGAAGGAGAGATCTTGCCTGGTGGTCACATAGAGGAAATTTTGACCGATATGGTGGTTCATGTCGGTGGTGAGGTGGTATTGGCTAGAGAGGCGGCGCTCGGGATTGAACATGACTGCATCGAAGGGGTGAGGGCGCAAATAGTAGATCATCTCCGCCATGATGGAGCGATTGTCAAAGAGGAGGATGGCTTCGGGATGGGCTTGGACGATGGGCTGGAGCCTTGTAGCCAACTGGGAGTAGCCCCGGACCCGCTTATAGGGGTCGATCTTGGCTTGCAAAGGGATCTGGAGGATTTCGAGGACCTGATGGTAGTGGTAGAAGAGGAGAGCGAGGGCGATATTGATGGCGATAGCCCCCTTCACGAGCCAGATTCGTCGGCGCTGGATGAGGTAGGCAACGACCAGGATCGTAGCGGTGATGTAGGTGGGAGCGGCCCAGTTAGCCAGGGCCCGGGCTAGAAGGGCCTGGAGGGAGATGGTGGCGAAGAAGGGGAGGCTAAAGGCGTAGAGGGGTTTGAAAGGGGGCTCTTTGACGGGGCGCACGAGGAGGTAGAGGAAGAGGGGGAAGAAGATGGGTCCAAAGACCGCCATTTGCGCCCCCCAAAACTCCAGGAGCTTGTCGAAGTGGAGGTAGGAGAGCTCTTCGATCTTCGAGATATCCTTGGTGTGGAGGAAGGAGATGAAGTGGTGGGTCGCGTTCCAAGCGAAGTTGGGAAAGTAGATAAGGGCGGCGATGAGGATGGCGGTATAGAGCCTGGGGTTGGTGAGATGGTGCCGGTAGCGGGGCTCCAGCCAAAGGTAGAAGAAGGCACTTGGCAGGAAGAGGATCATTGTATATTTGCTCAAGAGCCCAGCCCCAGCGGCTATGCCAGCCCCAATCCAGTAGGGGAGGCGATCCCGCTCCAAGGCTTGGAGGAAGAGGTAGAGGGCCATGGCCCAAAAGAGCAGGAGGGGCACATCGGTGGAGATGATGAGGGAACTCATGGAAACGGCTGGGAGGGTTATGAAGGCTAGGGCGCTGGAGAAGGCGATTTGGGGGTTAAAGAGGCGTTTAGCGATGAGGTAGACGAAGATGGTGGTGATGGGATAGATCAGGAGGGCAGGGAGTTTGATGCACACGAGGCTATCCCCACACGCCAGGCTAGCTAGGGCGATGATCCAAGCGATCATGGGAGGCTTGGAGTAGTAGCCAAAGGCGAGCTCCTTGCTCCAGCCCCAGTAGTAGGCCTCATCCACATAGAGGTCGATTTGTGCGTTTAGTAGCACATAGAGGCGATAAAGTTGTACTATAATGGTGATCAATATGAGTTGGAGGAGGGTGCGATCCAACCACACTCCCTTTTCGTTTTTCCAAAGTGTACTCAAAAAGGGTTGAAAAGGGGCTAAATCGAGGAAGTTGGATCGGCGGGAGGAGAGAAAGATTGCGAAGAGAAAGGAGGAAGTAGGCGCTCGGGCGCCGAAAAGTGGTATGAGACGCAAAGCCAGTGTTGCAGGAATGTTCTATCCGGCCAAGTGTGTCGAGGTAGAGATGCTCATCAACCGTTTCAACGCCATTTTGGAGGAGGCTATCGAGAAACAGGAAAGCTCTGTGCTCCAGCTCCATCCCAGGGCCATCATCTCCCCCCATGCAGGCTATGTTTACAGTGGCTTCACCGCCAATGTAGCCCACCGGGTCCTGGCCAACTCCAAACCGAAACGCGTCGTCGTCATTGGACCGAGCCACCGGGTCTATTTGCGGGGTATGAGTGGAAGCTTCTTCGATACCTTCGAGACCCCGTGTGGCGATCTCGTGATCGATCGGGCCTATTTGGACCATCTGGCCAGCCTCTTTGACATCGACTTTGTCCCTGAGGCCCACGGGGAGCACTCTACCGAAACCCAGATGCCCTTTATCCACCACTACCTCCCCGGGGCCAAGGTGGTGGAGATCGTTTATGGCGAAATCGATCCCCTCTATCTCGCCAAGATGTGTGAGACGATCCTCCAAGATCCCTCCAACGGGATCGTCATTAGCACCGACTTGAGCCACTACTACCCCTTGGATCGGGCCAAACAGCTCGATTCCATCTGCCTCGAAGCGGTCCATAACCTCGATCCGGCCCTGCTCCATCGTGGGTGTGAGGCCTGTGGGAAGATTGGGATGGAGGCGATCATCGTCGCGGCCAAGGCGGTGGGACTGCGCCCGGTTATCCTCGACTATCGCACCAGCGCCGATGCCAGCGGGGATACCAGTGCAGTGGTAGGCTACATGAGTGCCGCCTTCGTCCCATAGAGGACCCGACACAAATAGAGACCTTGGGGAGGGGCCAGGGTGGTGATGGCCCGCTCCACTCCGGCCAACTGCCTTTCAATCTGGTTTCGTTGGAGCTTGCCTTGGCTCAAGGCCAGGAGGGCGGCCACCATCATTCGCACCTGCCCCCGTAAAAAGCCGTTGGCCTCGAAGTAGAGTACCAGATAGTGGCGATAGCGGTAGGTGGTGGCTTTGTAGATGGTACGTATGGTCCCTTTGGGATCGCTTCCCCTTTTGTGGAAGAGGCTAAAATCGTGGGTTCCTTGAAAGAGGGGGATGGCTTGGGCGATGGCTTGAAGATCGTAGGAAGCAAAAGTGACATAGCGCCCTTGGAAGGGGGAAAAGAGGCTTGGATGGGCCAAGATGTAGCGGTATGCCCGCCGCTTTGCCCAGTAGCGGGCGTGAAAATCTTCTGGAACGGGATCGATCCGGCGAAAGTGGATGGCCGGGTGGAGGCGGTGGTTGAGGCTGTGGCGTAGCCGCTGGAGATCCTCCCAATAGGGAGGAAGGTCGAAATGGACCACCTGGGCGCTGGCGTGGACCCCCCGATCGGTGCGTCCGCTTCCAACGATCTGGCTCTCAATTCCTAGGGCTCTCAGGGCCCTTTGGAGCTCCCCGACGACGGTTCTCTTCTCCCCCCGTTGCGATTGAAATCCGAAGAATTG
This sequence comes from Nitratiruptor sp., assembly GCA_009659925.1. Classification (GTDB taxonomy): domain Bacteria; phylum Campylobacterota; class Campylobacteria; order Campylobacterales; family Nitratiruptoraceae; genus Nitratiruptor. Next base: position 40,101 of record PUXW01000013.1, on the reverse strand, counting down.
GCTCCCATCATAACTGATCACTCCCCGGACCCGCATCAATACCTCCTGAGGATCTTATGTCGATAGAGGAGGTAGCCAGCCCCCACCCACAAGGGCAAGAGCAAGAGGGCCTTGATCCCGAGGGGCTTGGCCAGCCCGAAGGCGATGGCAAAGTAGAGAGCCGTAACCCCCAAGGCGCTCAGGAAGACATTACGCCGCTCGTAACGGGTGTTGGTGATTCCCAGGTAGGCGATATGGTAGACCGAAACGAGGGGAAAGAGGGCGAGGAAGATGAAAAAGGTCAAGTCGAAGGCCCGCTTCCGATCGCTAAAGGCCTTGAACCAGTAGCTGAGTACATCGTCGTAGTGGAAGATCCGCCCCGCACTAGAGTTGAAGATCTCCATCTTCTCGAAGGCCATCTCTTGAAGTTTGTGGTCGTCGTAGCTGTAGGTCTTTCCATCGATGAGCATAAGGCGCAACCCCTTGGCGTCGCTTTTTACTAAGGCCTTCTTGGCGATGATGAAGTTCTCCTTGTTTTGGAACTGGTTGGTGTAAAGGGCGATGTTGGTGAAGCTATTGCCCTCCTTTGCCCCGATGAAGAGGTACCAATCCCCGAACTTATGGCCAAATTCGCTGGGTTTGATGGTCAGCTCCGCTTGGGTCCGTTTGTAAGCGATAAAGCCTTTGTAGAGCTGTTTGGCTTGGGGTATGAGGATGAGGCCAAAGAGCAAGAGGATAGTGGAGAGGAGCATTGCGTTCTTGCGGAAGATCTTGATGATGGTGTTTGGAGAGATGCCAAGGGCGAAAAGAGCGATGAGCTCGAACTCGAAGCTGAGCTGGTAGATGGCACTGACCGCAGCAACGAAGAAGGTGATGGAGAGGGTGTAAAAGAGGATCTGGGGGAGGATGAAGAGGTAGAGTTTGATCAGCTCCCCCAAGGAGATCTGGATAATGGAGGTGACCGAAACCAGTTTGACGAAGAAGATGAGGGAGGCGATGCCAAAGAGGGGGATGAAGAAGGCGAGCATCGAAGAGAAGAGGTGGCTGTTGAGGTAGGCACTCACCCGTCTCATTGGAGCCCTATAGCGGCAAGGATCTGCTGGCCGAAGAGATAGGCGAGGAGAAAACCTGCCAGCAGGAAGGGGATGAAGGGGAGCTCTCGATCCTCTTTGAGGAGCCGCTGTAAGAGGGAGGCGGGCAAGGCGAGCAAGGCGGCGAGGAAGATAGCCACAATGGAGAGCTTGATCCCTAGGATAGCCCCCATTGTGCCAGCTACCATGATGTCCCCCTCACCCATCGCCTCGACCATTGGGAATTTGGGATAGTAATCGGCCAGCCACGGAGCCCGACGGATCTGGCGCTCGATCATGAGAGCCTCCTTCTTGCTCACGTAGTAGCTCACATAAAAGCGCAAGAGGGCGAAGGCACCCGCCAGCACCAGGGCGTCGTGGAGGGCCCGGAGCCAATCCTCTTGGGCGAGGATGGCAAGGGTCAAGGCCAAGAGGTTGAGGCTGTCGGGAACCGCCTTGAAACGCAAATCGATGAGGCTCAAGGCCAAGAGGAGGGTAAAGACCAGGGCGATAAGGAGCCCCTTGATGGTTGGCCCCTCCTTGGCGATGACCAGGAGGAAGAGGAGGCCTGTGGCCAGTTCGATTAGGGGGTATTGGATGGAGATTGGCTCCTTGCAGTAGAAACAGCGACCCCGCAACAAGAGCCAGGAGAGGATGGGGATATTGTGCCACCACTTGAGGGGCTGTTTGCAACGGGGGCAGTGGCTCGAGGGATAGACAACGCTCTGGCCTTGGGGGAGGCGGAGGATGAGGACATTGAGGAATGAGCCGATCACGGCTCCCAAGAGAAAGGCCCCGAACCAGGGGAAAAGGTCATATAGCTCCAAAGCGGCGCTCCCTTCCTTTGAAAGCTGCAATCATCTGGGCTAGCTCTTCAGGGGTAAAGTCGGGCCAGAGGGTCTTGGTGAAGAAGAGCTCGGCATAGGCGGCCCGCCAGAGGAGGAAGTTGGAGATCCGTTGTTCTCCGCCGGTGCGAATGAGCATATCCACATCCCCAAGATTGGCGTCGAGGAACGCCTCAAAATTGGTCTCATCAAGCTCAACTCCAGCCTGGCAGGCTTTGCGACAGGCCCGAACGATCTCATCCCGCCCTCCATAGTTGAGGGCGAGGACCTGGGTGAGGCGATCGTTGTGCTGGGTCTTTTCCCTCGTCATGGCGATGCGCTCTTGCAACTGGGGGCTGAACTTGGAGAGATCCCCAATCACTTCGAAGCGGACTCCCTCCCGCTGGTAGGTAGGCAGCTCCTGGGCCAACCAACGGTCTAGTAGACGCATGAGAAAATCGACCTCAACCTTGGGCCGTTTCCAATTTTCGGTGCTAAAGGCGTAGAGGGTGAGCACTTCGACCTCGGGATGTTGGGCGCAATAGGTGGTGATCTCCCGGACCACTTCGGCTCCCCGTTCATGGCCTCGGATCCGCTGCATCCCCCGCTGCACGGCCCAACGTCCGTTTCCATCCATGATGATGGCGATGTGGCGGGCTCTATTCATCGAGGGCCTTTGCCAACTGGAGAATATCGAAGGAGAGATCGAGCTTCTCCTTGAGGGGGCTTTGAATCACCTGGTTGTGGGTGATGAAGGCGATGGCGTTGTGATCACTGCCAAAGGAGGTGGCTCCCTTGACCAGATTGAGGCAGATAGCATCGAGTCCCTTCTCTTCCAGGGCCCGTTTTGCGTTGGCCAGAGCCTCCTTCTCGTCGGTTTCGGCCTTGAAACCGATGGTCACGATCCCCTCCTTGTCGATGCTCTTTAAGATGTCTACATTCTCCACCAGTTCGAGACACCACTGGCTGCCAAGCTGCTCCTTTTTCAACTTGCCTTGCTGGGGGTATTTGGGACGATAGTCGCTCACGGCAGCGGCCATGAAGAGGTAGGGGCGTTTTTGAATGAGGGTTGGCTGGGAGAGATCGTTGACGAGATCGGGCTTTTTGACGACCCCCCGTTTGGCCCTTTGAATCCGCTCCTGGAGGAGCTGGAGCATCTCTTGGGCGCTTTCTACCTGGAAGTGGTCGATGGGGGGGAGGTGGGCGAAGGGTCTGGTGGTGATGAGTTCGACGAGGGCCCCTTTGAGGTAGAGGGCCGTAGCGAGGGCCTTTGCCTGCTTGCCACTGGAGAAGTTGGAGATATAGCGCACATCGTCGATGGGTTCGATGGTCCCTCCCCCAGTAACCAGGGCTTTGCGATCCTCCCAGAAGGGATCTTTTAAAAGCTCCCTGGCGGCGGCGAAGAAGATGGTTCTGGGGGAGGCCATGGCCCCGATCCCTTCGCTCCCACAAGCGAGCTCCTTGACGACTGGTTCAATAATTTGATAGCCGTTGAGGCGCAAAAGGCGCAAGGAGGCCTGGGTAAAGTTGTTCTCGTACATGGCGGTATTGGCGGCTGGAGCCACCAGTTTGGGTCCCTGGAAGGCAAGAGCCACCTGGGTCGGGAGGGTGTCGGCAATGCCGTTGGAGAGTTTGTTGAGGGTATTGGCGGTGGCTGGGGCGATGAGGAGGAGATCGTACTCCTGGACACCGATGTGGTTGTGCCGACTTGTCCAATCCTCACTCTCGCTATGGAGAACCCGCTCGCTCCCAACCCCTTCAAAGGTGAGGGGGGAGATGAAGCGCTTGGCCCCTTGGCTCATGACCACTTTGACCTGGGCTCCGGCCTTTTTAAAAAGGCGCACCAGTTCTAGGGATTTATAGATCGCTATCGAACCTGTGACGGCCAGGAGAACCCGTTTTCCTTCAAGCATCATCCCGTTTCCCGAAAAATTTGTAGTAGAACCCTTCCACGAGCTTGAGGGGTGGGCGGGCAATGGCCAACACCCCCCGGGGGAGGTCTCGGGTCAGGGTAGTTCCTGCAGCTATTATAACATCATCTGCAACCGTTACGGGGGCGATGAATTTGGTTCCGCTCCCGACGAAGACATTCTTCCCGATGGTGGTGGGGTATTTCTTCTTCCCGTCGTAGTTGCATGTGATGGTTCCCGCTCCGATGTTGGTTCCCGAAGCGATGGTGGCATCTCCGAGGTAGCTCAAGTGGCCAGCCTTGACCCCATCCAAGCGGCTCTTTTTGACCTCGACGAAATTGCCAATCTGGCTCTTTTCGATCCGGCTTCCAGGGCGAATTCGGGCCAGGGGCCCGACGGAGCTGTGGATAAGGGTGGCATCCTCGATGATGGAGTTGGCCTTGATCTGGCTAGAGACGATATGGCTCTTGCCCTTGAGGACGCAGCCACTTTCTACTTCACACTCCCCTTCGAAGGTAACCTCCACCTCGATGTAGATCGTTTTTGGAAGGCGTAAGATCACGCCAGCTTCCATCCAGCGTCGCTTGATACGATCCTGCATGATCTCTTCGGCCCTGGCCAGATCGGCCTTGGAATTGACCCCGTAGAAGTGGTCTGCAGGGAGGAAGAGGGGGGTGATGGAGTATCCGGCTGCCCGGGCCAGTTGGATAATATCGGTGAGGTAGTATTCCCCTTGGGCGTTGTCGTTGGAGAGGCGAGGGAGGAACTCTCTCAAGAGTTCCCGCCTGATGCAATAGACCCCAGCATTGACCAGCTTGATGGAGCGCTCCTTGGGGGAGGCGTCTCGCTCCTCGACGATACGCTCTACCTGGCCATCGGCGATGACGACCCGTCCATAGCCCCGGGGATCTTCCAATTCGATAACCCCCAGGACGATGTCTCCCTCCACTTGGGCGAAGGGGGCGATATCTTCGGCCTCTACCAGGGGCATGTCACCGTTGAGGATGAGGAGACGATCATAGCGGGGCTCAATCCCACGGAGCGCTCCCCCCGTTCCCGGATAGCGTTGGAGGTCTTGATGGAGGATGTGGACCTGAAATTCTCCTACCGCCTCTTGGACCAATGGAGCCCCGTGGCCCACGACGAGGGTTACATCGTCACTCAGGGCCGTTGCCGCCTTGAGGATGTGCCAGATCATCGGCTTTCCACTGATGGTGTGGAGTACCTTGGGACGGGTGCTGCGCATCCGCGTCCCCTTCCCTGCGGCGAGAATAGCGATTGAGAGTCCCATGGGAGACCTTTCCATCTGGCTTTTGCTGTGTAATATTATCCAAAAAAGTGCTACAATCCCTTAAAAAAAGGGGTGCTATGGAGTGTCGCTACTTTGGCCAGTGTGGGAGTTGTCGCCTCTTTCCCGGAGACTACGAGGCCCAATTGGAGTACAAGATCGCCAAGTGGGCCCCTCACTTTCCCATTCCGCCAGCCATCTTCCCCTCTCCCTCCTCCCATTTTCGAGCCAGAGGCGAGTTTCGTATCTTCCACAATGCTACGATCCACTATGCGATGCACCAGGTAGGTGGCGGATTTGTAGCCATCGAGGGTTGCTCCATCCTCATCGAACCCCTCACAAGGATAATGGAACCCCTTCTGGAAGCAATAGCCAAGGAGGATCTGCTTGCTAGAAAGCTCTTTCGCATCGACTTTCTCTCAGGCCTTCGAGGCGAAATCCTCGCCACCCTCATCTACCACCGCCCCATCGATACCGCCTGGAAAGAGGCAGCCCAAGAGGTGGCGCAACAGCTCGGGATTATGCTCATGGGGCGCAGCCGAGGACGCAAGATCGTCTTGGAGCGGGACTTCATCTACGAGGAGCTTCCCATTGCCGGGCACACCTACCGCTACATCCATACCGAGGGCAGCTTCACCCAGCCAAACCCCTTCGTCAACGTCAAGATGATCGAGTGGGCTCTCAATGTGAGCCAAGATCTGGGGGGCAAGCTCCTGGAGCTCTATTGTGGCAGTGGCAACTTCACCCTCCCCCTGGCTCGAAATTTCGAGGCGGTCCTTGCCACCGAGATCGCCAAATCCTCCATCCAGGCGGCCAAGGAGGCAGCAAAGCTCAATGGCGTCGAGAATGTCACTTTTGCACGCCTGAGCAGCCAGGAGATGGCTCAAGCTCTTGGGAGGAAGCGTCAATTCAAGCGGCTCGATGGAGTCGATCTGGATGGTTTTTCCACCCTCTTCGTCGATCCACCCCGCTGTGGTCTCGATCCTGCAACCCTCCAGGTAGCCACCCACTTCAACCAGATCATCTACATCTCCTGCAACCCTGAGACCCTCCTTCGAGATCTCGAAGTACTCCAAGAGGCAGGTTTCAAGGCAGAAGAGCTGGCCTTCTTCGACCAGTTCCCCTACACCGAGCACCTGGAGGTAGGGGTCTTCCTTAGACGTTGAAGCGAAAGTGCATCACATCCCCGTCCTGGACCACGTAGTCCTTGCCCTCCAGGCGCATCTTCCCAGCCTCCTTGGCCCCCTGTTCTCCCCCGTACTTGATGAAGTCCTCATAGGCGATGACCTCGGCCCGGATAAAGCCCTTTTCGAAGTCCCCATGGATCACTCCAGCCGCTTTTGGAGCAGTCCAGCCTTTGCGAATGGTCCAGCTGCGCACCTCTTTGACCCCGGCGGTGAAGTAGTTGATGAGGCCTAGGCGGTGGAAGGCAGTGCGGATGATCTTTTCCAGGCCGCTCTCTCGAGCTCCCAACTCCTGGAGGAGCTCTTTGGCCTCCTCGTCACTGAGACCGATGAGCTCCTCTTCGATCTTGGCGCTGAGTTTGATCACATCGGCTCCAACCTTTGCGGCGTACTCCTTGACCTGGCGTACATACTCATTGTCCTGAGCCAATCCATCCTCGTCCACATTGGCGCCAAAGATCACCGGCTTGGCACTCAAGAAGCGCAGCTCCTTGTTGAGAGCCTGGAAGTGTTCGTCGTCGAACTTGGCGAAGGTGCGCACGGGTTGAAGCTCTTCGAGATGGGCGTAGAGCTCCTGGGCGATGGTGAGCACGGGGGCCACCTTCTTATCGGCCTTGGCCTGCTTCTTGAGCCGTTCGATCTTCTTTTCTAGCTGCTGCAAGTCGGCCAGGATCAGCTCGCTCTCGATGATCTCAATGTCCCGGATCGGATCGACGCTTCCCTCCACATGGGTGATGTTGCCATCCTCAAAGCAGCGGACCATGTGCAAGATCATGTCGGTTTCGCGAATGTTGGAGAGGAACTGGTTGCCAAGCCCCTCTCCCTTGCTGGCTCCGCGCACCAATCCGGCGATGTCGACGAAGTCGATGGTGGAGTGGACGATGCGCTCCGGTTTGACGATCTTGGCCAGCTCTTGGAGCCGCTCGTCGGGGACGGGGACGACGGCTTTGTTGGGTTCGATGGTACAAAAGGGGTAGTTTTGCGCCTCGGCATTTTGCGCCTTGGTCAGGGCGTTGAAGGTGGTGGACTTGCCCACATTGGGAAGACCGACGATTCCGACACTCAGACCCATTGGTAGCCTTTGAGAAATTTTGGCACAATTATAACACAAGGAGGGATCATGGAAGTGGTTCAGCTGGTTGAGCGCTATACCATTGAAGATTACGAGCTTTGGGAGGGAGATTGGGAGCTGATCAAAGGGGTTCCCTACGCCATGGCTCCAGCGCCGGTGAGTAAACACCAGTGGTTGATGGGACGAATTGTCTCTTTTCTCAACGACGCTCTTGAAGAGTGTGACGAGTGTTATGTCCTCGCAGAGGCCGAGTGGCGCATCAGCAAGGATACGGTGGTGCGCCCCGATGTAATGGTGGTCTGTGACGAGTTAAGGGACTATATCTCTACAAGGCCGCAGATCGTCTTTGAAATTCTCTCCCCCTCGACCCGGATGCGGGACGAGGTGATGAAGCGCAGCCTCTACCAGAGTTTGGGAGTCCCCTACTATCTCATCGTCGATCCAGAGAGCGAAGAGGTCCGCTTTCTCGCCTTCAATGGCGTCGAGTATCGCGAGAGCGAGCCAATTTTTGCTATCTGCGACGAGACCATCGAGCTTGATATCGATTACATCTTCAAGCGGCGAAGATAGCCGCTATGGGTGGTTTTTGGAAAAGACATACTCTTTCTGGAGCCACTTGATGGCCAGCCGCACTCCAGCCCCGCTGGCTCCGTAAGGATTGTATCCCCACTCCTTCTCCACATAGGCTGGACCTGCAATGTCCAGATGGACCCAGCGTTTGTGGTTTTTCTCCTCGATGAACTCTTTTAAAAAGAGGGCTGCCGTGATGGCGCCACCATAGCGGCTAGAGGAGATGTTGGAGATGTCGGCCTGCTTGGATTCCAGTAGCTTTGGCAAGTAGCGGTTGAAGGGGAGCTCCGCCGCCAACTCGCCGCTGGATCTGGCAGCAGCCAAGATCTTCTCTTTAAGCTCCTGGCTCTCGCCCATGACCCCGATGGTATACTCGCCCAAGGCCACCACACAAGCGCCTGTGAGGGTGGCGATATCGACGATGTAGTCCAGATCGGGTACCTTTTCCTGGGCGTAACACAAAGCATCAGCCAGCACCAAGCGCCCCTCGGCGTCGGTATTGCGCACCTCGATGGTCTTGCCATTCTTGGCCTTGATGATGTCATCCGGCTTGTAGGCGTTGCCATCCACCATATTTTCGGCAGCTCCCAAAATGGCATGGACCTCCACGGGTAGTTCCAGCCGCTTGGCTGCCTCCACGATTCCAAGGGCAGCACAGGCTCCACTCTTGTCGGCCTTCATGGTGACCATGTAGTCACTCGGCTTGAGGCTGAGTCCCCCGCTATCATAGGTGAGTCCCTTCCCGACGAAGACCACTTTGGCCTTGGGATTTTCAGGGCGATAGGTGAGATGGATGAGGCGAGGTTTATGGACACTGGCGCGCCCTACCGCAAGCATCGCCTCCATCCCCTCTTTGGCCAGATCCTGCTCATCGAGGATGGTACACTCCAACTCGTAGCGCTGGGCCACATCTTGAGCGATTTCGGCCAGGCGCTCGGGGTAGATCTCGTTGGGAGGGCTGTTGACCAGGTCCCGGACGAAGTTGACTGTCTGGGCTACCTTTTGAGCCTCGGCGACACTCTTTTTCGCATGCTCGGGGCTAAAGGGCTTGTCGGCGTACTCCTCGTTGGCGATGAGGATCTCCTTGAGAGGGTGGGGCTTTTTCTTGGACTTATACTTGTCGAACTCGTAACGTCCCAGCAGGGCCCCTTCGACGAAGGCCTTGATGTTGGTAATGGGGCAGTTTTGGATGTAAACCCCGACCTTGGCCCTCTTGTAGTCCTTGTTCTTGAGGGCTCTGACCGCCTTGGCCGCTGCGATGCGGATCTCGTCGTGCTCCAGCTTGGCCCCCACGTAGAGTTGCCCCTTTTCAGGGAGCAGACAGACCTCCTCCACCTCTCCCTTGAATCCCAGCTTTTCCAGGAGCTCCTTGTCGGCCACCCATTTGTGATCGAGCCTCTTGTCGATGACAAAAACGATCTCGATATCGGCTTCAATTTGATCCAGCGGTTTTTCGACGAAGGTACATCTCATCGGCGCTTCCTTTCGGTCACTTTGTGGAAGTAGTAGGCGATGCTCCCTGCAATTATAGCAGCTATTGGCAAAGCGTAGTACCAGTGCTCCTTGACCCAGTGGAGGAGCTGGAGGATCTCCTCCCCGAAAATATAGGCGGGGATGATCGTAGCCGCCGCCCAGACCATGGCACTCACAAAATTGATCAGGGCAAACTTCTTGGCGCTATAGCGGGTGAGGCCTATGGCCATGGGGATGATGGTGCGTAGGCCATAGAGGTAGCGTTGGATGAAGATCACCGGCCAGCCGTACTTTTTGAGCAGTAGATGGGCTAGGGCGAACTTGCGCCGCTGCTTCTTCATGAGCTCTTGGATGTAGGGCTTGTTGAAGCGACCGATGTAAAAGTAGAGTTGATCCCCGACGAAGCCACCGATTCCTGCCACCAGAATCGCAAGCCACAAGTTCATATCCCCCGTATGGCTGAGGACTCCAGCCATCACCAGCCCCGTTTCGCCTTCCATGATGCTCCAGACGAAGAGGATGATGTAGCCATACTCCTTGAGCAGGTAGATGAACCGCTCTTCCAGGGTCTCTCCTGGAGCGTTGAAGAGTTGGTAGACGACAAAACCGATGAAGAGGAGGATGGGGAGGGCGGCAATCTGGATAAGCCAATCTTTGTTGCGCTGGAAAAAGCCTTTCATTGGACCCCTAGTCGAAATGGAGGAGATTTTTGGCTTGGACCATATCTTTATCCCCCCGTCCCGAGAGATTGACGACGACGAGCTTATTGGCAATGGGTTCCAACTTCTTCAAGTAGGCGATGGCATGGGCACTCTCGAAGGCTGGGATGATCCCCTCGGCTTGGGAGAGCCAGACGAAGGCCTCCAAAGCCTCTTGGTCGGTGATGGATTCGTAACGCACGATCCCCTCGTCCTTGAGGAAGCTGTGCTCTGGACCTATTCCTGGATAGTCCAGTCCGGCGCTAATGGAGTGGGCTTCAAGGATTTGTCCCTCCTCGTCCTGGAGGACATAGCTCATCTGGCCATGGAGGACTCCAGGGGATCCCTTGGCCAGACTGGCCCCATGCTTTCCGCTCTCCAATCCCAATCCCCCCGCCTCGATTCCAATACACTGGGTCTGGGCCTCTTGCAGGAAGGGGTTGAAGATCCCAATGGCATTGCTCCCTCCTCCAATGGCGGCGATCACGTAGTCGGGAAGGCGGCGCTCGGCCCGGAGAATCTGCCCCTTGGTCTCATATCCGATGATTCCCTGGAAGTCCCGAACCATCATAGGATAGGGGTGGGGACCGGCGACGGTACCGATGACATAGAAGGTATCCCGGGCATTGGTGACCCAGTAGCGGATGGCTTCGTTCATGGCATCCTTGAGGGTGCGGGAGCCGTTCTTGACCGGATGGACCTTGGCGCCAAGGAGCTTCATGCGAAAGACGTTGAGCTCCTGGCGCTGGACATCCTTTTCCCCCATGAAGATTTCGCACTCCAGCCCAAAGAGGGCCGCCATGGTGGCAGTGGCAACCCCGTGTTGACCGGCTCCCGTCTCGGCGATGACCCGCTTCTTGCCCAACCGTTTGGCCAGGAGTCCCTGGAGGATAGTGTTGTTGATCTTGTGGGCCCCCGTGTGGTTGAGATCCTCCCGTTTGAGGTAGATGGTGGCGCCAAGCTCTCTGGAGAGGTTCTTGGCGTAGTAGAGGGGAGTTGGACGGCCGACGTAGTTTTCCAGGTAGTATCTGGCCTCTTTCCAAAACTCCTCGTCGAAGCGGATTTGGGAATAGGCCTCCTCAAGCTCCTGGAGGATGGGCATGAGGGTTTCGGGGACATAGCGTCCCCCGTAGCGGCCAAAGTGGCCTGAGCTATCCGGATCGTGAGGACTCGGCTGTGGGATGTACATTAGACACACTCCAAGACGCTATAAACTGGCGCTTCACGCTCTAGCCGCTCCCGCCCTCCGAGGGATGGGAGCTCGATGATGAAAAGGGCCTCTACCAAGTTGGCTCCAACCCGCTTGATGAGACGGGCCGCAGCTTGAGCTGTCCCTCCCGTAGCGATGAGGTCGTCGACGAGGAGGACCCTCGCCCCTGGCTTTTGATGGAAGGCGTCGATATGGATCTCAACCTCATCGACTCCATATTCCAGGGCATACTTTTCACCCACGGTGGTGTAGGGGAGTTTGCCCTTCTTGCGAACCGGTACGAATCCAATCCCAAGTCTCGTGGCCAAGGCGGCTGCGAAGATGAAGCCCCGACTCTCGATTCCAGCGACGAAATCGAGATCCATCGGTTCGTAGCGCTCCTGCAGATGGTCCATGAGGAGGGTGAAGGCCTTGGCATTATTGAGGAGGGTCGTGATATCCTTGAATCGGATCCCCGGCTTAGGAAAGTCGGGGATCTCCCGGATCGTCTCAAGCAAATAGGTGCGCTCCTCATCGCGTAGCATCGTTGCCTCCAAAGAGAAAGAGTTTGATTCCAAGGAATATGGCCACCAGGAGGGCGAAGAAGATGAAACCGAGGGTCTCAATTCCCATGGTACTCCCTTTCCAACTGGGCGATCTTGGCAACCCGAGTGGCGTGGCGCCCCCCCTCAAACTGGGTGGAGCACCAGGCTTCGACGATGCTCTCGATAACCCCCTTGCCCACGACCCGCTCGCCAAAACACAAGACGTTGGCGTCGTTGTGGGCCCTGGCCATTTGGGCGGTGTAGTGGTCATGAACCTCGGCGGCTCGAATTCCTGGGACCTTGTTGGCGGCGATACTCATGCCAATCCCGGTTCCACAGATCAAAACCCCTTGACTACCAGGATCTGCAGCCACAGCTTTGGCCACCTTGGCGGCGAAGTCGGGATAGTCGACCCGATCCCCACTCTCTGGACCAAGGTCGATCACCTCGTAGCCCCGTTGCTCAAAGAGTCCCTTGACAAACTCCTTGATGGCAAAACCGGCATGGTCGGTGGCGATGTAAACACGCATGGTCAGATCCTTTCGATGGTCTGGATGAGGGCAAGCAGATCGATCCCCGTCAGGAGGGAGAGGGCCTGGAGGATGAAATAGATCGGCACGAAGAGGAAACGGCTCAGTGGGGTGGCGATAACGAGGAAGAGGATCACCATTCCGTAGGGGAAGATGGCCTCGTAAAAGTTGACGATCCACGGGAGCTTGAGCCATCTGGCCAGATGGATGAGGGCGTTGGCCCCATCCAGGGGTGGAATGGGCAAGAGGTTGAAGACCCCCAGGACCGTATTGATGAGAAGGCTCTTGGCGAAGAAGAAGAGCAAAAAGAGCTCGAAGAGACCATCGGGGCGGCCTATGAGCTTGATGGCAATGGCACTCAAAAGGGCCAGGAAGAAGTTGTAGGTAACTCCAGCTAAGGCGACGGCGATGGCGGCCGGCTCTCCCCCGGTGCCAATGACCTGGGCGATATTCACCGGTACCGGTTTGGCCCAGCCAAAGAGGAAACCGGCATCGAGGATGTAGAGGAGGGCTGGGACGAGGATGGTTCCGACAGGATCGATGTGGACGATGGGATTGATACTGAGGCGGCCCGCCTCCTTGGCGGTGGGATCCCCGAAGCGGTAGGCTACCAGGGCGTGCATGATCTCATGGCCGATGATGGCGACCATAAGGGCGAGGATGGTGGCAAGGATCTTGAGGAGATCGATGAGGTGGAGACTATCCATCGGAGCTCCTGGTCATCATTTCCTCGATCTGGGGGATGGTCTTGCCCACCCGTTCCCATCGGGGTATATACTCTTCGTCCCAGCTCCAGTAGATGAACCAGGGCTTACCTACCACGAGGCGGTAGGGGACGAAGCCCCAGAAGCGGCTGTCGTTGGAGTGGTCCCGGTTGTCTCCCATCATGAAGAAGCTATCCTTTGGCACTTGAACTGGGCCAAAATTGAAGATCTGCTTTGGATAGCGGCCATTGTCGACGACCTTGGGATCGTGGTGGATGCCGGGATGGTCCACCATATAAGGGTTCTTCACCCAGAGGAGTCCGTTGATCTCGACAATCTCGTAGCGCTCCTTGGGATAGTGGCCCAGGACATACTCATTCCCCTGGCTGGGGTGGAGATAGAGATCCTTGTTGTGGACGAAGAGGATATCCCCCTCGGTGGCGACGCACCGCTTCACATAGTGGATCTTGGGGTTGACCGGATAGCGGAAGATCACGATATCGCCCCGTTGGGGCCGGGGACCTTCGATGAGGTGGCCATCCCCATCCCAATCGGGCAGGAGGGGGATCTCGATCCATGGGAGGTGGGGGATGGGGATCCCGTAGGCGAACTTCTGGACGAAGAGGTGATCGCCGATGAGGAGGGTCCGCTTCATGGAGCCACTTGGAATGACAAAGGCTTGGGCGATGAAGAAGATGACCAGGAGGACGATGACGATGGTTCCGGTCCAGCTGTTGGACCAGCGGTAGAATCGGATGAGGTGCTCTTTCAATCTATCCCCTTCTCTTCCGGGCGGCTTTGATGGTGTTGGTCAAGAGCATGGCGATGGTCATCGGCCCCACCCCTCCCGGAACGGGGGTGATGTAGGAGGCCTTCTGGCTGACCCCCTCGAAATCCACATCCCCCACCAGTCTCCCATCGGGGAGGCGGTTGATCCCAATGTCGATGACGATGGCGCCCTCCTTAACCATCTCGGGACCGATGAGTTTGGGCTTGCCCACCCCCACCACCAACAGGTCGGCCCTTTTGGTGTGTGATTGTAGATCCTTTGTGTAAATATGGCAAACATCGACACTAGCAAAGGCATTGAGCAAGAGGGCGGCCATCGGTTTGCCTACGATGTTACTCGCTCCCACGACGCAAGCGTCGAGCCCCTTCGGATCGATCCCGTAGGCCCGGAGCAGCTCCATCACCCCAAGGGGAGTGCATGGGGCAAAGGTCTCCAGCCCCTGAACGAGACGGCCGAAGTTGTAGGGGTGAAACCCGTCTACATCCTTGGCCGGGTCGATGAGTTCGAGGATCCGGGTCGTATCGATATGGGGGGGGAGGGGCAATTGGACGAGGATCCCGTCCACATTGGGATCTTGATTCATCGAGGTGATGGTCTCTTCAATGTCATTTTGGGTAATATCGGCTGGCATGGTGTGGACGATGGAGTGAAACCCCACCTCCTTGCAGGCTCGCTCCTTCATCTTCACATAGGTGTGGCTGGCCGGATCGTCGCCCACGAGGATAACCGAGAGGGTGGGGGTGATTCCTCTCCTCTCCTTTAGCTGGGCGGCTTCGTGCCGGATCTGCTCCTTGATCTCTTTGGAGAGCCTGGCGCCATCGAGTAGTACCATGGTAGGGCCCTTCATCGGGTGATTAAGTTGTGATATGATAACAAAAAGATTTTGTGATTTGCTTTAAGGACGGACATTGCGGGCTCTTTTGCTCTCCTTGACCCTCGTTGGATGGGGGTTGGCGGAATCCTTCATCACCAAGGACGAATATGCCCAGATGCTCTACCAAAATCCCAGAGGCATCGGCTGCCACAAGTGCCATGGGGTTGATGGGAAGGGATTGGAGCTTGGGCGCTATCGGGATGGGAACAGGACCATCGTTATCAAGGCCCCCGATATTACGGGGCTCTCCTTCGAGCGCTTCAAAGGAGCCATCCGCTCCAACAAGAATCGCCTCATGCCCTCCTACTTCCTCACCGACAAGGAGATCAAGACCCTCTACTACTACCTCACCCACGGGCAAAAGGAGAAGCGGTGATCTTCGATCCAGCAACCCTGGCCACGATCCAAGAGGCTATCGACAGGGATGATCTCACCCTCCTCCAATCCTTCATCCACCCCTCTCCCCCCCGGCCCAAAAAGCCTCGACCAATCCGCTCGGCCCTCATGGTCTCAGCCCACAAGGCCCGCCATTTGAACAAACTGGACGAACTGGAGGCCGATATCGCCATCATCAACCTCGAAGATGGGGTACCCCCCCAGCGGAAGCGGGCGGCCCTTTACGCCGCCATGGCCTTCATCGCCCATGCCCCCCAGGAGGCTCCCTTGCTGGTGGTCCGGGTCAATCCCCTCGATCAGGGGGGAGCCCGAGAGATTGAGGAGCTCAACCGGGTCCATCCCGATGCCATCCGTATCCCCAAGGTGCGTACCCAAGGGGAGATCGACCGGGCCAGCGCCCTTATCGACGAGGGGATCGATCTGCACATTTCGGTAGAGACCAAGGAGGCCTTCCGGGATCTAGCCTCCTTCCATGGAGCCAAACTCAAGGCCTGTTACCTTGGCATCCTCGATCTCTTGGTGGATCTGGGCATTCCCCAGAGCATTCTCAAAATCGCCAATCCCACCATCGATCAGATCCTCACCCGCTTCCTTCTGGATGCCAAAAGCCAAGGGCTCTTGCCCATCTCCTTTGTCTACCAGGACTACCAAGACTTGGAGGGGTTTCGCCAATGGTGCAGTTATGAGTACGCCATGGGCTATCGGGCCAAGGGGTGTATCTCTCCAGCCCAGGTAACCATTGCCAACGAGATCTTCACCCCACCCCCTTCCCAGCTCCAGCGGGCCCGCTATATCAAGGAGCGCTATGAGGCGATGGCAGCCCAAGGGGTCGGGGGCTTTGTCGACGAGCGGTATGGCTTCATTGACGAACCCATCTACAAAGATGCCCTCAATATCTTGGGGGAGTATCGATGAGCGTTGGATGAGGGAGGATCGAGGCAATGGGAGTATCCCTTGATGGTTCGGCTGGCTACACTCCTCCTCTTCTCTTTGGCCCTTTTTGGCTACGAGTATAGCCGTTTGCTCCTGAAGACCCAGATCGAACTCTACCCCAAGATCCTTTTGTTGGGACTTCCCAAGGAGCTCCAGGATGGGCAGATCGATTTTGGAGTGGTCTACGATCCCGTCGATCGCTCCCTAGCCCAGCAGATCGCTTCCCAACTTCAAAGGGAGTATACCTCCCTTGGCGCCTATCCCCTCAAACCCCATCCCATCGATGCGAAGCGCAACCTCAGCCAAGCCATAGCCCTCGATGCCATCTTTGTCCTCAAACTCCAACACCAAGATCTCCTCCAGCTCGCCCAACTCATCCAGGGACGCCCCATCGTCTCCTTCGTTTATGACATTGCCGATCTCTCCTATGGCTTCTTGTGTGGGATCACCCTGGAGGATGGGGTTCAAATCTACCTCAACAAGGGGGTCCTCTTGAAGAGCAAGATCGACTTTCTCGATCTCTTCTACCAGATGGTGAGGTTCATCGAGTAATGGCCAAGGGCACAATCAAACGCTCTTTGACCAAGCGCATCCTCTTCTACTTCCTTCTGGTCTCGACCACCCTCATCGTCGCCATCTTCTTCGCCTTCGAGGAGGCTGGGAAGGTGGCCTTTAAAAATATGGAGCGGGAGAAGGCCCAAGTGGTCATGAAGGCTATCACCCCCTCCATCGCCATGAACCTCTACCTCGGTTTCACCCACAAGATCCAGCAGATCCTTGACGATATCCTCAAGCGCCAGCGCAGTATTTTAGGGATTACGGTGGTAAGCAATGGAAGGGTCATCGCCAGCAAGATCAAGGGGAGTACCAAGGAGAAGGACTACTTCATCCTCACCGAACCCATCTACAAGCCCAACTCCAAAGAGATCATCGGCCGTATGCATGTGATCTACTCCTACGAACACTACAACGAGCTCATCGCCAAGTATGAGAAGCTCCTCCTTATCTTCTTGGCTGGTATTGCCATCTTGCTCTTTCTCTTTAGCGTCTACCTCGACCAACTCCTGGCCCCCCTCCAGCGAATCGCCCTCAAGCTCAACAACTACTCCCACAAAAAGCCGCTGCGCTTTGAATTCGCCAAGCGGGAGGATGAGATTGGAGCCATCTCCAGAGCCCTCGAACAGATGCAAAACAAGATCCTCGATTACAACAAGCGCCAGGAGCTCTACCACAAGATGCTGGAACAAGAGGTTCAGGAGAAGACCAGGGAGCTCAGGGAGCGGCTCTACATCGACCCCCTCACCGGTTTGGCCAATCGAACCAAACTCCAGGAGGACCTCGAGAGGCTTCAGGAGGTCACCCTCGTCATCATCAATATCGACGACTTCAAGGAGATCAACGACCTCTTCGGCCACAAAAGCGGGGATCAGATCCTCAAAACCTTCGCCGCCAAACTCCAGGGACTCTTCTCCACCAACTATCCCAAAATCTACCGCCTCTCGGGGGATGAATTCGCCCTCCTCTTCAACCGGACCATGGAACCACCCGACGTGGAACGGTTCCTCCAGCTCCTCATGGAACAGATCGACCGGATGGTCTTCCTCTCCGGAGATAAAGAGTTCTCCTTGCGCACCACCATCGGAGTCTCCTTGACCAAGGAGGGGGCCCTGGAAAAGGCCGACATCGCCTTGAAGAAGGCCAGGGAGCTGGGGAAACCTTTTGAGATCTACAACATCGACGACCGGAAGGTCGAAGAGCAGTACAAGCGGAATATCGAGTGGATCAAGCGGCTCAAGAAGGCCATCGAACTAGATCGGATCGTCCCCTACTTCCAGCCTATCGTCAACCTGCAAACCCTCCAGCCCAAAGGGTATGAGGCCCTCATCCGCCTCATCGACGAACAAGGTTATCCCGTAGCCCCTGGGGAGTTCCTCGCCATCGCTAAGAAGAGCCGCCTCTACTCCCACTTGACCAAGATCATGATCGAAAAGAGCTGCGCCTACTTCCAGGAGAGCCCTTGCTCTTTTTCCTTGAACCTCTCCATCGAGGATATCCTCAACCCCGAGCTAACCCGCTACCTCGAAACCTCGATCCGGCGCTACGGGGTGAGCCAGCGCATTGTACTGGAGGTGGTGGAATCGGAGGGGATCGATAACTATGCCATCGTCTCCGACTTCCTCTTTCGTATGAAGGAACTGGGCTGTCAGATTGCCATTGACGACTTTGGGAGTGGCTATTCCAACTTCGAACATATCCTCAACCTCCCCCTCGACTACATCAAGATCGACGGCTCCCTGGTGCGCAACATCGAAGAGGACTACAACTCCCAGATCATCGTCTCGGCCATTGTCGAACTGGCCAAGAAGAAGGGGATCAAGACGATTTCGGAGTTTGTCAGCTCCCAGGCAATCTTTGAACGGGTCCGGGCCCTCGGAGTCGACTATGGGCAGGGTTTCTACTTCGCCAAGCCCCAACCCTTCGTGGATGAGAGCTGTGGTTCATAGCACGAGGCGATACTCAATGTAAATTCGGACCTTCGTGGGTTCTGGAGGGAGGGGGTAGTCCTTGTAGGCGTGGCGGATCACCTCGATGGAGTTGCGATCTAGAGCGCTATAGCCACTGGAATCGAGCAGGCGCAGTTTGGTAATGTCTCCGTTGGGATGGAGGATAAATTCCACGAGGGCGGTCCCTTGTTGGCGGGTCTTGATGGCAACCTCGGGATATCCCCGCAGGTAGAGGTAGCGCTGGGTGATGGCGCCGATTTGGGCTAGGTGGCGTTGGAGGAACTCCCGTTGTCCTTTGGTGTAGCTGGAGAACTCATCTTTGTAGAGCTTGCGAAAGGGGGCTGGAAGCTTTGCTAGCTCCTCTTGGACCTTGATTCCTTTGGAAGGGGCGGCGAAGAGTTTTCCTAGAGATGGAATGGATTGAGGGGAGGAGGGGGCTGGAGCCCTTGATTTCTTCTTGGGTTTTGGGGAAGGTTTTTTCCTTCTCTTCCCTTTACCGCGAGGTTTTAGGGAGTGGGCACGCTGCTTTGTGGCCAAGGGAGTAGGGGTTGGAGGGCGGGTGGCGTTCCCTTCTTTTCTTTTTTGCTGACCTTTGGCCCTTTGAGGTGTTGGTGGGGGAGTCGGTTTGGGAGTTGGGGGTTGTTTGGGAGTTGGAGGTGATTGGAGAAGGGCGAGTTGGTGGAGATCGATGGTCTGTCTGGTCTCTTTGGGATCTTCCCTTTTGGGAAGGAGAAGAAAAGCCAGAAGGAAGAGGAGCAAATAGATGGCCAGAGTGATTCCAAATGCGATGAGGCCCCGTTTCATACCGAGATTATAGTACAATTTAGCAAAAAAAGGATTGCCATGTTGGAGCGCAGTTACCAAGCCTACCAGGAGGCCTTGAACTACATTCCAGGGGGAGTCGACTCTCCTGTGCGAGCCTTCAAGAGTGTTGGGGGGGTTCCCCCCTTCATCGACCGGGGGGAGGGGGCCTTCCTCTACGATATCGACGGGAACCGCTACATCGACTATGTGCAAAGTTGGGGCCCCTTGATCTTCGGCCATGCCGATCCCGAGACTCTCGATGCCGTCTGCCAGCAGGCCAAAAAGGGGCTTAGTTTCGGAGCCCCCACCCTGCTGGAGACCGAATTGGCCAAGGAGATCGTGGAGCTTTTCGAAGGTGTGGACAAGATCCGCTTCGTTAGCAGCGGGACCGAGGCGGTCATGAGTGCCATCCGCCTGGCCAGAGGTTACACGGGCAGGGACGATATCGTCAAGTTCGAGGGGTGCTACCATGGCCATAGCGACTCGCTACTGGTGAGTGCCGGCAGCGGAGCGGCCACCTTCGGAACCCCTTCGAGTCCAGGAGTGCCGGCCGATTTCACCAAGCATACACTCCTTGCGACCTACAACGATTTGGAGAGCGTGAAGCGCTGTTTTGAGGCCAGCGACAATATCGCCTGTGTCATCATCGAGCCAATTGCAGGGAACATGGGGCTCGTACCAGCAGATGAGGAGTTCTTGCGAGGGCTCAGAGAGCTGTGTGACGAGTATGGGGCAGTGCTGATTTTTGATGAGGTCATGAGCGGCTTTCGGGCCCACCTCAAAGGGGCTCAGGGGCTCTATGACGTGGTCCCCGATATGGTCACCTTTGGGAAAGTAATCGGTGGCGGGATGCCGGTGGGCGCCTTTGGAGGGCGAGCCCAAATCATGGAACATTTGAGTCCGGAGGGGCCGGTCTATCAGGCAGGTACCCTCAGCGGCAATCCGGTTGCCATGGCGGCGGGTTTGAGTGTGGTACGCCGCCTCAAGGAAGATCCCGACATCTACAAGATCCTCGAAGCCAGGGCCAAGGGGTTGGTTGGCGGGATGAAGAAGATCGCCGACGCCTATGGAATTCCGCTGCAAATCGAGGTGCAAGGAAGCATGTTCGGCTTCTTCTTCAACGACCAGCCGGTACGCAACTTTGAAGATGCTAAAAGGAGCGACCTGGAGTTTTTTGCCAAGTTCCATCAGGAGATGATCAAGCGGGGGATCTATTTCGCTCCCAGCCAGTTTGAGGCCGGCTTCATCTCTACCCCTTTGGATGAGAAGCTCATCGACGAGACCCTGGAGAAGGTGGAAGAGGGGATGAAGAAGATCCTATAAAGCGGACCAAGGAGGAGTTCAAGGCCTTTTTGAATCTGGCCAATTTGCTGTTGGTGCTCTTTTTGTTCAATACCTATTTGCAAAAAGCCCAAGTCAACGCGATCGTAGTCCTATTGATTGTCTATAGCGTCGTTTCCTTATATTGGCTTGGGTTTCATCTGATTAAGGAGAGTGCAGATGAATAGCCTGGAGTTTTTCGCAATCTTTGCGGCGGTTTTTGCTACTGCCGCTTGGGTTGTCTACTTTCTCTTTCTCAAAAAGCCCAACCATGGCTAAGTATCGCAAACTCATTGAGGGGGCTGAGGGGCTGAGTCTGGGTATTTCTATCGTTGCCGCCATTTTGATCGGGATCGGGCTTGGCTACTGGATGGGCAAGACCTTCGGTATCGATTGGCTCTTTTGGCTTGGGGTCTTCTGGGGAGTGGCGGCGGCCCTGCTCAACGTCTACAAAGCCTACAAGAAGCAGCAGCGCGAGTTCCAGGAGTTGGCCCAGGATCCTCGCTACAAGAACTACTACGACGATAAAGTAGTGGACGAGTTTGAGAAGTGAGGCGGTTTTTTACTATAGCTGCAATCTTGGATCTGATTCTGGTTGCTCTGCTTTTCACAGCTCCTGTGCCTCTGCTCAACTCCCAGATTGCATTTATCAGCTCCCTCTTGGTCGTACTTGGCTCCTATTGGGGCTACGCGGGACTTGTGAAGCGAGGGAGATTCCCTTTCAATGGCGATAGAGACTATATCCAGCGTCTCGAAGATCCCTACGATGTAGAGGGGGAGAACCACTCGAAAAGCGCCAAGGAGATCTTCGAAGAGGAGCGAAGGCGGATCAAAAGAAGCGGCAATCTCAAAGTGCTTTTGACAACCTATCAGGGCTTTTTCTCTCCCCTTCGCCTTTTGGGATACCTCTTTTTGGTGGTGGCCCTTTTGGCGCTGGTGCGAAGAGGGATCTTCGATCCCTTCGGATTTCTTCTAGGGCTTGGGGTTGTGCCGGCTGCTGCCCTGGTGCTCTCGCTACTCTATGTCGAGGATCGGTAGATCCTCGATAATCAATCTTCGATGTAGTTCTTGATCTTGCGGCCCACTTTGGGGTGTTTGAGCTTTTTGATGGCGCTACTTTCGATCTGGCGCACCCGCTCCCTGGTGACGTTGAGCTCCTTGCCGATCTCTTCCAAGGTACGATCGCTCTCGTCCGGCATGAGGCCAAAACGCATCCGGACCACCGCTTTTTCCCGTTCGTTGAGGTGTTCGAGGATCTCGTCGATCTTGTGTTTCATATCCTCCTTCATAATCACCTCAAGGGGGTTGGGTGTATTTTTATCCTCCAGAAAATCGCCGAACTTTCCATCCTCGTCATTACCAATGGGCGCTTCGAGGCTGATGGGCTCCTTGGTGATCTTGATGACATTTTTGACCTTTTCTACAGGAAGCCCTACCTCTTTGGCGATGGTCTCCACATCCGGCTCTTTTCCCGTCTCTTGGAGGTGTTTGCGCACGATCTTATTGATACGGTTGATGGTCTCGATCATATGGATCGGGATCCGGATGGTTCGGGCCTGATCGGCGATGGCCCGGCTAATGGCCTGGCGGATCCACCAGGTGGCGTAGGTGGAGAATTTGTAGCCCTTCTTGTATTCGAACTTGTCCACCGCCTTCATGAGGCCGATGTTGCCCTCCTGGATCAGGTCGAGGAAGGGGAGGCCTCGGTTGGTGTAGCGCTTGGCGATGGAGACCACCAGGCGCAGGTTGGATTTGGCCATGCGGGTCTTGGCCTCTTCGCTGATCTTCTTGCCCCGTTTGATCTGTTCAAGGATCTCCGCCAGCTTTTCTGGCTCCAGGTTGAATCCCTTCTTGCTGGCCTCTTTGGCCTTGAAGAGCTTCTTGATATCCATGTAGGTGCTCACCATCGTCGCCTCTGGGACCCGGGCAGCGATCTCCTCTTTGGAGAGGTTGGTGATCTCGGCGAGAATCTGGCGATGGTTCTCCCGTAGCTGTTCGTTAAAGAGGGGGAGGCGGTATTCTAGCTTCTTGAGCTCTTTTTCAAAGTCCTCGTCGCTCTTGAGGGCGGTCTCCATCGACTTGACCAGTTCGTTGATCAACTTACTGGTTGGCCCGAGCTCTAAGAGTTTCTCTTTCATGAGTTTCTTTTTGTAGGCAACCGCCAACTCATGGTGGAAGCGTTCGGCATCTTCCGTGGGAAGCTCCCTATCTCGAACCTTGAGCCACTCCTTCTTGGCCTTCTCCAAGGCCTTGAAGAGTTCGATGATCTTCTTCTCCCGTTTGGAGTATTTGGCCCGCTTCTTGGCCTCCTTGTCCAGATTTTCATCCTCCTCGTCATCTCCCTCCTCTTCGAAGCTCTTGAAGAGCTCCTTGACCCGGCGTTCCCGATTGATGAGGGGCTCTTTGTAGTCGAGGATGAAATCGATGAGGTAGGGAACCGAGCAGATGGCGTCGATGATAATGTTCTCTCCAAGTTCGATCTTCTTGGAGAGCTCGATCTCCTCCTCCTTGGTCAGGAGTGGGATCTGTCCCATCTCACGCAGATACATCCGCACAGGTGAATCGCTCCGACTCCACTCCAATAGGTCCTTGTCCTTAGTCAAATCGAACTCTTCCACCAACTCCTCTTCACTCAGCTTCTTGCGTTCCTCCTCCTTGCGCTCTTGCTCCTGGAGATTGAGCTTCTTCGCCGCTTCGGCGCTGGTGATGATTTCTACATTATATTTATCTTTGAGTTGGAGGATCTTCCGGGCTTGGGCAAGGGTTGGTTGGCGATCGAAGAGGTCCACCAGCCCCTCATAGGTCACATAGCCATTTTCGTGCTCTTTGAAAAAAGTCTCCAATTTTTTGGTGAGATCTTTTGCAGCCAAAGTAGCTCCTTCGTGGTTGGAAGTTCTTGGGTTGGGGAGGGAATTTGGGTTTTGCGCCCAATTATACCAAAATTTTCCCATTTTGCAACTCTTTTGCCAAAGTGGGCCTTTTTTGATAAAATCGTGGCAAAAAGAGCAGGAGCGTCGATGAACGTCATCACAGGGAAGGTCTGGAAGTTCGGAGACAACATCGACACCGACCTCATCATTGCCGCGCGCTATCTCAACACCTCCGATCCCCACGAGCTGGCCAAACATGTCATGGAGGATGCCGATCCGGAGTTTGTCAAGAAGCTCCAGCCCGGGGACATCATCGTCGCTGGAGAGAATTTCGGCTGTGGGAGTAGTCGGGAGCATGCTCCCATCGCCCTCAAAGCGGCTGGTGTGGCCGCGGTGGTGGCCAAGAGTTTCGCCCGGATCTTCTACCGCAACGCTTTCAATATGGGTCTGCCCATCTTCGAACTGCCCCAGGCCGACCGGATTGGAGAGGGGGATCTCATCTCCATCGACATGGATCGCGGGATCATCAAGGATCTCAACAAGGGGCTGGAGTACCCCTTCACCCCCATCCCCCCCTTCATGCAGGAGCTCCTTGCCTGTGGTGGCCTGATCAACTACGCCAAAGCCAAGCTTCTACAAGAAGGAGAGGGATGAGACGATATAGCGTGGCCCTCATCAAAGGGGATGGAATCGGCCCGGAGATCATCGACGAGGCCGTCAAGGTCCTGGATGCCGTGAGTGTGAAGGAGAACTTCGAGATAACCTACAAGGAGGCGCTGCTTGGGGGAGCCGCCATCGACATGACGGGAGATCCCATTCCCGAAGAGACCATCGAGATTGCGAAATCGTGTGATGCCGTACTCTTTGGCGCCATCGGCGGTCCCAAATGGGACGATCTCCCTCGTTCTAAGCGCCCTGAGACCGGCCTTTTGAAGTTGCGCAAAGCCCTGGGGGTTTTCGCCAATTTGCGTCCCACCATCGTCTACGACGAACTGATCAACGCCTCCCCCCTCAAACCCGAGGTGATCCAGGGAACCGATTTGATGGTGGTCCGGGAGCTCATTGGCGGGATCTATTTCGGCGAGCCCCGGGGCTATGAGGGGGATCGGGCCTATAATACGATGGTCTATACCAGAGCCGAAGTAGAGCGGATCGCCCGGGTTGGCTTCGATATCGCCATGAAACGCAACAAGCGGGTCACCTCAGTAGACAAGGCCAATGTCTTGGAGGTGAGTCAGCTTTGGCGGGATGTGGTGAGCGAGGTGGCCAAAGAGTATCCAGAGGTGAGTTTGGACCACATGTATGTCGACAATGCGGCGATGCAGCTCATCCGCGATCCCAAGCAGTTCGATGTGATCCTAACGGGGAATATCTTCGGCGATATCCTCAGCGACGAGGCCAGTATGCTCAGTGGCTCTATCGGCCTTTTACCCAGTGCCTCCCTGGGGGAAAAACATGGGCTCTATGAGCCAATCCACGGAAGTGCTCCCGATATCGCCGGGCAGGGCATCGCCAATCCGATCGCCGCTATCTCCAGTGCGGCCATGATGCTCCGATTCCAGTTTGGTCAGGAGAGGGCAGCTTGGCGGATCGAGGAGGCGATTCGCCGGGTCTTGAGAGAGGGGTATCGCACCCGGGATATCGCCTCCTTCGATGCCAAGGAGGTGGTGACCACCAGTGAGATGGGAAGTCTCATCGCCCAGTATGCCGCACAACTTTGAACACGAGGGTCGCTATCCCTGGCTCCTGGAAGAGCTCCCCCAGCACCTGAGGGAGGATCTTGCCCATATCCGCCAACTCCTAGCCCCCTACACCCGGCGGGCCTATCTGGTGGGCGGTGCGGTCCGGGACCTCGTCAGGACCCATCTCGAAGGCCATCCAATTCCCATCATCGATCTCGACATCGAAGTCTATGGGATCGAACCTGATAGGTTCGAAGCCCTTATGGAGAGCCTGGGAGCCAAGGGGGTGGGGAAGAGCTTTTTCGTCTATAAGTACAAGGAGTACATCGATTTGAGTCTGCCCCGCCTGGAGAGTAAGGTGGGGCGGGGCCATCGGGGCTTCGTCGTGGAATTGGCCTCCAGTGAGCGGGAGGCCTCGCTGCGCCGAGATTTTCGCATGAACGCCTTGATGCTCGATATCTTTACGGGCAAGCTCCTGGACTTTTGGGGAGGGGTGGAGGATATCGCTAAAAGGCGCATCGCCATCATCGATCCCGAGAAGTTCCGAGAGGATAGTCTCCGGGTCTTGCGGGGGGTCCAGTTTAGTGCCCGTTTCGGTTACAAGATTGAGGAGAGAAGTGTAGGGGTGATGGCTTCGATCTCTCTAGAGGATCTCTCCCATGAGCGGATCTTTTGGGAGTTCGAGAAGCTCTTTCAGGGGCGCTGGCTCCACTACGGGGCCTATTACCTCACCCGCCTGGGAGTCGACAGGCAGCTCTTTTCGATCACCATTCCCTTTTGCCAGGTGGCCCGGGAGCTCCTGCGATTTCAAAGGGATTTTCTCCCCCATTTGAGGAAGTTCTCCTTCCTCTACATCTTAGCCAACAAGAGCCACAAGAGCTACCGCCACTTCCTCGATCGCCTCAAGGCTCCCCGGGAATACTATCGCACCTTCCGCCTCCAAAAGGGGTTGCCAAAGAGCGTGACCGATCGATTCATCGCAGCCATGGCCCTTCGCTTCCCCCTTCGCGACTATCTGGGCAACTACGATCCCCGTATCGCCCAGCGGGCCAAGGAGCTTGGGTTGTGGGAACGCCCTTTTCAAGCTGTAACCCCTAAGGAGCTCCTCGCCCAGGGGTTCCATGGAGCCAGGCTCGGGGCTGAGCTGCGCCGGCGCAATCTCGCCGCCATCCGCGAGCGTTTTAAAGGGAGAGAATGAAACTCTATCGGGTCCTCATCGACTCCAAGGATGAGAAGGGGTTGGTCTATCGGATCTCCAAGGTCTTCTTCGAGCTCGATTTGAATATCGAGCGCAACAGCGAATTCGTCGACGAGGAGTATCGGCGCTTCTTCATGCGCAGCGTCGTCCGGGGAAGGGTGGAAGAGCATGAGCTCCAAGAGGCCTTGGCCAAGGAGCTGCCCCGGGCCTCTATCCGGGTCATCACCCCTCGCAAGAAGCGGATCGTTATTCTGGCTACCAAAGAGAGCCATGTCTTGGGGGACCTGCTCATGCGTCACTTCGACGGGGAGCTCCCCATCGAGATCGTGGCGGTCATCTCCAACTACGATCTCCTGCGTTCCTTGGTGGAAAAATTCAAGATCGACTACTTCCACCTCCCCCACCACGATCTGGAGC
The DNA here is from genome assembly GCA_009659925.1 of Nitratiruptor sp. GTDB lineage: Bacteria > Campylobacterota > Campylobacteria > Campylobacterales > Nitratiruptoraceae > Nitratiruptor. Next base: position 13,277 of record PUXW01000013.1, on the reverse strand, counting down.
GTAGCGAACATGAGGAGAAGATCCTCGCCCTCCTCGAACTCTTTGGGCGGATCGACTACATCGTACTAGCCAAGTACATGCGCATCCTCACCCCCCAGTTCGTCTCCCACTACGAGAATCGGATCATCAACATCCACCACTCCTTCCTCCCTGCCTTCATCGGGGCCAATCCCTACAAACAGGCCTTCGATCGGGGGGTCAAGATCATCGGAGCAACGGCCCACTTCGTCAATGAGCGCCTCGACGAGGGGCCCATCATCGCCCAGGATGTCATTCCCGTGGACCATACCTACTCGTGGCAACAGATGCGCCAGGCTGGGCGGGATGTGGAAAAGGTGGTACTGGCCCGGGCCCTCCGCCTGGCGGTGGAGGATCGGATCTTCGTCCACGCCAACAAGACGGTGATCCTTTGATGTTCCATGTGGTCCTGGTCCATCCCAAAATCCCACCCAACACCGGCAATATCGGACGCTTGTGTGTCAATACCGGAGCGACCCTCCACCTCATCAAACCCCTAGGCTTTCGTATCGACGAGGCCTCCCTCAAACGGGCTGGTCTGGATTACTGGAAACGGTTGCGCCCAGTGGTCTGGGAGAGTCTGGAGGCCTTTTTGGATCACGTCGACTGGAGACGGCTCCATCTGCTCACCACCAAGGGGAACCGATCCATCTTCGATGCCATCTACCGTCCTGGGGACTACCTCCTGTTTGGAAGCGAGGATCGGGGATTGCCCCCTTGGCTCCTGGAGCGCTTCTCCTCCCAAACCCTGCGGATTCCCATATGTCCCGAAGGGCGCAGCCTCAACCTGGCGGTGAGTGTTGGGATCGTCTTGTACCAGGGAATTGCCCAAAACCGAGAAGGATTTTGTCAATGATGGAATTTTTGCACAGTGCCATCCTCCTCGCCTTTGTCCTCTTTATGGTCTGGATCGTAGTTGGCTACCACCGCCAACGGGATCACCACAAACGGGGCGAAGAGCGGTGAAGATCAATCCAATGAGAAGGAGCAGGCAACCATGAGCCAATCGCTGCTCATCGAGATCGGGGTGGAGGAGCTTCCAGCCCTCCCCCTCCTTCAGGAACTTCCCAACATCCCTCGTAAATGGGAGGAGCTCCTCCAGCGCCACTCCCTTGAGAGCGAATTTGCCTTTTTCTATACCCCCCGCCGTCTGGTTCTCTGGCATGAGCGCTTCCCAGAGCAAGAGCCAGACCAGGTCCAAGAGTTCTTCGGTCCCCCCCTTGCCATTGCCTACAAGGATGGGGTACCGACCAAAGCGGCCCTTGGTTTTGCCAAGAAGGTAGGGGTCTTGGTGGAGGAGTTGCAGCGGCATCCGGGCAAGGGGGGAGAGGTCCTCTACTATCGCCGTCAGACCCCAGGGGCCAAGGTGGAAACCCTCCTCCCCCAGCTGGTGGGAGAGTGGCTCCAATCCCTCTCCTTTGGAAAAGAGATGCGTTGGGGTAGCCTCAGGGAGACCTTCATCCGCCCCATCCGCTGGGGGATCGTCCACTTCCATGGCCGCTTCCTCCGCTTCCCCCTCTTTGGCATCGAGACCGGCAACACCACCCGGGTCCACAGAGCCGTCTCAATGGAGCCCATTCCCGTCGAGGGGCCCCAAGACTATTTCAAGAAGTTGCGTTCGGGAGGGGTGATCCTCGATCAAGAGGAGCGGGCCAAGATGATCGAAGTCGGTTTCGAGCGGATCGAGCGGGAAGGGGGAGCCATCCAGCGGGATTGGGAGCTCTTCGAGGAGGTGGTAGCCATCACCGAATACCCCACCCCTTTGCGGGGCCATTTCGATGAGACCTTCCTCCAGCTCCCTCCAGAGGTCCTCATCACTTCGATGCGCGAACACCAGCGCTACTTTCCCATCTTCAAAGGGGAGCGGCTGGATAACAGCTTCGTCGTGGTGAGCAACGCCTATACCCAAAATTTCGACCAGATCGTCCAAGGGAACCAGCGGGTTCTCCGGGCCAGATTCAACGATGCCCTCTTCTTCTGGCGCAACGACTTAAAGCGGGGCCTCGATTTCGAGGGATTGCGCCAAATCCGCTTCATGGATGGGCTGGGCTCCATCTTCGACAAGGAGCTTCGGGAACTCAAGATCGCCCAGAAGCTGCTGGAACGCTACGGAAAGCGGGTAGAGACGGAACTTCGCCTCCCTAAGGGAGAGCTCCGGGCCCTTCTGGAGCGGGCCGTCATGCTCTCCAAAGCCGATTTGCTCACCGAGATGGTCTATGAATTTCCAGAACTCCAGGGAATTATGGGCTACTACTACGCCCTGGCCCAGGGGGAAGATGAGCTTGTAGCCCTGGCCATCAAGGAGCACTACCTTCCCAAAGGGGAGGAGAGCGAACTCCCTTCCAATCTCTTGAGCGCCCTGGTCGCCTTGGCCACCAAGATCGATACCCTCTTGGCCCTCTTTAGCCTCGGGAAGATCCCGAGTGGTTCTAAGGATCCCTTCGGATTGCGCCGGGCCGCTTTGGGGATTATCCGGATCGTCTTGGAGTTCAAGCTCCCCTTCGATATTCGAGAGTGGGAGCCTTTCCTCGATGAGTATCGCCCCTTCGATACAACTCTGCTGGAGCGCTTCTTCGTGGAGCGACTCTACCAGTTCTTCCAGGTCAACCCCTCCCTGCTCACCGCCGTTTTGGAGAGTGGTGAGCGGGATCTCGTGGGTATCCAGGAGAAGCTAGAGGCTTTGCGCCAGATCGTGGAGGATCCCAAGTTCAAAGAGCACTTCTCCACCTTCAAGCGCCTCTCCAACATTATCAAGGATATGGAGTTGGCAGGTCCTCCAGAGGTCGACCCAGCCCTCTTCCAGCAAGAGGAGGAGCGGGCCTTGTGGGAGGCCTTTGAAGCGGTGCGCTCTAGAGCCTATGGCTCCCTCAAGGAGCGCCTCGAAGCCCTCTTCGGCCTCAAGGGCTATATCGACGCATTCTTTGACCATGTCCTGGTCAATGTAGACGATCCCCAGCTGCGCTCCAACCGCAAGAATCTCATCGCCGCCATCTACCTGGAGTTCAAGCAGATCGCCGACATCAAAGAGATCACCCTTTGAAGGTCGATCTCCTCATCATTGGAGCCGGGGCAGCTGGGGCCCATTGTGCCTACTACTTAAAGAAGGCTGGGCTACGGCTCCTCGTGGTGGATCAAGGGGGAATCGCCGCCGGGGCCAGTGGGGCAGCCGGAGCCTTCATCGCTCCCCGTCTGGGGCGGGGTGGACCCCTCCAACGCCTAACCAACCAGGCCTTTCGAGAGAGTGTGGCCTTTTATACCCGGAACTTTCCCCACCTTTTCACCCAGACCGGTATCCTCCGACTCCCCAAAGATGAGGGGGACGCCGAGCGGTTCCAAGGGTATCTGCCCTTCATCGATCTCCCCTTTCGCCATCTCGCCCCTGAAGATCTCCCGTGGCTCAAACCCTATGCCCGGGCTTTCGGGGGTTTCCTCTTTCCAGAGGGGGGCATTGTCGAGCCTCGGAGGGTCTGCGCGGCCCTTTTGGAAGGAGTTCCCATACTTCGAGAGGGCATAGAGCGGATTGAAGAGAAAGGGGGAGGGTACCTCTGCAACGATATCGAGGCGAAGCGCGTCATCGTCGCTACCGGCGCTTGGGGAGAGCTTTTGCCCCCATACCTCCAACTGGGACGGGTCGGGGGATATCGAATCGATGTACGCGCCTCACCTCAAATCCCATGGAGCCTCCACAAACGGATCTCCATCTCTCCTCCCATCGGCGGGAGGGTAGCTATCGGGGCTACCCACGTTCGTGTAGACGATCCAAGCCACACCCCTCCGCCTCCCAACTTCCTCTTGGAAGAGGCCCGGCGTATGGTGGAGCTGAATCGGGTCGAGCCCCTGGAGCTCCTATGTGGGGTACGTCCAAGTGTCTTCGATCACTTCCCCTATGCTGGAGAGGCGATCCGGTGGGAGGAGGGAGCTTGTACGCCAGAAAAACCCTTACCCCGTTTGCGGGGGCTCTATCTGGTTGGCGGTTTTGGGGGACGGGGGTTCGTCTTTGCCCCTTTCGTCGCCAAACGGCTGGTCGAGCAGATCCGCTCGGCCACCCCCCTGCCCCCCTCTATCGCTCTGGATCGCCTCTTCTGGCGGTGGCTGAAAAAAAGGAGGTAACCATGTCCTGGGGTATCGTCTTGATGAATATGGGTGGTCCACACAACCTGGATGAGGTGGAGCTCTTTTTAAAGAACATGTTCAACGATCCCAATATCCTCCCCCTTCCAGCTCCAATCCGCTCTCTCCTAGCCTACCTCATTACGAAAGGGCGCCTCCCAGAGGCCCGGGCCAACTACCAGAAGTTGGGGGGGCGAAGTCCCCTGGTGGAAGAGAGCCTTCAACTGGTGGCCAAGATGCAAGAGGCCCTTCCAGAGAGTCTGGTCCTCCAGGTGATGCGCTATACCCCTCCCCGGGCCAGGGAGGCGATCCTCCAGCTCCAGGAGGCCCAGGTAGATCGGCTCACCCTCCTGCCCCTCTATCCCCACTACTCTACCACCACGACCCGCTCCAGCCTCCAGGACTTCGCCTACTGGGCCCAACGATTGGGCTACTATCCCAAACGGGTCACAGCTATAACCCACTTCTACGATCATCCCTCCCTCAACGAGCTTATTTGCCAGCGGATCGACGAGGCCCTGGAGGGGGCTTCAAGCCGGGAATACGATCTAATCTTCACTGCCCACTCCCTCCCCCAAAAAATCGTCGAAAGAGGGGATCCCTACCCCTTTCAGGTCCAGCGCCATGTCGAGCTCTTGCGCCGTCGCCTTCAAGGGCGCTTCCGGGCCATCCACCTCGCCTTCCAATCCAAACTGGGGCCAGTCCGCTGGCTTGAACCCTCCCTCGATCAGATTCTAGCCACCCTCAAAGGACGTCGGGTCCTGGTCTATCCCCTCTCCTTCCTCCTGGACAACTCCGAAACCCTCTTGGAATTGCACCAGGAGTATGGTCAAGTGGCCCAGGAACGAGGCGTTACTGAGTATCGGGTGGCCCGCTGCCCCAACGGGACCCACCAACTCGTGGCGGTTCTCAAGGAGCTTGTGGTAGAATAGGGGAAAAGATCAGGGGGAGACCATGGTCGGTTATGTCTACGATCCCATCTTCACCCAACATGAGACGGGAAACCATATCGAAAGGCCCCAGCGGGTTATCCGAATCCACGAAGTAGCCCAGAACTTCCCACTCCTGCGCCTTCCCATAGCCAAAGGGAGCAAAGAGGCCCTTGCAACGGTTCACGATCCCGCCTATGTGGAGTGGGTGGAACGGGCCTACGATCAAGGATTTCGCTTCATCCTCAACGAGGATACTATTCTTGGCCCCCGCTCCTTCGAAGTGGCCTCCTATGCAGCCGGTTCGACGATGCCCGTCGTCGATGCCTTCCGACAAGGAGAGATTACAAGGGCCTTCCTCAATATCCGCCCTCCAGGCCACCATGCCGAGCGCAAGACGGGGCAGGGCTTTTGCATCTTCAACAATATCGCCTTCATGGCCCGATACGCTCAAAGGAGGGGATTTGAAAAGGTGATGATCATCGACTTCGATGTCCATCATGGGAATGGGACCCAGGAGATCTTCTACGAGGATCCGACGGTCTTCTTCTTTAGCACCCACGAGCGCAATAACTACCCCTACTTCACCGGTCACGAAGATGAGATCGGGGCCGGTCCGGGAACGGGATTTACCCGCAACCGACCCTATGGAGACTATTGTAGCGACCAGGAGCTCCTGGCCCTCTATGACGATCTCCCCCAAGACTTTGACTTTGACATCCTCCTTGTAAGCGCTGGGTACGATCTCATGGCTCCCGAGACCATCTCCACCGCCCAGATTACCCTAGATGGCCTGCGCCAGCTGGTGCGCCGTATCCTCGATTTTGCCGGAGATAGGCCAACTGCCTTCCTCCTGGAGGGGGGCTACAACCTCGACTCCCTCGCTTCCAGTGTGGAGGTTACCCTAGAGGAGCTCCTCTGGTATGGGTGAGACCCCCCTCTCATTCCTGCGGATCTGGAGGTTCATCTGGACACGCTATCGCAAGGAGCTCCTCCTTGCCCAGTTGACCGCCCTTCTTGCCACCCTCGCCGCTATTCCCATTCCACTCCTCATGCCTCTCCTGGTCGATGAGCTCATTCTCGGCCAGCAGGGGTACTGGAGCCAGTGGCTCGGCCTCCTTGGAATCCATGGAGCTGGGGCTATTATCCTCGCCACCTTGGTAGCTGTCTTGGGGTTACGGGGAAGCTACACCGCCTTGCAGATCCTCCAAGCCAAGCTCTTTCAGACCATCTCCAAGGGGGTGGCCGCCTGGATTCGCGAAAGGCTTCTCGACCATTTACAGCGGGCCAGCCTCAAAGAGTATGAACTCCTTGGAACCGGAGCCATCGCCAGCCGTTTCATCAGTGATGTGGAAAGTCTCGATACCTTCCTGAGCGGTTCCGTCTCCAAACTGCTCATCTCCATCCTCATGCTCCTTGGGGTTGCCAGTGTCCTTGTGGCCATCCATTGGCAACTAGCCCTCTTCATTCTCCTCCTCAACCCCATCGTTATCCTCTTTTCGACCAAACTGGCCCAAAAGGTGGCCAAGCTCAAACGGGAACAGAACAGGGCCATCGAAATGTTTCAAGAGGCTCTAGTCGAGACCCTCGATCTCCTCGACCAGATCCGCGGGGCCAACAAGGAGCCCCTTTTCTTCGGACGACTCAAGGAGCGGGTCGAGGAGCTGCGGGAGCGCTCCATCGCCTTTGGCTATCGGAGCGAAGCAGGGATACGGCTGAGCTTCCTCCTCTTCGTCAGCGGTTTTGAGCTCTTCCGGGCGGCTGGAATCGCAGCGGTCCTTTACAGCGACTTGAGTGTGGGGTTGATGATGGCCATCTTCGCCTACCTCTGGTTCATGATGACCCCGATCCAGGACCTCATCAACATCCAATACGCCTACAAGAGCGCAGCCGTAGCCCTCGAGCGGATCAATGCCCTCTTCGCCCTTCGCCAAGAGCCCCACTATCCCCACCGCTTCAATCCCTTCCAAGAGAGGAGACCAGTTGGCATCACCGTCCAATCCCTCTCCTTCGCCTACGATGAGGATCTGCCCATCCTCCACGATCTCTCCCTCCAGATCGATCCAGGGAGTCGAACCGCCATCGTAGGGGCCAGTGGGAGTGGAAAGAGTACCCTGTGCAAATTATTAGTCGGCTTCTATCCCATCGAAAAGGGGGAGATCCGCTACAACCAGATTCCAATCCATCAAATCGGCCTCGATCTGGTCCGGGCCCATGTGGCCTATGTGCCCCAGTTCCCTCGGCTGTTTAACGCGACCATCCGCTTCAACCTCACCCTGGCAGATCCCATCGATCCCCAACGGATCTGGGAGGCACTGGAGATGGTCCACCTAGCCCAATGGGTTCGCCAGCTGCCAGCAGGGCTTGATACCCCCGTGGGGCGGGGTGGGGTACGGCTTAGTGGAGGACAACGCCAGCGTATTGCCCTGGCCCGGATGATCCTGCGCTCTCCTAAGGTCGTCATTTTGGATGAGGCTACATCGGGGATCGACGTAGAGATGGAGCGGCAGATCTTTAAGGCGATGGAACCCTTCTTGAAGGAGCGCACCACCATCCTCGTAGCTCACCGGGCCAGTACTATCCAACAAGCCGATGTTATCTATGTCCTCAAAGAGGGACGGATAGGGGAACGGATCGATTTTCATCGATACAAGGCTGAATTTGGTTAAAATAACGGTTCGAGAAGGACTTTTGGAGAGAAGAGGATGAGTGGCGACCCCAGGGGGACTCGAACCCCCGTCACCGCCGTGAAAGGGCGGTGTCCTAACCGCTAGACGATGGGGCCGTTCGTAAGCGTTATTTTACGCAAAACACCTTAAAAAAAAATAAAAGGTGGTCCAAGTGAAGAGAGTCATCCCAATTGTCTGGAGCTTTACCCTCTTGCTCTTGGCACAAGTTGAATTCTCCTCTCCCGAGCCCAAGTATCGCTGGGTTCAAGGGGATAGTCCAACCAAGGAGCTCTTGGAGCTCGTCGAGGCCGTCGAACATGACATGACCTTGACCTGTATCCAGCGTCTCGACACCACTCCCCTTCGTCTTGCCATCGAGGCGATGGAAAAGGTCCCCATAGACTCCAATAAGGAGGATGTGGAGCGCCTCGCCCAGAAGCTCTTTGAGGAGTATGCCAAATTGAGAAATGGGGGCTGTAGCAGCCCCGACCGTTTTTTCACCGAGGAGGAGTTCTATCCCGTCCAGGGGGAAAAGCCACGATATCCTATTGCAAACCCGATCATCTCCAACCTGGAGAGGGCCTTGGAGGGCTATCAGCGCATTGCCATCATGGGGGGGTGGCCCCGAATCGAGGTCAACGATACCGCCTACCTCTATCCAGAGCGCGCCTATCCAGAAATTCCAGCCATCAAGGAGCGGCTCCGTATCGAAGGGTTTTACGATGGTCCAATTGATGAAAATCAAACCTATGACCAGGAGCTGCGTCAAGCCGTCGTCGAATTTCAAAGGCGCCACGGCCTCAAACCGGATGGAATCATCGGGCCAGCTACTCTTAAGGCGATGAATATGAGTCCCGAGGAGAAGATCGAGAAGATCCTCATCAACATCGAGCGACTCCGTTGGTTCCTCCAGGACGACCCCTACTTTGTCTTTGTCAATATTCCAGGCTTCTTCCTAGAGGTCTATGAAGGAAATCGCTCTACCTTCCACTCCAAAGTCATCGTCGGGCGCAAGAAGCGACCAACACCAATGATGCGCCATGAGATCTCCTATGCCGTTCTCAACCCCTACTGGCGGGCTCCCAAGACCATCATTGAGGAGGATATCCTTCCCCTCTTGCAAGAGGGGAATTTCAAAGAGCTTGAGCGCAAGGGGATCATTGCCGCCACCGACTATCGGGGCCGTAATCAGATTCCCTTTGAGGACGTGGATTGGAGCCTTTATACCTCGGCTGAAGAGCTCCCCTTCTACTTCCTTCAAAAGCCAGGGCCCCACAACTTCCTGGGCTATTTGAAGTTGATCTTCCCCAATCGCTTCGATGTCTACCTCCACGATACCAACCATCGCACTCTCTTCAAATACCCCTATCGGGCCTTAAGTTCGGGGTGTATCCGGGTAGAACGTCCCATCGAGCTCTATTATTTGCTCAAATCTAAAGAAAAGAAATTAACTTATAGGGATATCTTTGATATAATTTGGTCGAAGAGGACCAAAAGGGTCCCCTTCAAACGGAAGATACCGGTTTATCTGGCCTATTTGACGGCCTACGCCGATCCAGATGGAAAGTGCTACTTCTTCAACGATATTTACGGCTACGATCGACGCATGGGCAAACTCGTTCGCAATCGGGTCCACCAACTCGTCACGGAGGCTCAATAATGGATCGCAGAACATTCATCAAAAACTCTTTTCTCCTAGGAGCATCGATCATTATCCCATCCCGTTCAGCCGCTGCCAAGTATGAGAAGCGGCTGCGACTCTACCACACCCATACTGGGGAGTGGTTCAATGGAGTCTTCTGGGCCGATGGGGAGTACATCTACGAGACCCTTGAAGATCTGGAGTACTTCCTGAGGGATTACCGCAACAATGAGGTCCACAAGATCGATCTTCGCCTCATCGAATACCTCCACTCTATCCGTCAACGGCTTGAAACCTCCAAAGAGTTCCTCATCTACTCGGCCTACCGTTCCCCCCAGACCAACGCCTATCTTCGCCGCCATAGCCGGGGAGTGGCCAAGAACAGCTTCCACCTCTATGGGCGGGCTGTCGATGTCCGTCTGGCTGGCTATGACCTTGGGGTCTTGCGCTTTGTAGCCCTTGCTTTGCGCAAAGGTGGGGTTGGCTACTATCCCCGCTCCGGATTTGTCCACTTGGATACCGGAACACCACGCTACTGGCGCTACCCATCATGACCCTTGAGATCGTCCTTTATATCCATCTCCTGGCAGCAACCGTCTGGATCGGCGGGAGTATCTTCCTCTTTACCCTTGGTATCTTCCTACGAGACAAAGAGGCCCAAGAGCGGGTCTATTACTACATTGGACCCCTCTATGGCTATATGGAGTCGGTCTGGTTGACCATTCTCATTGGAACGGGACTCTGGATGTTTTACCATCTGGCCATCGACAATGTCCTGGCCCACTGGACTCCAGAGTCCTTGGCCTACGCCATGACGATCAAACTGATTCTCGTGGCCCTTATTACCATCTTCACCATCGTCCATATGTATATCGCCCTCAAGACCCACGGCAGGGAGCGAACCAAGATGGAGAAGCTTCTCTCTAGGAGTAGCTCTATGGCCATCTTCCTCCTCAACCTCATCATCATCTGGTTCGCCATGCAGGTACGGGGAGCTTTGTAACTCCCTGGAATCTCTTCTCCTTTGAAATTCCAAGATCCCCGATCTTCGGGGATCGACATGGGGACTTATCGAATCGAAGTTCCCTTTTAAAGAGGAGTTCAGGAGGTCGATGCTAGGAGAAGTTTTCCCACAAATTTGAGGGCGAGAAGAGCTGCTAGAGCTTCAGAAACAGTGGTGGCGATAATAGCCCCTTCCAAACCCCAAGCGGAGATGAGAAAATAGTTGAGAGCTATATTGAGGGAGGCGGTGGTGAAGGTGATCCAGAACCACTCCCGATGCTTTCTTAAAATGGTCAAAGGGGGGATGAGAGTTGCCGTGAGGCCATAAGCTAGGACCATGAGGGCAAAGGCTCCCATGCTCTGGGCGCTCCTTTCAAACTCCCTCCCATAGAGCCAGAGAACCATCTTCTCTCCCACTCCCCAGAAAAGGATGGCAAAGATGAGGGCCAGCAGGAGGATAAGGGCTCCGTAGTGGCGGTAGAGGGATGGGGTATTGGGGATTTTGGGAGCGTAGACGGTCCAGATGAGGTGGAAGAGAACAATACTCAAGGCCACGAATTTATACCCTGCCTCATACCATCCCGTATGGGTGAGGTCGAGGAGATGGGTGAGCATGATCTTGTCGGTTATGTTGTAGACCTGGGTGAAGATGAGGGCCCCCGCCAGGAAGAGTCCCTGGGAGACCATCTCTTTCCACCCTTTAATGTGCATCTCCTCCCAGCGAAAATGGGCAAGATAGGCTCTTGAGTAAAAGAGAGCCAGGAGCAGATGGGCCATCAAGTAGGCGAGGGCTACAGCCTCGATGGATGGCCAGAGCCAGAGGAGGGGGATAATGGAGAGGAGGTAGAAGAGGGAGCGGGAGACCTTGATCTTGGTGATAGTGGTAAAGTCCTCGTGAACCTGGTAGTACCAAGTTGGATAGAAAGAGTGGAGGAAATCGCCGGCTAAAAGGAGAGAGAGAAGGAGGAGGAGTCTAAACTCATCCATGAAGAGGGGGAGGAAGGTAATAAGAAGCAAGAAGGAGATCCCCTTGATAGCGGTCACATTGGTAACGAGAGAGGGGATTTGGGAGGGATTTTTACTCGCCTCCACCATGGCATATATGTCAAGTCCCAGATTGTAGAGGAGGATGAGGAAGCTGTTGAGGGCCAGGGCGTAGGCCCACAGACCGAGCTCCTGGGCCCCCAATTGCTGGGCAATGTAGATGATAACCCCGAAGGAGATGGCTCTTGAGATCCCCTCTCCCAAGATCAACTGGGCAATCTGGTAGAGACTCTTGGCGACCATCTACTCCCGTTTGAAATCGTCTTCGATCCGGACAATATCATCCTCTCCCACATACTCTCCCACCTGGGCCTCCAGGAGGATGAGGGGGAGTTTGCCTGGATTGGTCAGGCGGTGGAGCTCTCCCGCCTCGATGTAGGTCGATTCATTGGGACGAAGCAAATACTCCCGATCCCCCACCTGGACCAGGGCCGTTCCACTCAAGACGATCCAGTGCTCGTTCCGGTGGAAATGTTTTTGCAAACTCAACCGCTTTCCAGGTTTGACGACGATCCGCTTAATCTTGTATCCTTGCTCTGTCACGAGCACTTCGTAGCTTCCCCAAGGACGATGGACTTTCCGATGGAGGCGGAGCAGTTGGGGATCGGGGATCTCTTTGATGAGCTCCTTGACCAGCTCCCCAAATCCTCGCTTGAGGATGAGGAGGGCATCGGCGGTATCGACGACGATGAGATCCTCGACCCCAATGAGCCCCACAGTTCGCTTGGAGAGGACGAAGTTGTTCTTTGCCTTCAATTCCAAAGCTGGATCCCCCGGGATCGCCTCGCTCAAAGCCTCGAAACTGCCTACATCGCTCCATTGAAAGGGAGCCTGGACCATCTTGACCCGTCCACTCTTTTCCAAAAGGGCATAGTCGATACTGATACTCTCAATGGCTTCCATCCCTTCTGGAGGAATTCGGAGGGGATCTCCTTGCTCCCCCTTTCCTTTAGCCATCATGTAGGCCTTTTCGATTGCTCCGTAGAGTTCTGGCTGGTGGTGGGCCAGCTCTTGGAGGAGGGTTTTGGCTTGGAAGAGAAAGATACCGCTGTTCCAGAAGAAATTCCCCCGTTTTAAATACTCCTTGGCCTGGGAGAGGGGGGGCTTCTCGTGGAAGCGGATCACATCCTCCCCGTGGGCTTCGATGTAACCATAGCCTGTGTGGGGAGTTTTTGGGGGGATGCCAAAAGTTACGAGGGCCCCCTCTCTAGCCAGCTCGATGGCCCGTTGCAAAGCTTTTCTATATCCTTCGTCTCCTTCAATGAGATGGTCTGCAGGGGTGACCAGAAGGAGGTCTTCAGGGTGGCTAGCCATAGCCCCAAAGGCGATGGCGGGGGCCGTATTGCGCCCAAAGGGCTCAAGGATGAAGGGAGGGGGTTGAAGGCCGAGCTCTTCGAGCTCATCGAGGGCGAGAAAGTAGTGGTCCTGGTTGGCGATAATCAACTGTTCCTGCACTAGGGGGAGATTGCGCAGGAGGGTGAGCTGGAAGAGGGAGCGGTTCTGCTCGAAGAGTTTGAGAAACTGCTTGGGCATGAGCTCTCGACTTAAAGGCCAGAGCCTCGTCCCACTGCCACCACAAAGGATAATATGTCGAATCACATCTCCTCCTTGAGCTTTTTAAAATGATACTAAATGTTTTGTCGGATCAGTTCATAGAGTTGCTGGGCACTCTTGCTCCATGAGAATTTCCTAGCTTGGATGAGTCCCCTCTGGGAGAGTTGGTGGCGCAGTTGCGCCTCTTCGTCAACTTTTAAGAGGGCTCTCGTGATGGTCTCTGGCTCATGGGGATCGATGAGGATCCCTCCCTCTCCCACGACCTCGGGAATGGAGGAGCTGTTGGAGGCGATAACAGGGGTCCCACAG